>OY764722.1:0-25044 GCA_963668285.1 uncultured Lewinella sp. | reverse complement strand
TACACCGTAAACCCTGTGGCCTCCTCAACGTAGACGGGTACTATGATCACCTTATCGGTTTCCTGGGCCATATGGTGGAAGAACGCTTTCTAAAAAGCAAGCAAGCCGCCGGTATGCACGTAGGCAAGGACGCTCAAGAGTTGCTCGATCGGATGTTAACCCAGGGTGAGGTTGATATGGGGAAGAAGTGGTTGGGGTAGTATAGTATTAAATACTTTAATGTAAGCGACTATGAAGCAGCAGACATTAGATGACGGTCTTTCGATGCGCCGCAAGCACCCAAGTTTCTTAAATTGGCTTTCCATCTACCTCCTTTGGGCAGGTCTGGTTTTCTATTTTGTCAGGGTGCCAGTTTTCGATATACAGGTACTGGCTTCAGTCGCGCTGTTAGCTGCCTCTACCACAGTAACCTACTTCAATTATTCTTTAGGCGTAAGAATTACTTTGGGCGTCATCCTACTCGGTATTTTCAATATTCTTACATTTTCACCGATTAAATTTTCAATCGGGTTTGGAGCAAAGCATAGAGCGGTCACGGCCTCTTCACGTCTTTGTCTGAACTTTTGTCGTTCAGCCAATCCGCTTCAGGTTACTCACTCCGCCACCCCATAACTCACCGGCGAATCCGTCTCGTAAAAGAAGAAACTCCACAGATCCGCCTGCTCCTCGATCGTTTTGCTGATTGGTTTGCCGGCGCCGTGGCCCGCATCCACCGCGACGCGGATGAGTACCGGGCGCTCGCCAGCGTGCGCCTCCTGTAGCTTAGCGGCAAATTTAAAGCTGTGGGCCGGTACCACGCGGTCGTCGTGATCCGCCGTCGTTACCATCGTGCTGGGGTAAGCGGTGCCTTTTTCCAGGTTGTGCAAGGGCGAATAAGCCTCCAGCACCGGGAACATCTCCTCATCCTCACTGCTGCCGTATTCGGGGATCCATCCTTTACCGACGGTAAATTTGTGGTAGCGCAACATATCCATCACGCCGACGGCGGGGAAGGCCACGGCAAACAAATCCGGGCGCTGCGTCATCGCCGCGCCGACGAGCAGGCCGCCGTTCGAGCCTCCGGCAATACCTAGCTTCTCTTTGTTAGTATAGCCTTCCGCGATCAGGTATTCGCCGGCCGCGATAAAGTCATCGAACACGTTCTGCTTATTTTTAAGCATACCGCCCTGATGCCATTCCTCGCCGTACTCGCCGCCCCCGCGCAGGTTCGGCATGGCAAACACCGCCCCGTTTTCCAGCATCGGGATGCGGAAGGTCGAGAAACTCGGCGTCAGGCTGATGTTGAAGCCTCCGTAACCGTAGAGGTAGGTGGGGTTCTGCCCGTCCAGCTCCAATCCTCTTTTGTGAACGATGAACATGGTCACCGGCGTACCGTCCTTGCTCGTATAGGTAACCTGCTTCTCGACGAAGTCTTCCGGGTTGAACTTCAGGTCGGGGGTGAAGAACTGGTTGCTGGTACCCGTCTCCACGTCGTATTCGAAGATGGTGTAGGGGTAGGTAAAGCTCGTAAAGCCATAGTACAGTTTCTTCTCTTCTTCTTTACCGCTGAACCCACCTGCGCTACCAAGGCCGGGCAGGTCGATTGCCCGCCTGTCCGTTCCGTCGTAGTTCATCTGGTAGTAGCGGTCCGTCGCTTTCTCCAGGTAATTGGCGAAGAGGTAGCCGCCGCCGGTAGTGACGCTGGCCAGCAAGTTCTCGCTTTCGGGGATCACCTCCGTCCAGTTTTCGGGCCCGGGGCGGTCGAGGTCGATCTTGACGAGGCGGTAGTTCGGGGCGTCTACGTCGGTCAGCACCCAAACGTCGTTGCCGTCGTTATGGACAATACTGCTCTTCTGGGTCGTTTCCGGGAAGAGGGCCGTGGGCTTACCCTCGGGGAGGTCGCGCCCATCCAGCGGCCAGTAGTAGAGGGCAAAACCGTCCGTGCCCGGGGCGGCGTACATAATCAGGTAGTCTTCCTCCTCGGTGGTGCCGCCGTAGTGGTAGTAGGTGGGGTTCTCCCGGTCTTCGTAGATCAGCACGTCTTCTTCCTGCCCGGTGCCGAGTCGGTGGTAATAGATACTGTGCATGAGGTTATTGCCCTTAAGCGCTTCCCCTTCCTGCGGCTCCGGATAGCGGCTGTAGAAAAAACCGTCCCTATACCAGCCGGCCCCGCCGAATTTTACCCATTCGAGGTGGTCCTCCGTATCGGTGTTGCTGGCCATATCGCGCACGTGGATCGTACCCCAGTCCGAGCCGGCCTCACTGCGGCGGTAAGCCATGTATCGGTTGTCTTTATCCTCCCCCATCAGGCCGATCGCGGTGGTGCCTTCTTCGTTGAGGGTATTGGGGTCGATGAATACTTTTTCTTCACCGTCGACGCCTTCTTTGTAGTAGTAGACCGATTGATTTTGCAGGCCGTCATTCTTACTCCAGATGTAGTAGTCGCCCACCTTATTCGGTGCGCCGATGCGCGGGTAATTGATGAGCTCCTCCATCCGTTTGGCGAACTTCGCGCGAAAGGGGATTTTTTCGAGGTAACCGAAAGTGACCTCGTTCTGGGCGGTCACCCATTCCTTGGTATCCTCCGCGTTATCGTCCTCCAACCAGCGGAATTCGTCCTTTACCTCGGTGCCGTGGTAGTCATCAACCTGGTCGACGGTTTTGGTGGCGGGGTAGGTGACGGTGATGGTGGGGTAGTCGGCGGTCTTGGTCATTTGGGCTCGGCCTGTTTGCTGGTAAGTACTGAGGACGACCACGAAAAGGAGTAGGGGGAGGAATTGTTTCACGTCGGTTACTTAGGTTTGGGTACGTTCGAAGGTACGGCGTTTCACTATTTTCTCTACGGGTGGTACCCCGGCCCGGCCGGTCTATCTCTTTGCTATTCAAGTCCTGCACCTCCCCCCCCCCCACTCAGCCGGGGCGGGAGCGGGCCACCGGCGTGGCGAATGCTTTGCAGGTACTATCCTTATCTTTAGACGGAATCTGAGCGACACAACTTTTCACCTTTCATTTCGACTATGGTCCGTCTGCTTCAGCTATGTCTGTTAGCACCCCTGTTTTGCGCCTGCGCCGTCGGTGCCGACGAGCAAACGAGCGCACCCGCCGGCGATCGGCTCGAGCAAGTCGAAGGTTATTACGGGGCCGTCGAAGTGACTACCGACGGGGCGCAGGCTGTATTTGTCGGGGTTGGCCAAGACGATGGCGGGCGGTACATATACGAGCAAATCGAGCGCTTGAGCGACCGGGCGAAAGACGCCAATTATCCATTCGATAGGAAGGTGAGCCAGGAAGAAACCGACCTGATATTCGGGCATATAGATAAACTGCGTCAGGATCTCGAAGAATTCAATCAACCCCTGAGTCAAGTATTTTTAACGTTAAGCCCGGAATACGAAAACCTGGCGGCCGGTCCGATCTTGCGTGCGGCTATCGCGGCCGCATACCCCGACTTGAATATCCGCGAATTAACGCCCGAACGGGAAGCACGGGCCAATTTTTATACTATGCAAGGGCGGACGGATATGCAATTTAATGAATTCGTATTGGTGGATATCGGAGCGTCCAACACGATTATGAGCGTATTCGATGTTCCGGTGGATACCACATTGCTCGTGCGCGAACTCCCCTATGGCAGCCGCTCGATGGTCGACGCGGTAGACCCGCTTTCGGATTTGCACGTCAGCCGCCTCAACGAGCGCCGCCGGCTGGAGCGCCTGGTACTGGAAGCGGTCGAGCTGCCCATCAAGAAAACCTTGCGTTCGGCTAATTTTTCCGACCGAGAAAAGGTCGTATTTATGGGCGGTCTGGTATACAAGATAATCAAGACGCTCGAGGTGCCACTGACGGGGCGGCCGATCGACTTCAGTAGGGCCAGCGAGGCGGAGCTCTCCGCCCGCTTCAAAGCGCTCCTTTTTTCCCCCAACCCCGATCTTTCCGCCGGCCCCAGCTACACCCCCGAAGAGCTCTACGCCGCCCTGATTATCCTCGAAATAATAATGGAGGAATTGGGCGACAGGCAAAGCGCCTTCTTTTTCGAGCGCAGCACCTGGCTGCCGGGGCTGATCCTGGATGAGTTGCAGCGGGCGCGAACGGGCCTGAACTGAACACGGGTGGCGGTGATTTGCGTTCGAGTAGTATATTATATAAAACCCAAGCCCCCAGCCTATGCCGTTCTTTGAGAGTGCATCCACCCCGAATAAAGCCGATATCCATTTTGAAGATTACGGAAGCGGCGACCCCGTCATCCTTATCCACGGCTGGCCGTTGAGCCACCGCGCGTGGGAGCCGCAAGTCGGTGCGCTCGTAGAAGCCGGCTACCGCGTAATCTCGTACTGCCGCCGTGGCTTCGGCATCAGCTCCGCCCCCTGGGGTGGGTACGACTATACGACGCTGGCCGGCGACCTTCGTGCACTCATCCTACACCTCGACCTACGGCGCGTTACGCTCGTCGGTTTTAGCATGGGCGGCGGCGAGGTGGTTCGCTACTTTACCGAATACGGGACGGACCGCATCGCCCGCGCCGCGCTGATCAGTTCCATTATTCCCCTCGTCGCGCAAAAGGAAGACAACCCGAACGGCGTACCGCAAGCCGCCCTCGATGATATTATGCAAGCACTGAAGACGGACCGGGTCGGCTTCCTGAAATCTTTCGTCAAGAACTTCTACAATTACAAACTGCTAAACCACGACGTGAGTGAAGGCCAGCTCGATTACGATTGGACGATCGCGGCCTACGCCAGCCCCCGCGCAACCATCAAAGCCGCCGAGAGTTGGGCGACGACGGACTTCCGCAGCGAATGCAAGAACGTCACCGTACCCACGTTGATCGTTCACGGGACGTCCGATAACATCGTTCCCATCGAAACGGCCGGCGATCAAGCCGCTGAGTTGATCCCCCACGCCACTTACCATAAAGTGGACGGTGGCCCGCACGGCCTCAACGTAACGCACAAATCGGAACTGAACGAGACCCTGCTTCAATTCCTTCAAACGGCGAGTTGATATACCGATCCAAACGTCTGCGCAGTAGTTTAGCAGTCGTATGGAAGAGCGAGTAGTTGCATCGAAACCTAAGTGGCTCCGTAAATTGGAGCGGGAGAGCTGGCAAGCGGAATTGATAATTTCGGGTGTAGCCATACTGGGTTCGCTGCAACTCATAGGCCTGTTGGACGACGCACAGCACTACCTGCTTCTGAATTACGACCGGGCGGCGTTGAAGCTCTGGTTTCTGGCGGTTACCTACTGGGTATTCTTCGCCTACGGGCTAGCTTTCCTGTTTATATTTCATTTTGCCGTCCGAGCGCTCTGGATCGGCCTGATAGGCCTGAATAGCGTATACCCCGACGGGATTGTGAAAAGCACGATGTGGAGCCAGGACTTCTTCGAGAAAACCAGGGCTGCCTACGGCGACGTAGATGGCTTCATCCGTGAGCTGGACCGATCCGCCAGTGGATTGTTCGGTAAGGGCTTCACGTTTGCCGGCCTCATGCTCAATCTGGGTGTGTTCCTATCGGTCGTTCTGATTATGATAGGCATCCTCACCGACCTCGGGGTCAATTCGACGCTAGCCTGGGTTATTTGTCTGCTACCGGCGGTACTGGTTTTGCTCGGATCGGTGGTAAGTTCCCTGTTCATGCTTCCGGGCTTGCGGGAGAGAGCGTGGGTCCAACGCTATCACTTCCCGCTCACTAAGTTAGCTAGCTACCTGACTTACCCGATTAACCGGCGATACACCGTGCTCGGGCTGAGCCTGATGGGAAGCCAATCTACCATTGAGTCGAAAAGCACGGCTAAAGTGATCGCCGGTGCGGTAGCCGGCTTTTTAGTGCTCTTCGTAATCGGTCTGCTGATCGGCTTCACGGGTACGATAAAACCGGCCTTCATCGACGAGGTCTACCACCGATTAGGCGATACACCCTCCAGCATAGACCATAACAATTACGCGGAGCCACTGCCGGAAGATCTACTCTACGAACCCGTCACGGCCTCCCTTTACCTACAGCCGTCGGATCCCTTTTGGGTATGGGTACCCGTACCCGAACGCGAGGCGGAGGAACTCGAAGCCATTTGCGACCTGCCGGAAGCCGACGAAGACTTACCCAGGGTAGAACGCCGCAAGATCGATCGGAAGCGCATACTCACCTGCGCCGACGACTACGTCAGCATCTACCTGGACGGTACGAAACTCACCGATCTCGATCCAGTACGGGAGTATTTAAAGACGGTAGGTTTCGAACAATACGGCATCCGCTACGACCTCGGCACCGCAAGCGCGCTCAGCCCCGGCCGCCACGAGCTCCGCGTGGAGACCAAATATTATCCGGCCGGTGACGATGATGCCCCCGACACGACCAGGCCGCGGGTAACCTATATGCCGGTCTATCTGATCGGCCCGGCGGGGGCTAGGGAAAAATCTTGAACCCAAAGGCGGCCCCGCCGTGTTGGTGAGCTATGCGTAATATCCTAGGGTTGCTCATCATTCTTTTGGTAACGGCCGGGGCTGCTTTTGGCTGTTACTACGTGTACAACAACATCCTTACCGACGGACGACAGCGGGATGCCGTTACCGCCCTGTCGGACCGCACCGGAACGGAATACATCATCGACGCCGACACTGCCAACGAGATCGACGACCTGTTCGCTATCGTGGGTGCCATTGCGCGGGACGACCGCGGTAAGACGGGCCCACGTCTGGCCGGACTCACCGCCGCTCAATTTCACAGTTCCCCCCTCGCCGGCGACTACAGCGCCGAGGAAAGCCAGACGCTCAACGAGGAGATTGCCAGGGTGATGGAACGGCCCCAGCTACGCACCCTGGTCGGGAGTAACCACCCGCTCGCGAATGACAAAAAGCCGCGCCGCTCTCCTGCCGCCGCCTTCATCATCGAACGGGCGCTGCTCGCGAATGAAGACGACAAGTTGCAAGTATTCATTTTAGGGCCAGCGACGAATCTTGCCTCCGCCATCCTGCTTAAACCCGAGATCGCCGACGTCATCCACGCCCGCTACCTCGGCTTCTGGTACGACCCGAAAACCCAAGTCTACGATAAGGGGGAGTTCAATACCAGTAACGATACCGTTGCCCTTAATTTGTTGCTGGATAACCCCCGCCTGGAGTTCACGGTCATGACGGCCACCACCAGCGAAGCCCTACAAATGCAACGGGCGCAGCTCGATAGCTTATTACCCCCAAGCCACCGCCTTACCCGCCTGCTCAAGAACCGCTGGAATAATTTCGACCGCTGGTGGACGGATGAAGACCCCCAAAAATTGCAGTGGACCATGTGGGACGTCGCCAGCCTGGAAGCCTGGTTCCACCCGGAGCTGGCCACGCTCGAACGGCAACCGGCCCCCGCCGGCAACTTACGCCGTGATATCGGGGTGTATACCTCCATCCAGCCCGAAGCGATGCTGCGGGCTTACTTCGATGCGGTGCGTATTCGCCTGGGTGACTGAGGCGACGGGCTACAGTGTACGGGCGAGCGGTACCTTTGCGCAAAATAATCCCCCCACATGGCTAAAGAAGTCGTCAGTAAGCGCTCCACCATTACCATTGACGTCGGCCTGAACGCCGATAAGCTACCCGTCGAACTGAAGTGGAAGGCAAGTGACAACCCCGGCCCGAGCGAAGCATGTAAGGGCATGCTGGTCAGCTTGTTCAACGAGCGAAGTAAAGAGACGATGAAGATCGACCTATGGACGAATGAGCTGCAGGTCGTAGAAATGGACCGCTTCATGTACCAGACGCTGCGGGGGCTGGCGGATACCTATTTCCGGGCTACCGGCAATAAGGAACTCGCTAATCAGATGCAGCAGTTCGTCTACTATTTCGGCCAGGCAACGGGGGCAATCCCGAAAGATCCCGGTCGGGAATAGACCGAAAACGATTGTAGTTTTTTTGACCCGTCGGAAAGTGTCGGGCATTGCCTACATTGCCCGCGACTTACTAAAAGGTACTCTTAGGAGTGGTACCTGACCATTTAGGCAAGAAGCAAACAAACAGAAACATTTGACATGGCTCAGTATTTTTCAGCTATTCCGGACATCCAGTTTGAAGGCGCAGACAGTGATAATCCATTAGCGTTTAAATATTACGATAAACACAGAGTAGTCGCCGGCAAAAGCATGGCCGAGCACTTTAAATTCGCAATGGCCTGGTGGCACACCCTACGCAATACCGGTGGCGACCCCTTCGGCCCCGGCACGGCGAACTACCCCTGGTTAGGTGGCGACGACCCCGTTCGGGAAGCTAAGAACGCCGCCGATGCCGGTTTTGAACTCCTGCAAAAATTGGGGCTGGATTATTTCTGTTTCCACGACGTCGACCTGCTCGACGAAGCCGGTGCCGACCTGGATACCTACGGGAAGCGACTCGACGAGGTGACCGATTATATTAAAGAGAAAATGCAGCGTACCGGTATCAAAGTGCTCTGGGGTACGGCCAACCTATTCAGCCACCCACGCTACATGAACGGGGCGAGTACCAACCCGGATTTCAACGTAGTCGCCTACGCCGGCGCCCAGTTAAAAAACGCCATCGATGCCACCATCAAGTTGGGCGGCGAGAATTACGTATTCTGGGGCGGCCGGGAAGGTTACATGAGCCTGCTGAATACCGACTACGGCCGCGAGGTAGACCACCTCGCCCGGTTCCTGACCATGGCGCGTGATTACGCCCGCGGCCAGGGATTCACCGGCACCTTCTTCATCGAACCGAAACCCTTCGAACCGAGTAAGCACCAGTACGACTTCGACAGCGCTACCGTGGCCGGCTTCCTGCGGAAGTACGATTTGATGGACGACTTCAAGCTGAACATCGAGGTTAACCACGCTACGCTGGCGCAACACACCTTCCAGCACGAACTGGCCGTTGCCGCCGCCGACGGGCTACTCGGCAGCATCGACGCCAACCGCGGTGACTACCAGAATGGCTGGGATACGGACCAATTCCCTACGAACGTACCGGAGCTCACCGAGGCCATGCTCGTCATCCTCGAAGCCGGCGGCATCCAGGGCGGCGGCGTAAATTTCGACGCTAAGACGCGGCGAAATTCTACCGATCTCGCAGACATCTTCTACGCGCACATTGGCGGCATGGACGCTTTCGCGCGGGGGTTGATCGCCGCGGATAAAATCCTTACTTCCAGCAAGTACAAGGAGCTTCGCGAGGAGCGTTACGCTACTTTTGACGAAGGAAACGGTGCTTCCTACGAAAAAGGAAGCATGACGCTTCAACAGCTCGCCGACCTCGGTCAAAAGCAAGGCCAACCCGCAATGACCAGCGGGCGGCAGGAGCTTTTCGAAAACATCCTTACGCAGTACTCCTAGGAAGCGTACTTCCAGGCCAATACACGGCGCTTCTTCCCGCCCTGCCCGATGCTTATCTCTTTGTGCTCGCTGACACCCAGCTGCCGTAGCTGCTGCTGCGCCGCACGCAGATAGCCCCGCTGCGAAACGAGCGTGGTGAACCAACCTACCTGCTCAGCGTACACCGCCGACTCTTCGATCATCCTGCGCAGGAAGGCCGGTTCGCCGCCGGGCGTCCACAATTCGTTGGGGCGGCCACCGAAGTTGTGGACGTGATCATCCGGCTTTCCGAGCTGCTTCCACTTCCTGTTATTCGCACTCGCCGCCGCCGCCGCGTCCGCGAAGAATGGTGGGTTACACATCGAAAATGCAAAGCGATCGCCCGGGTGGATGACGCCCCGAAAGACGTGCTTCGGGTCAGTCTGCTTCCTTATTTGAATCTTACGGTCAAGCCCCCGATTGAAGCCGATCAGTGCACGGGCGACCTTTAGGGATTTGTCGTCTACGTCCGTAGCGATGAAGTTCCATCCGTACTCCCGGCTGCCGAGGATGGGGTAGATGAGGCTGGCCCCGGTGCCTACATCCAATCCGGTAATTGCTGCCTTCCGTTCGCCCAATAAGTCGGCCAGAACGTGTACGTAATCCAACCTGCCGGGGACCCCGGGGCAGAGGCTTCCGCTCGGGATGTCCCAGTGATCTAAGCCGTAATCCCGTAGCAGGAGGGCGCGATTAAGGTGGCGGACGGCCTCGGGGTGGGAGAAATCAAGGCTCGTGTGGCCGCCCGGCGTAGTAATGAAGTACTGCTTCAGTTCCGGAGCGGTGGTGGCCAGGGAGGCGAGGTCGTGGCGGCCCCGGTAGCGGTTTTTGGCGTGCATAGCGAGTAATAATGGTAAGCCCTAAGACTTTACTGCTGATAGGTGTATAGTTATTATGCGTAAATGCTTGATTGATAGGTCGTATATTACGTGTGGGGTTGTCTTTTCCCGACCGAAGCATTATGTTTGTGCTTTACTTAGCAACGCGTAATACACACTGTATAAGTTTGACTTTACTCATTTTTCTCACGGATTTACTTTTCAATTTGATTCGACTAGGGGCCGCCGCGCCACGTCACGACTCAACATCTGACGTAGACTTTCCGTACCAACTGGTATGGAGGAGAGCACATTTGGCCTAATAGAATCGCACGTATACCAGGGCGTCGAATGGCTGACGCTGCTCGTCGAGGCCTTAGGCGTCCTGGTTATCGTTTGGGGGGTCTGCTTCTCGCTGATATGCTACGGAGGCCAGCTGCTTAGCCGAGTTGACCAAGACTACATCCCCCTCCGTCTAAGCCTGGCCCGTTACCTGGTCGTCGCCCTGGAATTTCAGTTGGCCGCCGACATCCTGCATACCGCCGTTGCCCCCGATTGGAATGCCGTTGGCAAGCTCGCCGCGATTGCCGTCATTCGTACGGTACTCAACTATTTCCTGCAAAAGGAGATGGAACAGGAAGTAGAGATGCAGGAATCCGGCATAAAGGACAAAATAGAAGACCGTATGGATGGCGACGAGGAAGCCCCTACGGCCCCCCTTCACTCTTCTTCCCCCACGAGCCGCTGATCCAGCCGCCGCTTGTGCTTAGCACCCAGGGTTCGCAGTCGTTCCGCCCGTCCGATCAGCGTAGCGCCGGGCTTACCCCCCGTAGCCAGTTTTCGCATGGATAGCTGGTAGGCCTCCTGCGCCCGATCGAGTTGCTTGCCGACCTTCTGCAGCTCCTCGGTGAAGGCAACAAAGCCGTCGTAAAGCATACCGCTCTGTCGCGCTATTTCTTGCACGTTGCGTTTTTGTTGGTCCTGCTTCCAAATAAAACTCACGGTGCGTAGCGTAGCTAACAGGGTAGAAGGGGTCACGATCACTACATTACGCTCGAGCGCCTCCAGGAAGATACCCTGGTCGGTCTGCAGCGCCAGGCCGAAGGCGGGTTCGATGGGCACGAACAACAGCAGGTAATCGGGCGAGCTGATCTGGTAGAGCGAAGTGTAGTTTTTACTGGCTAAGTCCAGTATGTGCTGGCGCAAGCTGCGTAAGTGAGACTGTGCGTGCACCGGCCGCTCGGCGTCGTGGTCGGCGCACGCCCGGTAGCGGTCATAGGCCGTCAGGCTGACCTTGGAGTCGATCACCAAATGCTTCCGTTCGGGCAGGTTGATGATGAAGTCGGGGCGCTTGACTTTATCGTCCGCATCCCGGTAACTGGTCTGTGCCTTAAAATGTACGTTCTGCTGCAGGCCGCTCGCTTCCAGTAGCGTAAGCAGTTGCCACTCTCCCCAATCCCCCTGGGTCTTACTGTTGCCGCGTAGGGCACCGGCCAGGTTGTTCGCCTCCGTGCTGATGCGGGTGTTGAGCTCCTGCAAATGTTTGATCTCCTGACGCAGCGTTACCCGGTCGCGCGTCTCCTCCAAAAAGCGGCGCTCGACCTGCTGTTCGAACCCTTCGATGCGCTCCCGCAACGGCTGCAGGATACCCTTCAACTGGCTGGCGTTCTCGGCCGTGAACCGCTTACTTTTCTCCTGAAATAAGCGTTCCGCCGTCCGCTCGAATTGCGCTAGGCTGGCCTGCTGTAATCGCTGTAGTTCGAGTTGGTGGCCGTCCAGGCGCTGCTGCAAATGCTTCTGCTCGCTTTTATACGTGGCGATCTGTTCGGCGAGCGACCGCTCGGTAGCCAGTTTCTCCTGAAGGTTTTCGTAGTGCAGGTCGGATTCACGCTGTAGCTGATCGTGAACCTCACGGCGGACGTACGCCAGGCGCACCGCTTCGGCGGAAAGGTAGCGGCCGTTACCCATTCGATACCGGGCGAACAGGTAACCGGCCAGGCTCCCGAAAATCAGGGTAACGACGACGATTGCCAACAGTACCCCGGAAGAAAGTAGCATGAGCGAGTTTGCGCAAACATACAGGAATTGTCCGCCCCCCGTACCGACGCCGCCAATTTCCCAGGCCGGCCTGCCGTTACCAAAACCTTAAACCCGGCCTAAAACTCACGCTATTAAGGCTTTGAAAAGTTTCTTATCAGCATTCGCCCCGTCAAATAACCAATGAAGCGTCTTTTCGTACTATCGTTTTGGAGCATCCTGATGCTCACCTCCCAACCGGCTCACGCCGCCGGCTGGGTGGACGACCTCCTGGGCTGGTTTTCCGACTTCTTCGTTGTGGGTTCGACCGGTGAACCCATCGATAGTATCACCCCGGCCCCGGCTACCGCCGCGCCCGCCGGTACCCCGGGCCAGCTCCCCCCGCTTTCCTTCCCCGACTCCGATACGCTTGCGATCGCCGCGAACTGGCCGCCGGAAAGCGCGGACGTACCGGGCGACCTCCAACGCTACGAGCGCTTACAGCGGGAGTCCGTACTCCTTACCGACCCGGCGGATGGGCTTCCGCTGACCGTTCGCCGGCTCCGGGTAGTCTACCAAACCGATCGACGCCCGGCCCACCTGCTACGCATCCTGCGTCAGTACGCGGACGTACTCGAGGCCCCGTACTCCCCCCGGTCGGCCGGCACCGTTGTCACGCGCCCCGGCCTTAAGACCATTATCGTTGCCGTCTCGGACGGAGGTGCACGGGGCAAACCGTGGTTCCTAAAGTTCATCGATCGGCCCCGCTTCAGCGCTACGCTGCTGCATTTCGGTGACGTCCGCCAAATCCCCAAAGTACCGGCCGGGTGGTCCGCTCTGCACACGCCACTCTACGTAAAGGAAGGGCAAATAATCCTCGCACAGGCCCTTTACGGAGCGGAGCTGATCGACGGCCGCCTCAAAGAGGCTACGCCCGCGTACGCCGCCGACACGGGTTATCGCCTGCGGGCCGGGGCGAGCGGCTTTCGCCTTCCGGAGCACCTGGGAATCGACCGAAGCGCGCTCGAGCGGGTTGACTACGAAATCAACCGGGGCATTCGCTACCGTGCGATGCCGGGTGCGCAGCTAGCCATCCTGAAGGGTGGGCAGGTCGTCTACCAAAAAGCCTACGGCCACCACACCTACCGGCGGCAGGCCGTTGACAACGGTGACCTGTACGATCTGGCATCGGTCACCAAAGCAGCGGCCACCACGCTCGCGGTTATGAAGCTTTACGATACCGGGCGGATCGATTTGAAAGCCCGCGTGCGGGATTACCTCCCCGACCTGAAGCGGCGCGTGCCGGGTAGCTACCGCATCGACCAATTGCTGACGCACCACAGCGGCTTACAAGCGGGCATACCCATCGCCCCCTGGCTCAGCCGGGAGTTTGCCGCCAGCGGTAACAGCGCGGCTTTCGACGTTGAGCTGGGGCCGAACCGCTGGCTGGACGGTCGCGTACCCGCCTGGATCCGGGGTGGCCTGAGCGGTAAACTTAACTACACCAAACGCCCCACCTACGCCTACAGCGACCTGAATTTCTACCTCCTTCAGTTGGTGGTCGAGTCGATAACCGAAAGAACGCTCGCCGAGTACGTAGCCGAAGAATTCTATACGCCGATGGGGCTCGGCCGATTGAGCTACCGACCGAACCGTAGCTTTCCAAACCATCAATCCGTCCCCACCATTCAGGAGAACTGGATGCGCGGCGGGCTCCTCCGCGGCTACGTCCACGATGAGGCGGCGGCGCTACTCGGCGGCGTCGCCGGCCACGCGGGGCTTTTCGGTAACGCCTCCGACCTGGCCCGGCTCTTTCAGCTACTCAACAACGGAGGCACCTTCAACGGCCGCGAGTACCTCCGCCCGCAAACCGTAGCCACTTTCACGGCGCGGGGGCCTTACAACTACCGCGCCCTCGGCTTCGACCGGCTGTACGGCCGCAGCAAGGAAGCCAGAACGCTCGGGGTAGGGGAGCACACCGTCGGCCACCTCGGGTATACCGGTACCTCCGTGTGGGCGGATCGGGAGAACGACCTGGTCTTCGTCTTCCTCACCAACCGGGTACACCCCGACCCGAATAACCGGCGTTTGCAAAAGATGAACGTTCGGGCGCGCGTACGCCGCAGCATTTACCGGGCCATGAATTCCTACGAAGTCGAATCTTAGTATAAGCGTACTTTTGCCGGCATGACCCTGCCCGTTGCCGACCAGTACACCATCCATTTTGGCGCCCTGACCGAAAGCCACTTCGCGTGGCTTCACGAGCGCGACTACGCCGGTTGGGTCGTCTTCGTCGATACGAATACCGCAGCGCACTGCCTGCCCCTCATCGAGCCTTACCTCACGCACCCCAACACCAGAGTGATCAGCTGCGAACCGGGCGAGATCAACAAACATCTGGGTACGTGCCGGGAGCTGTGGCAGGCCATGTTCGACCACGGCGTAGGCCGGCGTTGGTGCGCCATTTGCCTCGGTGGTGGGGTGCTCGAAGACATGGCCGGCTTCGTAGCCTCCACCTTTAAGCGGGGGATCGATTTTCTACAAATCCCCACCACCTTACTGTCGCAGGTAGATTCCTCCGTGGGCGGGAAGCTGGGGGTCGATTTCGCCGGCCTCAAGAACAGCATCGGTATCTTCCGCAACCCGATCGCCGTGTGGATCGATGCGGCTTTTTTACGGACCTTGCCCCCCCGCGAAGTCCGCTCCGGCTACGCCGAGATGATCAAGCACGCCCTCATCGCCGACCGTGACCAGTGGACGGGCCTAGAGCAACTAACAAACCTTGGTGCGGTCGATTGGGAAGCCTACATACCCGCTAGCGTAAACATCAAGCGCGAGATCGTCTTAGAGGATCCGTTCGAGAAAGGCGCGCGCAAAGCACTCAATTTCGGTCACACGATCGGCCACGCGATCGAGTCTTACTGGCTGGAAACCGACCGTCGGATGCTCCACGGGGAGGCCATCGCCGCCGGTATGATCATGGAAGCCTGGCTGAGCGTAGGCAGGAATGGCCTGGACGCGGACGAGTACGCGCGGATCGAAACGTACCTCCTCGGTTTGTACGGCCACCGGGTTACGCCGGAGTCAGCCTTCCCCGAGTTGCTACGGCTGATGGGGCAGGACAAAAAGAACGACGACGCCCGCATCAACTTCACCCTACTCGCGCAAGCCGGAAGGGCCACGATTAACCAAACGGTAGCCGCCGAACCCATCGTGGCGGCCCTACGGCACTACAACGCTCTCGGTGTTTCGGCGTAAAAAAACCCGCATCGCGGTGATGCGATGCGGGTTCAGTGACAGTGGCTTTCGCTAAACTAGATTCGATCGCCGACTTCGATGCGCCGTGGCGTGCGGGTTTGCGCGACGGGGCGTAGTACGGGCACGAATACGTCCAGTATGCCGTTGCGGTATACGGCGGTAATGTTGTCTTCATCCACGCCTTCGGGCAGCGACCAACTGCGGCTGAACGTCGAATAGTTGTGTTCGCGGCGACTGAAGGAGTCGTGGTCCCGCAGGCGGTCTTGGTGCATGTCGGCCTTGATCGTCAGTACGTCCTCGTGCACGCTCACGTCGAAATCCTGCTTGTCAAAGCCCGGTGCGGCCAGTTCGATCAGGTAGCCGGCTTTTTCCTCTTCGTCAAACTCCGTGATGTTGGCGCCGGGGATGGACATCTCGTGCTCGGGGCGGATCGCGCTCTCACCGTACAGGCGCCGGCGTCGGTCCTCGAAAATATTGTCGATGTAGCGGGTGTGGGCGTTGTCCGGCATGATGCCGCGAAAGGCGGAAAAGGTTTTCATAAATAGTTTACTTTTGCGTTAAATGGTTAATTACTAATGCGTTACACCCGTAAAACACGAATCCGTACCGCTCATGTTCACAGCGGCACCGATTTTGACCGGGGGTGGAATTTTTGCGAGGCCGCAGGTGCAATGCCGCCCTCGCCGGGCGGTGGTAAAGAAGCAGGGCGGGGGAGGGCCGTGGGAAGTAAGGCAAGCGGGGGGAATATTCACGCTGACGTTAATCAAAGCTAAAAGCCGCTACCCTTGCTCATCCTCCCCGTAGCTAAGGGCGTTTTGCTACTTGGATTATCCGCCGGTTGGCATCCGCCGCGCTACCTTTGGTTCGGCCACGTAAAACGTTACCCATGCAACGTACCCTTACTTTCCTTCTGCTCTTCATCTGCGCCCTGCATGCCAATGCGCAAGCCAGCTACCACATCAGCGTAAGTATCGAGGGCTACGAGCAGGATTTCCTCACCATGGCCAACAACGTGATGGACAAGCAGTACATCGTCGATACTGCGTACCGGGACCCAAGCGGCGACTTCGTCTTCGAAAGTGATTCGGCTGGTCTGCCCGCCGGCATCTACCTCGTCGTCACCGCGCCCGACAATAATTACTTTCAGGTTTTGATCGACCGGGATCAGGAGTTCTCCCTCCAAACTTCCACCGACCAGCTGAGCAAGGTCAAGGTCGAGGGGGATAGCGAGAATCAACTGTTTTACGAATACCTCGATTTCCTGGCCGTTCAGAGCGAGCAAGCGGGCCCACTGAACGAATTGCTGGCCGACAGCACCATCAGCGAAGCCAACAAGGCTGAATTCGAGGCTACCCGCGAAGCACTGAATAAGGAGGTCGAAAGCAAACAGCAAAGCATCCTGGACGAGCACCCGAATAGCTTCACCGCCGCCATCATCCGCACGAACAAAACCACCCCCCCTCCCGCATTCGATGGCATCGAGGACGAGCAGGCGCGGCGCGAGGCCAGCTTCCGTTGGCTAAGAGCACACTACTTCGACCACATCGACCTAAAGGACGAGCGGCTGCTTCGGACGCCCTTCCTCCAACAGCGCCTCGACTATTTCGTCGACAAACTTACCGTACAGCATCCGGATACCGTGAGTGCCGCCGTCGACCGCGTCCTGGAACGTATGGACCCCTCGGGGGAGATGTTCAAGTACTACGTGGTTCACTTCACCAACAAAGCCGCCGCGAGCAAGATCGTCGGCATGGATGCGGTGTACGTTCACATGGTCGATAACTACTACGCCAACGGAAAAGCCTACTGGGCGGAAGAGGAGCAACTGGCTAAAATGAGGGAGAATGCCGACAAGACGCGCCCCCTGCTGATCGGTAAACAAGCCCCCGACATAAAGATGAAGACGCGGGCCGGGGAGGACGTCACGCTATACGGCCTCGACGCCGAGTACACCATACTCTATTTCTGGGCGTTCGACTGCGGGCACTGTAAGAAATCGACCCCGCACATGAAGGACTTCTATGCGAAGTGGAGACCCAAAGGCGTGGAGATCTTCTCCATCTGCACCAAGCAGAGCAAGCTCGATCAATGCTGGGAGTACGTGGACGATAAGGAGATCGGCGATTGGATGCACGTTACCGATAAGTACATGCGCTTTTATAAGGACTACGACATCAAGAGTACCCCTACCATATTCGTCCTCGACGAAAACAAACGAATCGTTAGTAAGCGCATCGGCGCCGAGCAGTTGGATGAATTGCTGACCGCGCTAGAAAAGCAGGCCGCCGCTAATACCGCCGGTAAATAGATGGAGACCGACGCTCAGCTCTTCAGCCCTGAAATGAAGGATGTCTACACGATGCTGGCCATCTGTGGCGTACTGTTCGTGCTGCTCATCTTCACCGCGCTGCGACTTAGCAAGATCGAGCACCCCGACCCGCGCAGGAAGGTGCTCCTGCCAATGCTCGCCTACTTTCTCGCCCTGCTGGCGTTGATGGGTTTTCTGGGCAACTTCTGGTCTACCTTCAAATATCCGGACGTGGCCATCACCAGAACCAAACTAACCATCGGCGGAGAGGCCTACCCCATCCCCCGCCCCCACGAGGTGCGCCTGGATGCCGGCGGGGGCACGGGGTCCTTTAGCGGTGGGCGCGTACTCCTCGTACAAACCAAGGACCGCCGTACGTGGGCCTTCCCCGAAGACCGTTACGCGATCAACGACATGCTCCGCATACTTCGCCCGGTACAATCCGAATGATGGCGTAAGTAGTTAAGCCGCCGACGCCCGGTACAGGAGTGATTCCTCCGCTCCGACCAGCGTAAACCGTTCACCGGCCGGGACGAAAACCGTCCGCTGCGCCTCGTCTAGAACCACGCTCCCGTCCTCGCTTGTCAGGCTACCCGTCAGTAAAAGCAGGATACAGGGGCCCGAAGAGGTATCTACGGATACAGCACCGGATTCATGCACCTGCGCACTCGCCAAAGAAAAATCAGGGGCCGGGGTAGGGTAGTACTGCCAGCCCTCCGACAGTGGCTCCGGCAACAATTTTTTCGGCGTTACGGCGTCCGTCAGTGTTTTATCGAGTAACTCCGCAACGTCGATGTGCTTGGGCGTCAGACCACCGCGGAGTACGTTATCCGAATTGGCCATCAACTCGATGCAGACGCCTTCGAGGTATGCGTGGGGGATGCCGGCATCCTGAAATATGGCCTCGCCCGGTGTGAGGTGGACGATGTTGAACCAGTAGATGCTGAACATACCCCGGTCGTGGTGGCCGTCCTTGGTATACTGGCGTACCGCGCGCGCCGCCCAGAATTCCGGTTGACTACGCTCGTAAGTTTCCTCGTTTTCTAGGGAGGATACCAGTGGGTTGAGTAGCTCATCGACTCGGCCCTGGTCGGCTTCCATCACCTCTCGGTACAGTGCTCGTACACCGTTATTGTCGAGCGTATCCACTAATGACGACCAAGCCGGGACGTCGTTCAGGCTTTCCCGGATAGCCGCCGGGCTTCGAAAACCGTGCAGTAGGTAAAAGTCGGTCAGGGCTACGCCGAGCTCCGGTTTGTGGTTGTCGTCGCGGTAGTTCCGGTTGGGTGCCGTACGGTCCGGCCCGTTTTTCTCCTCCTCGGCAAAGCCTGCTTCGGCTGCCTTTTTGGATGGATGCACCTGGATGGATAGCATATCTTTTACATCCAGCACTTTAAAAAGGAAGGGGAGCCGGTTGTCGAAGCGGTCCGCTACGCGCTGGCCCAATATCTTCTGCGGGTTTTCCGCGATCAGCTCGTCCAGGGTCGCACCCCGATCCAGCAGTTTGCCCGGGCCTTTCGGGTGGGCGCCCATCCAGTATTCCGCTTTCGGCTCGTCGGTCGGGTGAACGTGTTGCAGGAGGCGCGCGAGGTACGTTTGGCCGCCCCAGGCGTAATCTTGGACGACGCCGCGAAAGGGATAAGCGGACATAGGTTAAATGTTTTTTAGTGCGGACGGAATACGGGGGGCGAAGATGCTGCAAAAAAAATTTATCTGAACTAGATTCCTACCTTAGCGGCCCGAAAAACCAACATACATGCCTTACCTCTTCACTTCGGAATCCGTTTCCGAAGGGCACCCGGATAAAGTAGCCGACCAGATCAGTGATAATCTGGTAGATCACTTTCTCGCATTCGACCCCGATTCTAAAGTTGCTTGCGAAACGCTCGTCACCACCGGGCAGGTCATTCTCGCCGGCGAAGTGAAGTCCAGCACCTACCTCGACGTACAGCAGTTGGCCCGTGACGTCATCGAACGCATCGGCTATACCGAAAGCGCCTACATGTTCGAGGCGAACTCTTGCGGTGTGCTCAGCGCCATCCACGAGCAGAGCCCCGACATCAACCAGGGCGTCGACCGAGCGACCGCCGAAGAACAGGGTGCCGGCGATCAGGGCATGATGTTCGGTTACGCCACCGACGAGACGGATAACTACATGCCTCTTGCCCTGGACCTGAGCCACAGCCTGCTCCGCGAGCTGGCGGGCATCCGGAAGAAAGGGGAGCAAATGACTTATTTACGGCCGGACTCCAAGAGCCAGGTCACGATCGAATACGACGATAACCACCGCCCGATCCGCATTGACAGCATCGTGGTTTCTACGCAGCACGATGATTTTGACGAGGACGAGGCGATGCTTCGGCAGATCCGGGAAGACATCATCAACATCGTCGTACCGCGCGTCAAGCAACGGCAGAAGCAGAGCATTCAGGCGCTGTTTACCGAGGCCATTACCTACCACGTCAACCCGACGGGCAAATTCGTGATCGGCGGGCCGCACGGCGATACGGGCCTCACCGGCCGCAAGATCATCGTGGATACCTACGGCGGCAAGGGCGCGCACGGCGGCGGTGCCTTCTCCGGTAAGGACCCGAGTAAGGTAGACCGCTCCGCCGCTTACGCTACCCGCCACATCGCCAAGAATATGGTAGCCGCCGGGGTCGCAAGTGAGATCCTCGTACAGGTAAGCTACGCCATCGGCGTTGCCGAACCCACCAACATTTACGTAAATACTTACGGAAGTGCTCGGGTAGCACTGACCGACGCCCAGATCGCCGAAAAAGTCGCCGACATCTTCGACATGCGCCCTTACGCCATTGAAAAGCGCCTGAAGCTCCGCAACCCGATCTATTCGGATACGGCCGCCTACGGCCACATGGGCCGCGCCCCGGAAACGAAATCCGCCACCTTTAAGGATGGCTCCGGACAAACCAAAACCATGGAAATCGAAACCTTTACCTGGGAGAAGCTCGATTACGTCGACCGCGTCAAAGCGTCCTTTAGCCTGGCTTAGTAGCGAATGAGCTTCAGCGCACCGCGGCGCCTACCGTCGTCGAACCGCAGGGTGTAGGTACCCACCGGCAGGTTGAGGTCTAAGCGGGTAGCACCGTGTTGGAGGTGGCCGGCCCATAGCTGGCGGCCTCCCTGGTCGTATAACTCAGCGTCGAGCCTGATGGGAAGTCGGTTGCTGAGTAGTAACGGCCCGGTACCGGGGTTCGGAGAGGCCGTGACCGAACCTTCGGGCAGTGGCGGAAGCCGGGTCGAGACGAGTTGCTCGCAGTTTAGCGTCATGCTGGTATCCGACGTCATGTTTACCGTGGTAGAGACCTCCGTACCGTCGCAGGTGAGGGTAAGCTCATAGACCCCCTTGAAGCCGCGGACGGCTGCCTGCCCCATCGCGTCGGTCGTCAGGTCGGCTTCCGTCCACCAATCGTTGAACACCAGGTCGGTGAAGGCGGTGTGCGCGGGTTTCTTGTTCCAGTCCTCGTCGTAGAGGTTTGCACCGGGGTTGGCCCAGGTATCTACATCCCACCAGTTCCACATCAGGAAGCCCGTCATGCTCGGGTGGCTGAAGTTAAGGGTAAGAAAATCGCGGAAGTAGTTGTCTACGAGCGTAGAGTCGGTGCCGCCCGGCAGGTCGAACTCGGTAATTTTCGCTTCCAGGCCGAACCGACCGTAGAAGTCATCGAGGGTGGCTTCCACGTCGAGTATGCTGTTGGGCGAGTTGAGGTGACTTTGAAAGCCAATGCCGTCGATGGGCGCGCCGGCGTCGACGATGTCCTGAACTATCCCGAGGTAGGTATCGTAGACGGGGTTGCCGGCGTAATTTTTGAGGCTGAGCGTGACGTAATCATTGAGGTAGAGGGAAGCATCCGGGGCGAGTTCGCGGGCGCGGTCAAAGGTTTCGACGTAGAACTCTCGCCCGTTGGTGTAGCCGGGCGTCCCCGCCAGGGCAGTGGCTAGGTCGGTATTCGTGGTGACTTCGTTGAGGACGTCCCAGTCCGTGACGTATTCGTCGAGGTTTTCCGTCTCCAGTAGTTCGACCAGGTGGCTGTCGACTTGCTGCTTCAGGAACGCCGGGTCGTCACCGTTCTGCTGCATGCGGTCGGGCATGTTACCCCAGCCTGGCCACAGTAGCGTATGGCCGCGCAGGTGAACGCCACGGTCCGTGAGGTAGGGAATGACGCGGCGCATCTGTTCATTGGTGGTGAACCACTCCTGCTCCCACGCGGGCCACTTCAGGTCGTTTTCGAAGACCATGGCGTTAAAGCCGTGCCCTTCGCCGTCCAGGTCGAATATGTTGCGGACGAAGGTGTCGTTGTATTCCTGGCCTCCTTCGAAGCGGGATCCTTTCATCGCCGTACCGAATTTAAATTCGTGTTGCTGCATCCGTACTTGTACCTCGGTTCCGCTCAGTGGTGCGCCGTCCGCATCCACTACCGTTAGGTCCAGGTCCGCCTTGCGGAGGGCTTCGATGCGTACGGCGGCGGCGGCGCGCCAGGGGTGGTCCGCCTCGAACCCGCCGTAGTTGCCCTCGTTGAGTACGCGGGGGAGTTGCTCGAGCGGCACGTCCGGCCCGTAGTTGAGGATGGCCATGCCGCCGACCTGAATGGTCTGCTCGAGGAAGCCGACGTGCAGGCCGATCGTCATGCCGTCGATGGGCTGCTCTCTCGTCATAACCTCCATGGGTACGTAGTAGCGCTGCCAGTTCTGGCTGAGATCGACCGTCGTGAGGATTTCCTTCTCGAAATTATCGTTGCGTTCGGCGAACAGGCTGACGCGGGCGGTGGCATCCCCCGCTTCGTTCGGTTTGGCGCGGAGGTAGACGACCCAAAGTATCTTATCACCGAGGGCGACCGGCGCGGTATTGCGGACGTTCCAACCGGCGCTGTAGGAGAATTCGAGCCCGCCGGGTATGTCTAGCTCGACGTATTGGGTGAATGGTTGGTCGTCCACCGTTCCCAGGGTTTCCTGTACGTTATACGACCCGGCTTGCGTGAGATACTCCTCCTCGGTGTCGTAAAACGGGAAGGTTTCTCCGGTCAGGGTGAACTGTACGCTCAGGGTTGATATCAGGTCATTGTGGTACGCATCGGGTTGCGCGAAGGAGGTGACGCAAAGTAGTAGGGTTAAGGATAGTAGGATCGACTTCATATAAGCATGTGATTTAGGTACTTCGAATGCTTAAAATAGGGACTCGAACCCTTAGAACCTTAATTTTGGTCGATATTTTACTGTACGGCTTAAGCTGGGGCACGGGCGCTTTCGGCCCGAATAAACAAGCAAAGCGGGGGCAGTACCGTACTACCCCCGCTTCCCCAATGGATTGCGTAATTCTTTAACTAGGCCAGCACCTCCTTGACGGCATCGGCTGCATCCTGCAGTGCTACGGCGGATTTGACGTTGAGGCCGGAGTTGTCGATGAGCTCCTTAGCAATGTCGGCATTCGTGCCCTGGAGGCGCACGATGATGGGTACTTTGATGTCGCCGATATTCTGGTAAGCGTCCACGACACCCTGGGCGACCCGGTCGCAGCGCACGATGCCGCCGAAGATGTTGATTAGAATAGCTTCGACCTTTTCGTCGCGTAGAATGATGCGGAAGGCTTGTTCTACGCGTGCGGCATCGGCCGTGCCACCGACGTCGAGGAAGTTGGCGGGGTCGCCGCCGGAGAGCTTGATGATGTCCATGGTGGCCATGGCCAGGCCGGCCCCGTTTACCATACAGCCCACATTTCCGTCGAGATTAACGAAATTAAGGCCGTAGGACTTGGCTTCCACCTCGGTGGCGTCCTCCTCGGTGGTGTCCCGCATCTCCGCGATGTCCTTATGGCGGTAGAGGGCGTTGTCGTCGACAGCGAACTTGCAGTCGACGGCCACGATGCGATCGTCTCCGGTGTGGAGGCAGGGGTTGATCTCGATCAAGCTGGCATCGGCGCCCAGGTAAGCGCCGTAAAGCTTGTAGATGAACTTCACCATGTTTTTGAACGCCGCTCCGCTGAGGCCGAGGTTAAAAGCTACCTCCCGCGCATTGAAGGGCTGCATACCGAGCTCGGGGTCGATGTAAACTTTGTGGACGAGGTCGGGGGTTTCTTCGGCTACCGCCTCGATGTCCATACCACCCTTGACGGAGTGGATGATGACGTTCTGCTTCCGCGCACGGTCCATCAAAATAGAAACGTAGTATTCTTTGTTGGCATCGAAGTCCGGTGCGTAGGCGTCTTCCGCAACCAGTATTTTATTGACTTTTTTGCCGGGGCCCTCCATCCCGCCGGGCGTCTGCGGCGTCTTGAGCTGCATGCCCAGGATGTTGGTGATGTGTTCCTTGGCTTCCTCGCGGTTCTTGGCCAGTTTAACGCCGCCGCCTTTGCCGCGGCCACCGGCGTGGATTTGCGCCTTGACAACCGCGAAACCGCTGCCGCTCTCACTGCTGAGTTGATCGTATTTCTCCATGGCTTCTTCCACCGTGTCGGCTGCGTATCCTTTCTGGATCGGTACGCCGTATTCGGTCAGGATGGATTTGCCTTGGTACTCGTGAAGGTTCATGCGCGGGGTAATTTTGGTTTGCGGGCGAAGATAGGAATTAGTCTAGGAGATCGGCCTTCGGCCTCGGAGTATATTAATACGTCAGTTATAAGGTGGCTAACGGGCTCCCTGACTACAGCTCATCCCGATGCGCTTTGACCCAGGCAGCCCGCTTTAGGATGGTTTCCTTCTGCTCCCCGTCGTAGCGGTCCCAGGTTTTGTACATGAACTTCATGCGGAAGTTGTTTCCGAATTTTTCGCGGTGGCGGTCGAGAAAATCCCAGTACAGGGAGTTGAAGGGGCAGGCGGAGTCGCCGACTTTCTTTTTGTGGTTGTAATGGCAGCTTTTGCAGTAGTCGCTCATCTTGTTGACGTAGTTGGCGCTGCTACAGTAGGGTTTGGTGGCGATGAGGCCGCCGTCGGCGCGCTGGCTCATACCGCGGGTATTGGTTATTTCTACCCATTCGATGGCGTCGATGTACACGCCGAGGTACCAGGCATCGACTTCGTCGGGGTGAGCGCCGAGGATGAGGGCGAAGTTACCGGTGATCATCAATCGCTGAATGTGGTGGGCGTAGGCGAGGTCCAGGCTTTGGTTGACGGCGTGGGCTAGGCAGTTCATCTTCGTCTTGCCCGTCCAGTACCATTCGGGGAGGGTGAGCTGGTGGTCGAGGTCGTTCTTGTAGCCAAACTCGGGCATCTGGGCCCAGTAGACGCCGCGCATATACTCCCGCCAACCGATGATTTGGCGGACGAAGCCCTCCACTTGGTTGAAAGAGATCTCCTCCCGCCGGTCGCG
>OY764721.1:0-4459 GCA_963668285.1 uncultured Lewinella sp. | reverse complement strand
GCGACGGTGCGCAGGTGCTGGGCATTGTATGGGATGGCATGGGTTATGGGTATGATGGGCAACTCTGGGGTGGGGAATTCTTGCGTTATCGAAAGGGCCGGTTCGAGCGGGCCGCGCACCTACCGTACTTCCCTCACTTCGGGGGGGATAAAATGGCCACAGAGCCCCGCTACGCCGCTATGGCATTGGCCGGTCACCTTCCGGTAGCACAAGGTCGCTTACGGGAGGTGTTCGACCCTGCTTCTTACAACAATTTATTGCACCTGCGCTCCGTCGCGAAAATGAAAACTTCGAGTATCGGGCGGGTATTCGATGCGGTATCCTGTTTATTAGGTTTATGCGCCATACAGTCCTACGCAGGGCAAGCAGCCAGTCTGTTGGAAGCCGCCGGCCGACGGGGTCTTTCCGGCCAGCTACAATTAAATCCATATGGCCGGGATACCTGGCTGGTAGAGCTACTCAAAGATTTTGAACAATACGGTAGCGACCTCCCCGCCGCCCGCTTTCACCTCACGTTAATCGATTGGATAAGCCAAATAGCGCGCCGCGAAGGCGTAACCGCCGTCGGATTCACCGGTGGTTGCTGGCAGAACGCGCTATTGGTCGATCTCGCCGAGCAACGACTGGGGGCTGAATATCAACTATATTTCCACGAAACACTCTCGCCGAACGACGAGAACCTCGCTTACGGGCAGTTGGTGCATTACGCGCTTACTTCCGCCCGCCAGGCGAATAAACAACAACAATATGTGTCTAGCTATCCCGGGTAAGATCAAAAGCATCCGCCACGAATACGGCGGTAAAATTAAGATGGCCAAAGTATCCTTCGGCGGCATCATTAAAGACGCTACCCTCGACATGGTGCCCCACGCAAAGGTGGACGACTACGTGTTGGTACACGTCGGCGTCGCGATCAGCGTGGTCGACGAGGTCGAGGCCAAACGCGTATTCGAATATTTGGAAGAGATGGGGGAAACGGATGAGCTCTGTGAGAGCGACTACGTCCCCGGGCAGGTCGATGCCCCCCACGCCCTCAACGTACCCGCCCAATGAAGTACCTCTCCGAATACCGCGACCCCGAGGTAGCCGCCCGCTACCTGGACGAAATCAAACGCACCGTCACCCGCCCCTGGACGGTCATGGAAGTCTGCGGCGGGCAGACGCACAGCCTCGTCAAGAACGGCATCCTGAATATGCTGCCGAAGGAGATCAATATGGTCCACGGCCCCGGTTGCCCGGTCTGCGTGACACCGCTCAGCCTGATCGATAAAGCGATCTACCTGGCCGAGGAAAAGGATGTGATCCTGTGCTCTTTCGGCGATATGCTGCGCGTGCCCGGCTCGAAGAAAAGCCTGCTGGAATCGAAGGCGGGCGGTGCCGATATCCGTATCCTTTACTCCCCCCTGGAGGCGGTCAAGATCGCCGAGCAGGAGCCCGACCGGGAGGTGGTATTCTTCGCCGTCGGCTTCGAGACCACCGCGCCGGCCAACGCCCTCTCCGTACTGCACGCCGAGCGGATGGGCGTGACCAACTACAGCATCCTGGCCAGCCACGTACTGGTACCGCCCGCCATGCGCGCGGTGATGGATGACCCGGAAAGCCGCATCCAGGCCTTCCTGGCCGCCGGCCACGTCTGCACCATCATGGGTATGAGCGAATACTACCCGCTGGTGGCCGAGTACGGCATCCCTATGGTCGTAACCGGCTTCGAGCCGATCGACCTACTACAGGGCATCCTGATGACCGTCCGCCAACTCGAGCGCGGGGAGGCTAAGCTGGAAAATCAGTATACCCGTATGGTGCGCCCGGAAGGCAACCACAACGCGATGGAAGCCATCTACCAGGTATTCGAAGTGACGGACCGGACGTGGCGCGGTATGTCCGAGATCCCCGATAGCGGCTACCGGATCCGCCGGGGCTACGCCGCCTACGATGCTACGCTGAAGTTCGACGTCGACATCCCCGAAGCCCCGGAAAACCCGGAATGCATCAGTGGTGCCATCATGAAGGGGCTGGCCAAGCCGACGGACTGCCCCAACTTCGGTACCAAGTGTAAGCCGGAAACCCCGCTGGGCGCACCGATGGTTTCCTCCGAAGGGGCTTGCGCCGCCTACTATCATTTCCGCGGCATCCTGGAAGAAGTCGCCGTATGAATAAGATGACCCTGCAATGCCCGCTGCCGCAGCTGGATTTCGATACCATCACGCTCGGCCACGGCAGCGGCGGCCGGCTGACGAATAAACTACTGGACAGCGGCGTATTCGACGTGCTCAAGAACGACCTGCTGGACAAACGCCACGACGGGGCCACGCTCGACCTGACCGACGGGCCGACGGCCTTTACGACCGACAGCTTCGTCATCGACCCCATCTTCTTCCCCGGCGGTAACATCGGCGAACTGGCCGTAAACGGTACGGTGAACGACCTGGCGATGTGCGGGGCCCTACCCCGCTACCTTTCGCTGAGCTTCATCCTCGAGGAGGGGCTGGCGATGACCCAATTCTGGGAAGTACTGCTGAGCATTAAAGCCGCCTGCGACGCGGCCGGCGTACTGGTGGTAACCGGTGATACCAAAGTCGTCGAACGCGGTAAGGGAGACAAGATCTACGTCAATACGACGGGGGTCGGAACCGTGCACCCGCGGGCGGCCATTGACGTGGACCGCATCGACGCGGGTGATAAGATCATCATTAGTGGCGCGATCGCGGCGCACGGGATGGCGATCATGAGCGTACGCGAGGGGCTGGAGTTCGATAGCCAGATCGAGAGTGATACCCGCCCGGTCAACCACGTCGTCAAAGAACTTTTGGACGCCTACGGCCCGGCCGTCAAACTACTACGCGACCCCACGCGGGGCGGCGTAGCTACGGTACTGAACGAAATAGCGCGGGATAGGGCCTTGGGCGTGGCCATTCACCACCGCGATCTACCCATCGACAAGCAGGTGGCGGGTGCCTGCGAACTGTTGGGCCTCGACCCCCTGTACGTGGCTAACGAAGGCATCTTTTTGGCCGTCGTCAGTGAGGAGGTGGCCGGTGACGTCGTCGATCTGCTTCGCCAGAACGAAGCCGGGCGGGAAGCAGCCATCATTGGCAGCATAACCGATGCGCACCCGAAGCAGGTCGTCCTTACTTCCGGCATCGGCGGCAAGCGGGTAGTGAGCATGCTCGTCGGCGAACAACTCCCCCGCATATGTTAGATACGCCACAGCGGGCGCGCGACCGCGCGAAGGGGCAGCCGGCCGCTACGAGTTTCAGCGAAGACGCCCGGGTATTCCTCGGCGACCGGGACAATCCGTTGCTGGCCCCCAGGGGCGTTCACCTGGTTAGCGGTCGGCTGATCGTGGCCGATACCGGGCAGAACCGCGTCTTCATCTGGAACGAGTTACCCACCGACCCGCACGCGGTACCGGACGTGGTGCTCGGTCAGGTTGCTACGAAAGACACCGAACGGAACGCCGGCGGCCGCGTCTCCGGCAGCAGCCTCATGTACCCCTCCGGCCTGTGGAGTGATGGCGAGCGGCTGGTCGTCTGCGACGCCTGGAACCACCGCGTGCTGATCTGGAACCGATGGCCGACCGAACACGGCCAACCGGCCGATGTGGTGGTAGGGCAGCCTGATTTTACCGCCAACGAACCGAACGTAGCCGGCGTCGGGGCGGTGCCCGGTGCGCGGACGCTGAATTGGCCCTACGGGGTGGACTCCGACGGGGAGCGGCTGTACGTCGCCGATACCGGTAACCGGCGCATTCTCATCTTCAATCAGTTCCCGACGCAAAACTACGCGGCGGCGGATGCCGTATTCGGAAAACGGGCGTTCGACGATCGGGACTACGACCCGGCCCAGCCCATCTGGCCCTACAGTATTAAAATCAACCCCGCCGGGGGGTTCGCCGTGGCGGATACGCAATATTACCGCATACTGCTTTACCGCGACCTTTCCGATACCGAGCCGGTCATCATCGGCCAGGAGCGGATGGATGCCAACGGGCAAAATCAATTCCGGTGGTTCCCCGAGGCGAATACGCTCAATTGGTGCTACGACACTTGCTTTCACGACGGGGTGCTTTACGTAGCCGATACGGGAAACAGCCGGGTGCTCCGGTTTACCGAGCGCCCCACCGAAAACAACCAGGCCGCCGACGCCCTCGTCGGGCAGGCCGACTTCACGGTAGGCATCGAAAACCGGAACAGCATCGAGGCCAAGCCGGAGAGTTTCTACTGGCCGTTTCACCTCAGCGCGGACGGCGATACCCTGGCGGTTGCCGATACCGGTAACCACCGCATCGTACTACATACGCTCAAATCGCTCTTATGACGGAGATCACCCTGGCCGCGGCCGTGGCCATCGGCTTTACCCACGCCTTCGAGGCCGACCACCTGGTAGCGGTCGGTAACCTGGTGACCCGGCGGGATCGGGTAGTACTCGCGGCAAAGGATGGTATGTACTGGGGCTTGGG
>OY764720.1:0-14067 GCA_963668285.1 uncultured Lewinella sp. | reverse complement strand
AGCCGGGCGACACCCTGCACGGCGGCGCGTCTTTCATAACCAACGATGTGGTAAATGCCTTAAGCTTACTATTTGCCTGGTTGACCTACGAACTACTGGCCGGTTTACTGTTGTAGCTCAAAATAGCTACCGAGCCTAACTATGCCCCCTGCCCTGATCCTTTTTATTAAAAACCCCATCCCGGGCAAAACGAAAACCCGCCTGGCCGCCACCGTAGGCGACGAAATGGCCCTAAAGATGTATTCGGCCCTGACCGAGTGGACGCGGGAGCAAGCTCAGGGCCTGGGCGATGAAGTCACCCGTTACCTCTACTACTCCAACGAAGTCATCGCCGATGATGGGTGGCCCGAAAGCCAATTCGAAAAGAAGTTACAGAAAGGTAACGGCTTAGGCGAGCGCATGGAACGTGCTTTTACCGAATGCTTCGGCCAGGGCCACGAAAAAGTGGTTGTGATCGGCAGCGACTGCCCGGGGGTCACGACAGCCTACCTGCGGGAGTCCTTCGCCGCGCTGGAGGCCGCCGAGGTAGTGATCGGGCCGGCCGCGGACGGTGGTTACACCCTTTTAGGCACCACTAGTCTTCAGGTATCTTTCTTCCGGGATATGGAGTGGAGTACCGACCGGGTTTACCAGCAAACGCTAGCCCGAGCGGAAGCGGCATCGTTGAAATTTACCCGGCTAGCTACCCTGGTCGATGTCGATCATTTAGAAGATTGGCACAGCTATGGTTGGACGTTACCAAATTAATTTCTGCGATCTTGTTGTTTGAGTTAAATGAAGCCTGTATCTTGCACACTGAAAGCAGGCTTGCAAAAATTTCCCATTTTAGGGTATGAAAAGTTTTGCTATTTGTATTAGCTTTGCTTCCCGTTCCGGTCTTGCTGTTCAACCTTTCAGATAAGTTCACTGTTTTACTTTCGTCTCTCTAAGAAAAAAGCCTCCTCTGATCACATCCGATCTACAAGAATTTTGACAGTGTGTTTTCCGCGTGTCCCGGAGCCTCGATGTTCTATCGGCTCCGGGATTTTGCTGTCTAGCCGAATCCGTCCGACGTAGTGCCCTTCCCCTCCCCCGGCAATCTTTGAAGAAGCGGCCTGGATTTATGGGGGCGTCATATCGATCTTCCCGTTACGACTGAGCAGTATGGCCACCGAGCGCGTTGTCGGAAACTGCGCGCAGATAATGATCGTGGCAACCGTGATCGGAACGCTCAGTAGCATTCCGACTATCCCCCAAAGCATCGACCAGAGAATCAACGAAAGCACGACCACCAGGGGGCTGATGTTCAGGGTATTACCCATTAAGCGCGGTTCGAGGATGTTGCCGACGGCAACCTGAATGGCCGATACCCCGATTACGATGACCAGGAAGGGGGTCAGGGTTTCGAATTGTACCAAAGCAAGCAGCCCGGGCATGAACGTAGCTACGACGGAACCGACTGTCGGTATGTAGTTAAAGATAAAAATCAGGAAGCCCCAAAATAGGGCGTAGTCGATACCGACCGCCTCGAAGACGATCCAGCTCAAGACCGCCGTAACCATGCTGGTGAGCGTTTTCACCCCCAGGTAGGTCCGCATCGCGGAGTTAATGTGTTTGAGCGTGATGGATAGCTTATTTGCCTTGTTGAGATCCAGGCCCAGCGCGACCATCTTGCGCCCGAACATGCGCTGCTCGATCAAAAAGAACAGTACGTAAAGCAGTACCAGCAGTAAGCCCTTGGCAAAATTCGTCAGCGTACCCAGCAAGTCGCTGCCGTAAGCCCAGAAGCGTTCGTAGATGAACAGCTCTTCGATGGTCGGCGGGATGGCGTCCGGCCTGACCAGCGCATAGACCCGGGCGATCTGCGCATCGATGCGGGGGATGTACTTGGCGCTGTCCACCAGAAAACCCTGCACCGTCTGCACGATAGAATCGCCGATAAAGTAGATGGCCAGGCTGATGAAGAGCAAGGATAAACCTAGGGAAAATGCTTCCGGAACGTGGCGATCGAAGAAGGGCAGGCGGCGAAACTGTTCACTCAGTGCGTTTACGAGATACCAGACGACCAGCGCCATAAAGATGGGTACCAGATAAGATTTGCCAACGACAATGAGCGCGAGGATGAAGCTGATGGTGATCACCCAGGAGGCGACTCGGGTAATGCTTACCGGGGCGGGCTTGGTAGCGAGCTTCTCGATCTGGGCCCGCTCGGGGTCAAACCTTGCTTCCTCCACCCCCGCCTTATGGACGGCACCCCGCCGGGCGGCGGTCGATTCCTGCATTCTACTTCCCACCTTGGGGGCGCTAGCCTGACTGCGAACCAGGTAACCATCACCTCGCTCTTCCCTACCTTCGTTTGCACCTGCGTCCTCGCCCATATTCGGACATATTTAGTCAGTCACCCAGAAGAACGGACTGCCGTATACCTTAGTTCTCGTAGATAATCTCCCCTTCCGAGAAGCTTTCTATGAAGCCGAGGCAGTTTTTGCGGGGCCGGCAGATAAGGTAGCCGCGGCAATCGTAAAGGAACTGACCTTCCGGGCTTTCGAGGAGGTATACGAACCGTTCGTCCTTCCAGGGGAATCGAGTGATATACGTTGCGGCAACGTCTTGTGCTGCCTCTACCAGCCAACGCGCGGGTTTTTCGTAGGATTCGCACACTACCGGGCGGGGCAAGCCCGAGCTGACGCGGAGCAGGCGCATGCACGTGATCCGAATAACGGCATCCTCGTTGGTACAGGGCGAGCTTTCGAACTGCGTCATGTACTCGAACCCGATACTGATGCGGGTGCCCGCCTCGATGGGCTCCCCCCGTGGCCGGATGCCGACGCGTAACAGCACGCCGCTATCCGTTTCGAGGAGCAGACCGCACCCATCCAGCCCGTCGTAGTTACGTACTTCGACGGCCAGCGAGCATTTGTTGCGGGGGCGGGGCAGCGGTGGTTTCGGCAGGACGGACCGCTGGATGAATGGCTCGAAGCGCGTATCGGGTATATCCGGAGGCAGGTAGGGGCCGGTGGGGGAGTCGGCGACCTCCCCGCCCGGCGCCGGGGTAAGCCCAGGCTCCCCCACCCCATCCAGCGTACCGCCTTGCTCAACTATTTCGGGCGGGGCGGCGATGACGGGGTCGGGCGCCCCGGGGGGCTTTGCCGTGGTTTGAATCGCTTTGCACGATACGAAAACGAACAGCAGAATTAGTGAGGACCAGTAGTGAAACAAACGGGAAGGATTTATGGTGAAGGCTAAGGAGCGCCGTGGCGAAAAGCTGCGGTAAAAATGCTTATTTTTGCCCGCCTTGGTCGACGAGCGCCGTAAAGGTCGTAAGTTTTGGCCCGGCATTTCGGGAGAAAAACTCCCTTTCATAATAAAACCAGCAAAACCTCTCCATCAGCATGAGCGGAACAAAGATCACCATCTCGGGCGGAAAGCTCCAGGTCCCTAATGACCCGATTATACCATTTATTGAGGGGGACGGCATCGGCCCCGATATCTGGGCAGCCGCCAGCCGCGTCCTCGAGCAAGCCGTCAATAAGGCTTATAAGGGAGAGAAGAGCATCGTCTGGAAGGAAGTCCTGGCCGGCCAAAAGGCAATGGATAACACCGGTGAGTGGCTACCCCAGGCTACCCTCGATACGATCGAAGACTACCTCGTATCCATCAAGGGCCCGCTCACTACCCCCGTCGGTGGCGGCATCCGGTCGCTCAACGTGGCCCTGCGCCAGAAACTCGACCTCTACGCTTGCGTGCGCCCGGTACAGTACTTCCAGGGCGTACCCAGCCCGGTGAAAAACCCGCAGGACGTCGACATGGTGATCTTCCGCGAAAACACGGAAGATATCTACGCCGGCATCGAATTCGCCGAAGGGTCGGAGGAAAACGCCAAGTTCCTGCAGTGGCTCAAAGAAACCTACCCGGATCGTTACAGCAAGGTCCGCTTTCCGGACACCGTGGGCATCGGCATCAAGCCCGTCAGCCAGGAAGGAACCAACCGCCTCGTCAAGGCTGCCATTCAGTACGCGATCGATAACGATAAGGACACCGTCTGCCTCGTACACAAGGGCAACATCATGAAATTCACGGAGGGCGCTTTCCGCGACTGGGGGTATCAGACGGCCGCTCAAGACTTCGGCGGCTCTGAGCTCGATGGCGGCCCGTGGCACACCATCACTACCGATGGCGGCAAAACGATTACTATTAAAGACGTCATCGCGGATGCGATGCTCCAGCAGATCATCCTCCGCCCGAAAGAGTACAGCGTCATCGCGACCCTGAATCTGAACGGTGACTACATCTCCGACGCCCTGGCCGCTCAGGTCGGTGGTATCGGCATCGCCCCCGGCGCCAACATCAACTACAGTACGGGCATCGCCATTTTCGAAGCTACCCACGGTACGGCACCGAAGTACGCCGGGCAGGATAAAGTGAACCCCAGCTCCGTCATCCTTTCCGGGGAGATGATGCTCCGCTACCTGGGTTGGCCGGAAGCCGCCGACCTGATCATCAAAGGCATCGAGGGGGCCATCGCCAAAAAGCGGGTCACCTATGATTTCGAGCGCCAGATGGAAGGCGCTACCCTGCTCAAGTGCAGTGAGTTCGGTGACGAGATCATCGCGAACATGTAGTACCACACGAATAGAATCGCTATCCGATAAATCTGAGCTGATTTTTAGGATACTGACCGAGCGTCGAGCCCTACCACGTGGCTCGGCGCTCTTTCTGTTTACCGTCTATTGCCCTACCGGCTCGAATTCGACGACGTCGATCCCCGTCATGCTTTCCTCGAACCAGATCAAGGGGGCGGGGTTTTTATCGCCGGTGCAGGTATCGCACTTGAAGAAGAGGTAAAATAGCTGCCAGTAAGGACCTACTCGCCGCCGGATCTTCTCGATGCGCTGTTCGCTTTCGTGGAAGCGGCCGTAGAGGTGGGCCAGGCGCCAGGCGTAATACGCCTCGTCGTGAAGTTCGACGACTTCGAGCAGGTAAACATCGCCGAGGTAGCGCTCGAGGAAGCGACGGGCGAAGACGGCGTGGTGCTTCGTCCAGTCTCGCGGGTTCCCCTTATGCTCTATGAGTTTAAAAGTATCGTGGACGAAGCTGATTATCCGCAACTTCCGGCGGGTCTCCGCATCTACGCCTAATTGATCGATATTGGCGTTGACCTCGATGATGTGCGCCAGGATGGTGCCTTCCGGATGCCCGTAGCGCGGTACGCCCCACAGTAAGCCCATACGATAGCCCTCATCCTCCAGAAAGCTAGCTTCGAGGGGTGTCTCCGGTTGTAGGGCAGCCGTAATTTCTGCGCAAGTCAAGGGGTCGTCGTATCGTTTTGCGTCACAATCTAAGGCAAACGCCCGGAGTTATGGGGAAGTTTTGGTCAGGAAACAACCATCGCTCGTCAGTCGTTAGCGGTACAATGCGCTCTTTCTTCCACTTATTCATTGCCGCTCTTGGTGGTGGCCTATTGGCGGCGGCGGTCGTACTTACTACGCTGCATCTCTGGCCGGCGGGAAACCGCGCGGTGGATGCGGCCTCTTTCCAGGCAGCCCCCCCTGCGGGCGGACAGGTTCCGGCCTTCTTCACCGGCTACGACGGCTCGATAGGCGCCCTACCCGACAACCTCCCCAACCTAAAGGCCGCCGCGCGACTCGCTACGCCCACCGCCGTTCACATCGCCTCCCGCTCGGCCGACCTCCCGGTGGATGCCATCAAGCGGCTTTTTCAGGATCGGGCCGACGGGCCACCGCCTTCGGACGGGGAGGGCTCCGGCGTCATCTACAACGAACACGGCTACGTGGTGACAAACTACCACGTAGTGCGCGGGGCCGGGGAGATTCGCGTTCGGATGTCCGACCGCCGTTCGTACGCCGCCAGGCTGATCGGGCAGGACCCTAAGTCTGACCTGGCCGTCCTCAAGATCGAAGGGGAAGAAAAGTTTCCCTACCTGGAGATTGCCGATAGCGACCTCGCCGAGCCCGGTGAATGGGTGTTGGCGGTCGGCAATCCGTTAGGGCTGACGAGTACGGTGACCGCCGGCATCGTCAGCGCCAAGGGGCGTAATATCAGCTTGCTCAAGGACCTGGATGCCATAGAATCTTTCATCCAGACCGACGCGGCGGTCAACCCGGGCAACAGTGGCGGCCCACTCGTCAGCGCCGACGGCAAACTACTCGGCATCAACACCGCGATTGCCTCGCGTACGGGCCGCTTTCAGGGCTACAGCTTCGCCATCCCGAGCAACCTCGTACGCCGCGTCGTCGACGACATCATCGAATACGGCAGTTACCGCCGGGCCTTTCTCGGCGTCGACATCTCTACCCTGACGGAGGCCGATATCGGACGCCTACGCCTGAAGAACCGAGCCGAGGGGGTCATCATCGACGCCATTATCCGCGACGGCTCCGCAGAGGCCGCCGGCTTGCGTAAGGACGACGTGGTCGTACGCGTCGGTGAGCGCGCCATCCGCGACCTGCCGGAGCTTACCGAGATCATCGGCCGGGCAAAAGTTGGGGAAACGTTAAACATAAGCGTGGTGCGCGACGGAAAGGTCCTGAAGGTCGTCGTACCTATGCTCAACTATCCCGAATAACCCGCCAACCGCCCTACCCATTATGCGCCTGCGAGCCGATAACCTCATCAAAAAATACGGAAGCCGGACGGTCGTAAAGGGCGTTTCGCTAACCGTCGACCGGGGGGAGATCGTGGGGTTACTCGGCCCGAACGGAGCCGGTAAGACGACCACTTTTTACATGACGGTCGGCTTCATCCGCCCCAATGAGGGCCGGGTGTTTCTGGATAAGGAAGACATTACGGAGTTACCAATGTACAAGCGGGCGCAACGCGGCATCGGGTACCTCCCGCAGGAAGCTTCGGTATTTCGCAAACTCAGCGTGGAAGACAACATCGCCGCCGTGTTGGAGATGACCGACCTGGGTAAGGCCGCCCAACGCGACAAGCTCGAGAGCCTCATCGAAGAATTTCGACTCGAAAAGGTGCGTAAGAGTAATGGCGATACCCTCTCCGGCGGAGAAAGGCGGCGTACTGAAATCGCCCGCGCCCTGGCCACCGACCCCATGTTCATCCTGCTCGACGAGCCCTTCGCCGGCATCGACCCCATTGCCGTGGAAGACATCCAGTACATCGTCGCCAAACTACAAACAAAAAATATCGGCATCCTGATCACGGACCACAACGTACAGGAGACGCTGAGCATCACCGACCGGGCCTATCTGATGTTCGAAGGCAACATCCTTAAAACCGGCACGGCGGAAGAGCTGGCGGCGGATGAGATGGTACGCAAGGTGTACCTGGGTAAGAACTTCGAGCTGCGGCGCAAGGTCATCGACTTAAGTTAGTAAGTAGGGCAAGCCTGCGGGCTTTAGCGAGCAAAAGCGACGAACGAGATCGTCAAACGGCTGTTGTAGAGCTAGAATCAACTTCTGTATGAAAATCTATTTTTACCTATTCAGCCTATTCCTGTTCACCGCCTGTGGGGGAGACAAAGTAAGTTCCGACGCCGAACTGCAAGCCCTGGAGGCCTCCCGTATCGCCCAGGAGGCCGCCTACGAGGGCGTCACCAACGCCCACGATCGGATCATGCCGAGAATGGGTGAAGTCACCGCCGCCCAACGCGCCATCAAAGAAAGATTGGAAGCGGGGGGCTTAGCGGATGACACGGAAGACCTGCTCGAAGCAGCCTACGAAGAACTGGAAGACGCCGAAGACGGCATGATGGAGTGGATGCGTAACCTAAAGTCGCTCGATGAGTTACGCGAAACCATGAACAACGACGCCATCATCAGTTACATCCGCGACGAAAACGCCGAGATCGCCGAGGTAGAGACAGCCATGACCACGTCCATAGCTAACGCGAAAAAAATCGTTGGCGATCACTCCGGCCACAACCACGGCCAGGGCGGCCACAATCACTGATCGGCAGGTACGGCCGCGATGACTTGAGTTAATTGGGCGACGGCGCGCAGGTGCAGGGCTTTGAAAATAAGAGCAAGGTCTCACCCCACTAGCCCGCCCTCGGTGGAAATCTAAATTTAGGAACGCTCGAAGGCAGGGTGCTCACCCGAAATATAGGCCCCCGAACTTGCGTAGTTAAAATCCTGGCGCTTATCTTTGCGGTCGCTTAAATCAGGACGGTTAGCTCAGTTGGTTTAGAGCATCTCGTTTACACCGAGAGGGTCGGGGGTTCGAGCCCCTCACTGTCCACCCACATAGCCCCATTTCGATGCAAGTCGATTTGGGGCTTTTTCATGCTAAAGGCGACCGAGCCGGAGCGACACTCCGGGTTATTCACGTTCAATTTTCTAGACCCTTGTCAATGAGGTCGCCGTACCTACCTGGGGTATAAGAAGACAAGCACGAAAGCTCACTTTTGGAGCATCAGTAGGCATTGGCTTTTAGTTTAGGCAGTCAGCCCTCCCAAAGGTCGACGAGGCCAAAGCCGGTGGCGTCGAATAGCCCTCTATCGCTCAGTTTTAGCTCCGGGATGACCAGGAGGGCCAGGAAGCTCAGTGTCATGAACGGGGCGGTGAGCCCGCAGCGGAGTTTGCGGCGGGCGAAGCCGGAAAGCTCGGCGTAGCGGGCGGCTACGCGGGGGCCGGTGTCGTTACTCATGATGCCCGCTACCGGCAGGGGGAGAACTTCGAGATATTCGTCGCGGCCGGCGGCAATGCCACCCCGTTCGGCGATGACGGCGTTGGCTACGCGGCAGATGGCGGCGTCGTCCACCCCCACCACGACGATGTTGTGGCTATCGTGGGCCACCGAGCTGGCGATGGCACCGCGTTGCAGTTTCATGCCGGTTACGAAGCCAACGGCCGGGGGGGCGTCTTCGTAGCGGTTGATGACGGCGACTTTCAGTAGGTCGCGCTCCGGGGCGGCCACCGGCTCGCCGGCCTGGTTGACCACCGGGGTCATTAGTTGGTGGCCGGTGACCAGTTCACCGTCCTCTACTCCTATAACGCGGAGGGAAGCGCCTTCGGGGCCGGGGGCCACGCGAAAATCAGCGGGAGTTTTGGGGGAGCAGTTGAAGCGGTCGATGGGTTCGGGGCGGTACTCGGGCAGGTTATGGTGGCCGGCTTCGGCAACCATCTCGCCTTTGATGTAAGTGGCGTAGACGGCCATAAAGCGCAAGTCGTCGACTAAGATCAGATCGGCCCGGTCCCCGACACGCAGTTTGCCGATATCCAGGTCGTAGTGCTCGACGGGGTTGCGACAGGCGATTCGGAGAACATCGTAGAGGTCGTGCCCGTCGCGAATGGCGCGCATTACGAGCTGGTTGACGTGGCCGGCCATGAGGTCGTCGGGGTGGCAGTCGTCCGTACAGAACATAAGGCTTTCGGGGTGCTCGTCGATCAGCGTGTGGAGGGCGGCGTAGTTCTTGGCGGCCGAGCCTTCACGGATGAGGATCTTCATACCGGCGGCCAGTTTGTCACGGGCTTCCTGTTCGGTGCGGCATTCGTGGTCGGTGGAAGGGCCCGCTTTGGCGTAGCGGAAAGCCTCCTCGCCCAACAGGCCGGGGGCGTGACCGTCTACGGGTTTGTTGCGTTCGATAGCGGCGGAGATCTTGGCCAGCACGTCCATATCCCCGTTCAGTACCCCAGGGTAGTTCATGACTTCGGAGAGGTACTTGATGTCGGGGCGGTCGAGGAGAGCGGCGACGTCTTCCACGCCGAGGGTAGCACCGGCGGTTTCGAAGCCGGTAGCCGGGACGCAGCTGGGCGCGCCGAAGTTGATGCTTAGTTTGGTGCGCGCGGCATTGTCCAGCATGTATTCTACCCCCTCCACGCCCATTACGTTGGCGATCTCGTGGGGGTCCGATACGGTCGCTACGGTTCCGTGGGTCACGGCCAACTTAGCGAACTCCGTGGGGAGGAGCATGGAGGATTCGATGTGTACGTGTGCATCGACGAAGCCGGGCAGAATGTAGTGGCCGCGGCGGTTGCGGGTAGGGTCACGTTCGATGGCTTCGATGTAACCCTCGTCGTTGATGGTGAGGATGGCACCGTAGGTTTCTCTGGCGTCCAGGTCGACGAGGCGGCCTTTTATTTCTTTCATGAGGTACCTCTTATAGTTCGACACGCTGCCAGAACTTCGGGAATGTAGTAACCATCCTCTCGTCTTCAGGATTCATTAGCCAGGGGCTGACATCCTGGCCTAGCTGGTCAAAATCAAAACTTTCGATTCGGTCAGCAATTAATTGGCGAAGTGCATCCGGCGTACTTACCTCAAGCCGGGCGGTGAGGTAGTCATAGTTTGGCTTGACTCTTCGTAACGCCCAATGGATATCGTAGAAGTCCCGTCCTTTGGCGCGTTTTCTTCCCATTACGTCCGTGATTTTTTGGGAGAGTAAGAGGGGAAGCGGAGTAGCTCGGACAGTCGCTTGAACGCCGAATCTATCGAGTCTATGGATCAACCGCTCGTAGTCGAAATGCTGCTTTTGAGTATCTAGCTTGATTAGCAGTTTAGCCTCCTTATGGCCACTGAGTCCATATTTGTAGAGTAGCGCCGGGAATCTGACGTTGCAATGGAAGGTGCCGCGATTAACAAACTTAAGGGTGACTTCGTACCCGAGCTGTTGAAGATGTCGTTTAATGCTTTCGCCCGTCTCCTGAAATTCAGGCTCGGATAATCCGACATTATCGAAGTCAAGATCTTCACTAAAACGCTCCGTCTTGTGTACGATACGTAGACAGGTACCGTCTAGGAAAGTATATAAGTTACCGTATTTAGAGTAGAAGAGTGCTCTAAGAATCTCATACTGAAGATACTCTCGTAGTAGATTAATGCCTTCCCCGTGAAGGTGCTGAGGGTAGTAATTCTTAATATCCTTCAGTGCAAGCATCCGTCCATTGCCTTAAAGATTAAATCGATCCGTTGCCGCACTACTTTACTATCATAGTAATCAGTATAGATATTGAGCGTCTCCCGGTTAATTTGCTCGTTCATCTCATCGTAGTCAAAACGCATTTCATGAATCCAGTCCGGGTCACTGTATCGACTATCCAAGTAGACCGTATCGAGGATGGCTTTTTCCGGTGATGCCAGGTAAAAAGTCAATCCGCGCCACTCTTCCGGCAGGTATCCAAAGTAGAATTTTTCGCTAATGTGATGATAACGAAATAGCTTGTTGCGAAAATGAAATTTCTTGGTCTTTCGGGTAGTAACCGCAGTGACTGCGTACACACTTTCAGGGATGAAATTATAGAGCCGGAGTGCACTGACCAGCGAAATGTAATTAGGCACATACATCTGATAGGCTAGGCAAAACCAATCCCAGTATCCATGAATCTCGTGGCTGGACTGCAAGTACAAACCATTTCGCACTTTCTCAGTCTTCTGCTGCTGCTGCCACCTAGTGACAAGGTTAGGGTCGTACTTTTCGGAAGAGTTACGTAGATCGATATTTGTGAACAGGGGCGCATTGGGAAGTGATAGGCCCATTAATTTCATTTTTCGAGCGAACACGTGAAAAAAAGAAATAGTTCAAGGATCTAAGCCAGTAGCTGATATACCAACATCGCCCCCACGTAAGCCAGCCCCGTCATAAAAAAGAACTGCACCGCTGGCCATTTCCAACCCCCGGTCTCGCGCTTCGTTACGGCCAGTGTGCTCATGCACATCATGGCGAAAACGTAGAAGATGAGCAAGCTCCAGGAGGTGGCGCGGTTGTAGACGGGCTCGCCGGTGGCGGGGTTGACCTCTTCGGCCATTTGCTCGCGGATGCGTAGTTCATCATCGGCGCTGCCGATGGAGTAAATGGTGGCCATGGTACCGACAAATACCTCGCGGGCGGCGAAGCTGGTGATGAGGGCGACGCCGATCTTCCAGTCGTAACCGAGGGGGCGGATGACGGGCTCGATGAACTTCCCGACGTGGCCGGCAAAGCTGGCTTCCAGTTCCTGGCCGGCCAAGAGGTCCGCGGCTTCGGCCTCGTTTAATCCTTGCTTTTCTACTTGCTCTTGCACCTGCGTCCTCGCCAAATTCATCGCATCGGGCGGCCCAAAGCTGGAAAGGCCCCAAAGGATAATACTGACCAACAAAATAATCTTGCCCGCCTCGGTAATGAAAGCCCTCACTTTTTGCCAGACCGTCATACCGACGTTGCGCCAAACTGGGCTGCGGTACTCGGGCAACTCCAGCATCAAAAAGCTGCGCTCCGGAGTAGAAAGCACCAATTTGAACGCCAGCGCCGATAGCATCGCCGAAGCGATACCCAGAAAGTACAAGCCCGCAAAAGCCAGCCCCTGCAGGTTAAACCAGCCGACTTTCGTGGCCGGCACGGCGAAGCTGATAAGGATAACGTAAACCGGGATGCGCGCCGAACAACTCGTGAGCGGCGTCACCAAAATCGTAAGCAAGCGCTCTTTCCAGTTGGCGATGGTACGGGTCGACATGATGGCCGGGATCGCGCAAGCGTGACCGCTGATCAGTGCCACCACGGAGCGGCCGTTGAGCCCGAAACGCTGCATGATGCCGTCGAACATATAGGCGGCGCGGGCCAGGTAACCGACCTCTTCCAGCAAAGCGACGAAAAGAAAAGAATCGCAATCTGGGGCACGAAGACCAGTACGCCACCCAGGCCCGCAATGACGCCATCGACGAGCAGATCCGTATACCAAGCCTCCGGCAGGTAATCGCGGGCGCCGGAACCAAGGGTCTCGAAGAACCACTCGATGCCGTCCATCGGCCAACCGGACCAGGCGAAGAGGGCCTGGAAGATCAGCGTCATCACGGCGATGAACAGAAACGGGATCGGGCCGAAGATGCGGTGGGTCAGGAAGTTGTCGATGCGATCGGAAACATCCGCCCCCGGGCCGGCGTGGCGGATGCTATCGCGGACGATGGGCTCGAAGGTGTCGTAGCGGTCCATCGTCTCCTCCACCTGCGCGCGGAGGCTGTGGAAGTCGTGGCGGACGCGGGATTCCTGTACCTGATGCCGGACGCCCTCCGGGATGTGCCTGAGCCAACCGGCGTGGTGGGTGAGCAACAGGGCGTGGTAATCGTTACGGGCCGGGAGGGTTTGCCGGAGGTCCGTCAATACATCACGCGCCTGGGTACCGGGTTCGTAAAAAGACTCCTCGGGCCGGTATGCCTGGGGGTTCCTTAATAGGTCCTTAATGGTATTTAGCAACTGATCGACCCCCTGGTTCTCGCGGGCGGAAATACGGACGACGGGGACGCCGAGGCGGCTCTGCAATCGCTCGGTATTGACTTTGATGCCGTTCTGCTCGATGAGGTCGGCCATGTTCAGCACGAGGATCATCGGCAGATCGAGGTCGCGCAACTGCGTGAACAGCAGAAGATGCTTTTCGAGCTTAGTGACGTCGGCCACGTAGATGATGGCATCCGGGAAGAGGTCGCCTTCGGGGTTGGTGAGTTCCTGGATGACGACGCGCTCGTCGAGGCTCGTCGGGTAGCAGCTGTAGGCACCGGGAAAGTCGACCAGTTCGATCGGCGCGAAACCCTCCAAACGGAGCGTACCCGATTTCTTCTCTACCGTGACGCCGGGGAAGTTACCGATGCGCTGGCGCAAGCCGGTAAGCAGGTTGAAGAGGGACGACTTGCCGCTGTTGGGGTTGCCGACCAGACCGACCACCGCGCCGCCTAGAGCGGAGCCGGCGCTGCCGGGCTGCTTCCCGTCCGTACCCGCGGGTGCTACCACCTTTACTTGATCATGATGCATGCGAGCTCTTGCTTGCGGAGGGCGAGACAATGACGGTCGATCTTTACGTACCAACAGCCCCCGAAGGGTGATTTACGGACGATGGCCAGGCGGGAGCCCGGGCGTACGCCGATGTCCAATAACTTCCCCGCGAGGTTCTCGTCGGTGAACCGCTCGATCGTGCCGGAGGTACCGGTGGTGTAGGTGGAGGCGGCGGTGGTTCTGGGGAAGGGCATTTGGAGTCTGGGAGTATTGTAGAATGTTAGTCTGGCGAGTCACTAACGGACTAAGCTGCTAATAGACTTCTCGGGCACAAGATAAGCAACTTTACTATCTGGATCGGTTCCAGATAGAATTGTGGCTTTACGTTGACTTTACATTTGGGTAAACCAGGAGCCAGGAGCCGCCGGAAT
>OY764719.1:0-36926 GCA_963668285.1 uncultured Lewinella sp. | reverse complement strand
AAGCAATTTCGCCGAAACGCCGCTACGCGCTTGCAGGACGGGCGTCTGCTTTTCGGCTACGACAACGGTTTTTTAAGCTTCGACCCGGATGCGCTGACCGACCCGCCGATGCTTTCCGCCCCGGTGATTTCCAACGTCGAGGTCTTCGAACCTGACGGGCGTCGTAATAATATTCAACTGCCACCCTCCGCGGCCCTTTCCTTACCGCACGATAACCTGGGGGTTTCTATCGATCTGAGCACGCTTTACTTCCCCCACCCGGAGGCCGTACGCTATCAGGCACGCCTACTCCCACTACAGGACGAGTGGTTGGACATCGACGGCGAACTGCCACGATACACCCTCTACCACCTCCCCCCCGGTGACCACCGGATGGAGTTTCGAGCGGCCCTGAAGAACGGGCTCGAGTTCTCCGAGCCCACCGCCGTGACGCTCGAAGTTGCTTCCCCCTGGTATTCCAGCTGGCCCGCTTATCTGGCCTATTTATTGTTGATCGGTGCCGGCCTGTACGGCTACCGGCGGTTCCTGAAGCGCCAGGCGGCACTACAGCAATCCGTGGCCATCGCCCGCATAAGGGCGGAGAATACGCGCGAAATGGCCGATAGCAAAGCCCGCTTTTTCGTCAACGTCAGCCATGAATTACGCACGCCGCTTACCCTGATCGGCGGCCCGCTGACGGAGTTGATGAAGGGGGGCGAGCTCGAGGCTACGAAGCGGCAACGGTTGTACGAATTGATGGAACGAAACATCGGCCGCCTGCGTCGCCTCGTAGACCGTCTACTCGACGTGCAACGGGTAGAGAACGCAACGCCGGAGTTACAGCTCGAGGAAGGTGACGTATTCGGCTACTTGCGCATGCTGGCCGATTCATTCCAGTCGCAGGCGGGCGAGGCCGGTATCGAACTGCAGGTTTCGTTACCCCGGGAGATTATCCGCCTGACTTACAGCGCCGAAGTGCTGGACCGCATCTGCACTAACCTGATTTCGAACGCCCTGAAATTCACGCAAGACGGGGGCGCGGTCCGTTTTAGCGCCGAACTAGCGGCCGTAGGCGAGGCGGGCCGACAACTGCGTATCGAAGTGGCCGATAACGGGCCCGGCATACCCAAGGACGAACAACAATACCTGTTCGAACGCTTCTACCGCGGCGAGAACGGAGAGCACGCGGATGGGTCGGGCGTAGGGCTCTCCATCGTGCGCCAGTACGTAGAATTAGCCGGGGGGCAGATCGAATGCCTCAGCGACATCGGAGAGGGAACGACCTTTATCTGTACGCTACCCGTGCAACCCGCAGTCGTCGAGCTTGCGGGTAAGAATGACGAAAGCGGCGGCGAGGCAGTCCTGCCCGCCGCTAGTAACGTTAACCTTCCTCACTTATTGATAGTCGACGACGATGCCGACATCCGCCAACTCCTTCGCATCGGTTGCGAAGGGCGATTCCGCGTCACGGAAGCGCCGGAGGGTACCACCGCCCTCGATCTTGCCAGGCAGCTACAACCCGATTTGGTGCTGACGGATCTGATGATGCCGGGCCTGGATGGAGTGGACCTTTGCCGGTCGCTCAAAGCGGACCCACTGACGAGTCATCTACCCGTCTTGCTGCTGACCGCCCGCCACAGCGATGCGGCGCGCATCGCCGCACTGGATGCCGGGGCTAATGATTTTCTACTCAAGCCCTTCGATCTGGACCACGTGCGTAGCAAGATCGAAAACACCCTGACTACCCTCGACGCCGCCCGCCGCCGCTGGTTAAGCCAACCGGAAGCCCTGGACGAAGGGGTGCTCACCGCCGTTGACGCCGATGCTGAATTCCTACGTACGCTGCGTGGGTTCGTAGAGGAGAACATGGACAATGCGGACCTAAGTACCGACGATCTTTTACGCCGGTTGGCCGTCAGCCGTTCGGTATGTTATACCAAGGTCAAGTCACTCACCGGCCTGCCCCTTAAAGCATTCATCAAGCAACTGCGCATCGGCCGGGCCCGTCAACTATTGGAGCAGACGGAGCTCGCCGTCGGTGAAGTTGCCTACCGGACCGGCTTCAAAACAACGCAGCACTTCAGCCGCAGCTTTAAGGAAGTGGTAGGTGCCAGCCCGACGGCCTTTCGCGAATCGCTCGGTAGTGAAGTTTAGACTGACATCTCCTGCAACAGTGATCGACCAGTCATTACGGCCGGCTGGGCAATGCCCATGAATTGGAGCAGCGTCGGGGCCACGTCACCCAGCTTTCCATCGGTGCGCAGGCGGACGTTGGCGTCCGGGCCGACGTAGATCACGGGGACGGGGTTAGTCGTATGCGCCGTATGTACGCTCCCATCGGCGTTGCGCATGACGTCGGAGTTCCCGTGGTCGGCGATGACCAGTACGTGGTAGTTTTCTTCTTTGGCTACCTCGAGAACGTCTCCCAAACAGCCGTCGACGATTTCGGCAGCGGATATGGCAGCACCCCAGATGCCGGTGTGGCCGACCATATCGGTGTTAGCGAAATTTAGGCAGATGAAATCCGGGGCGTTCGCTCGTATATCCCCAACGATGGCATCCCGGATGCCGTAGGCGCTCATCTCCGGCTTTTCATCGTAGGTTTCTACGTCCCGCGGCGAGTCGATAAGCAGTCGTCGCTCCCCGGGGAACTCGTCTTCTTGCCCGCCGCTGAAAAAGAAGGTCACGTGTGCGTACTTCTCGGTTTCGGCGATCCGTACTTGCGTCTTCCCGGCGTTGCTAACGACTTCTCCGATCGTTTGCGTAAGATCGTCGGGGGTGAACAAGACCTCCACGTCGACGAACTTCTCGTCGTACTGCGTCAGGCAGACGTAGCGAACGTCCCGCACCGGCTGCATGCCATACTCCGGAAAGGCCTCCTGGGTGAGTGCACGGGTGATTTGGCGGGGCCGGTCGGTGCGAAAGTTGAAATTGATGACGACGTCGCCGGGTTTGATGGTCGCGACCGGGCTACCGTCCGGGTCAGCGGCCATGATGGGCAGGATGAACTCGTCGGTCTGGCCCTCGGCGTAGCGTTCGTTCAGCGTAGCTATTACGTCCGAGCTCGCTTCACCTTTGCCGTGCACGAGCAGGTCGTAAGCCTGCTGGATACGCTCCCAACGGGTATCTCGGTCCATAGCGTAGAAGCGCCCGACGACGGAGGCGAGGCGGGCACCGTTACCGGAAATGTGATCCGTCAGGGTTTCGAGGTAGCCGGTGGCGGAGGTAGGGGCCACGTCCCGCCCATCGGTAAAGGCGTGTACGAAGACTCGGCTACCGGCTGCTTCGGTAGCGATGTCCGTCAGCCGTAGTAGATGATTGAGGTGGGAGTGGACGCCCCCGTCGCTGACCAGCCCGATCAGGTGAATGTTCTTGTCGTTTTGCGAAGCGAAGCGTAGGGCATCCTGCAAAACGGCCATTTTTTCGAGGGTGCCCTCCCGGATGGCCTTGTTGATGCGCGCAAAATTTTGGTAAACGACGCGACCGGCGCCGATATTCAGGTGGCCGACTTCCGAATTACCCATTTGCCCTTCGGGCAGCCCCACTTCCTCTCCGTAAGTGACTAAGGTTGCGTGCGGGCAGGCCGCATGGATGCGGTCATAGTTGGGCGTGCGTGCCTGGGCGATCGCGTCGTCTTCGGGTCGATCTCCGATACCCCATCCGTCGAGGATGATCAGAAAAGCTTTGTTATCGGTCATTTTGCGGGATTCTTCACCGGCGAAGGTACAGTGTTTTCACGGCCGATTCGAAGGTGCCCGCCGGCCCGTCCGGCGCACTTCCCCCGTTGAAAAACGCGTGGTAGAGTAGCCTGATTTAGAGCTGGTTATTTAACGTGAACCCTACAATCACGTACGTTAAGGTGGCGTTTTCGGGGTATTGTATAAGTGACGGTATGAAAACTGCAGCGTCATAATTACGTAGATTTACCGCAGGATCCCTACCCGAGATCCGAGCCTACATTAACCCACGGACTATGAAAATGCTATTCCTGCTTCTCTCTGGATTAATTTTTAGTACGGCCCCCGTAAGCGATCAGACGCCCGTATCCTTATCCGGTGTTTGCGACGCGGTGGGTAAGGCTAACGTGGAGGCTTTGGTGGCCGCGATGGGTGAGGAGTTGGAGCTCAGGATACTCGATACCGAGGATGTTTACTCCCGCAGTGACGCCGCCAGTGCACTGCGCGCCTTTTTCGGCAGATTCACCAAGACGAGCTTCGGGAAAGTCCACCAGGGTGCTTCGAAAGCCGACGACGCCGAATACTGCATCGGTACGCTCACGACCGATAAGGGGAACTACCGCGTGTACGTTTACGTCGCCAAACGCGGCAATAATATCCTGCTTCAGGAACTGCGCTTCGACCGTAACTAATCGACCCGTCTGATTCTGTTTTCGATCGGGCGGCCGTACCGAGTGCTTCACGATCAACCATTGGCCCGGAGGAGGCTCTTACACTGAGCGACTAAAGCCTCGACGGATTGCTCCTCAATGCAGCGAAAGTGCCCCTGTGGGCATTCCGCGTAGCCGATCTTCGAGCAGGGGCGGCAGGCCAGGCCGGGCACTTCGTGCCGCCGTGCCTCCTCCGCGTCTTCGTGGCCTGGGAGGTAAGGGTACATACCGAAGGCGGGTACGGTATTGCCCCACACACTCACGATGGGTTTGCGGAAGGCGGCGGCGATGTGCATCAGGCCGGTATCGTGCGTGAGGACGACGGCCGCCTGCCGCACCAGATCCGCCGAGCCGGCTAGTTTGTAGCGGCCGCAGGCATTGACTACATGGGGTAAACCCAGGGCCGCTCGGCCCCCCAGTTCTTTTTCCGCCGGCCCGCCCAGCAGTACGATGGGGGAGGGGAGGCGTTCGCAAAAGCGGCGGATCTGGGGTTCGGTCAGTCGCTTGGTGGCGTGGGCCGCCCCGATGACGAAAGCCAGGTAGTGCGGGGGTAAGCCTTCCGCTTCGAGGTCCACCCGGTCGGGCTGCGGGATGAAGTAGTCCAGCCCTTTTCCGTCGTCTCGGACGCCGAAGGGGGCCGCCGCGGCCAGGTAGCGTTGCACGATGTGGGTGGCGGGCATGCGGTCGACCTTCCACTGCGTAAGCAAGTACTTCTCGATGTTCAGTTTGTCAAAAGTCGTGATCTTCACCCGGTTCGGGGAGAGCTTCAAACGTGCTTTTAACTCCAACGTCCGCAGGTTGCCGTGCAAATCCATGCACCCATCGTACGAACCTTGCACCAGCGTCCTCGCAATTTCTTTTAAATCCTTTTTGATGCTGATCACGCGATCGACGTAGGGGTTCGCCTCGACGATGCCCGCGTACGCCGCCTTCGTCAGGAAGTGTACCTCCGCCCCCGTCTGTTCTTTTACGCAGCGGATGACGGGCGTGGTCAACACGATATCCCCGATGGAGGAAAAGCGAACGATCAGTATCTTACGGTACATGTGGCGGTAAGGTAAGACGCGCCGAAAAAGCAGTGCATCTGACGATTATTTTACCACAAAACGTCTTTCGCTGATTACTTTTGCTACCGATCATGGAAGAAGTGTACATCTACGGCAACCGGCTGCTATTGCACCCGCAAAAGGCCATCTACTGGCCGGCCGAAAAAGCGTTGTTGCTGAGCGATTTGCACCTGGGTAAGGGGGCTCACTTCCGTAAATCCGGCATCCCCGTCCCGCGTAAAGTGGCCGACGTCAACTTTAGCCGGCTGGATACGATCATCGAAGATTGTAAGCCCGAGCGCGTGATTTTTTTGGGCGACCTCTTCCACAGCGACCGCAACCACGTGTGGCGAATGTTCTGCGATTACCTCTGCGAATACGATCACGTCAGTTTCGAGCTCGTGCCGGGTAACCACGATATTCTTTCCGCCGGCGACTACGCCGAATCCTGCATGAAACTGCAGCCGGAAATCCTCGTGATCGGGAACCTGGCCTTAAGCCACCACCCGCTTGAGGAAGACGAACTGCCGGAAGGGGCCTATAATATTTACGGGCACATCCACCCCTGCGTGCGGCTCGTGGACCGTGCGGGCAGTACCATGAAACTACCGGCTTTCTTCTTTGGCCCCCAGGCGGGGATACTACCTGCCTTCGGGGAGTTTACCGGCTGTGCGGAAGTAGAAGCCCGGGTGACGGATCGCGTCTTCGTCCTGGCCGAAGGGGCGGTTATCGGCATGTAAACCGACGGGGGGGCTACAGTTCGTGCAGGATTGAGTCTCGCCGGTTGCCGAATGCCATCGCTTCCATGAGCGTGCTGGACATTACCGCTTCCAGGTTACCGTAGTGCTCTTGGTAGTCGCGGCGGCTGGCCTGGACGACCTCCTTTGCCTCGGCGGCACCGTAGATGTGGGTGATCTCGCACTTGGGCGGCTCACCGGGGAGTTGTTTGTAGGTGAGGAAGTAGTGTTGCAGGCGATTCAGGATGGCGCTGGGGATGTCCGTTATGTCCTTCCAGTCGTCGTACACCTCGTCGTTCTCGAGTACGGCAATGATCTTGTCGTCGGCCTCACCGCCGTCCAGCATCCGGAAGCCACCGATGGGGCGGGCCTTAACGATGATGTTACCGTGGGTGACTTCCCGTTCGGTCAGTACGCAAATGTCGAGGGGGTCACCGTCGCCGACGATGTTCTCCCGGCCGGTTTTGTCCATACAGTAAGCGGCTACCTCATCCATACAGTAAGTCTGAGGAACGAAGCCGTACAGTGCCGGAACGATATTGGAGAACTTCTGCGGCCGGTCGATCTTGAGAAAACCGCTCTTCTTGTCGATTTCGTACTTCACCGTATCGCTTGGAATGACTTCGATGAATGAGGTCAGTACTTCCGGGGCGCGCGTACCGATCTCAACGCCGTGCCAGGGGTGGCTGGCGTAGCGTAGACCGATCAGTTTCCAGAGTTTGTCGTAGGCTTCAGGACCCATGTTTGTGGCTTTTGGTATTATGACAGTTGTGGGCCACAAAGGTAACGGTTTGGGGGACGGAAGCTTGCGATTTTTCGCTGGTGCACGCTTATGCGGGGCGCTACAAAAGCCGGACCCCCTCGTCCGTCAGCGTGATTCGGATTCGCCCACCGCTATGTAAGTTGGGATGTCTCCCATTATTAGGAACTACTATCTGATCCTGGCCGACACGCAAGTATATATTGGGATTGGTGACCCGCTCCACGACCGCTTCGACCACCGCATCCGGGGTGGATTTATCCGGGAAATAGTCTGCCGGAGTACCTACGTGCATAACACGACCGCCCTCCAGCACCATCACCCGGTCGCACAGCCGCCGTAGTTCTTCGGCGTGGTGTGAGCAGAGGACCGTCGGGATAGCGAACCGTCGCCTAATGGTCAGCAGGTACCGCTGTAGTTCTTCCCGCAGCCGCTCGTCCAAAGCGGCCAGTGGCTCGTCCAGTAGCAATAAGCGGGGCCGTTGCGCGATCGCGCGGGCTAGGGCTACCCGTTGCTGCTGCCCGCCGGAAAGCTGCCCTGGCCGCCGGTCGGCCGAGGTACTAAGCCCGAATACGTCGATCAGTTCGTCGATCTCGATAGCGCCGTTTCGGTCGCCACGGGAGTAAGCGAGATTCTCCCGTGCCGTCATATTGGGGAAAAGCGCGTAATCCTGAAAAACGAAACCGACGCTACGCTTTGCGGGGGGGAGGTGAATCTTGCCCGCCGCGTCCGCCCAGGTTTCACCGGCAAACCGGAGGTAGCCGCCGTCGGGCCGTATCAAGCCCGCCAGTAAACGGAGCAGCGTGGTCTTACCCGCCCCCGAAGGCCCGTACAGCCCCAGCGTCTCTTCCGCGCCCAGCGTAAACTCGACGGCGAGCCGGAAGGCTTCTCCTCCACCCCCCGCCGGCAAGGTTTTGTGCAGAGCGGCTTCCATCATAGGACGACCCGGCGCAACGAACGCCCGTTGAGTAAGTAGACGACCAGCAGGACCGTGAAAGAGAGCGCGAACAACACCAGAGAGTAGCGATTGGCGCCTGCGTAATCCAGCGCCTCTACGTGGTCGTACACCGCGATCGAAGCCACCCGCGTCTCCCCGGGGATGTTGCCGCCAATCATCAGTACGACCCCGAACTCACCGATCGTATGCGCAAAGGTCAGCACGACGGCCGCCAGCAACGCGGGGGTGATGTTCGGAAGCTCGACGTACCGGAGCGTTTCCCAGCGCGACCTCCCCATCAGGTAACTGGCCTCCCGAAGCACCGGCGGCAGCCCCCTTAAGCCCGCCTGGACGGGGTGAACCATAAACGGTAAACTGTACAGCACCGAACCGATGACCAAACCCGGGAAGGAGAAGGCCAGCTGCAAACCGACGTACTCATCCAGCCAGCTACCCAAGCCGCTATTGGGGCTAAAGGCCAAAAGCAGATAGAAGCCCAGCACCGTCGGTGGAAGTACCAGCGGTAAAGCGACTACGGCTTCGACGAAAGGCCGCCACCGGCTCTCCGTTCTGGCCAGCCACCACGCCAGTGGCAGCGCCGTCACGAATAGCACTACCGTCGTTACACCCGCCAGTTGCAGCGTCAGCCATATCGGGGTCCAATCCATACGGCGGTAAAATACAATTACCCCGGGCGGTACCCGCTTTTCTCCAAGATCCGCCTGGCGGTAGGGGAAGCGAGAAAGGCCACGAATGACCCGGCGGAGGGGTGGGTACCGCCCTCCTTTACGACGACTAACGCACTGTTCGGAACGGGCGGGCAGAGGGAGGCCGGAATCCGCCGTATCCGCCCGCGTTCCCCTTCCGGCAAACCGAGCGGGATGGACTGGGCGACGTACCCCACACCCGCCGCGCCGGAAAGCACGAACTGCGCCGCCTGCCCCACGCTCTCCCCGTACACCAACTGAGGTTGCAGCGCCTGCCACATATCCGTGTTTCTCAAAAATTGCTCCGCCGCCAGCCCGTAAGGCGCGGTAACCGGGTTAGCGATGGCGTAGCGCAGCCGCCGCCCGTTTCCGGGCAGGGAGAGTCGGGGGATGTAGTGAAAATCGGGGGTGGTATCCAGCGCCCAGGCAACGAGGTAGCCGTCGGCGAACTTACGCGCCGCCGCCGCTCCGAAGCCCCGGGCGTAGAGGGTATCCGCGTAGCCGGTGCCGGCGGATAGGAAGACGTCGTAGGGGGCACCGGCGGTGATCTGAGCCGTTAGCTTTCCGGAGGAGCCATAGACGGCGCGGGGGTTGCACGCGCATTCTTCGGCGTACATGGGTAGGAGCTCCTCCAGTACCGGTTGCAGGCTGGAGGCGGCGGCGATCGTGAGGGGTGGGGGAGTGCGGTCGCCGCAACCCGACCATGGTAGCAGCCCCGTCAAAACGATCAATAGCACGATCACCCTGGCGCGTCTTTCAGAGGAAAGTCGCATTCGAACGTACCGAGATTTGCCGGGCAACATAATAACCACTAGCTTTGCTTAAATTTTAAACTAAGATGGCGAACGCTCATTTTCCTTCTGTCTACCGCCCGGGCTTCGGGTTGGCTACGGACTTGTACCAACTCACCATGGCCGCCGGCTATTATCACCGAAAGGTACACGAGCGGCGGGCGATCTTCCACTTATTTTTCCGCTCCGCTCCCTTCGGGGAGTCCGCCGCGCTGGCCTGTGGGTTGCCGCTGGCGGCGGACGTCATCAACGGCCTGCGGTTCAGTGCGGACGACGTTCAGTACCTCGGCCGGCTGAAAAATGCGAACGGGGCGCCGATGTTTCGCGAGCCCTTCCTCAATTATTTACAGCGGCTACGCTTTACGGGGGACGTGCACGCGATTCCGGAGGGTATGATGGCGAGTCCGCAGGAGCCATTATTGAGGGTAGAAGCAAGGTTAGTAGAAGCTCAACTATTGGAAACGGCACTGCTAACGGTGATGAACTTCAGTACGTTGATCGCGACCAAGGCCGCCCGCATTAAAGCCGCCGCCGGTGAGGATACGGTCTTGGAATTCGGGCTGCGCCGGGCTCAGGGGCTGGACGGAGGCCTGACGGCCAGCCGCGCCGCCTATATCGGTGGCTGTGATGCTACGAGTAACGTCTGGGCCGGGAGGTACTACGGCATCCCCGTGAAGGGCACCCACGCCCACGCCTGGGTGATGGCCTTCCCGAACGAAATGGAGGCTTTCGAGGCTTACGCCGCCGCCATGCCCGGTAACTGCGTTTTCCTGGTCGATACTTACGATACCATCGAGGGCGTCAAAAAAGCCATCCGGGTCGGTCTACGCCTACGGGAAAACGGCCACGAGATGCTTGGCATCCGACTCGATAGTGGTGACCTGGTCGCCCTTTCCATCCAGTCCCGCCGGTTGCTCGACGCGGCCGGCTTCCCGGGCGCCAGCATCGTCGCCTCCGACCGGCTGGACGAGTACGCCATCCGCGACCTGAAGGCACGCGGCGCCAAGATCGATACCTGGGGGATCGGTACGAACCTCGTCACCTCCAAAGACCAGCCGGCACTCGGCGGCGTCTACAAAATGGCCGCCCTCCGGCAGGAAGATGGGAGCTGGGCCACCAAGGTCAAACTCTCCGAAACCGCCGTCAAAACCAGCTACCCCGGTCGGCTGAACGTCCGTCGGTACGCCGAGTCCGACGGAACGCCATCCGCGAGCGTCCTGTACAACGAGCTCAACGGCATGCCGTCCGCTTCCTTCACCCCGGCGGGGGGAGCGCCGCAAGCACTCCCCGCCACGAGCAACCACGATTTGCTGGAACCCGTTTTCCTAAAGGGCGAACAAGTCATGGAGTTCCCCGAAATCGCTGCGACCCGCGACCGTGCCGTGCGGCAGTGGAAGCGGTGGTCCGGTTTGTCGGTGCCTTCCGGGCCGGACCACCGTTTGTCTAGCGAAAAAGCGGCTTTACTACAAAAATACCGTCGTTAACCGTTCTGTGGTCGGGGTACGCGCCAGCGTAGCCCTTACCTTAGCGCAATATCTAAACTAAGTATGCATACGTACGAATACCCCCGCCCCTCGGTTACCGTTGACATCGTCGTTTTTGGTTACGACGGGGGCCGCCAGCTGAAGCTGTTGCTCATCGAGCGGGGTAGTGACCCTCACAAAGGAAGCTGGGCCCTGCCGGGAGGTTTCGTAGATATGGATGAGAACCTGGAGACCGCCGCGCTGCGCGAGCTGGAGGAAGAGACGGGGGTGAAGGACCTGTACGTCGAGCAACTGTACACCTTTGGCGCCCCGGGGCGGGACCCACGTGGCCGCGTCATCTCCGTGGCTTACTTCTCCCTGGTCAACCTGCAGGCTCACCCCGCCGTCGCCGCCTCGGATGCTACCCGGGCCGAATGGTTCCCCATCGACGACCTCCCCGACCTGGCCTTCGACCACAGCGACATTATCGACATAGCTAGTGAGCGCCTGGCCAATAAGGTCCGCTACCAACCCATCGGCTTCGAACTGCTTCCGGAGGAGTTTACCCTCGGGCAGTTGCAGCAGCTTTACGAAACGGTCCTCAACGTCGAGGCCTTTAACAAGCGTAATTTCCGGACGCGCATCCTACGCACCGGCATCCTGGAAGAGGTCGGCCGCCAGAAAAACGTAGCGCACCGGCCGGCGGTCCTTTATCGCTTCAACGAGGATGCTTACAAGCAACTCGCGAAGCAGCGCGACGGGGCCGTACTCCGCCGGGCCCTCGACTTCGAAATTTAGCCACCCTCCTAAATATCTATTATGGTTTCCATCATCATGGGGTCCGACTCCGATCTGCCGGTCATGCGTGCCGCCGCCGAAATCCTCACCGAACTGAGCGTAGAGATCGAAGTCACCGTGGTCAGCGCACACCGCACGCCCGACCGTTTGTACGAATACGCTAAGGCAGCCGCCGGGCGGGGAGTACGCGTAATCATCGCCGGCGCCGGCGGGGCGGCCCATTTGCCGGGGATGGTTGCCTCACTGACACCTTTACCCGTGATTGGCGTACCGATCAAGTCACGCAACAGCATCGATGGTTGGGATTCCGTTCTGTCTATCCTCCAGATGCCCGGCGGAATCCCCGTAGCCACGGTTGCCCTGGATGGTGCTAAGAATGCCGGCTTGCTGGCCGCCCGTATCCTTGGGGTGGGGGATGAGACCCTGCGCGACCGCATGGCTGCCTACCAGGAGAGTCTGCGCGCGGCCGTTGCGGAAAAGTACGAGCGCCTGGAAAGAGATGGGTGGAGGTAGTCAGCTTCCCTTAGCCGAGCGGGCGCGAAAAGCCAGCACCAGACTCAGGCAGGCTACGATAAGCGCTGCGTTATAGTACCACGGCAGCGCGCCCCCGAACACCCCGTACTTCAGCCCGAAGTAGGCTCCGAAGTAGATAAGCGTCATGAGGATGAATAACTTCGGGGAGGGTCGGTCTTTACGGATAGGTTCCATGTGCACTGCTTAACTCAGCTGGTGGGCCGGTGGTTGTTGTTCTGCGTAAGATTGTCCCTACATCAAAAAGACCCAGGCGAAATGCGCCCGGGTCTACTATACGACTGTGCTGTCCACAGCGTCTCTCATGAAAAATAAACCTATTCTTGTTCTAGTGAACGCGACAAAGATAATCACGTATCGAAAAGAGGGGGTGCGAAATTTAAATTATCTACGTATATTTTTTTCGCTAATATGCGTAGGTAGTTCTTCCCTTACCCGCTTTATATGCCGGAGGGGTCGCTTTAGAACCCCATAGTACGGATATGGGCGGTAAAGGCCGTTCCGCTTTTCATACAAGTTAGTAGATCAGATTTACGTGGTTTACCCGTTCGCGCGTAGCGGCTACCTGTCTGCGTAACCGGCTGAAGTACTGCTGGCTGTATTTTCCGGCAGCTGCGTTGAGCGCGTTGGCGTTACTGGTCAGAGACTGGAACCAGTCGTCTACGGCCTGGATGATTCGGGGGTCTTCGGTAGTCACGTAGTTGGGGTTGATCAGCGTACTGAACAGAAAATCTTTGGTGTCAGACCGGATCAGTACGGCGTTGTTCGTAATCGAAAGCTCATTGTGGTACACGTAAAAGTCGGGGCTATGGGGGGCGGGCGTCTCACCGAGAGGGAAGCGTTTTCCGGTGCCGGCCATTTGCTCCAGATGATCCACTACCGTTTCCAACTCGTCGAATAGCTGGTGCAGGTGCTTTTCGAAGGCAAAGCGGTGGAGATTCGCCATGTACGAAATTTGGCGGAGCGTCACGTCAAGTATACCGATCGTCCACAGCTCCCGGCCGGGGATGCGGGCCGTATCGGTCAGGATGTCGTCGACCAACGCGTGCGTCTTCGGGGAGATGAGATCGGGCGTGAACAGCGTATTGCGCCACTTCTTCAGCCCCCAGGTAGTCGTTCCGAAGACGTAGATCTTAAAGGCGCGTAGGAGGGGGGTGGCCAGTTCGTAAAAGATCGGCAGCTCGGGCGTCGCGTAGTTCACCCAAACATTGGGTAGATCGACCATGTGCTTTGTTTGCGCCCGGATGTTTTCGAAGTAGCTTTCGTCGCTCGTGATGGTATGGACGCCGGCGTGGTAATAGAGCGCCGGAACCTCCTCTCGCCGCCGCTCCTCGACGGGCACCTGGTACTCCCCCGCGATCGTCATCAGCTCATCGGCCGTAAGGGCGGTATCTCCCCGGAGCCGGCGGTAGATGGCATCCCGGCCGACGTTCAGCGTCTTACCCAAACTATGTACCATTTCGCTCCGCGACCGGAAGCGCGATTGTAGCCGGGTAAGGAAGACGCGCTGAAAATTATGCGGTTTGGCACTCATCGGTCGAGCTCGTTTGTGCGGCTTCCAACCGGTGGGGGCTCGAAGCTGTGAAAGAGATCCAGATTGACGGCTACGTAGGGTTGATGCTGGTCATCACCCCCACGGAGGCTGAATACCGTTGTCGGATGATTCCCGACGCTCTTTTGACGGGTGACCGACAAGCCGGTCACATAGGAAGCCAAATTATATGTCTTCATTTATAAAACAAAAAGTTTTAATAGTGGCTTAGTGGGTGTTACTTTGTGAATAATTGTTTTTTATTTTAGCTCACTCAACAGATGGTTTTTCCAATTAACCCCGCCGAGGCCCTGCCTTCGATTGCGCACCTGGTTTGTCATACGGCCTTCAGCCTTCGTTACGGCGTACTTACTCCTCAGCGGCTCGTGGAGCGAGCCAAGGAGCGGGAAATCTCTACGCTGGTGTTGGCCGACATCAATAATACCAGTTGCGCGGTAGAATTCATTAACCGCTGCCGTAAGGCGGGCATCAAACCGATCCTGGGCATCTCTTTTTGGCGGGAGCGGGAATGGCTCTACACCGGCATCGCCCGCAACGAGGAAGGGTGGAAGGTACTTTGCGCCTTCCTCAGTAAGCATTCGTTGGAAGACGCCCCGCTGCCGGCCCACGCGCCCGTGCTTCCGAACACCTGGATCGTTTACCCCCGCCTGAGTAAGCCGATCCGGGATTTTCGCAAGAACGAATTTCTTGGTATTCGCCCCCAGCACGTCAACGCACTCTTTCGGCACGAGCTGCTCAAGCATCAGCACAAACTGGTGGCTTTGGCCCCCGCCGTCGGGGTTACGGAAGAGGATTACGACCGCCACCGCATCCTACGAGCTATCGATCTGAACACACTGCACACCAAACTAAGCCCGAAAGACCTGGCCCACCCCGGCGACCGACTGCGCCCGCCCGCCGAACTGACCCATTGCTACGCCGCCTACCCCCAGCTGCTGCGTAACACCCGAGGCCTCACCGACGCCTGCGATGCCGCAAAATTGGCTACCGGCATTCTGGTCAACCGCCAGACGTTTACGGGCAAGCGGGTGAGCGATCTGGCCCTGCTCAGGAAGCTGACCTTCGAAGGGTTAAAGCGCCGTTACCCGACGGAGGGTCGCTACCAGGCCGCCTACGCCCGGGCGGAGCGGGAGTTGGAAGTAATCCATTCGCAGAAGTTTGCCGCTTACTTCCTGATCACCTACGACATCGTCCGCTACGCACGGGTAAGCGGCTACCAGCACGTAGGGCGCGGCTCCGGGGCCAACTCCATCGTTGCTTTCGCCGTGGGGATCTCCGACGTAGACCCCCTCGAGCTCGACCTGTACTTCGAACGCTTCATCAACCCCTACCGGGCCAGCCCCCCGGATTTCGACATCGACTTTAGTTGGGATGAGCGTGACGACGTCATCGACTACGTATTCAAGCGCTACGGAGAAGAGTATACCGCCCTGCTGGCCACTTACTCGACGTTCAAGGGGAAAGCCGCCCTGCGGGAGGTGGCCAAGGCCTTCGGGTTGCCTAAGGGAGAGGTCGACCAATTGGTCATCGACCCCGTCCGTATGGCGGAGGAAGACGAAAAATTGGCGGAGATCGTCCGCATCGCGCGGGGCATCATCGGTTTGCCGAATCACCTGAGTATTCACGCCGGGGGCATCCTGATCACCGAGCGGCCCATCCATTACCACACCGCCCAGCGGTTAATGCCAAAGGGCTTTCCCGTTGCCCACTGCGATATGTACCACGCAGAGGAAGCCGGTTTGCACAAATACGACGTGCTCAGCCAGCGGGGCCTGGGGCACCTACGCTCTACCCTGGAGCTGATCAAGCACAACCGGGGCGAAGCCGTGGACATCTACGACCTGGGTAAAGTCAAGCAGGACCCCCGTGTGAAGGGAATGCTTAAAAGCGGTACGGCGCTGGGTTGCTTTTACATCGAGAGCCCGGCGATGCGCAGCTTACTTACCAAACTGGCGTGCGATAATTACGTGCACCTGGTTGCCGCCTCTTCCATCATCCGCCCGGGGGTGGCCAAATCGGGGATGATGAAAGAATACATCCACCGCTTCCACTACCCGGAGAGCTTCGAGTACATCGCCCCCGTATTCGAAGAGCAGCTCAGTGAAACCTTCGGCGTAATGGTCTATCAGGAAGACGTGATGAAGATCGTCCACCACTTCGCCGGGCTGAACCTGGACGAAAGCGACGTGCTCCGCCGCATCATGAGCGGTAAGCGCCATAATAAGGACACCTTCGATGAGCTACGCCACAAATTCTTCGCCGGTGCCGAAGCGCGCGGGCATCCGAACGAGATGGCCCGGGAGGTATGGCGGCAGGTAGAATCCTTTTCCGGCTACAGCTTCTGTAAGGCGCATTCGGCGAGCTTTGCCATGGAGAGCTTCCAGTCGATGTACCTCAAGGCCTATTACCCGCTGGAGTTCATCGTAGGTGTCATCAACAACTTCGGGGGGTTCTACCGAACGGAATTTTACATCCACGAAGCCCGGTTAGACGGCGCCCTCATCCACCCCCCTTGCGTGAATAACTCCGAATACCTCACCACCCTCGACGGTAAGAACGTACACCTGGGCTTCATCCACGTAAAGGGCGTGCAGGAAGGCCTCGTACTGGAGTTGATCGCGGAGCGCCACCGCAACGGCCATTACCGCTCCCTCACGGACTTCTGCGCCAGAACGAAGGTATCCGACAGTCAACTCGAACTGCTGGTTCGTTGCGGGGGCTTCCAGTTCGCCGGTTGTACCAAATCGGAATTGCTGTGGGAGAAGAACGCCGTATTCGACCCTCACAAAGAGCGGGGGCACGAGAACAAGCTTTTCGCGCGGCCGCGGGCGGAGGCACACTTTCGCCTCGACCATTCCCCCAACCATCGGCCGGGCCACCTGCTGGACGGTGCTCAGCTGGAGCAAGCCTTCGATGAATTGGAGTTGCTGGGTTTCCCGCTTTGCTCCCCCTTCCTGCTGACGGAAGAAGTCAGCCCCGCCACGGCTACCGTTCGCAAGCACGTGAACAGCTGGGGGGTACGCCAAGCCCTCGGAATACTGGCCGGCCTGCGCGAGGGGCATCGCCTACACGCCCGTGCTTACTTCGTCTGCGATAAGGTGGTGCCCACCATTAAGGGAGACCGTATGAGCTTCGGCTGCTGGCTCGACGAGCGGGGGAACTACTTCGATACCGTCCACTTCCCGGATAGCTTTCGGGCTTACCCCTTCGAGGGGCAGGGCATCTACGAACTCCGGGGTACGATAAGCCTGGATTTCGGCTTCCCGAGCGTAGAGGTGCACCGGATGAGGCGGCTGCCCTACATCGGGGATCACCGTTTCGGGCCGGGCCGTCAGGAGAGCGAGCAAAGCGAGGATACCGCCGCTACCCGGCCATCCGCCCCCGTTGCACGTCGTACGTTACCCCCAGCCGTTCTACCGCGGTGATGAACTCCGAGTCCGCGTCGACGGTGCGTTTGAGGGAGAACATCTTTAGCTTCATCTGCTCGTCGGGGTCGATAAAGACCATCCGTAATTTTTGCTGGCCGGGGAAGCGCTGGCAGAGGGCATCCAGGTCCCGTACCAGCTCGGGGGTTACGGCCAGGATGGGGAATTTCAGGACGATGGCCTCGGTCATTTCCCGCCCGACGCCTTCGAGAAGTTTGATGTCGGTAACGTTCAGTTCGAGGTCGTCGCTGTTCCAGGATTTTTTGTAGCCCGCCGTAACGAACACCGCCGTCCCCTGCTGCAGGACGTGGTGGTATTTCTGGTAATCTTCCCCGAAGAGTTTGAACTCGATGAAATCGTCGTAGTCACTCAGGGTAAAGATGCCCCAGCCGTTACCGTTCTTGCTAACGCGGTGGTTGGCATCGGTCAGCATCCCCGCCAGGCGTACCGTGGAGCGGCCGTAACGCGCCGGGTCCAGGTCGCAGAGCGAGCAGGTGACGAAATTCTCGATCTCCAACTTATAGCCATCCAGCGGGTGGCCGGACACGTAGATGCCGGTGATGTCTTTTTCCCGTTGCAGTTTTTCGGGGAGTAGGAAGGGAGTTGCCTCCGGCGGGGTAGGGGGGGCGACGGAGATCTCCTCCTGCACGGCGGCGAATAGGCTAGCGGCGGCTTCGGCTTTTCGCGCCCGGGTACCGTTGGCCGTCCGCACCGCGTCCTCCAGGTAGGAGTCGAACTTATTGGTAGGGGCGTAATACTGCGCCCGGTGCATTTGCTCGAAACAGTCGAACCCACCGGCGTCGACGAGCGCTTCGAGCACCCGTTTGTTGATCGAGCCCGGCTCCACGCGCAGCAGCATATCGTAGAGGTCATCGAAATCGCCACCCGCCCGGGCTTCGAGGATGGCTTCTACGGGCCCTTCACCGACGCCCTTCAGTGCCGTCATCCCGATCCGGATGGCGCCCTGTTTATTGACGGCGAAGTCGGCCTGCGATTCGTTGATGTCGGGGCCGAGTACGTCGACTTCCATTCGCTTACACTCCCGCAGGAAGAAGGTGAGTTTCCCCTGGTCGGATTTGTTGTGGGTGAGTACGGCCGCCATGTACTCCGCCGGGTAGTGCGCTTTGAGCCAGGCCGTATGGTAGGCGACGAGCGCGTAACAGGTAGAGTGCGATTTATTGAAGGCGTAGGAAGCAAAGGCCTCCCAGTCTTTCCAGATCTTCTCCAGTTTATCCTCCGGGTGGCCGTTTTCGCCGCCGCCCTTGATGAACTGCGGGTACATCTTATCGAGGACCTCCTTTTTCTTCTTGCCCATCGCTTTACGCAGGGTGTCGGCCTCGCCTTTAGTAAAGCCGGCGATCTTCTGGCTCAGGAGCATTATCTGTTCCTGGTAGACGTAAATTCCGAAGGTTTCCTGTAGGTATTCTTCCTCGGCTTCGAGGGTATAGCGGATCTGTTCTCGCCCGTGCTTCCGCTCGATGAACGAAGGAATATACTCTAATGGCCCCGGCCGGTAAAGCGCGTTCATCGCAATCAAATCGTCAAACGTGGTGGGTTTGAGATTTTTCATGTGCTTCTGCATCCCCCCGCTTTCGTACTGAAAGATGCCATTGGTCTCACCACGCTGGAAGAGGGCGTAGGTCTTTTGGTCGTCCAGGGGAAGGTCGTCGACGTCGATCTTGACACCGTGGTTTTCCTCGATCATGCGGATGGCGTCCTTAATGATCGTCAGGGTCTTGAGGCCCAGGAAGTCCATCTTGAGGAGGCCGGCGTCTTCGGCCACCGAGTTGTCGAACTGGGAGACGTACATCCCCGTGTCCTTATCCGCCGTAACGGGGACGTGCTCGGTGATGTTACTGGGGGTGATGACGACGCCACAGGCGTGAACGCCGGTGTTACGGATCGACCCTTCCAACTTCATGGCCAGGCGAATCATTTCGCCGATGTCGTCGGACTGGGCGGCGCGGTCGCGGAAGGCATAGGCGCGCTCGGCGTCGTCGGAATTCAGTTTGTTTTTGAGCTTCGGGTGGATGTCGCCGGGGGCGAGGACGTCGTTGAGCCTGGCACCCAGCGTTTGGGGGAAGGACTTAGCGACCCGGTCTACCTCGCTGAGGGGAATATCCATTACGCGGCCGACGTCGCGCAGGGAAGACTTAGCGGCCATCGTACCGTAGGTGATGATCTGGGCGACCTGCTCCTGGCCGTACTTATCGATGACGTAATCGATCACCTTTTGGCGGCCGACGTCATCGAAGTCGATATCGATATCGGGCATACTTACCCGCTCCGGGTTGAGGAAACGTTCGAACAGCAGGTCGTATTTGATGGGGTCGACGTTGGTAATGCCGACGCAGTAAGCCACGGCCGAACCGGCGGCCGACCCCCGGCCGGGCCCGACGCTGACGCCCATGTTGCGGGCGGCGGTGGTGAAGTCCTGCACGATGAGGAAGTAGCCGGGGTAGCCGGACTGCTTGATGACGCTCAGCTCGAAGTCGAGGCGTTCGCGGGTGGTTTCGGTGATTTCGCCGTAGCGTTTTTTGGCGCCTTCGTAGGTGAGGTGGCGGAGGTAGTCGTCTTGCGTCTCGAACTCCGCCGGCATGGGGAAGTTGGGCAGGAGGACGTCGCTGGCCAGCTCCAGGACCTCGATCTTGTCGTAAACCTCCATCGTGTTAGCCACCGAATCCGGCCGGTCGTGGAAAAGTTGGGCCATCTCGGCCTGCTGCTTGAAGTAGAAGTCGGAGCTGGAAAACTTGAAGCGCTTGTCGTCGTCTTTCAGGCTACCGGTATTAACGCAGAGGAGGATGTCGTGGGGCATCCAGTCTTCCTCTTCGACGTAGTGGCTGTCGTTGGTACAAATCACCTTGACGTTGTACTTGCTGGCCAGGAAGAGTAGCTTCTGGTTGACGTCCTCCTGGCTCTTGCCGGAGTAGATGGTGTTGCCTTCCCGGTCTTTACCGAAGTCGATGTTGTCGAGCCCGCGGTGCCGCTGGATTTCAATGTAGTAATCTTCCCCGAAGATGTCGAGCCACCACTTCAGCGCTTCCTCGGCCGCCTCGTCCTTACCGGCGATGAGGAGTTGGGGGATTTCGGCGCCGATACAGCAACTCGTGACGATGAGGCCTTCGTGGTGCATTTTGATGAGCTCCTTATCGATGCGGGGGTACTTACCGTACAGCCCCTCGATGTAGCCCTTCGAGCAAAGCTTGGAGAGGTTGACGTAACCCTCTTTGTTTTTGGCCAGCATCAGCTGGTGGTAGCGTTTGTCCCGCTCGCCGGCGGCACGGGAAAAGGCCTTTTTGTGGCGGTCTTCCACGAGGTAGAATTCGCACCCGATCATGGGTTTGATGTTCCGCTTACGCGCCTCGTTGACGAACTTGAAGGCGCCGAACATATTGCCGTGGTCGGTCAGGGCGACGCCCTTCATGCCGTCCGCCACGGCTTTGTCCATCATCGTCCCGATCTCGGCCGCGCCGTCGAGTAAAGAGTATTGGGTGTGGCAGTGAAGGTGGCAGAATTCCGGCATTATAAATGATGTGCGATATGCGGTGGGCGATTCTCGATATACGATTCTTGCTACCGCGGATATCCGCTCGCTACGCTCGTCTGACGTCAGACGAAGGGCTTGGAGGTTTATAATTTGTTGCCTGGCAAGGTAGGGAGAAAACGGTCCTTTCAAACAAATAGTTATGCACAGTACTTGTTGAAAGTTTGCGTGTTACCCCGCAACGGACGCCCGTAATGAACAAATACGAGGGGGTTCACTTAAGCAAGACACACAGCGAAAGAAAACAGATTCACGATTATGACTATTGACCAGGTGCTTAGCCGACTGAAGGAGGGCAACGAAAGATTCGTAAGCGACAAACTCGACGGCAAACTTCAGAACAGCGACCGCCGCAAGGAACTGACCTCCGGCCAGGACCCATACGCCATCATCCTCTCCTGCGCGGATAGCCGCGTCATTCCGGAATTCGCCTTCGATGCCGGCCTGGGCGAGCTGTTCGTCTGCCGCGTAGCCGGTAACGTCGCTAACAGCTCCAGCATCGCCAGCATCGAGTACGCGGTAGCGCACATCGGTACCTCGGTAATCGTCGTGTTGGGCCACGAGAGTTGTGGCGCCGTCACGGCCGCCGTCGGTGGTGGAGACAACGGATACAACCTCAACCACCTACTCGCCCACGTAGCCCCCGCCCTGGCTGCCTCCAAGGAAGATGCCTCGGTGAACGACATCGTCAAAAAGAACGCCGAGCTGACGGCGACGGAGCTTAAAAACCGCTCGGCAATTATCCGCGATGCGGTAGAGGGTGGTAAACTCAAGATCGTCCCCGCTTACTATCACCTTGGCTCCGGAGAGGTTGAGATGCTTTAGGTTCGTTTTAGCCCTGCTCCTCTTTACGGTGCTATGCACCTGCGAACTCGCAAAAAAGAGTGAACCGCTGCCTTTATTGGGTACCGCGGAAAAACCGGTGCAATACGCGGAATTCAAGGAGATCGCCTCCCTGTTCGAGCAGACCGATACCACTTACGTTATCAACTTTTGGGCCAGTTGGTGCGCGCCCTGCCTGGAAGAACTACCGCTTCTGAATCAACTCGCGAACTCCGGCATGCCCCTGCGGGTAATTACGGTCAGTCTGGATCGGAAAGAAGCGGGGCTAAAGCGCGCGCCGGAGATCCTGCAAACCAAAGCACCGGACCTGCCCGCCATCATCCTGACCGACCCGAACGATGCGAGCTGGGGAAAGACCGTGGACCGCGTGTGGAGCGGCTCCCTGCCGACGACCGTCATCTATAAGGGCGAGCTGCGCTATGTGTACCGGCGAGCGTTCAATACGTACTCCGACCTGAAAGGTGCCGTGGAGCCGCTGGCGCAATGACAATTTATTGCATCAGGCGACAAAAATGTCAGCTTTACCCTCAACATACAGTCGTTCTCGCTATTTTACGGCTACAAATGCCTGTGTATGCGCTACTTCCACACTTTACTACTGGTAGCGTTCTTCAGTCTTTCACTGTGCGCCGAGGACTACCGCGGATTTTTACTGACTAAGGACAACCACCAGCTTACCGGTTATTTTAACCTGATCGAGTACAGCCCCACGGGGAATTACATCACGTTCACGAACGATTTCGGTGACGTCTACTCCATCCACCCCATGCTCGTGAAGGGTTTCGGGTTTAATGAGGACGGGCAGAGCATTCGCTTCATCAGTCGCTTTTTCGCGGGGCAGTGGTACTTCCTGCGTGAGCTGGCCTCGGGCCGCCACATCAGCCTGTACGGCCTCCCCGACGGCAGCGATCGCTACGTCGACGATAGTATGCTACGGCTGTTCGCCGACCCGCCGCCCGCCTACTATCTGGTCAATAAGCGGGGGGAGATCCTGCCCGTTCCGCGCGTCGGCTACAAAAAGCGGTTGCGGCAGTTTATGGAGCAGACCAACCCCGAGCTGGCCAAGCGCGTGGGTAAGAAGGGGTACCGTTACAAGGATATGGTGAATATCGTAGCGGAGTACAACGTGACCTCGGGCCGGCGGCGTCGGCGGTTGTAGGCCGGTCACCATTCATAAGCCACCCCGAACTCAACATTCGCCCCCGGCGCGTCGGCGAAATACCGCTGGCGGTCCAGATAATCCCGGTAGCGGGTGTTGAGCATGTTCGTGCCGGCCAAGCGTAGGCTGAGGGAGCGTTCATTTCTCAACGGCCAGTCGTAGTGGACGGAAAGGCCCCACAGCGCATAACCCGTGGGGGGCGCGAGGAAGTCCTGCTCCGGCTCGAGGTTATTTTGGCGGGAGGTCACGTATACTTCCGAGCTGAACTCCCAGCCGCTCCACCGGCCGTCGGGGCGGTATTGCAGGCCGCCGCGAAAGTTGAGGGGTGGGATGAATACCAGCCCCGCCCCCGTCCGCCGTTCGGTGGCGCGAACTTGCGCCAGTGCACCGGTCAGCTTGAGCGTCTCGTTGATCTGGTAGTACCCCTGCAAATTCACACCGTATAATAAGGCATCGACGGAGCGGTATTGGAACAGCGGGAAAGCACCACGGATGGTCAGGCGAAATTCACTCTGCGGCTCTAAAAAGATGTAGTTGCTGATCGGTTGGTAGAAGGCGATCGCGTTGAGCCCCATACGTGAGCCGCTCAGGTAGAGGCTGGCGGAGGTTTTGAGCGATCGTTCGACGCCGAGGTCACGGTTCCCTTCCTCGATTCCGCTCACGCCCTGGTGAAGCCCCCCGCTGTAGAGTTCGTTGATCTGCGGCGCGCGCTCGCGGTAGGTCGCGCCGGCGCGGAGGCTTACCGCATCGGTGATCTGCCAGCGGGCCTCGGCGCTGCCGCCGAGGAGGTTATAGGCGTGATCGAAGCGCTCAATATCCTGCAGCTGTCGGTTGATGGTGATGGCTTCCAGCAGTTGCCGATCGTAGCGGGCGCCGGCGTGAAACTGAAAGCGGTCGAGCTCGCGGTGGTAAGCCAGGTAGCCGCTAGCGCGGGAAGAGTTGTAGTCGGGGATGAGGGGTAATATCCCCGTTTCCGGTTGGTTGTCGTTGGTGACGTATTCGTACTGCAGGTTCGCATCGAGGTGCTGGCCGGGGCCGAGTTCGCGGTGCCAGCCCCCTTCCACGAAGTGGGTCCATTGGTAGAGGGAGAGCGCCGGAGTGTCACTGCGGCCGCCCCGGCGGACGTCGAATTCTTTGCGATCGTTCAGCTGCCCGCCGTAGCGCAGGGTAAAGCGGTTATCGTCGTTCGGGCGGTATTCGGTTTCGGCCTTGAGCAGTTGGTGATTGACGCGCTGGCGGGGGCTTTCGAGGCGGTAGGTAAATTCGTCTTCGGTGAAAAAGGGTACCTCTCGCTCGATGGCTGCTTCCAGGTCGGTGAGGTTGCCGACGTGGGCGCCACGCAGAATGCCGATTTCAGCGTTGAAGGTGCTCAGATACAGACGGCTCGTCCACCGGTCGGAATGGAAGCGGGCGAGTTGCAGGGCGGCATCCAACTCCCGCCGGCCGGTATTGCGGAGGTAGTAGCCGGGCGCGCGCCGGTCTCCGCGCAGCTTACCCGTGAGGCTGAGCCGGTAGGCCGTTTTGCCGCCGTTGGAAACGCGGGCGTTGAGCACGTTACCGAGGCCATTACTCTGAAAAGTATAGGCGGCCTTCCCCGAAAAGTCCTCTGTCTGCCGCAGCGGAGCGGGTTCGATGAGGACGGTGGCACCGGCGGTCGGGCCGGCGTAGCGCAGCGCTTCCACCCCTTCGATGATGCGAACGTAGGCGGCCGTCCAGGGGTCGATCTCCGGAGAGTGGTCGTTACCCCACTGTTGGCCGCTCTGGGCGATGCCGTTGTTCTGGATGCTGAGGCGGTTGCCGTACAGCCCGTCGTAGACGGGTTTCGCGGCGGCCGTACCGGTGCGGAGCGTCGAGACGCCGGTGAGCTCTTCGAGGGCGTCGCCGAGCTCTTCGGTTGCCAGCTCGTCTTGCTCCTGCCGGTAGCGCTCGTAGGCCCGGGCGGCGACGGTGACCGTCTCGACGTAGTTGTCGTGGTGGTGCAGGTAGACGGTGAGTTGGGTATCCCGCCGCAGGTCGATCTCCAGGGTTTCGCCGTCGCAACCGATGTGGCTGAAGACGAGAATCTGCGGGCCGTCGGTAAGGCCGGTGAGTTGGAAATAGCCACTGGAGTCCGCTACGACACCAATTTGGTCGCTCTCCGCGAAGACGGTGCCGAAGCTGAGCGGTTCGGAGTCGTGCTCACCGAGTAGGTACCCCTCGATGGTTATTTCGTTGGCGGGTACGGCAAGTTGGGCGAGGACGCAGGTGCAGGGAATCTGTAATAGGGCCCCAACCCCATTACAGATTGGCAGTAAAGAGAAAGCCAGGGCCAGCAGCCGGAGATTCATACGCTTTTCTGCAACTAGGTTGCAAAATTAGCTCGGATCGGCGGAAGTTGCCCGCCGAAGCGAAGTAAATGTCCGTTAAAAGTCCGGCTGCTAGCCATTACTTTAGAACTCACGCACCTTCCGGTTCATGACGAATTCGTTCATTTCGTCGACGTTGGTGACCTTCATATTGTCACCATCCCAGAGGAGGCGGGTACGGCCGGGTACGTTGTACTTGCCTTCTTCACCCTCGGCGTAGCGTTGGTTGTAGCCACGGACGGCGAGGTTACCCATGAGGATGGTCTCGGTAAGCGGGCCTGCTTTGAGGAGGTTGGAACTGGGCTGGTAGCCTTCCAGTATACCGTTGACCCAATCTTGCTCGTGGAAGGTTTCTACCCGGGGGAGGGTCTTGGCTACTTCCAGGTCTTCGTTGAGGCTCAGGGGCAGTAGGCGGGAGTTTTGGCCGTAAGTATCGGCCATCAGCTTACCCTTGGTGCCTTCGAGGATGATGCCACCGTCTCTGCCGCCCATCAGTTCGTCGGATCCGAGCTCTTCGGGGCGTTCGGGCATGATGCCGCCGTCCGTCCAGACGAGCTTGACCGGTGGCTTGGGGCCGTCACCTTCGATGGACTTGCCGCGGGCGGGGAAGTTCATGACGATCTTTTCGGCCATCGGGGCGGTGTGGGGGTTGTAATCCGGGCTCCAGTTTTGGCTGTAGAATTGGGCGACGCTGGCTTCGGCCGTGTCGGGGTAGCCGAGCTCCAGGATGTAGAAGGGCGTATCGATGATGTGACAGCCCATATCGCCGAGGGCGCCGGTGCCGAAATCCCAGTACCCGCGCCAGGCGAAGGGGTAGTAGGCATCGTGGTGGGGGCGCATGGCGGCGGGGCCGAGCCACAGGTTCCAGTCCATATGGTCCGGCACCGGCGTGGAGCCTTCGGGCAGCTTGCCACCCTGGGGCCAGACCGGCCGGTTGGTGAAAGCTCGAATGGTGTGCACGTCACCGATCAGGCCGGCTTCGTAGAGTTCCTGCGTGCGGCGGATGCCTTCCCCGCTGGCACCCTGGTTACCCATTTGGGTGATGAGTTGGGGGTTGGCTTTCGCCATTTCGGTTAGTGCCCGGGCTTCCTCGATGCTGTGCGCCAGTGGCTTTTCGATGTAGACGTGCTTACCCATGGACATGGATGCCAGGCCGGCTATGGCGTGGGTGTGGTCTGGCGTGGAGATCACCACGGCGTCGATGTCGTCGCCTTTTTCATCGAGCATCTTGCGGAAGTCGCGGTAGTAGGGTACGTCCGGGTACATCTCCCGCGAGCCGGCGGCGGCTTTGTCGTTCACGTCGCAGAAGGCAGTGAACTGAAAGTTGGTGCCGCCCTCTTTCATGTGGCGGATCCAGCTGCTGCCTTTACCTCCGGTGCCGATGGTGGCGAGGTTGACGGTATCGCTGGGGGGGGTATAGCCATTGCCTCCCAGTACGTGGCGGGGCACGATCATGAAGCCGGCGGCGGCGGTGGAGGCGGATTTAATGAATTTTCTGCGGGTAGTTGATTTGGACACGATCTTGCTTTTATTTGGGCCGTTAAAGTAGGCAATTTTTGGATAGGCAGGCCGGGGGAGCCTACCGCTATTCCTTATCTTAGCGGAAACTTAACTTTATGCCGCCCTGCCCGCGATTGAAGTGGACTGCCTATCCGTCGGGGAATACTTTGCGCCGCTCGACCGTAGTGAGGATAAGTACGAATACCACGACGGGTACGTGTATGCGATGGGCGGTCGATTTATAGTTGAATAACCTCAATCTTACGCTTTCTAATTAGCCTTTTCCCCTCTCCCGGCGTTGAAAAGCCTGCTAAGTAAGTAGGCCCCCAAACCCCACTTACCGCAAAGCCACCGCTTCGCCTACGTTTTTCGCCTTGTGAGAGAAAAATAGCGTCGTTATAAATGCACAATTCCGAAGTTGTTCAACTATAGGACGACGGGTAACGCTACGGCACCTTCCCGGTTGGCGGCTTGCCCGCGTGAGCGAAACCTTACTCTTTTCAACTTACGCTTTGCACCTGCGCTTGTCGCAAAAAAATGGCGTGTGTATTGCTTGGGCGACCGAAAGCGACCGCCGCCGTGGGCGTAGGCTCGGGTGAAAGATGCTTGGGTCATGACGTGGGCCCTGTGCTAGGTAAAGTAGCGTAAAGCGCGGAAAGGTTACCGAAGAGGTGGCGAGAACTTTTGTCGACCAATCGATTTATACCTTTATATGGATCCAACCACGAAAATCAACATCCCGGAATCCCCCCGCGAGCGCATCGTCATCGTCGGTGGCGGGTTCGGCGGGTTGCAGCTGGCCAGGAAACTGAGCAGCCAGGACTACCAGGTCGTGCTGATCGATAAGAACAACTACCACCAGTTTCAGCCGCTCTTTTATCAGGTGGCGATGGCGGGCCTGGAGCCGAGTAGCATCATCTTTCCGTTCCGGAAGCTCTTCCACGGTAAGAAGAACATCTTCATTCGGGTGACGGAGGTCATACACGTCGACCCGGAGCGGCACCTGATTCAAACGCCGCTCGGCCACTGTAATTACGACCACCTTATCGTGGCGACCGGGGCGGGCACGAACTATTTCGGCAATAAGAATATCATGCGCCACGCAATCGGCATGAAGTCGGTCAGCGAGGCCCTGTATATCCGAAATAACATTCTCGACGATTACGAGGATGCGCTTACCACCCCCGCTTACGAACCGCGGCAGGAATTAGTGGATATCGTTATCGTAGGCGGTGGGCCTACCGGCGTCGAGCTAGCCGGCTCTCTGGCGGAGATGAAAACCCACGTATTACCGAAGGATTACCCCGAGCTGAACGTGAGCGACGAAGTCGATATTTACCTAGTACAGTCGGGCGAAGTGATTCTTAAGGGGTACAGCGAAGAAAGCAGCGCTAAGGCCTTAAAGTACTTACGGCAACTCGGCGTGAAGGTCCTTCTCGATAGCCGGGTGACGGATTTCGACGGTAATACGGTATATCTAAAGGACGGCACCACCATCCCCTGTCAGAAGATGATCTGGGCGGCGGGCGTCAAGGGGGCTCCCCTGCCCGGCCTGCCCGAAGGCTGCCTCACCTACGGCAACCGCGTCGCGGTCGATCGGTACAATCGCGTGCAGGGGGTAGAAGACATCTATGCGATCGGTGACGTCTGTTATATGGAAGAACCCGACTTCCCCAAAGGCCACCCGCAAGTAGCCCAGGTAGCCATTCAGATGGGGGCTAACCTGGCCAAGAACTTCCGGTTGCGACTGCGTGAGGGTAAGGAACTCGTGCCCTTCGCCTATAACGACAAGGGAAGCATGGCCACCGTCGGCCGGGCCAAAGCCGTGGTCGACATCCCCAAGCCCGAACTGCACGTAGGTGGGTTGATCGCCTGGTTGATGTGGCTGTTGGTTCACCTTTTCGCCATTCTGGGCACCCGCAACAAGATTTTCGTCTTTCTGAATTGGCTAACGAATTACATTAATTACAACCAGAGCCTGCGGTTAATCATACGGCCGCACGCGCCTCCGGCCCCGGAGTAGGTGGTTTGGTCTGATAGGCGGTCGCTGCGCTCCCTTTTAGCAAAACTAACAGACCCCCAACCCCCCCATAACCTCAGCCGTTTACCTTCTACCATAACCAACCACTATGATCTCCGTTTTTCCGCTTTCGCAACCGAATATGCTCGGCTTCACCCTCGATGGAGATATTGACGACGCCGGCATGGAAAAAGCCCTGATGGCTATTGAGGCGAAAACCCTGACGCACGGCAAGATTCGGCTGTTGGGCAACGTGAAGCAGATCGGAAGCTTCGATAGTTTTCAGACCTTTTGGAAAGGCGTAAAGGCCAAGAAAGGACTCATCGATAATATCGAGAAATACGCGATCCTGACCGACCACGGCTGGCTCGCCTCCCTCACTGGAAGCCTCGATTGGCTGACGCCGCGGATGGAAGTAAAGACGTTCCGACTGGCTGAAGGGGAGCTGGCGCACGAATGGCTAAAGCTAGCGCCGACCAAAGCCCCTTCGGAAGGGCTGAAGGTGCTCGACCTGGGTGACCCGAGCATCCTCGGGCTCGCGATTATCGGTAATATGGCGGCGGCGGATTACGATCGGATCAATCGCTTGATCGAATCTCAGGCGGTGACCTACGACCGGGTGAAGATATTGTTGGAGGTAGTAGACGCGGGCTTTTCGGGGCAGGCATTGATAGAAGACATCAAGAGCAGCATTAAAAACTATAAGCACGTAGAGCGCATCGCGCTGATCGGCGATCAGACGTGGCTCAAGACTACCGTTAAGCTGGGGGACTTGCTGACGCCGGGCTTGGAGCTGGCTGCGTTCACCACGCGGGAACGGAAGCGGGCGGTCTCCTGGCTGGGGTAGTACTAAAGGAAGGACGTCGGCCTGACATAGTAGCCAATTGTCGGCGTGACTGGATAAATCAACTTAGTCTTTGTCATTGTGCCTATGATATGGTACATTTGGTTTCCTATATTACCTTTAGAAAGAACCCAGTCACAAACTACCTCTAGTAACTTAATCATCTATTCCATGCAAACTGTTTTGCGCAAAGCGGTACCGCCGCTGCTAGCCATTCTTATGCTGCTAGCGATCACTCCGTTGTGCGCCCAAACCACCGCAAGCAACCGAACCATAACCGGAATCATCGTTGACGACGAGACGAGCGACCCCCTCATCGGAGCCACCGTACTCGTTAAAGGCGGACCGACTACTTCGGGCGCAGTCACCGACGTCGACGGGCGCTTTAACATTACCGTGCCCGGCCCGGACGCCGTACTTACGATCTCCTACACCGGCTACGCAGCTACCGAAGTGCGGGTGGGGGATAAAACGGAGGTTTCCATTCGCCTGGGTGCCGATTCGCAAGTGCTCGAAGAGGTCGTCGTTGTGGGTTACGGAACCCAACGCAAATCGGACGTAACGGGGGCCATCGGCGTCGTATCCTCCAAAGAGCTTCTAAATGCGCCGGTCACCAACGCGATCCAGGGGCTCGCAGGGCGGGTAGCCGGTGTCAACGTATTTATCAACTCGGGTAGCCCGACGGGTAGCCCGCGGGTACTCATCCGCGGCCTGGGCACCATTAATGCCGGCTCTAATCCGCTCTTCGTCGTGGACGGGGTAGTAATGGAAGACATCCAGTTTCTGAACCCGAACGACATTAAGAGTGTCGAGGTACTTAAGGACGCTTCCGCCACCGCCATTTACGGTGCGCGCGGAGCCAACGGCGTCGTATTGGTGACCACCCAGCGTGGCCCGACTTCGGAGGGTATAGTGATCGGTTACGACGGCTTCGTCAGCGCCGGTACGCTCCGCAAGAAGATGGATCTGTTAAACGCCGAGGAGTGGCTGGAGGTCGTTCGTACCGGAATGGCCAACGCCCCGCTTTACCGCCCGGGTACTACCGCGCCCGAGTTCACGACCAACGACCCCGATCTGTTCGATGAGAACGGAAACCCGCTTTACGATACGGATTGGCAGGACGAGGCAACCCGCACCGCCATTACGCACAGCCACCAGCTGTCGGTTCGGCAGCGAGCGGATAACTCCTCCTACGGTATTTTCATGAATTACAGCCGTAACGAAGGCATCATGCTCAACAACTACCTCGAGCGGATCTACGGTAAGATCAACTACGAAGGCAACCCCAAAGAGTGGCTGACGGTAGGTTTCAACCTGCTTGCCAACGTAACCAAAGAGAACAGTTTTCAGGAAGGTGGCGGCGGTCAGGTCCCCCGGCGGACGATGATCGAAATGCCCCCCATCTTTCCGGTGCGCTTTCCGGACGGTGGCTACGCGAACGTCCAGATGATCGACGATCGGTACAACCTGGAAGCCATGGCTAACCCGGTCCACGTACTGGAAACGCAGGACAGACTGGCCAAGCGCACCCAGCTATTCGGTAACGCTTACGTCGTTTTCCACCTGGCGGAAGGCCTGGACCTACGCAGCCAGTTCGGCTTCGACAAGCACGAACGGATATTTCAGTTCTTCTCCCCTACGGATTTGATCAATATTTCCTTCCCGCTCGGTTCGGCCAGCACCTCCAGTAACCGCGTTAATTACTGGCAGCAGGAGAACTACCTCAACTATAACCGGCAGTTCGGCAAACACAGCATCAATGGCGTAGCCGGCCTCAGCTGGCAGGAACGGGTTGGCGACGGCTTCGGCGGCTCTACCCGCGGTTTCACCGACAACTTCTTCCGTTTCAATAACCTTGGCGCCGGTAGCCAACCGAACCCACCCAACTCCTTCTACGACGAATGGTCGATCAACTCTTACTTCCTGCGGGCCGGCTATACGTACGACGACAAGTACCTCCTGACGCTGACCGGCAGACTGGACGGCTCCTCGCGTTTCGGAGACAACAATAAGTACGGCCTCTTCCCCTCGATCGGTCTTGGCTGGGTTCTGAGTAACGAACCGTTCCTCGAAAACAGCGGGTCGATCGATAACCTGAAGATCCGTACGAGCTTCGGCATCACCGGCAATACCGAAATTGCCACCTACCGTTCACTGGGTACGGGTGGTTCTTTCACCACCTTGATCAACGGCGAACGCGCACCGGCTACGGTCATCAATCGTATCGCCAACCCTAACCTGGAATGGGAGAAAACTCGGCAGTTCGACGCCGGCATCTCCCTGAACATGTTCAACTACCGCGTGGGGCTGGAAGTCGACTACTACTATAAACTGACCGAAGATCTCCTGTTGGCCCGCCCAATTCCGCTTTCTACCGGTTTCGGTTCGGTGTTCGACAACATCGGTGCCGTCTCCAACCGAGGCATCGAGGTAGCCCTGACTACGACCAATGTATCGACGCCAACGGTGCGCTGGTCTTCGACGCTCAACTTCAACTTCAACCGCAACCGCATTGAAAGATTGGGTGAGAACGACGAGGATATCTTCCCTGGTCCCGGCTTCGTTTCCGGAAGTAACACCATCCTTCGGGTCGGCGAACCGGTTTCTACCTTTTGGGGCTTCCGCCGCCTGGGTACCTGGAATACGGACGAAGCGGACGCCGCGGCCGAAGTCGGTGCCATCCCCGGCGAAGCGAAACGCTCGGAACAGCGGGAAATCATCGGTAACGGATTGCCGGACTGGACGGGTAGTCTGATCAACAACGTCCGCTTCGGAAATTTTGACTTCTCCGCCGATCTTCAGTTCGTATTCGGGGTCGACGTACTACAAAACTTCCTCCACTCTACCGAAGATCGCTCGGGTATCGCCAACGGCCTACGTACCATCCTGACCGACGCCTGGACGCCGGATAACCAGGATACACCCATCCAACAGATTCGGAACCAGGCATTCGCCGGCCAGAACAGTGTGGTAGACGATCACTGGGTAGCCAACGGATCCTACGTACGTGGTAACGCCTTTACCCTCGGCTACACCCTGCCGGTTGCTAAACTCAGTACTATCGGCCTTAGAAGCATGCGTGTTTACGCTACGGGGCAAAATCTATTCGTCTTGCATTCGGATGAGTTCAAGGGGCTCGACCCTCAGGGTACCTCCTACGGCGGGCAGTTCAGCCAGAACATCTTTTTCTTCCAGTATCCACCCCCCCGAACCTTCACCTTCGGCGTAAACCTCACCTTTTAAACCCCGCACCGTGAATAGCTTCAATACCCCAACCCCCCCTAGCTTCCGATTTCCCGAATGGTTGTCCAAGCCATATCGCATATCCGTTCTATTTCTGATCGTATTCTCCGCCGGGTCGTGCAGTGATTTCCTGGAGGAAGTGCCACGCGATGAATTCAGTAGCGCGGCCTTCTTCACCGAGCCTTCCCGAGCCGAAGCAGCCATCAACGCCCTTTATCGGGACGGTGCGCCGGCGCAGTACATGAACACGGGCGTGTTCCGAGGTTCGCAGGCCATGTATAGCTCCTACCTGTCGGGTTTCTTCGATAATGAATTCAAAGGCCAGGAGCCGTTCGTTCAATTCGCCCTCAACCTTTCCGTCGACCCCATCAATTCCGACGGGTTTCTGAGTGGCTTATGGTCGCAAATGTACCGGGTGATCAACCGGGCGAATAACATCATCGTCAACGCACCGTCAACGCCGGGGCTGGCGCAGGCGGATCAGGATCGCATTGTCGGAACGGCACGATTCTTCCGGGCGTACGCCTACTTCACGTTGGTGGAATACTTCGGGGACGTACCCCTTTCTCTGGAGCCCTACGAATCCTTGGATAATATCTTTCTCACCCGTGAGCCTGCGGAGTCGGTATACAATATCATCGTTGAAGACCTGGAGTTCGCGGCTGGCCCAGCCGGCCTGTCGGATCAGAGTATGATATCCAATGGTTACCGCATCACTTCTGGCGTAGCCAACGCCTTACTCGCACGGGTAAATTTGACGATGAGTGGATTTCCCGTTCAGAGCGACCGTTACGCCCAAGCCGCTACGGCTGCCCGCGACGTGATCAATAGTGGCTTATATTCTTTGGTAGGAAATGATCTGACGGAAGACGGCGAACTTGACGCCGCCAACAGTGCCTACAATAAGATCCGCCGCCAGGAGGCCATCAATCAGGAATTCGTCTACCCCATCGAGTTTGCCATCGGTATCTCGACCTCCGGCTACCCACAGTGGACCTACCCGGCCAGCGCGACGGACGCCGTCCGCTACGCGATCACCCAAAATGGCTTCCAACCCCGCCAGCCACTGCTTGACGGGTACGACGCCGATCGTGACTTGCGCGTCCAGGAGAAGCAGTTCTGGCATTCGACCTTACCGGTTGATGAGGACTCCGTACGCACCTTCGCTACCGCACCCTACATCTGGCACGACGACGATGCGTTGTTCAATACCGCTAACTCCGACCTGCAAGTCCGCGCCATCAGCTACCCCGAAGTACTACTAACGGCCGCCGAAGCCATCGCCCAATCCGAAGGCGTGACGGATGAAGCCGTAGGCTACCTGATCGACGTCCGCGAACGGGCGTACTGGCAGGACGACCGCGCTACGCTGGAAGCCGAAGTGAGCAGCCTTTCCGCCTCCGAGTTCGTAGAAGAAGTCTGGCGCGAACGTTACCGCGAGCTGGTATTCGACTGCCGCCTCTGGTTCGATATGCTCCGCACGCGCACTTTCCCCCAGACAGCCCCCGGCGGCACGATCAACTTCGTTCCCCTCGTCGGTCAGTCCAACACCTTCGGCCGATCGTTCGAAACGCGGCATCTGCTATCTCCCTTACCGTTGACGGAGATGCAGCGTAATGAGATGCTGATGCAAAACCCCGGCTACCCTACGGAGTAGATATTATTGCGAGGCCGCAGGTGCGGGGGTTAAACAGTAAATAGCACAGCTCGTTTGCTCGTGGACTGCTGATTACTGACTGTTTAAAGGGTGGTTTTAAGTTTAGTAGATCACCATACTGCCCTGGCCCTCAATAATGCCAATTAGTACAAAATGCGACAGCGCGGTTTACCGCGGGTCGCATTTTGTGCTTAATAGAAGCTGAACCCAAGCTAAAACTCGGCACTGTCGTATGGGGAGTGCAGACTGACGATTACATCCACCTAGGGTTACTGAATGCGTTAGTATAGGATGGCATAACCTACCGCCGCCCAATCAAAAGCTGACCCACCGCTACGTAGTACTCGGCGAGTAGAATGTCCCCCCCCCCCCCCACCACACCCGCGTCCTCAACCCAGCTTAACCGCCACCTTCCCTCTTTAGTCTTTGCCCTTACTTACAAGTAGTCGCCACTGACTTACTTTGCGCCAAAGAAAACAACCATGTCCCCAGACAAAAACTTCGAAGCTTTAGGGCTCACCCTCCCCCCGGCCCCCAAACCCCTTGGCGTCTACAAACCCTTTCTCATCGTCGGCAACACCGCCTACGTGTCCGGCCACGGCACCGTTCAGACGGACGGCTCGCTGATCATGGGGCGGATCGGTGAGGAGTTGGACGTCGAACAGGGTAAAGCCGCCGCCCAGCAGGTAGGCCTGGCTATCCTGGCCACCCTAAAAGCCAACCTCGGCTCCCTAGATAAGATCGACCGGGTCGTCAAAGTGCTCGGGATGGTGAACGCTACACTAGACTTCGAACGGCACCCCTACGTCATCAACGGCTGCAGCGAGCTATTTGCTAAAGTGTGGGGCGAAGAAAAGGGCGTCGGCGTCCGCAGCGCGGTGGGTATGGCCACCCTGCCGGATAATATTCCGGTGGAAGTGGAGGCGCACTTTTTACTGAAATAATCAGTACGGTATGGACTACGATCAATTAGACACCCCGGCCCTACTAATCGATCGGGATAAAGTAGCCCGCAATATCCAACTGGCAATCCAGCTTGCCGGCGGGGTAGGGCGTTTACGGCCCCACGTAAAGACGCACAAAATCCTGGAAGTCGCCGAAATGCAGGTCGCCGCCGGCATCACGAAGTTCAAATGCGCCACCATCGCCGAAGCGGAAATGCTCGGCATGGCAAATGCGGCGGACGTATTGATCGCTTACGCAGTGCAAGGGCCGAAAGTCGACCGGGTGATCCGTCTAATCGAAAAATACCCGCGAACTACCTACTCGTTCTTGATCGACAATCCGGCTTCGGCTACTTATGTCGCCGACCGATTCAACGAAGCCGGTAGAGCGGCGAACATCTATATCGACGTAAACAACGGCCACGGACGTACGGGTATTAAGATAGAAGACATACCCGGGCTCGTACGGGCCTGCCAACAATTAAATAATCTTTTGATCGTCGGCTTGCACTGTTACGACGGCCACATCAGCATGCCCTCGCTGGAAAGCCGGACGCAAACCGCGCGGGCAGCCTTCCAACCCGTGGCCGCCCTAAAGGAGCAGCTCAGCGAAACACTCGGAAGAGATTTGGTGGTCGTCGCCGGAGGTAGCCCCTCCTTCAGCGTCCACGCGAAGTACCACGACGTCGAATGCAGCCCCGGCACCTGGGTATTTTGGGACCACGGCTACGGCAAGAACTACCCGGAGCAAGCCTTCGAACGGGCCGCGACCCTGGCCACCCGCGTTATCTCCAAGGTAGACGCCCACCACTACTGTCTGGATCTCGGCCACAAAAGCGTCGCCAGTGAATCTCCCTTACCGAGGGCGCACTTCCTGTCCGACCGCACCTTCGAGCAAATCGGCCACAGCGAGGAACACCTGATGATCCGTACGGAAAAGCCCGACGTATTTGCGCCCGGCGAGCTGTTGTTTGCTATTCCTAACCACGTTTGCCCTACGGTCGCCCTCTACGATCACGTCGAAGTCGTCAGTAATGACGAACTGATCGGTCGCTGGCGGGTAATCGCCCGCGACCGGAAAATTACCGTATGAAAAACCTTCCTTTCATCATCGACGGGCACCTCGACCTAAGCATGAACGCTATGGAGTGGAACCGTGACCTGCGCCGCCCGGTAGCGGAAATTCGCGCCCTCGAACGGGGCATGACGGACAAGCCGGACCGGGGTAACAACACCGTGGCCTTCCCCGAAATGCGCGCCGGTAACGTCGGCCTCTGCTTCGCCACCCTGATTGCCCGCTACGCCAAACCCACTCACCCCCTGGGTGGCTGGCGGTCGCCGGAGCAAGCCTGGGGGATGGTGCAGGCACAACTGGGCTGGTACGAGGAGATGGTCCGCCAGGGGGAAATGCGGATGATTCAGGGTGCCGACCAGTTAGCTGCCCACCTCACTGCCTGGCACTCCGACGAAGACCGAGCAATCGGATTTTTATTAACGTTGGAAGGTGCCGATTCCATCATTTCCATGAACCACCTCGACCGACTTTACGAGCGGGGTCTACGGGCGATCGGCCCGGCGCACTACGGGCCGGGCACCTACGCCTACGGTACGGATAGCGATGGTAGCATCGGCCAAAAAGGAACTACCCTGTTAAAGCACATGGACCGACTCGGAATGGTACTCGACGTCACGCACCTGAGCGATACCAGTTTCT
>OY764718.1:0-2572 GCA_963668285.1 uncultured Lewinella sp. | reverse complement strand
GTTTGCGGCGCACGGACTCCAGCGCGGATCGCGCCCCATTCTACCACTCCAAGAACGGAGTAGCCATCTATACGGACTACCTGGACATCCACCTTGAGGGGGATAGCGCCATACTGGGTAAAACTACCGTCTCCTTCCAGGAAAAGGCCGACGTAGTATTCGAGAGTAAGGACTATTTCAGCGAACGCGAATACCTCTACGTGCAGGACATCGCCGGCTCCAACCCGCTGGAGCGCATCTACGCCTACCGCAAGAACAGTAACGGGGGCCTCGACGATATGCACGCCGATGACCTGGCCAAAGCATTTGACCCCAGCTACGACAAGGAAGACATCAAAACACTGCTGTTCGACCTCCAGACCCGGGGCTTCCTATTATACAGTACGGTCGATGACATCGTCTACCTGAAATCCAAGCTCGTTCAGTACGTAGAAGCCAGCCGGGAGGAGATCGACTACGATAAACTTCGCGTGGTGAGTCGCACCACCAATGCCAACGGGGTCATGGACCTGGTCACGGGCGACATCCGCGTCGACGAGGTACTGCCGCTGGAATTTAACCGAGAAAAGCAAATTGCCTTCCGCCCGGCGGGAGATCAATTGGTGATCCGCAACAATCGGGACCTGGACTTTTCCGGAGAGGTCTACGCCGGCGGCATCGTGATGCAAGGAAAAGATTTTCACTTCAAGTACGATCCCTACCATATTAAGCTCGACAGCGTGCGCTACGTCGACCTCTTCCTGCCCCAGGGCGATTTACTGACCGAAGGCGGGGAGCGCCTGAGCGCCGGCAGCCGCATCGAGCACCTCACCGGCTACCTACTCATCGACGCCCCGCAAAATAAGAGTGGGACCGAGAACATCCCCTACTTCCCTTCCCTCCAATCCAAAGGCGTCAGCTATATCTACTACGACCAGGCTGATACCAGCGCCGCTTACGGCCGTGACGATTTCTACTTCGAACTGCAACCGTTCAGCCTCAACGGTACCGACTCTCTGCTGGGGTCGGATATTGCCCTCGACGGGGAGCTCAACAGCGGCGGGATCTTCCCCGACATGGAAGAAACGCTCGCGATTCAGGAGGACGGCAGCCTGGGCTTCACTACCCAAACGCCGGAAGGCGGCCAGCCTACCTACGAGGGGCGCGGCAACTACGAGGGCGAACTCGTCCTCACCAACCGCGGCCTCGAAGGGAGCGGTAAACTCACCTACCTCGAAGCCAACGTAGAATCGGAAGACCTGAAATTCGGCCTCGATAAAACTACCGCCAGCGCCAAAGCCTTCGCGCTCGACGAATCATCCGCGGACGGGCGGGTGGTGCCCCAGGTACGCGGCACGGCCGTAACCGTCGAGTTCATTCCCTACGGTGATAGCCTGGTAGTCGACGCGGCGGAAGGCGCGCCCTTCGAGCTCTTCAAAGCCGGTGGCCACCAACTCGACGGGCAGCTCGTACTGACCCCCGAAGCCCTGAAGGCTAATGGTACGCTCGATTGGGATGCCGCGCAGATGACCTCCGCCGACCTCGACTTCAGCCTGTTCGGCGCCCGGGCGGACACCGCCGAGGTATCGATCAAAAGCCTGGCCGACGGGGAGATGATAGCCCTAGAAACATCGAACGTCAAAGCATCGGTGGATTTCGACACCCAGCAAGCCAGCTTCAGCAACAACACTTCCGCTCTGGCTACGGAGATGCCCTCCAACCAGTTCAAGACCAGCATCGACAACTTCGATTGGGATATGGCGGGTGGTAAGGTCACCTTCCAGGCGGAGGGGGGCCGCGACCGCTTCACGAGCACGCACCCGGACCAGGATTCCCTCAGCTTTTCCGGGGCCACGGCTACTTACGACATTAATGCCGGCATCTTGGAGGTTGGCGGGGTGGCCTACGTCACGGCCGCCGACGCGCGCATATACCCCGGCGACAGTACGGTCACCGTCGAGGCCGCCGCAAACATCACCGAGCTCACCGACGCGCGGATCGTAGCCGACACCTTGAACGAATACCACGTGATCAACCGGGCCACCGTAAAAATCGACGGTCGTAAAGAATACACGGCCAGCGGTTTTTACGAATACAACGTCGGCCCGCACGTACAGGAGGTCGAATTTCAGGAAATCGTCGGCAACAGAATCGGTAAGGGAAGCAAGGATGAAAAAGCCACCGCCACCCGCGCCGAGGGTACCGTAGCGGAAGACGCCGGCTTCTACGTAGACAATAAGACGAAGTTCTTCGGCACCATCAACCTGGATGCCGGCTCGGAATCGCTGTATTTCGATGGCTACGCCAAGATCGACGCCGATAAGCTACTCGGCGCACAGTGGTTCACCGTCAGCTCGGAGGGCGATAAGAACGACCTGACCCTAAAGGTGCGGGAGCCAAAAGATCGCCAGGGCTTGCCGCTATTCACGGGCCTGTACCTCAGCAAACCGAACCGCGGCATCTACCCGAGCCTGGTACAAACCCTGGACTTTCGAAAAGATCAGGCCGTACTCGACGCCAACGGCCTGATGAACTACGACGAGGATAACGACATCTTCCTCTTCGGTGACAGCCTCCGCCTATTTGACCCCAA
>OY764717.1:0-22244 GCA_963668285.1 uncultured Lewinella sp. | reverse complement strand
TGAAACGGGCTTAACCGTTTTGACGATGCGCGCGGCGACCTTGTAGGGGTCAGCGGCGGAGTTGGGGCGGCGGTCTTCCAGCCAACCCTTCCAGCCACGTTCGACGGTGGCGATGGGAATACGGATGGACGCACCACGGTCGGAAATGCCAAAGCTAAACTCATCGATACTTTGCGTTTCGTGCAGGCCGGTCAGGCGTAAATGGTTATCGTGACCGTAAACGGCGATGTGCTCTTTCGTTAGCGGGCGGAAGGCCTCGCACACTTGCTCGTAATCCTCTTTCTTACCGCTGTCACGTAAGAAGGAGTTGGAGAAGTTAGCGTGCATTCCGGAGCCGTTCCAGTCGCCCCTCGACGGGCTTACACTCGTAGTTGACGGCAATACCGTACTGCTCGGCGGTTCGCTCGAGGAGGAAGCGGCCCAACCAAATCTGGTCACCGGCTTCCTTGGCACCCTTAGCAAAGGTTTGGAACTCCCACTGACCGGGTGCTACCTCACCGTTGATGCCCTCTACCGTCAGGCCGGCGTCGAGGCAAGCATCCAGGTGCTCCCTCCACGATCTCGCGGCCGTAGGCGTTGTTCGCACCTACCGAGCAGTAGTACTGGCCCTGGGGGGCGGGGTCCGACCCATCGGCGGGGAAGCCGAGGGGTTTATTGGTTTCGGGGTCCCAGAGGAAGTATTCCTGCTCGAAGCCGAACCAGAAGTCCTGGTCTTCGTCGTCGATGGTTGCCCGGCCATTGGTGGCGTGGGGGGGTACCGTCGGCGTTCATGACCTCGGTCATAACGATGAAGCCATTCTTGCGCACGGGGTCGGTGATAATGGCAACCGGCTTGAGGAGGCAATCGGATGCGCCGCCGCTGGCCTGGTTGGTTGAAGATCCGTCGAAGGACCACATCGGGCAGTCTTCGAGCTTACCGCTGAAGTCTTCGACGATTTGGGTTTTACAGCGGAGGTGCTGCATGGGCTCTGTTCCGTCGAGCCAAACGTACTGTAGCTTATGCTTAGTAGCCATGTAGGGAAGTTGTTTTGATCGGTTAAATCAGTTTATTAAATGTGGGTATGCGTTTTAGAAGCTGTAGATGCCGGCGAGGATCAAGGAGAGAACCGCTTCATCATTCTCTCCAAAGTCATTCCCCATTTATTGTATTCAGGAAATCATTACTGCCCGTATCGTAGCGGACTTCACCGAGCACCCGGAATCCATCAGCAATATTGATGTTACCGGTAGCGGTAAAAGAAAGGACGTTAGGTTCGTCGATGTCTACGTCCTCCGGAGCCGTAAGCGCAAAATATTCGGCGCGTAAGCTGATTTCGGCGGATTCAGAGACCCCGATGGTACTGTAGACGGCAGTACCGAAGAAACCACCCTGGCCGTCGCCATCGCTTGCCGTATTGTAGCTGCTGGTATTGAGCCCGAACATTAGATTATCGTTCGCTTCGAAGGTCGCCGTCAAGTCAACCTGAAATTCATTGAGGTCTTCGCCATCAGTGAATTCTTCTTCCTCTTTACCAGCGAGTGCGTTCAGGTAACCGGCAAAGCCACCGGACTCGAAGCTGAGTTGACCGCCGAAGTGTTTGCCCGCAACCTGGTCAATCTTCGCATCGGTATCGTTAAAAATCCCAACCATGGCACCGAAGCCTTCGGCGATGGCGAAATCAACTTTAGCACCGGTGTGGTAAAAGGGCCCGTTGCTAAAGAGGTAGCTCGTACTGTAGTTCATGTTAGCCGGGGCATCGATTACCTCATAGCCAACGAACGTACCGAAGTTACCCAAAGTGAACGTTACGGCGTCGCTCGGAGAATAAGTAACGTATAGCTGCTGTACGGTGCTACTGAAGTTACCGTCTCCGCCATTCGCTTCTACGGCGCGGGGGGCCGAATCCGATCTGCCCTACGAAACCGACCTTACCGAAAGACTTTGTCGCCAGCAGGTTGACGTTCCCGATACCAAAGGTGTTGGTGAAGCCCGTAAAGCTCGTTGGGAAGGCGAGGGCAACATCATCATCTGCGTCAGCATTCGTAGGGTTAGCCTGATAGTAAGCATCTACATATCCGGAGAGACTGAAAGACTTTACTTCCTGCTCCTCCTGTTCCACTTCGGTGGTTTCTGCTGTTTTGGGATCGTTATTGACGGGGTTGGCGTCAACCCCGGCGGTGGTCTGAGCGCTAAGCCCTGCGGTGCCGCAGAGCAATAAGATTAACGTTAGTTGGATAATTCTCATGATGTGAGGGATTGTTAAACTCTTAGTGGAAAATGGTTGGTGGTAATTTCCGCGACGAGTCATCCTCAGCGTAGTAGAAGAAGATTTACTTCCCCTACCCTACCTTTAGGTCCGCTACGTTTAAAGGCCATTGGCTTCGCTCGTAGCAGAGATCAGATCCGGTGATGAAGACAATTCGTTACTGGTGCCCGCCTCAGCATTGCCGTGCTTTGGCGGGCGTTTTTTGTGGTAGACGGGATTAACCTTCCGTGGTTAGTTGAAAGACGCCGTCTTCTTTCCCGTCCGTATAAGCGTGCATGTCGTGCTCGCCGATGTCGAGGCCCTTGGTTTCCTCTTCCAGGTCGACGCGAATGCCGAGGGTAGCTTTCAGAGCGGCCATGATGCCGAAGGCGGTACCGAAAGAGAAAGCACCGACGGCGGCTACGCCGATCAGTTGGTTCGTAAACTGTCCGATACCGGCCAGGTCACCGAAGATGCCGACGGCCAGCGTTCCCCAAATGCCACAGACACCGTGGACGGAAGTAGCACCGACGGGGTCGTCGAGTTTGAGCGTCTTGTCGAAAAAGACAATACTAAAGGGGATGATTACCCCGGCAACGGCACCGATGATGATCGCTTCCAGGCCACTCATCTGGTCGGCACCGGCGGTGATACCGACGAGGCCACCAAGGATACCGTTTAGTACCATGGAGAGGTCGTACGACTTGAACATGGCGTATGCGGTGAAGAAGGCGGCAACGCCACCAGCGGCGGCGGCAAGTGAGGTAGTTACGAACACGAGCGAGACACCGTTAGCGTCAGCACTCAGGACCGAGCCGCCGTTAAAGCCGTACCAACCGAACCAGAGCAGGAACACGCCGATCGCGGCAAGTGGCATACTGTGGCCGGGGATGGCCGTGATGCTTCCGTTCTTACGGTATTTACCCTTGCGGGCACCAAGTAGAATGATGGCGGCCAGCGCGGCAAAGCCGCCGGCGGCGTGGACGAGCGTAGAACCTGCGAAGTCGTAAAAGCCGAGGTTATCCAGCCAGCCCGCACCCCACTTCCAGCTACCGGAGATCGGATAGGAGAAGGCTACAAAGATCATGGCGAAAATCAGGAAGGGCACGAGCTTGATGCGTTCCGCAACGGCACCAGAGACAATGGTCGCACAGGTAGCGGCAAACATGCCCTGGAAGATGAAGTCGGAGTAGCCCGTGAAGGTCGGGTAGCTGAATTCTTCCCCGGCGGCCGCCGCCGCGGCAGCTTCCGCCTCGACTGCGGCAAAATCAAGCTTTCCGGCAGCCCAGTCCATCGGCGTTGGGCTACCGAAGAAGTCGGTGATCCACCAGCCGTCCCCGGGGTACATCAGGTTATAGCCGACGACGTAGTACGTAAGTAACCCGATACTGATGATCATCGAGTTCTTGAAGAGGATGTTGACGACATTCTTTCTCTGTACGAAACCGGCCTCGAGGCTGGCGAACCCGAGGTGCATGATGAAGACGAAGCACGTCGCCACCAGGATCCAGAGGTTATTTACGGTAAACATTGCTTCCATAGCTGAGAAGTTTCTTTTTAGTTGTGGATGAAGGCATCCGTTTGGGGTTACGAAAATGCCGTGGGGTACGTGCTACCCATCTGACGATGGCCGGCACGCACGGGGCCAGGGGGTCGGTCTACTCGGAGGTGGGCTAAGGAAATCGCGGAATACTAGACTCCGTGTGGTGAATGAGGGGGGGAGTGGTTAAATCGCCCGGAGGGGTAGCAGGATGGTACGGTCGGTGTACCTTCGGTGCCGGTAAACCGGCGCTACCCGTAAAATCTTAGTTATATGGCGCTTTCATCGCGCTCACCCGTTCGGATACGAACGATCCGCTCTACGTCGTAAACGATGATCTTACCGTCGCCAACCTTCCCGGTGCGGCCGGAGGATGTGATGGCCTCGACGATGTCCTGAATCTTTTCGACCGGGGCGAGCACGTCCAGTTGCAGGCGCGGGATGTAGTCAGCGTCGTAGACGCTACCGCGGTAGGTCAGCTGCTCGCCGCGTTGCAGGCCGAAGCCTTTGACTTCGGTGAGGGTAAAAAAATTAACGTCTATGGCCGCAAGCGCATCACGGATGGCTTCAAAACGGGAGAGACGGACGATAGCTTCAATCTTCTTCATGGGAAGAGTTGTAGTGAGGTACGCCAGGGTATGGAGCCGTAATGCTTGGTCAGGGCGGCTCCGCCGGGCGACTTAAATGGGGTTATTCTAAGGCTATCTGGTTAAGCACGACTCGGCGGCGGTCGTTACCTCCGCTTTGTTGATTACAAATGTGCCTCGACTTAGTGCAGCTTTGTAAGCTAAGTACCGATTACCTTTGTGATGGCCAACGCGGGGTAGTCCAGACCCAACGCATTCGCTGTAAGCCGATTACGCCAAAACTCGTTTTCATGTCCAACCCGGTAAAGGATCAATTATGGCGGCTCGTCAAATCTTTGAATAAATCGGAGAAACGCAACTTCAAGTTATTTGCCACCCGCGCCGGGGCCACCCAAAAAAGTAGATTCATCCAGCTTTTCGACCTATTGGACAAGCTGGACGACTTAGACGACTCGATCGTCATGCAGCGTCTGCACCTCACCAAGGGGAAATATTCCAACCTTAAGCGACACCTCTTCCAACAGGTCCTGGCCAGCCTCCGGCTCATCCACATCGACAAAGAGGTGGACATCGAACTGAGGGAACAGATCGACTTCAGCCGCATCCTGTACGGTAAGGGCCACTACCTGGATGCGTTGCGCCTGTTAGAGCGGGCAAAGGCAAAGGCCGTCGAGCATAACCAGGACCTGGTTCATTTACAGATCGTCGAATTCCAAAAACTGATCGAGGCCAGGCACGTCACCCATTCCAGGCAGGTACGTAACAAGATGGACCTGCTGCTCAACGAATCCTCCGAACGCTGCTACTCCGTACTCACCACCAGCGAGCTGTTCAGTATGAACATCCAAATTCACGGGCGGTACATCGAAAGCGGTCACTCCCGCGACGAGCGGGAATACAACGAAAACGTTGCCTACTGGAACGACATTCAAACCGTGCGCTCCGAGCGGACGTCGATCACGAACACGTTCCACCAGCAGATCAACCGCTTTCAGGCCTCGATGTGGTACCATTACATTCAGCTAAACTTCGAGGACAGCCTGGAGGCGGCCTATAATGCCATCAACCTCTTCAATATCAGCCGTCATATGACGGTAAAGGACCCCGACCTCTACCTGCGCTGCATCTACTACGTTGGCGTATTCGCCTTTCTGAATGAGGACTTGTACACGCTGCGCAGGTACAACGAACGGCTGGAAGCATTCATCACCAATACGGACGTCAACCTGAACGAAAATTCGGTAAGTATCGGTACCGTATACCTGAAGCTAAACCGATACAATCAGCTATTCATGGAGGGGGACCACGCCGGCGCCTACGCATTCAGCCGTAGGATCGCCAAGGGTTACCGCCACGCTACCTTCCGCCCCGCCGAACACCGCTGGGGGCAGTTCCTGTACAAAGCCGCGGCGGCCGCCTTCCTGACCGCCCGTTACGAGCAAGCCCTGGACCACCTCAACGAAATCATCAATACCAAACTCGGCGTCCACCGGCAGGACCTCATCATCAGCACCCGCGTACTGCACGCACTGTGCAATTACGAACTCGGCCATTACAGCCTGGTTGAGTATCACCTGACCAACCTATCGCGCCTGTTGCGCCGCAGCCAGGAAACGGCCGAGGTACACCGCATCACGGTAGCCGGCCTGCGCAAGTTGATCGGCACGCCGGCCCTCGAACGAGCGGAGATCTTCACGCAGCTGCTGGAGGATACCGAGGCGCTGCGCGGTAACGTCTTCGAGCGCAAGGCCTTGATCTACCTCGATACGACGCAGTGGCTCCGGCTGCACACCGAGGCCGGCCTACCACAACCGAAGCCGAGTAGATAGCCCCCCCGACCCTCCGCCCGGTACTGCTTAATTATTCTATTTGCCATCAAATATTGCACCTGCGTGCCTCGCCCGCATTTTGTTAAAAATTGTCATTTCATTACCTAATCGACTAATTAAGCTCAAGGTTGGGTGATAAACCGCCGGAATTAACGCACCTTGGTCCGGCGACTACCCCACTTAACCAAATTATAAAATGAGAACGTCAAATTTGACGCACCTCGCCCTTGCCATTGGCACGGTCGGTGCGGTTGTATTGTCATTGGCCTCGTCGAGCGGCATAGCTAGCGTGCGGGGACTCGCGTACACCGGTGCCCCGAGCGCGGGTGGTGGTCAGGAACAGACTTGCAATCTGTGTCACAACTCCGGCACTCAGTACGGAGAGCCGGTGATCGCGATCAGCGTTTCCGAATCGGAAGGTGGGCCGGCGGTAAACGCCTATACCCCGGGGCAGGAATACTTCGTCTCAGTCAACGTAAGCGCCGAGGCGGACCCGGCGGGCTATGGCTTTCAATCAGTATTTCTTCAGGAGGGCACGGACGGCGGGCCGCTCTTATCGGCCGGCACCCTGGCCCGGAATACAGCTAACGCGTTCACCCAGATAAGCACCATCGGCACGGGCGAGAATAGCCGCGACTACGCGGAGCAAAACCAGATCACCCCCGGCGGCACTTTCGATTATCTCTGGACGGCCCCGGGCACCGGTAGCGGCGCGGTATCCATCTACACCGTCGGCAACGCGGTAAACGGGGCGAATGGCACCGGTGGTGATTTCGGCTCTACGGCCCCCACCATCCTGGAGCTACCCGAAGCCGGTGCGCTTCCGCTGGCACTGACGCGCTTCAACGCCAGCTCGAACGGTAAGCAAATCCTGCTTTCCTGGGCCTCGGATAACGAAGTCGGTTTCGATCGCTTTGTGGTCGAGCGCGGCGCCGGGCAGGACTGGCGAACGATCGGTACGGTGAACGGAACCAACGCCCGGTCGGCTACCTATGACTTCGTCGATAACGAACCGACCGCCGGTACGAACGCTTACCGGCTGCGGATGCTTGACCTCGATGGCTCGCATACTTACAGCCCCGTCGCCACGGCGAACGCCCGGGGCTTCGACTGGTCGGTATACCCCAACCCGGTCGCCGAAGAACTACGCCTAACTACCCCCGCCGAGGCGGGAGCTACCGCCAGAATCTACGACGGCTTCGGCCGCCTGCTACTTACCGCGGACCCACGCCAGGGCATCTCCGTGGCGACGCTTTCACCGGGCACCTACACCATATCTATCGGGGCAAGCTCCCGTCGCTTTATTAAGCAATAGCTTAAAATTATAATTCACTATGAACTTTTCTATATCAAACTTACAGGCCTTAGCGGCCCTGCTTTTGTGTACCCTATTGGGATTTGCTTTCAGTGGCGGCTCGACGGAAACCACCGGGCAGGGGGCCACCGGCGCACCGACGGCGGATGGCTTTGAGCGCAAATGCGGTAACTGCCACCGCGGCGGCAATTACGGTGAGCCCGAGCTGGAGGTTCTTTTTGCATTAGACGGAAATGACCCTGCTGACGCCCTGACCAGCTACGTGCCGGGGCAGACATACCGGGTATCCTTAACCGTGGGCTCGACCGTCCAGTCTGCCGCAGGTTATGGCTTCCAGCTGCAAGTGCTCACCGATCAGGAACTACCACTCACCGCCGGCACGCTCTCCGACCCGGCCGACGGCAGCCAGGTCAGCGAGGCGACGGCCACCATGCGCAACTACGTCGAGCAGAGCATGACCAGCACGGACAGTGTGTTCACCTTCACTTGGACGGCCCCGGCGGCAGGAACCGGATCGGTCAACATACATGCGGTAGGTACCCTCGTGAACGGCCTTGACGGAGCGGATGGCGATAACGGCAGTAACACGCCCCTCGTACTCAAGCTGTCCGAAGAAGGAGCTACCAGCGTGGCGGACTTTACGCCCTTGAGCGCAAGTATGTCCCCAAATCCAGTTTTTGCGAGTACGCAGGTGCAAGTCAATGTAGAAATAGAGCAAGGTGGAACCTACCAGCTGGGCATCCATGATCTATCGGGCAAGCAACTACGCCACACGGCCGTGGAACTCACCGCCGGCCCGGTTACGCAATCGATCCCGACGGACGGGCTTCGGGCCGGTGCCTACCTGGTAACGCTGGAAGGGCGCGGCGCTCGCTGGGTCGGCAAGCTGCTCGTACGGTAGTTAACCTACTGGCCCCCTCGGGGGCGGATACCCAATTTGAGCGATACGATGTGGCTGTAGGTACTGCGGTCATCATCGCTGCCCGGGTCGGTGTAAGCGTAATCGACGTTGAGCTGCCCGATCTTCAAACCCAGGCCGAGGGCGGGGCGGGAGTTGATCCGCTCTTCCCGATCGAAATCCTGAATGCGTTGCAGCTGGGATACCCCGGCGCGAAGAAAGATGAAATCGCCGTAGTCCGCCTCCAATCCGAAGGCCGGATCCAGGCTGATGGGGTCCGAGGCAACCAGCGTGTTCCGGCGGCCGTCGGTCGTAGCGATGAGATCGAACTCGGCGGTCAGGCTGACCTGCTTGGCGATCGTGAACTTACGCGCCGCGGCCAGGAATATGGTCGGGTTGGTCGTCTCGACGCTTTCGGGTCGGACCTCGTTGCCGGTGTCTTCCAGGATCAACTGTTCCTCTTCCGTGAACTCGATCGACCAGGTATTGAAGGTGGTCGTGATGTCCTTCCCCACGAGCGCGAACGTCCAGTCGTTCTTCTCTAGCCGGGCGCCCAGGTCCAGGCCGAAGCCCCAGCTGGTGGCAAACTGCCCGATGGTCCGGTGAATCACCTTCGCGTTCCCGCCCACCTGAAGCCGGCCGCCTAGTTTGTCCCACGAACGGGCGTAAGTGCCGAGGAAAGCGTAATCGGCGGCGGAGAACTCCGTGATGTTATCGAAGTTGATGGTGCCATCCGCCTCGTAGAGCGTGAGGGTATTGGGTATATTGTCGATCCCGAACCGAATGAGGCTGATGCCGAGCCGTTGGTTGTTGCTGCTCAACGGCAGGGTCATGCCGAGGAAGTCGTAATTACCAATGCCTCCGAAGTATTCGGCGTGCATGGCACCGACCTGGAGGCCCTGCTCCGAATCCAGGCCAGCCAGGCCGGCGGGGTTCCAGGCGGGGCTGAATACGTCGCGCTGCGTTGCGACCACCGCCGAGCCCATTCCGTGCGCCCGGGCACCCACGCCGAAGGTCAGAAAGTCGTTACTGTACTTCTGTGCGTACACGTTTGGGGTAATCGCCCAGCTGGCTGCGAACGAAAGCAAAAGGAAGATGCGTTGGAGGGACATAATACGAAGGTAAAGCAGCGGAACGGGGCGAGCGGCGTATGACGTACCCCGGCTTCATATTTGTAATACCTTTGTCGGGCTAAACGTGGTGCCCTACCGCGCAAATCCCCCCCCACTCATGAGCCAAGCCGTCGTCCAGCTGCGTAACGCAGTCATCAGCCAAGCCGGCCGGGATGTACTCCGGGGGGTCAACCTGACCATTGCCGCCGGCGAGTTCATCTACCTCATCGGAAAGACGGGGAGTGGTAAATCGAGTCTGCTCAAAACGCTTTACGCCGCCCTACCACTGCGGCAGGGTGAGGGGATGGTCGCCGGTTTCGATTTGCGCGCCATCCGTAGGCCGACCTTTCCGAAGCTCCGCCGGCAATTGGGCATCGTCTTTCAGGACCTTAACCTGCTAACGGACCGCAGCGTAGCCGATAACCTACATTTCGTGCTGCGGGCCACCGGTTGGCGCAAGGTTAAGGAGCGGGACCGACGCATTGCCGAAGTCCTGCATTCGGTGGGCCTGCCGGCAGTGGCCGGTAAATACCCGCAGGCGCTTAGCGGCGGCGAGCAGCAACGCGTAGCCTTCGCCCGGGCCTTACTCAACGAACCCGCCCTCCTGATCGCGGACGAGATTACCGGCAACCTCGACCCCACGACGAGTGAACAGATGCTGGGGCTGATGCAGGATCTCTGTCGCACGAGCGGAACCGCCATCCTTTTTGCCACCCACGATTACCGACTGCTGGAGCACTATCAGGCAAGGACCCTGCTCTGCCAGAACGGAAGCCTCGTGCCCGACCACATTCCTTCGACCGGTTACTAACCCCTGCCCCACTTTGCGCAGCCCGAACAAAATATACGTCACGCTCAGCCTCGCCCTCGTCCTGTTCTTACTGGGCTTCGTGGTCTATTGGGCCTTACGCATCGACCAGCTTTCCCAGCAGTTGCAGGATCAGCTCGACGTAGTGGTCGAGCTGGAGGCCGACCACTCCCTGGAGGACCGCCGTAAGCTCCTGGCCTACCTGGGTGAGACGCGCTTTCATAACCCGCTGACCGCCCCGCAGTACGAAAGCAAAGAAGCCGCCCTCAGCCAACTGGACCGTGATTTCACCGAAGATCTGAAGGGCCTGGGCGTCGACAACCCACTGCTCGACGTGGTTACCTTCAACGTAATGCCGGCCTACCTTTCGGAAGATAGCCTGAGGATGGTTGCGGAGGAAGTGCAGTTACGCGGCGGCGTGCAGGGGGTATTTTACCAGACGGGCGTCATCGCCGAGGTTGCGGGGAACGCACAGCGGATCACGTACGGGCTGATCGGCCTAATGAGTCTGTTCCTGATCATTACTACGATATTGATCCATAACACCGTTCGGCTCAGCCTGGCTGCTAATCGGATGATCATCAGGATGCAGGAATTAGTAGGGGCCAGCTGGGGCTTCATCGCCCGGCCCTATTTACTGCGTGGCCTCTTCCAGGGTTTGGCGGCGGGGCTCTTGGCGGTTGCCGGCTTGGGTGCGCTACTGCTTGCCGCCCACCGCTACCTCCCGGAATTGAATGTTCTCAATGAGCCCCTTATTTTAGTGTGGATCGGGGCGGGCATGGTCGGCTTGAGCGTACTCGTCAGCTTCCTGAGCTATTATGTCGGCGTGCGGCGTTACCTTCGCCTTCCGATAGATCGCCTGTAGAGCATGCACGGACGTTCGCCTTATTTAACCTACGCTAACCGCATCGCGCTACGCTACCGACTATCCTTGCGCCGAAGACGATCCCGCGCTTCTAAAACACCCCCGCGCTACTATGAGTAAAGGCAGAAAGAAAGACAGCAAGCGTAGCCCCACTTCGGTCGCTACCCCCAAAGTCGCCAAACCCCGCCTGAAGGCAGCCCCCTCCAAATCGACGGCACCGGCCGCCCCGCAGCGTGGGCTGACCTTCGGCCCCGACACCTATAAGTGGATCGGTATCGGCTTCGGCCTGGTGGTACTCGGTCTGATCCTGATGTCCGGAAGCCGCGGGGATAACTTTACGGAGTTCGATACCGACGTCATCTACAGCCCGGTCAAGCTAACGGTAGCCCCGCTGCTGATGCTCGGCGGCCTGGGAATAGTTATTTACGCCATACTCAAGAAGTAACCTTGGAGGAATTATTTCGCGCCATCGTCCTGGGCGTCGTACAGGGCCTGACGGAATTCTTGCCCGTCAGTAGCAGCGGCCACCTCGAATTGGCCAAATGGATTTTGCAGGACGACAGTCTGGCGGCGGAAAGTATGCTCATGACCGTTACCCTGCACGCCGCGACGGCCTTGGCTACCCTCATGGTATTCCGTAAAGACGTTGCAGAAATCCTCAGCGACCTGTTCAAGTTCTCCTGGAACGAGGGCACGCGCTTCTCCGCCCTGATCCTTGTTAGTATGATCCCCGCCGCCGTCGTCGGGGTGCTCTTCGACGATATTCTCGAAGCCCTCTTTAACCGGCAAATCCTGCTCGTAGCCCTGATGCTTATCCTTACCGGGCTGCTGCTTTTCCTGGCCGACCGCGCCAAAGACACGGATAAGCCCGTTAGCTGGAAAGAAGCCGTTTTGGTCGGTATAGCCCAGGCGGTAGCAATTCTACCGGGCATAAGCCGGTCCGGTGCTACCATTTCTACCAGCGTACTTCTCGGCGTGGATCGTTCCAAGGCCGCTCGCTTCAGTTTCCTCATGGTCGTCCCGCTTATTCTCGGCAAGATGGCCAAGGATCTGCTGGACGGGCAGTTCACGGGCGACACCGATATGGTCGCCCTGGGCGTTGGCTTCGTCGCCGCCTTCACCACCGGCATCGCCGCCTGCGTCTGGATGATCAAACTGGTGAAGAAGGCCGAGCTGAAGTGGTTCGCCTACTACTGCTTCGCGGTAGCGCTGATTTGCATCCTCGTCCTCACCGTCTTTTGAGGGAGTGACTATCCCGGCGTCGTCGGGCTCATGGAATGCTGCGGGTTCGCCGCCGCCTCCTGTGCGTAGGTATTGAGCTTTACTTGTTTCGCGGCCGACTTACCGGGCCGGATCTTCATATTGAGAAACTCTACCCCCAAGGAGAAGGCGATGGCAAAATACAGGTAACCTTTCGGGATCGTCCCGACCTCGCTACCGAGCATCTTGAAGTGCCCCAGGTGCGCACCCTCGGCGAGCAGCATGAAGCCGATCAGAATCAAAAACGACAGGCCCAGCATCTGGATGGTCGGGTTACGGTTCACGAAGTTGCCGACGGGGACGGCGAAGAGCATCATGATCAGTACGGATACGACCACGGCGGTGATCATGATCACCAAGGCTCCCACGATCCCGTTCGTCATCCCGACGGCCGTCAGAATGGAGTCGAAAGAAAAAACGATGTTGATGATGGTTATCTGGACGATGACCGAGCTCAGGGAGGCGCCGGCCTTCCCGCTACCCGGGTCTCCGTCAGTGTGCTCATCCCCCTCCAGCTTGTGGTGAATTTCGGAGGTCGCCTTGTAGAGTAAGAACATACCCCCCACGATCAGGATCAGCGCCTGCCCGCCAAAAGCGCCTTCCGCCCAACCCCAATCGAAGCTGAACCAGGCCTCCTCCAGCGAAATTAGCCAGCTGACCGCGAACAGGAGGGCGATACGCATTACCATGGCGAGCACGAGGCCGACGTTGGTTGCTTTCTTACGCTCCTCCTCATCCTTCAGCTTACCGGAGGCGATCGAGATGAAGATAATATTATCGATACCCAAAACGATCTCCAGGAAGGTGAGGGTAAGCAAGGACATCCACACGGCGCCGCTACCAAAGTCAGGCAGTTCAAACATAATATTGCTGGTCGGTACTCGCCGGGAAACCCGGTCCTTTGCAAAACTACGGTCGTGGGCGGATGTTTACTGCCCGTTCTCAATTACCCCCCCGCCGGCTAAACCGATTACCTTAATGAAGACGACCAAATTTCGCCGCCTGACCCTGGCAGAGTTGACCGACGTGCGCGACCAGTTCGTCAAGTGGCTGGCCCTCAACGGCATCAGTGCCGACCACTGGCAAAAGATCAAGGCCGAGGAGCCTCAGCGTATGGATGCGCTGATCCTCCAGTTCAGCCAGGTCGTCTTTGCCGGCGTTATCGACCAGATCGAATATCTCGTCCATCGCAAGCCCCACGATCTGCGCACTTACAAGACCGATCAGGAGAAGATCTTCATGCAGGGGGTGCTACTCGACGGCGAAACAACGGTAGACCTCACCGATAATTCACTAACCCCACAACAGATGTTCGAGCGCTTGAAGAGCGAGGGTGTACCGGCGAAGCTCTACTCCGCGGAGCGCGCTTACCTGCCCATCGGAAGGGACCAGGACATTTTCCGGATACTGGAAGAGGGCGCGCTGATCGACGGCGGGGAGCTCTTCCGCACGCTGGAGCAAGTAAGTCGCGAATAGCATAAAAAGACGGACTCAACGGTAGGATCCGTCGATCGGGTACGCTGTAAGAGTAGAATTGAACCTACATTGCTACTCGTCCGCAAAAGTTCGGGTAGCCGCACCCGAGCAGCCGTCGATCAATAAGCCTCCCCACACATGCGCTTTTTACTCTTCCTAGCTTTGCCTTTCCTTGCCGCCCTGGACGGTTGCGGCGAGCAGGATACCGTACAGACGGCTACGGCCGGCACGTCGGGTGCCAACTTCACCGAAAAGCCATCGGAGGACGCCATCTACCGCAACGCCAAAGAACCGGTGCCCTCACGGATCGCCGACCTGATCAGCCGCATGACCCTCGAGGAGAAGGTCGCCCAGGTAACCGCCGTCTGGCAGGATAAAAAGCGCATGTACCGCGAGGACTACGCCTTCGACCCCGATAGCGCCGCCGTCGTCATGCCGCACGGCATAGGCCACGTGACCCGCCCCAGCGAACGAGCCGGCCCGCCCGATACGGGTAGAACGGTGGTTAACCAGATCGCCTACGGTAACGCCATCCAGAAATGGCTGGTGGAAGAAACCCGCCTCGGCATCCCCGCCCTGTTTCACGAAGAAAGCCTGCACGGACTGGCCGCCCTGCACGCCACCAGTTGGGGGCAACCCATAAGCGTTGCGGCCACCTTCGACCGGGGCCTGGCCCGCGAGCTTTACGCGACGGCGGCCCGGCAAACCGCCGCCAGGGGTAGCCACGTAGTACTGACGCCGGTAGTAGACGTAGCGCGCGACCCCCGCTGGGGGCGGGTGGAAGAGACGCTAGGAGAAGACCCCTACCTGGCCGCGCAAATCGGCCTGCAAGCGGTACTCGGCTTCCAGGGTGACGATGACAAATGGGACCCGGGCGAGGTGTTCGCTACCCTCAAGCACATGGCCGGCCACGGCCAGCCCGAAGGCGGCACGAATATCGGACCGGCCAACATTTCGGAGCGAACCTTGCGCGAAGTGTTCCTCTACCCCTTCCGGTATATCGTACGGGAGGGCAACGTCCGCAACATCATGGCCAGCTACAACGAGGTGAACGGCATCCCGAGCCACGCCAACGGTTGGATGCTCAACGAATTGCTCCGCGACGAATGGGGCTACCGGGGGGCCGTCGTATCCGATTACTTCGCCGTACGCGAACTCGCCGACCGCCACGCCGTAGCGGCGGACTGGAAAGAAGCGGCCGTTAGGGCCATCTCTTCGGGCGTGGACATCGAACTACCGGATCGCGAAGCGTACCCCTATCTAGTCGATGCCGTCCACGAGGGCTTACTCGATGAAAAGGTGCTCAACACCGCCGTCGGCCGCATCCTCCAGCAAAAGTTCGACCGGGGCCTCTTCGAAAACCCTTATGTGGACGAGGCCGGTGCGATTTCCAACACTGCGGCGGATGACGCACTCGTACGACGCGCCGGCGCGGAAAGCATGATCCTGCTAAAAAACAATGGCTTACTTCCCCTGGATACCGCATCGACCCGCCGGGTAGCGGTAGTCGGCCCCAATGCGGATAGAGTGCTGCTGGGGGGGTATAGCGACACGCCCGATCACTTCGTTACGGTCCGGCGGGGCCTCGAGGCAGCCCTCGGGGAAGGGAACGTAGTTTATTCCGAAGGCGCCCGGGTAACTGAGGCGGGTAGTTGGTACCGCGACCCGGTCGTAGCCGTCAATGAAGACGAGGATCGCTTGCGGATCAAAGCGGCCGTCCGGGCCAGCCGCGAGGCGGACGTCATCGTAGTCGCCGTCGGCGGCAATGAGCTTACCAGCCGGGAAGCCTGGTCGGAAGGCCACCGGGGCGACCGACCCAGCCTCGAGCTCGTGGGTCTGCAAAACGAGCTCATCGACGAACTGGCTAAGACGGGCAAGCCGATGATCGGCCTGGTATTCGGTGGCCGACCGCTGAATATCGGTAACCTGACCGCAAAGGCGGACGCGGTATTTCAGTGCTTCTACCTCGGCCAGGAGACCGGCCACAGCGTAGCCGACGTGCTGTTGGGCACCAAGGACCCCGGTGGGCGCTTACCCATCAGCATGCCGCGGTCGGTAGGCCACATACCCGCCTACTACAATTATAAGCCGACCGCCCGCAGGGGTTACCTCTTTGATGACGTCTCCGCGGCCTGGTCGTTCGGCTACGGCCTTAGCTATACCGAGTGGACGGTAGCCTCCCCTACCCTATCCGCGGCGTCCGCGCTCTTGGGTGAATCCGTATCCGTCAGCACTTCGGTCACCAACGTGGGCGATCGCCCCGGTAGCCAGGTCATCCAGCTCTACGTCAGGGATCGGGTCAGCCTGGTCACCCGCCCGATCAAGGAGCTGAAAGGATTCGAAAAGGTAAGCCTGGCCCCCGGGGAGCAAACGACGGTCACCTTTCAGTTGGGCCGGGAACAGTTCGAATACCTCGGCGCGGAAATGGAGTGGACGGTAGAGCCCGGGGAGTTCGACATCATGATCGGTACCTCCAGCCGTACCGAAGACCTTCAGTCGGTCACCTTTACCCTCAGGGGAAGCGCAAAGTAGCCCCCACTTTTTGCCCGATAATCAGCTTCCGATATTGACGCTCTGGTGTTGCGCGTCCTCATCGACGCCTTCGTACAGCCATTCGGAGAACAGGCTGTCCATCATTGGCGTGATCACGTAGTTAAGCAGGGGGACCAGAATGGCGGTCTCCAGAATCAACTTGAACCAGAGCGGCTCTACTTTCAGCCATTTAAGCGCGTAGGCTACGACGAGCAGTACGGGAAAAAGGCCGAGCCATTTCACGAGCATTAATTTCCAGGTAGGTGGGGAGGCGCCTTCTTTCGGGTTGCCCATTGGTAGGTAAGTTTACTATGCAATAAAATCTACCCAGTAGATAGGCCATTGCCACCTATTGTTTATCAACAAACAAAAAACGGGAAGCCGACTCCTTTGCGAGTCAACTTCCCGTTTTTGAACGCCGGTTTTCCAGCTAGTAGCGGTAGTGCTCCGGCTTGTAGGGCCCGCCGACGGCAACGTCGATGTAGTCGGCCTGCTCGCGGTTGAGCTCTTCCAGTTCCACGCCAATCTTAGATAGGTGGAGGCGGGCGACTTTTTCGTCGAGGTGCTTCGGAAGCATGTAGACTTTGTTCTCGTAGCTGTCGCTATTCTCCCATAGCTCGAGTTGGGCGAGTACCTGGTTGGTGAAAGAGTTAGACATCACGAAGCTGGGGTGGCCCGTTGCGCAACCCAGATTGACCAGGCGGCCTTCCGCCAGGACGATGATGTCGTTCCCGTCCACGTTGTAGAGGTCCACTTGCGGCTTGATCTCGTCTTTAGTACTTCCGTAGTTATCGTTCAACCACGCCATATCGATCTCATTGTCGAAGTGGCCGATGTTACAGACGATCACCTTATCCTTCATCGCCTTGAAGTGCTCGCCGGTGATGATGTTGAAATTCCCGGTGGCGGTGACTACGATATCAGCCCGGCCGACGGCGTTTTTCATTCGCTTGACCTCATAACCGTCCATGGCGGCCTGCAGTGCGCAGATCGGGTCGATCTCGGTAACGACCACGCGGCAACCCGCGCCCCGTAGAGATGCGGCGGGTGCCTTTACCCACGTCACCATACCCGGCAACGACGGCTACTTTACCGGCCATCATGACGTCGGTCGCCCGGCGGATCGCGTCTACGGCAGATTCCTTACAGCCGTACTTATTGTCGAACTTGGACTTCGTGACGGAGTCGTTGACGTTAATGGCGGGCATCGGTAGGGTGCCCTTCTTCATGCGCTCGTACAGGCGGTGTACGCCGGTGGTCGTCTCTTCCGAAAGGCCACGGATATCGCCCACCAACTCCGGGTAACGGTCCAGCACCATATTGGTCAGGTCGCCGCCATCGTCGAGAATCATGTTCAGCGGTTGACCGTCGGAGAAGGACGTAAGCGTCTGCTCGATACACCAGTCGAATTCTTCCTCATTCATGCCCTTCCAGGCAAAGACGGGTACGCCGGCGGCGGCAATGGCGGCAGCGGCGTGGTCTTGGGTAGAGAAGATGTTACAGCTCGACCAGGTCACGTCCGCGCCCAGGTCCACGAGGGTTTCGATCAGCACGGCCGTTTGGATGGTCATGTGGAGGCAGCCGGCGATTCGGGCGCCGCTTAAGGGCTTACTGCTGCCAAATTCCTCGCGCAGGCTCATCAGGCCCGGCATTTCCGCTTCTGCGAGGCGGATTTCCTTACGGCCCCAGGCGGCAAGGTTGATGTCTTTTACTTTATAATTGGTGGCGGTCGCGGCTGCGGACATAGCGGTTCGTTTTATGCCGGCAAAGGTAGGCAATTTGCGGCCTTCCTAACTCATCGACGCACCGCCGTAACTTCTGACCCACGTCATATTTTAGGGGCTATTCGTCAGTGGTCGGTCTCGGCGTCCGGGTTTTTATTGCGAGGACGCAGGTGCAAGGCTTAGTTGTAAATAGAAGGCTTCACTGAGGTGGGTGGGCTACCCGATCAACGGAAGCAGCACGTCGGCCGACCGCTGGGTCAGTTGGCTGTAAAAGGATTCGGTGAAGGCGGAGCTTCCGTGATCCTCCAAAAACTTCTTTTGCTCCGGCGTAAGCCCTACCGGGTCTTCGTCGATGCTGCCCGGGTAGGGGTTTGCCGGGGTACGGTCCAGCGGCGGGCAGAACTCTACGGAGACGGCCCCGTGGTAGTTGACGTCTTTCAGTACCCGGATGATCTTCGGCCAGTCCAGCGACCCCATGCCGGGGGCCATGCGGTTGTTGTCCGCCACGTGGAAGCCGACGAGGCGATCGGCGGAGTCACGCAGGGCTTGCTCCCAATCGGCTTCCTCTAAGTTCATGTGGAAGATGTCCAGGCAAACGCCGCACTGCGGGCCGGTCGCCTCGGCCAGAGCGTAGGCCTGAGCGGCGCGATTCACGAAGTAGGTTTCGAAGCGGTTGATGGGTTCGATGCCGATCTTGATGCCCTCGCGCTCCGCGTGCTTGACGATTTGTTGCAGGCCCTCTACGGCCATATCCCACTCGTCCTCCGGCCGGCCGTCGGGGACGATCTTACCTACCGTGCCCGGTACCACGCTGACCATCTTGCCTTCCAGTTCGGCGACCATATCGACCAGGCTTTTGATGTAGCGAACGGAGCCAGCGCGCACGCCGGCGTCGGCGGACATCAGGTTCAGGCCATCTTCCATTAGCGTCACGCTTCCCCAGCAGTCGATGCGGTGTTCCTTAAGTTGCCGTTTGACGTGTTTGAGGTCGTACAGTTGGGGCGCGCCCTGGATTTCGAGTGATTCGTAGCCCATCTGGCTTATGCGGCGAGGGTGGTAGCTATCGGTTCCGCTCGCATCCAGTTATGAATGGATAAATGCATGGTCGTTCAAATTTTGTTTGCCAGGTAGCGCGGTGAAATTCGGCCACCGGCTAATAAGGACAGTAGGTTACGGACGGACTGCTCGCACATATCCACAAAGGTCAGCTTGGTTAGGCTTGCCATATGGGGGGTCACGAGTACCTGAGGCAACTGAAGCAGCGTGCCGCTCTCCGCACGTTGATCCGTACTCATCACGTCAGCGGCGTAACCCCCGATGGCGCCCGAGCGGAGTGCCCGGAGCAGCGCAGCGTGATCGATGATCTCACCCCGGGCGGTGTTGACGATCAGGGCGCCGGGTTTACAGTGCTTTAGGGTTACTTCGTTGAGGAGGTGGCGCGTCCCCTCCGTTAGCGGAAGGTGCAGGCTCAGGAGGTCCGCCTGCTCGAGCAGTAGTTGTATGCCCCTTTCGTCGCGCTTAACGTCCTTTGATTGCACCTGCGGCCTCGCAAGAAAAAGTACTTTCATTTGGAAGGCGGTAGCCAGTTTAGCTACGCTTTTGCCGACGTTGCCGCGGCCGAGGATCGCCAGCGTTTTGCCCCTGAGCTCGTCGCCTCCGTAGGCTAGGCGGTAGGCCCAGTTATCGGCCTTTACTTCGTTGATTGCCTGATGGATACGTCGTTGCAGGCTAAGCATCAAGCCGAACGTATGCTCCGCTACCGTAGCTGCGTTCGAGCCCGGCAGGTTGATGACCCGTACACCCATTTCGGTGGCGTAGGCTACGTCCACGTTATCGAGGCCGACCCCTACCCGGGCGATCACTTCGAGTTGCGGGCAGGCATCGAGTAGCTCCCGGTCCACCCGCCCCTTACCCCGGGTGATGATGGCGCGGATGGGTGCCTTACCGACTGATTCCAGACCGCGGTCCGGCGCTACGGCGGTATGGACCTGCACCCGATCGGCCAGCAATTGCTCCGCTTTGGGGGAGAGGGGTTCGAGTTGTAATACGTGCGGTCGGTCCGTCATTCGCCCGTGTATAAGGTTGCGTTTTCGGCCTTGTAGCCACGAAAATCGTTGCGGCCGGAAACGTAGAGGCCTTCCGGTAGAGCTCGTCTTCGAAGATGGCCGGGTCGATTTTATCCGCGTCCTCCGGTCTGCTCACGAATTCGATCAGGTTGCCCGCGGGGTCACGGACGAACATTTGCATAACCCCCTTTTGTAGTTGGCGGACGTTGCCCCACGGCTCCAGATCGATGATCCCCAGCGCCTTTACCCGGTGGAACATCCCGCTCCAATCGTCGATCGTCAGGCAGAGGTGGCCGCGAAAGGACCGGGCGTCCTCCCACTCCGATAGGTGCAGTTGCTGACCGTTGGGAAACATGAAAAAGGCGGTCGGGTAGTCGAACACGAAGGCCGGAACGGACTGGAGACCTACGATCTCCTCGTACCACTTAGCGGCCGTTTCCAATTGGTCGACGATGAGCGTAACGTGGTTGATGGTGGTAGGCATGCTTAGCTGTTTTGTGTGTGTTCCCGCACGAAATCCCAATTCGGCGTCAGGCCGAGCCCGGGGGTGACGGGTACCCGGACGCGCCCGCCCGGTGCCGTAATTCGCTCGTTTACCAGGTCGTACATCATCGGGTTGCCACCGGCGGAGAATTCGATGATGGCGGCGGAGGGCGAGGCGAAGGCCACCGCCACCCCCGCCATAAAGCTGAAGGCGGAGCCCCAGCAGTGCGGAGCCAGCTCAAGCTGATAGGCCTCGGCCAAGCCCGCTACCCGCCTGGCTTCGGTGATGCCACCGATGATGGCGCAATCGGGTTGGATGACGTCTACCGCCCGGCGTTCGATCAGGTCGCGCACGTTGAAGCGCGTAAATTCACTTTCCCCGGCCGCGATGGGGGTGGCCGTGGTGGCTCGGACTTCCGCCGCCCCCAATTTGTTATCCGGCGATACGGGTTCCTCGAACCAGTAGAGTTCCGCCTCCTCTACCCCTTTACAGAATCGTTTGGCTTCCGGTACGCTGAAGGTGCCGTGCGCGTCCGCCATGATCTTGACGTCCGGCCCGAGGGCTGCGCGGGCGGCAAGCACCCGATCGACTGAGTTACTGACGGTTCCGTCCATTACGCCCACCCGCATTTTGACCGCCCGAAATCCTTTATCGCAGTAGCTTCGTAGTTGAGCGCCGATGCGATCCGCGCTTTCCCACCCACCGCTGGCGTAGGCTTCCATCTCCGGCCGCACGGCGCCGCCCAGTAGCCGGACGACGGGTACTTCCAGGGATTTACCCAACAAGTCCCACAACGCCATGTCGACACCACTCATGGCCGCGACGTGGATACCCCGATTACCCAGGACCGGAAATACCCGCCCGCGGGCCATGGCGTAGTGATCGCGCGTACCGTTGTACATCCGTTCCCAGATCTCATTGATGTTCCGTGCGTCAAGCCCGATCAGGCCGGGTGCGAGCTCCTTTTCTACGCAAGTAACGATGGAAGAGCAGGCCCCGGAGCTACCGACGGCTGCTTTGCCTTCGCCGAAGCCCTGTAGCCCTTCCTCCGTAGTAACTACGACGAGCGTCATATCAAAATCCGTCAGTAGGCCGTAATCCGAGGTATGTTGCTTTTCGGGCGGGATCGGGCAGGACAGCCAGAAAGCTTCAATGGTGGCGATCTTCATTCGGAGTCTCTACGGGATATTTTGAGGGAGGAGTGCTTGAAGGTAGCAATGAATTTCGAGCGAAGAAAATCTGCCCATTTGCTTGCAGGTTTGGTGGCGGTTCGTAACTTTGCATCCGCTTACGAGAGGGTATGTAGCCCCGCTGCAACTTTCGTGCGATAAGATGTTATTGCCTGAGCGCCTACAGTTGGTTACCAACTCATACTGTAGGTAAAATACCGGAGAGATAGGCAGTGGCTGATCGACAAAGTCAACCGCGAAGCGCAACCAACGGATTGCCTCCCCCCATATTTCCCAAGATTTTACACCCGGAGACGTGGGCAGTGGCTGATCGACAAAATCAACCGCGAAGCG
>OY764716.1:0-8034 GCA_963668285.1 uncultured Lewinella sp. | reverse complement strand
CGTCTTTCTTTTGATTTTACGCTATCCCCATAAAGCCATACCAAATGAAATTTATATTTACGCTATTTCTATGCCTACCCGTGGCTATTGTATTGGCGCAAGATACCCTCGATCTGGAAACGATCGTCGTTGATAGCTTCCTGAATGGTAGCGACGGAAATGGGGGGTTCTCGGAAGCCGGCATCGTGCTTCCCAATACCTACAAACCCGATCCGCGATTCCCAAGTTGGAGCGGGTGGTCGTTGTCCTCCATGGCGGATACCACAACACCTGGCTTTACCAATCAATACAGTGCCATCACCGGGGCGGGCGCTAACGGATCGACGAACTACGGAGTAGCCTTCGGTCAGGCAAACTCCCTTTTACTTACCGGCGAGGCCTCGGGTAGCACCGTTACGGGTATGTACGTTACCAATGGTACCTACCCATACCTGAGTATGCGGGATGGTGATGGCTTCGCGAAACAATTTGGCGGCGTGACCCGTAACGATCCGGACTATTTCCTCCTCACCATCAAGGGATATCAGGGTGGAGAACTGACGACCGACAGCGTCGATTTCTACCTGGCGGACTACCGCTTCGAAGATAATACGGAGGACTATCTCGTCGATACGTGGACGTTCGTTGATCTAGCCTCCCTCGGTCCGGTAGATAGCCTGCAGTTCTCGTTGAGCTCGACGGATGTCGGCATGTTTGGCATGAATACCCCCGCCTATTTCATGATGGATCAACTGATCATCGACCAACCTACGAGTATTAATGACGGCTACCTGCTCGATGAGATAGCAGTGTATCCGAACCCGACTACCGACTTTATTCGCCTTCGGGTACCCGACGTAGCGCGATTGGATGCAGCTGTATATTCCGCTGATGGCCGTTTGCTATTCGCGCGCCGGTATTCCGGAGATCGACTCGAATTGGACCTGCGCCAGTTGCCCGTAGGCACTTACCGTATCAGAGTTAGCGACGGTGATCGAATTGGCGTGCGAACGGTTGTGAAGATGTAGCCACTAATCCCCCCCCCCCAGTATGATACGTTTTCTGACCGCCCTTCTGCCGGTGGTGTTCCTGCTGAACTGTTCAACCGATGTGGAAGAGAAGCCCGCGACCGGCGGATCGGAAGCGCCGCTTACGATTACCCGCCCCCGCTCCCGCCCCCGTGGCGGACGACGGTATTCGCTACGCCTGGGTAGACTATCTCAACCTGCGCGATGCGCCCTCTACGCAAGGGAAAGTCTTAAGCTCATTGAGGACGACCGACCGACTTTCCCTTACCGGCAAGGAATCACCCGAAGCGGAATCGGTCATTCTGCGGGGAAAGCTATACCGGGAGCCGTGGTACGAGGTAACTACCGAAAAGGACCGGAAGGGGTGGGTATTCGGGGGGGCTTTAAAGAAGCAGGACGAGAAAAAAGGCAACCCACCCTTATCGGTAACCCGCTTCAACTACCCCTACTTCGGCGACTTCGATCTAAGTCGGTGGGAAGAAAGGGACGCACCGGCCGGTGAGGAAAGCGGCGACTACGCCATTACGCGCAGCCGGTATGAGGGCGACGGCCAGGTTTTGGACATTACCGAGGGTGAGGGGGAGTACGGTTACTATATAGAACACGCCCTAAAAAACCAACGGGGCCAGCCACTGAAGACCAGGCTTCTGCTTTATGACAATAATAGCCTGACCGTCATGGAAAAGATCACCGATTATATGGAACGCCAACCGGTCACTTACCGACGGTCCCTAACGGTGGACAAACCCTACCAGGCGCTAAAAGGCAAAATCCTGCTACTCGACGGTGCGATGAAACAAACCATCAGCGAATCGCTCGAAGGGGCACAGTAAAAAACCCGCCGGCAAAGGGCCGGCGGGTTTACGATGTCCTAGGTGTATGTAGTTAATAGGAAACGTCAGCTAATAGGAGGAAGACGTGTTAATAGAGCAGGTGAAATAGTTAGGGTTAGTAGGTATTCATCGTGTCTGTTGCCGCTATAAGACCGAGTACGGCACAACGTGACCCCGCGGCCAAAACTTTTTCAATAAAAAAACCCGCCGGCGGGGCCGGCGGGTTCAGGGTGTTAGGTGTGTATGTCAGTTCAATCAATTATCTCTCAAAGCAAACAATAGGGAAGGCGTTGTTAAATAGGGAAGGTGTCGTTAATTAGGGAAGGCGTCGTTAATAAGGGAGATGTCGTTGTTAAGTAGGGTTGGCGTAAATTTCAATTTTAAATTCTCTTAGTGCGTTTCTGCGTGTCTGTTGCCGGTATAAGCTGGTGCGGTAGGGAACGTGACTTTCGGGAGGCACTTTATTTGATTTCTTTTGCTACCACCCGGCACTTAGTAACTCGGCCGCCCGGTCGTAGTATTTACCCGACTGTTCTTCGGGGATCTGCCGCAGCCAATCTTTGCCCCGCTGGACCTTACCGCTCTTTAAGGCCGTTACGCCCGAGTAGAAGGTGGCTTCTATACGATATGTAGGGTCTTTGGCGAGAAGGCCCGCAAAAGTAGCCGCGGCGGCGGGGAGCTGCTCTGCTCTGAGCTGAGCCAGACCGTGGTTAAGTAGATCCAGGCTGTTCGCACCCTCGTCGGCAACGATGGCGCTGCCGGCCCGGGCGGCAAGATCAAACTCGCCTTCGCGGAAGGCAGTATAAAAGGTCTGTCGCTCCTCGGCGAGGTGCTCGCTTAGCGAACGGGTGTTGGTGATTTCGATCCGTTCCAGTTCGGTAGCCAGCAGTTCGTTACCGGAGGGAGCACCCATCAGGAAAAAGCTGGCCACGATTAGTAGGATAGCTGCCGCCGCGGAAAGGGTGTACACCAGGCGTCGAAGAACGGCGGGCTTTTTAGTGGTAGGGGAGGGGAAGCGGTGAACGCCGTGCTCGTCGGCAAGCAGCTTGGCCCACTCCTCCCGGGTGCGGCTGTTTTCAAGGCTTTGGACGCCGGCGTAGAGAATGGCTTCCGAAGTTTCTGTGGGCAGGTCTGACTGACCGAGTCGGTGCGCAAAGATTTGGGTAGGCATGTAGGACGGTAAAGGTGTGTAAGGGCTGGTTCATACGGCTGGACTGCCGTGACGTACCACTAAAAGCGACGGACGTACCAAACGTGACGACGAACGGGCTTTAAATAACCGCCCGGTTTGCTACGACGATCAGCTTTGCGCCAGCATGAATATCTCCCGTAGTTGCCGTACGCAGCGTTCCTTTCGCTTGCGCAGCGTGGCGGGGTTGGCACCTTCCTGCACCGCGATGTCCTGCATGCTCGCGTGCTGGTAGTAAACTTTGCGGAGTAGCCGGCGGCACGGCAGCCCCAGCTGCTTCCAGGCCACATCGAGTACCGCGCGGGTATCGGGGTCGAAGACCACCTCGGGCTCGGGCAACTCCTGGTGCTCTTCGGCGATGCCGGCCACCACCGACTGCTTTTTCTGCAACTTATAGTGGTGCTGGCGGGCCATCCGAGTGAGGAGGTAGCGCAGGTTCCCGTACGTAATCTTACCCTCGGCGATCTTATTGCGGAAGGTCAAAAAGGCCTCCATGGTAGCGTCGTAGGCCTGGTCGTGGCTGGCGCCGTCGTTGTTCTTCACGTACCGCAGGCACTCGGCAAAATGACTGAGGAAGGTACGCTCGAACAGACCCTCATCCCCCCGGCGAAGCGCCGCGACTAAGTTCACAAAATCATCCTCGGAGAGGCCAAAGTTCTTTTTGTGTGCTTCGGTCACGGGGTGCGGTTAGCGGTTGCGGTATGTTTGTTGTGGGGGAATAAAGAAAGGCTTACAACCCGGCGGTCAGTCATCCCAATCAGCCTCCAGCAGCTGTTGCGCCAGTGCGTAGAAGCGGCCGGCACCGCGCTGGGGAATGTTACGAAGACGGGATAGGCCCGCTTCCTTTCTTCCGAGATTGAGTTCGGCCAAAGCCGCGTAATAAGTAGCCTCGATGCGTAAGGGGCTAGCCTCACCGGTTAAGCTCGTTAGTATTTTGATCGCTTCTTCCTCCCGGCCTTCCCGTAAAGAGGTAAGCGCCGCGTTGTAGCGCGCTTCGGCCTCCCTCCCTTTCACGTCCACCGATCGGTCGCCGCCGGTCGAGCGGGTAGTTATTAACTCGATCTTGTCGATTCTGGCGGCCACTAACTCGCTTCCGGGCTCGCTAAAGCTGCTAGGAAGTAGGATGACGAGCAGGGCGATGGCGGCGGCGATGCCGGCGGAGTAGATCAACAATCGGGGGAGCAAACGGCGCACGGCGGCCGGCTTGTCCTGCCGGGTCACATCGTGCTCGTCGGCCAACTTGGCCGCCCAGCGGTGTCGCAACTGCGCGTCTTCCCGATCGCGCACGAGGGCGGCCAGGAATCGTTCGTCTTCCTCTTCGGAGAGGTCCCCCTTGCCAAAGTCTTTACTGGAGCGCATTTAATAAAGGTACTGCTCGACGAAGGTAGGCTTTTGTACGCCTACTTCTCCTCACCGATAAATCTATCTGTACCGGGCCGGCGTTATACGTGCAAACTCAACCCTTCCCAATTAGATGCCTACGCTAGCCGCCACCGAACTCTTCGCCGCTATCCGCGATGGGGACCCCGATAAAGTCAAACAACTCGTTACGGGCGTACCCCATCTGGTGCGCGCGCGCGACGAACGCGGCATCACCCCTCTCGTCCTGGCTAGTTACCTGGGGGATTTACCGACCACCGAAGTCCTCGTCGAAGCCGGTGCGGACGTCACCGTCGGCGGTGGCACCGGTACGGCATTAATGGGCGTTGCCTTCCGCGGCCACCACGCGATCGCGCAGTACCTGATCGACAAGGGGGCTGACGTACACGCGGTGAACGACCAGGGCATGACGGCGCTTACCTTCGCCAGGATGGGGGGCAAACCGGATGTCGAAAAGCTCCTGCTTGCCGCCGGAGCCAAATAGATCGGTACGTTATTTCTTGCCGGTAGCCGCCCAGTAGATGCCGCCGTACAGATGATCGAGGAAGTCGACTTCTCCGAAGACGGCCGGGATGTGACCGAGGTTCGTATACCAGGCACGCCCCCCGTCATAGTCGTGGTACCAGGCTACCGGGTGAAAGTCGCCGTGGCCCTTGGCAACCTTGCCCGGCCCCCAGTTAGCTTCGATGTCATAGGTGCTTTCGTCGACCGTCAGTAGGTAATTAAAATCCGGGCGGCGGGTACCGTCCAGGTACTCATACCACTCGTCCGTCCAGAGCATGCGTTTGCTCCACTTCCCCAGGCCGGGGAACTCGTTGTCGTGTACGTCCAGCAGCGCGGTTTGTGGCTGGGGGTGGATGTAGAACATATGCCCCACCATGTCGGTGTACCATTTCCAGTCGTATTCGGTATCGGCCGCGGCGTGCACGCCCACCCATCCCTTTCCGGCCCGGATGAATTCTTCTACGGCGGCCTGCTCCGCGTCATTAAAAATGTCACCCGTCGTGTTGACCATTATTAATAGGTCGTACCCAGCCAGCTGATCGGCGGTAAGCGGCATGGCGCGCTGCTTCAAATCGAGCTGGAAACTGTGCCGGCGGGCCATTTCCTCCAGAGCCGGGATGGCCGCGAAAGTACTCTCGTGTTGCCAACCCGCCGTTTGCACCACCAGTAGCGCCTTAAACTGTTGTGCAGCGGCAGCCGTATTCAGAAATAGGGCGAGGACGCAGGTGCAAAAAATCGGAAGGAGGAGCGGGGCGGGGGTACCCTTTCGCGAAGGGAAAAGTAGAGAGCGGAAGGTCATAAACCGGTGGAATTAAACTGAAAGGAGATGATCGACTAACTTGAAGTGGAAGATTTAGACATGCTCTTAGGAGAGCTTCGTCCACTTCTCGTTGCTTTGGGAGTTCTGCACGACGCGTTCGACGAAGATCATGCCACGTAGCCCGTCGTTAATGTCGGGGAAGTCTCGGCTGATCTCCTCCGGCTCGCGGCCGTCGATCCTGGCTTGCACGCAGGCAGCGAAGTTTTTGTAGATATTGGCGAATGCCTCGAGGTAGCCTTCGGGGTGGCCGGCGGGGATCCGCGTGGCGGCCTGGGCGGCGGGGTAGAGCTCGCCGACGCCCGTTCGGAAATAGCTGGCGGGTGCTTCGTGATGCTTTACGATCAGGGTGTTCGGCTCCATCTGGTGCCATTCCAGGCCGCCGGTTTCCCCCCAGATGCGGATGTTGAGGCCGTTCTCCTCGCCGATAGCGATCTGACTGCAGTGCAGGACGCCCTTCGCCCCGCCCTCCAGGCGGAGGAGGATGTTGGCATCATCGTCGAGCCGGCGCCCTTCGACGAAACTGGTTAGCTCGGCGCACACCTCCGTAATCTTCAGGCCGGTGATGTATTCGGCCAGGTTCTCGGCGTGGGTGCCTATATCACCCATCGCGCCACCCATGCCGGATTTGCTCGGGTCGACGCGCCAGGACGCTTGCTTACGCCCGGTATCCTCCACTTTGGTAGCTAACCAACCTTGCGGGTACTCGACGACAAGCTTGCGCACCTTGCCGATCCTACCGTCTTCGATCATCGCCCTGGCCTGCTTGACCATCGGGTAGCCGGTATAGTTGTGCGTAAGTGCGAAAATGAGCCCGCTCTCGTCTACTAGTTTTTTTAGGATGCGCGCCTCGTCTACGCTAAAGGTGACCGGCTTGTCGCAGACGACGTGAAAACCGTTTTCAAGTGCCAGCTTAGCGGGGCCGAAGTGAACGTGGTTGGGGGTGACGATGGATACGAAGTCCATTCGCACGTCTTCCGGGAGCTCCTTCTCCCTGGCGATCATCTCTTCGTAGCTGCCGTAGACGCGGTCGGGGGCGAGGTAGAAGTCCTGGCCGGATAGTTTACTTTTTTCGGGGTCGGAGCTGAACGCCCCGCATACGAGTTCTATTTGCTGGTCGATCGCCGCCGCGATGCGGTGCACGCCGCCGATGAAAGCCCCGCGGCCGCCACCGACCATGCCCATTCTTATTTTCCTTGGCATACTCTATTATCTTGGGTTGGTTGGATGGCGATAATACGGCGCAAGGCTCCCGCAGACAAATATTTAGCCAAACAGTCTCTCCTGGCGAATTAATGCGCACGAAGGTCGCACGCGGGGGTAAAGCCGCGAACAAATAGGGGCTTATTTACGCTCTAGTTGGTAGGGCGGTCATGATTATTCAGTGCCGCCCAAAGCTTCGAGCATTAATCGCATTAGTTAACATTAAACCCAATATTAGAATGAGTGCCAATACCAATCAAGTCAAAGCCCTTAATAAGCTGATCACCACCCTATATGACGGGGAGAACGGCTATAAGGAATCAGCTGACGACATCGAAAATACCGCCCTTAAAGCCCGCTTTCAGAGCCTGGCGCAGCAGCGGTACGATTTCGGCCACGAGATCAAACCCTTCATCACCCAACTCGGTGGCGAGGTCGACAAAGGCGGCAGTGCCGCGGCAGGTCTGCACCGCGTGTGGATCGACCTGAAAAGCGCCGTAACCGGCCAAGACGAGGAGGCCGTCCTAAACGAGATCATTCGCGGTGAAGAAAGCGCCGTGAAGACCTATCAGGAAGTCCTGGCCGACAACGCCTTCTCCGACAGCATCAAAACTACCCTGACCAACCAACTGAACAAGATTCAGGCGGTCTTGGGCGACATGCGTCGCTTAGAGAAGATCAGCTAGTAATAGCTCGTAAATCTACTACCTGCACGGCCCCTCTTCCATTAATTTGGTCGAGGGGCTTTGTGGTTGCTATAGTACCTTCGCTGCCCGTCACCAGCAACCTACTCTTTGGCCCACCGCGCGATTTTGTTGATTCACTGCCCCGACCAGCCGGGGTTGCTCGCCCTGGTTACCGAGTTCGTGCACAAGAACGGCGGCAACATCCTCAATCTGGATCAACACGTCGACGCCGATCTGGAGCACTTCTTCATGCGCATCGAATGGGAGCTTACCGACTTCCTCATCCCCGACGAAAAGATTGACGACTACTTTGCCACGCTGATCGGGCATGTTCACCGAATGCAGTGGCAATTACACTTTACCGCTCGGAAGCCCCGTATGGCCCTCTTCGTGAGTAAGGCTAGCCACTGCCTGT
>OY764715.1:0-2733 GCA_963668285.1 uncultured Lewinella sp. | reverse complement strand
ATTCCCGCTCCGAAACGCTCGTCGCCGTACCGATCACCCGCCCGAAGTCGGTCGAAAAGGTATTCGGCACGAGCAGCCCGTTAGCCTGCACGAAGTTATACTTTGGATTCCCGCCGGTTCAGCGCCGTACCGACGAGCACGTCCACGTCGAGCTTCTCCCCGATCGTACGGTTAGCCGTGGCGAACAGGTCGAAGTTGTTCTCCTCGAAGAAGCCCGTACCCTCCTGGTAGGAGCCACCGGGGCCGGCAAAGAGCAGCGTATTATTGAAAAAGCGAAACTCCTGGATGTCGTTGGACCGGTCGAGGTTCGCCCGCCCCGTAACGTGGATCCAGTCGTTAACGTCGTACGTCAGGCTCGCCAGGAAGATGCGGCGGTCGCGGCGGTCGATGTTCGTAGTCCGGTTGACCGACCAGTAAGGGTTTGGTGTAGATGGAAGAGGTCGTCCAGTAGTTAGGCGTCCCGTCTTCGTTCTCGAAGTTCTCGTATTCCGCCAGGTCGACGGAGCGGGGGATTCTTGTAGAGGTTCTACACCACGCCGCTTTCCTCGCCGACCTTGATCTTGTTGTCAATCGACTGGGTAACGATGGTGGCCTTAAAGTCGCCGTGTAGGCGGAGAGCCGATCTCTTGCGTCAGTCGCAGATTGTAGGTGTTGCGGCTAAGGTCGTTGGTCGGCACGATGCCCTGGCTGCGGTTATTCGTAAAGGAGAAGTAGGCTTGCGTCGTAGCGGTACCGCCGCTCAGTGACAGACTATTGTCCAAGACTCACCCCGGTACGGAAGAAGTCGCTGACGTTATCCGGGAAGGTAGCCGTCTCCCCTCCCCCAACTGCCCGCGGCCGTTTCGTTGGAGGTGCCACCGTTGCCCTGCCCGTAGGTATTCTGTAGCTCCGGTATTAGCAAGGGGTTTTCGAAGTTCACGCCGCTCGTCAGGGTAGCGCGAACGCGGCCTTCTTCCCCCTGCTTGGTAGTGATGAGCATCACCCCCGTTCGCCCCGCGGCTACCGTAGAGAGCCGCCGCGGCCCCACCCTTCAGGAACGAGACGCTCTCGATATCGACCGGGTTGATGTTGGACACCCCGTCGATGGAGTTGTAACCCCCGAAGTCGTTGCCGACCTGCCCGCGGGCGGAGTTATCGACCGGTACGCCGTCTACTACGATCAGTGCGTTGTTGGTGCCGGAGATCGACCGGTTACCCCGCAGCACACGACCCGCGACGCCCCGCCGGGCCCGCCGGCTCCGGTGGATCCTACCAATCCGGCTACCTTCCCATTTAGGGTGTTGACGAAGTTCGGGTCGCGGGTCGTCCGCACCGCATCCCCGTCCAATTCCTGTACGGAATAGGTAATGTTCCGTTTTTCCCGCTCGATACCGAGAGCCGTGACGACTACCTCGTCGAGGTTCGCCCCGGCTTCCATACGGATGACCACGTCGGTCGCCGCCGCCTCGAACGTCCGTTGCTGCGTACCGAAGCCCGTATAGGTAAAAATCAGGGTGGCCGGCACCTGGGGCAGCGTAATGCTGAAGTTGCCGTCCACGTCCGATACCGTACCCGCCGGTCGATCCTTTCACCAGAACGGTAGCACCGATCAGGGGCGTATCGTCCGTACTGTCCAACAGCTTACCGGATACGGTTTGCCCGGATAGAGCAGCCGCGACGAATAAGGAGCCGATCGTGGCTAATAAAAGAGGTAAGCATCGGAGTAGCCGTTGCTTAGGCAGGTACGTCGTCATGAGGAGGCCGGATTCAATACTAGCGGAGCGGTTCAATAGCGGCGCAGATAATTTTGCGCACATCCAATGTAGAGAAATAATTTTAGAGCTAAGTCACGCCACTTCCCAATCATTGACCGGCGGGTGTATCTTCCGCCATATGAAACATAGGCTCCGCGCCCTTCCTTTACTGTACCTTTCTATTGGCTTCATCCGGCCGCACGGCGTTGAGCGCCGCCACCCACTAACCCCGTCGTGATCGTCGGCGGCGGCGCGAGCGGTACCGCTGCCGCCCGTCACGGCCGCCCGCATGGATACGCGCGTCCTCCTCCTCGAAGCAGGCCCCCTGGCTGGGCGGTATGCTCACGGCCGGCGGCGTCTCGGCCAGCGACGGGCAACCACGGCGTCGCCACCGGCTTCTGGCGGGAGTTTCGGGATAGCCTCCGCAAGCCACTACGGCGGGGCGGAAGCCCTGGCTACCGGCTGGGTCAGCCACACCCTCTTCGAACCCCCGGGCAGGTCAGCGCATCCTACGTAGCATGGTTCGCCGGGAAGAGAACATCCGGCTCGCCCTCGAAGCTACCTGGTCCACCCCCGTAAGGGCCGCAGGCCGCTGGCGCATGACGGTAAACGGTAACGAAGCAGTCACCGCCGACGTACTCATCGACGCTACCGAACTGGCGGACGTAGCAGCCGCCCTCGGCGTCCCCCTACGATATAGGCATGGACGCCCGCGCCGACAGCGGTGAATCCTTCGCCCCCGCGGCAGGGCAACGATATCATTCAGGACCTGACCTACGTCGCCACCCTCAAAGAATACGGCCCCGGCGAAGCCCCCTTAGTACCGAAGCCGCCCGGTTACGACCCGGCGATCTTCCGCTGCGCCTGCGATACGGCGGACCCGGCCGGCGACGGCAAGCCCCGCATCGACTGCCGCAAAATGCTCGATTACGGCAAGCTCCCCAATGGCCGCTACATGATCAACTGGCCCAATTGCGGCAACGACTTCTACGCCAACCTG
>OY764714.1:0-10429 GCA_963668285.1 uncultured Lewinella sp. | reverse complement strand
ACGACACGGAAGAAGACCTGGTGGGCATCCGCAACGAACACGGGCATGCCTACCGCTTCGGCCTGGATGCTTGCGGGCGGGTGGTCCGCGAGACCAGCTTCGACGGCATCACGAAACGCTACGCACGGGACGCGGCGGGGCAGGTGAGCGCGATCGTCCGCCCCGGCGACCGGCGCAGCGACTACACCTACGACCGGATGGGCCGGGTCAATCGGGTGGACTACCACGACGGCACGACGGTCGACTATGGCTACCGCGCCGACGGCGAACTGACCCTGGCCCGCAACCAGGCCGTCAAGCTGGAGTTCGAGCGCGATCCGCTGGGCAGAGTGCTGAAAGAGCGGCAGGGCGGCTTCGAGATCGACAGCAGCTACGACAGGGTAGGGCGGCGCGTAAACCTCACCTCCAGTTTGGGTGCCGACGTCAACATCCACCGCAACCGAATGGGGGACGTCACCGGTGTAGAAGGCACCACCAAAGAGCTGGAGGACCCCTGGAGCGTCCACTTCGAACGCGACCAAGTGGGTTTGGAGCTGGAGCGGACTTTACCGGGTGGGGTAAAGTCCCGCTGGCAAAGAGATAATCTGGGCCGCCCGGTGCGCCAGGAAACAACCGTCGGCGCCCGCCGCACCCGCGGACGGCGTTACCGTTGGGGCCTCAACGACCGCCTCCACGAACTCCTCGACGACACCGGCGGCCGCTTCGCCTTCGAGCACGACATATTCGGCAACCTGTCCGCGGCCACCTACCCGGACGGCACCGAAGAGTTCCGCATGCCCGACGCCATGGGCAACCTCTTCCGCACCCGCAACCGAAAGGATCGGAAGTACAACCCCGCCGGCCAACTCCTGGTGGCGGACGGTACGAAGTTCACCTACGACGCCGAAGGCAACCGCACCGGCAAACAAGAAAAGAACGGCGACCGCTGGCGCTACGAGTGGACCGCTGCGGGCATGCTAAAGCGCGTCCTTCGCCCGGACGGCGAGGCGGTCGTCTTCACCTACGACGCCCTGGGCCGCCGCCTGGCCAAAAGCTACCGCGGGCAACTTACGCGCTGGGTGTGGGATGGCAACGTCCCCCTCCACGAATGGCAGGAGCAACTCCCCCGCCCGGCGAGCGCCGCTGAGCGCAAGACCGCCCTGCCCCTAAGCCCAACGGTAAACGGCGAACTTGCTACCTGGCTCTTCGAGCCGGGCACCTTTGCCCCCCTGGCCAAGTTCACCCCCCACAACCGTTACGGCATCGTCACCGACCACCTGGGTACCCCGGTCACCATGTACACGGCGGAGGGCAAGAAAGTGTGGTCCCTGGAGTTGTCGATCTACGGCGAAGTACGTAGCTTGGACGGGTGGAAGGGGGTATGCCCTTTCCGCTACCCGGGCCAGTACCATGACGATGAGACTGGCTTGTATTACAACCGCTTTCGGTATTACGACCCGGAGGCGGGGGCTTACCTGAGTGTTGATCCGATTGGGTTAGCTGGGGGTAATCCTACGTTGTATGGGTATGTGGGGGATGTTAATGGGTGGGTGGATGTGTTTGGGTTAGCAAAGAACCCATGCGGTCCAAGAATTACTAAGCATACTGACAATCGTCACGTGATTAGATCAAAATATCCAGGTAAAAGTAAATTTAGGAAGCCTGCAAATCTCAAAAAAGATACCAATAAGACACTGAAAAGTCCTGATGCACAAATTAGTCAAAGAGGCAATAGAGTACGGTATGAAAGAGATCATAACAGAGTTATTGGTACAGACGGCGAAACAGTGCAAGTAGTCGTCGTAGATACGAAATTGAATAAAATTATCACAACATTCCCAACAATGGATCTAACCATACTATAAATGGGTCTTAGCCTTCACATATCTACAAACGATAATAAAAGATCACTTTCAGTGTTAGATCTCTCTTATAATTTATTGGACGATTTGGAATTACCTCTTGATTCGTTTAAAGATCGGTATGGATTCAGTATTGATATCTATGGAACAACTAAGGTGTATAAGTCTCAAATTCCTTTCTTAGTAAAAGATATTCTTGAGTACCTTAAAGATGCGTCACCATATAAAACAACATTTTTAGAAACCTTTCAATTACTTATAATATTAGTAGATGCCATAACTAAAGATATAGATGCTATAATTTTTGAAGGCGATTAATTAAGTTCCAAATTTCTAATCCTATTACGTAGACCAGACTAAGCAATACTTTGTATGGGTATGTGAGGGATGTTAATCGATCAATCGACCCGTTCGGACTTTGGGAGCATCTCTTCCGAGGTACTACGGAAGGATACCCAGGTAATGCATCTCTACAAAGAATTGGTATCACGCCAGACTCAACAGACCCAAGGGTTGGTACAATATTTGGAGTTGAGGTTGGAAAAAATGGAACAGGTATTTTACATATAGCTTCTAAAACTGACTTAAATGGTGTAGGCATATTAGAAGGAAACGTTCTTGCTGGGCTTGAGCGTGAGGTTCCTGTAGGAGTGAAGCCCTCAAAATTCGCGGACTTAGCCGGCAAATCAATTTCTATATCTGATGCCCGAAAAATTTTGGGAGAGATGGGACACGATATTCCTAATAACGTTACAAAGTCAAACCTCTCTGACATATTAAGGACCTTGAAACCTATGTCAGATGCAGATATTAATACTTTTGTCAATAATGCAGACGGTTGTGGAAAATAGGGAAGCGGTCGAAGACTGTAAGGTACAGGTTGAATCTGTATCAATAGTTGAAGGGAGCTCAATACTACATGGACGGATAGTTTCTGGTCAGTTGCGAACGGAGACTTACCTCGTAAGAAAAGAAGTCAGCAATAAAAATAGCAGTGCGAATGGCACTGTGTGTTATTCAATAAGAGAGATAAAGGCTTATGGGCATAGTTTCAATAGCTTAGAGGAAGGCATGACAGCAAAAATTTATTTTACAGTTAGTTGCAAAGGCATTAATAAATCAGAGTTGTTTATGCCTTTTCCCATTACCTTGTTGTTTTCGAAAGGCTAAGTGGGTACTGAAGGCTAGTGGTGCAAGAAAAATTTAGCCTCAGCTTAACTAGCGCTATCAGTCTGAGGAAAATACTTAGGTTGGCTATTAGGTTGAGGCCAAATTTTGCCAGCTTAAACTCATTACCCACGGCACTTCCCGCCAGCCCTGCCTTATCAATTTCCGACCGTCAGCACCAGTTGCTCGAAGGCTACTTACGTAAAACTACGCTGCCTTTATGAGATGGCTTTCGGATTCAGAGTATTCTTATCGGCGGGGCCGGAATGAGTGACGAACGCTCAGCGGCTGAACTCGATACCGATGTTCCTACCACGCGTCTAGCGGCTTTGCGTTTCCCGGAAAAGAGCTGCCTTTACGGCGGCGTATTCCTAATCAGTCAAAGAGCTTGCGCACACTTTTAAGGGAGACTCGATAATCAAAGTGTTCGGCCAACCACTCCTGACCCTGTTCAAGCGTATGAATGGTTGCCGCTTTACCTGCCTCGTCAGCTGATCAAAATTTTCACTCAACTCGTGCTGCGCTCTCTCAGTCGGTTGGCGCAGCACTCCTTCGAGTCCTTCGCCGTTGTACATCTTGTTGACCTTGGTGACCGTGTTCGGTGAACAGTCTATTGCAAGAGCGATGTCGCGGCGTCGAAAACCATTATGAAGCATCCAAAGGACCTGGAGACGAATGCGAACGCTTGGGCACTTGTGGTATTTTTTATCGACCTTTATCGTCTCGATATCAGTCTTGCTGACTTCGATGGGAAGCACATTGATGGAGTGTAGTTACCCCAAAGGTATCGCTTCCCAAATTTTCATATTTCTAGGTTTGAAGTACTATAACTTTCCACTTCGTCCTCCAATGGCTTTGCCTATCAACCTGTCAGATTTTAAATAGATCCGTATGAGAATTATTCCTAAAGGCACGTATGGGGTGATGCTGTCTAATGGACTTGGTCAGATCTTGAATCAAGATCTGAGTCTGTTTAATGGCGAGATGGATGTGAGGCCTGTAATTTTTAATTCTTTAGATGAAATCGATACATATGTGCGTTCAATACGGAAGTCAAATATTGAGGCAAATGTTTTTGACGATTTAGGTGCCTTTGTTAAAACTATTTATTCGACGGTGTAAAGATTTTTGATATGTACCCCAATCTACGGCAACTTATGACAGAGGTTTAGGTCCAGTTGGATAAAATTGGTAAGGTATTCCTGGCCCTAAAGAAGAATGGTCCCGAGCCCAGTTGTAGTAGTCGAAGTAAGCTCGCAATCCCCTATTTAGGGCACTCCTATCGCTAAAGTCGTGTAAGTAAATGTATTCGTATTTCTCGGTTCTCCATAACCGCTCGATGAAGGCATTATCCGTCGCTCCTCCTCGGCCGTCCATACTCAACTGAACGGACGAGTTGTTTATAACAGTCCGGGCGAAGACGGCCAAAGTGTACTGGCTTCCCTTGTCGGTATCTACTATTTGTAGCAGCCCCCATTTCTGGTCAGTCTGCTCGTATACCTCGGCGCACCATTCAGCCGTCATCGTATTGCTTAGCGACCAGCTCCGGTAGTGGCTGGTCATGGCAACGCCCACGCGGCACTTCCAATAGTTTGGTTTGCCGGGTCAGACTCAAATGTGGGTAAGTACCGACTGCCGACAATCATGAAGTCATTATTATCATTCGAGCGTTTTTTGGGAATTCATTTTTGACCTGTATCTTGCAGATGATGCGCAGCAGTTCATAGCGATTTTTATCTTCTATTGCAGAAGTTGAACGGCACTTGTTCTTGTGTTCAAAAGGAGAGTCGCTGTCCAGGTTTCGCGTTCAACCAATACTGGGGCGCACCCTCCAATTAACAAGTAATTACCAGATTTGTGGACGCGAACGATTTGCGTCGACTACTTCTGCTTCCCGTGCGGTATACCCCCCGCTTTGCTCCTTCCCACGTTTGTCTGCACCTGCGGACTCGCAAAAATTGAATTCCCGATATTTTAATACCGACTGCGTAATTGCGGATTGGTGGGTAATCCGGCAACTTATAGGGCGCTGCACAGCGCGGCGAATGGTCCGATTGTGCCGCCGGCCGGGTATCTATAGTTGAACCACCCTGATCTTGTGATTTCTGTCTAGCTCTTTTCTCGCCTCACTGCGTTGAAAAGCCTCGTCGAAGCCACCGCTTCGCCTACGTTTTCCGCCTGGCGAGTCGAAAAAATAGCGTCGCCATAATCTCACAATTCCAAGGCAGTTCAACTATATAATTTAGGGGGTCCGTACCTAAGAGTAAAAAATCATTAATTTAAAATGGGCGAGGACGCAGGTGCCAGGCCATTCGCGGCTCCACCGCGAATGGTAATAAAAAGCGATATTCGTACAGAATCTACGACAATGCTAAAAGCTGATGACCCCCTACCTACGTCTTAACTCCCGTGAGCTTGGGTTCGCCAACCATCCGGTCGAAGGAACCTCCATGGAGCCCGGGGCGCTGGACACCTACGTACGTATAGACCGCGGGGAAACTGAACGTTAACCTACTAACGCCCGCATTCGACCTGCGGGATTACCTACCAGCCGACGCCCCGGAACATTCCCACCAATACCTGCCGTACCTTAGGCTAAAGACCTACTATCCGCTCTCCGTACCCGGGGGGGCATACGGTACTACGGTGCACCTGCCCATCGAGGCCTACCCGGGTTTTGAAGCTTACTGGCTGGCCGGCTCGGTAAGCGTGAGGGGTACCCTTGAGGTGAACGAGGGGTACGTGAAGCTCGACGCGAGGCTGATCGACAAAATGGATAACCGAGATATGGGGCTACATCTCGAAGCAGCCTACCCCTTCGAGCCCGCCCCCTTACTGCCGCCACGTCGTAAATACAAGCTTCGGCAAGCCTTGCAAGCGGACCCACTAAGCGTCTATGACCTGAATATCGAGAAGTACGTAGGCGATACCTTTCCGGAGGAGGTGTTTGCCATGCGGAACCTGGAAGAATTGTGGATCGGTGGGCAAGCCAGGGTGGACGTGAAGCACTTCCCGGTGGAGCTTACCGAATTAATTCAGCTACGTTCTTTAATGTGGTACTCCGGACAGTTGGAGTCGGTGCCGGATGAAATTGGAAATCTCGAATTGCTCGAGGTACTCAGCATAAACCATCAGCCGAACCTGACCGGCCTACCGGACAGCATCGGTACCCTAAGCAAGCTGACGGAAGTGAATTTCGACTATTTAAACCTCCGACGGCTCCCAACCGGCCTGGCGGACCTACCTGACTTGCGGAAGCTGAGCGCCCGGGGAAATAACTTTCAGGACCTACCACAGGCACTCGGTCAAATTCTGGACGTCAAGGTGGATAGGAAGTACGTCAAATATTATCAGGATACCGGCTACAAAAGCGCCAACCCCAGGCCGATCCGGCAGGAACCCTACCGACTCGCTCACTACCCGGAACTCTACGACCAAGCCGCCCGGGAACTACCAAAAGTACCGAAACTCAGTACCTGGCATGACTTCATTCTCGACGCTACCCGCGTAGCTATCCGCCTGATTGAAGTGGACGGCCCGGCCGAGTTGCCCCTTGGCGCAAGCCGCTACGGCGGCGCACCCGACCTGCCGATTGGCGTACCTCACCCCGCCGCGGCAAACGGCGAATACCACGTCTTTCACTGCCAACTAAATTGTGCGGACTTAGCCCCCCACCAGGACTATTTGCCCCGTGACGGAATGCTTTATTTCTTCGTCAACAATGAGGAATACGCGAGCGATCCGACAGTCATCTACGCCCCCGGTAAGCCTAGCCTTAAACGGTACGTCTACCCCGATGACGCTCAGTTTACCGAGCCTCACCTGGAAAATGAATTGTACCGAGCCTTTCAAGTTGATTTCGCCGCGGCCATTTCCTTACCGAGCACCTACAGTCTTTCGAACTACGGTGAGGGTCGCTACCCGGAGCGCAAAGAGCGCTTTCAGGAATCGGGCTATGGCTCGGAAGACGATTACTACCGGCAACTTGAACTATTGGACGGAGGCGTCCAAGCGTTGGCAAAACTCCTCGACTCGCCGTCGCCGGGCGACTACGGTGTCGGGGCAACGCACCACGGCATCAACGACCACGTGTTCACGCAGCACGAAAGCCCCGAAGAACAAGCCGCCGCCCGCTACGGTGGGGAGCCGGGTGAGTGGTTGGTCCTACTCAAACTAGAAAGCCTGGGCGACTTTCAATTCTGGGATGCGGGCACGCTAACCTACTGCATCCACAAAAAGGACCTGGCGATCAATGACTTCAGCCGGGTGCACGCTTCGATCGAGTCCTCTTAAGCACCCACTGGCTATCTTGAGTCCAGAAAGTCACTGCTGCATTACCTCGACCAAAGATCAGCTAGCTCGACGGCGTACCGACCTCCCCGCCCACGTCGTACAGTTTACCCGCTTCCTGCGCGGTAAAGGGTTCCGCTGTGGGCCGCGGGAAACCTCCGACGCCGTAGCAGCCCTGTCCTATCGCGCCCCCCGTTCCGCCCTCGAACTGGAAGCACTGCTGCGAGCCACCCTGGCAAAGAACCGGCGTGAATACCAACGCTTCCCCGACCTGTACCGCGCCTACTTCCGTGAACTGGAACGCGCCGAGAATGATAAGCGGATAGAAAAGCCCGTCACCGCCGACAAGCCCGCACGGCGGCCCCCCACCTTTCAGGAACTTAAAAGCTGGCTCTACAACGGCCGGCAAACGGGCGAGGCGGTCGAAATGGCTGCCTTCAGCCCCGGGGAAGCCTTCGGGCAAAAAGACTTCAGCGCCTTCGCCACCGATGAACTGGACGAGCTGAGGCGGCTACTTCGTCGCTTCGCTCGCCAACTCGATCTCGCTTCTTCCCGAAGCTTCAAAGTGAGCCGTGAAGTCGCTGCGATCGACTTCCGCAAAACCATCCGGGCTGCCGGCCGACGGGGTGGGGTAGTGGAGGAGTTGCACTGGCGCCGGCGCAAACCGCAACCTAAAAGACTCACCATCCTCTGCGACGTAAGCAAAAGCATGGACCTGTACGCCCGCTTCCTGGTGCAGTTACTCTACGGCTTTCAGCGTGCGTTCGCTAAGATCGAAACCTTCGTATTCGCTACCGAACTGACCCGCGTCACCCCCGCCCTCCGCGACCCGGCATTCCGCGATGGCCTTAACCGATTATCCGAACTCGTCCCGGACTGGAGTGGCGGTACCAACCTGGGGCGGGCACTAACGGGCCTTCGCCAGGGGGGCTACGGCCGCCGCTACCTGGGCCGCCGGACTACTACTCTCATCATCAGCGACGGCTGGGATCAAGGCCCCCCCGGCAGATATGGATGCCGGCCTGCGCTGGCTGAGCAAACACTCCAAACGCCTCTCTGGATCAACCCGCTGGCCGGCCAGCCGGGCTTCTCCCCCTCAACCACCGGTATGCGCCTGGCCGATAAATACGCCGAAGGCATTTACAGTGCTCATAACCTGGACACCCTGCGCGCGTTACTTCGTGAACTGTAAGGACAAGATGAAGTCCTTTAGTAGTATCAGTATACTAGGGAAACCGACCAACCACTAACCGACCAAAATGCCAACAGCCCCAAATATTAAAGGACTAAGAATGCACCCCCCTCTACCTCCTACTCCCCTTCCTCCTACTTACCGCGTGCCGCCAGGGCCCCAACTCCGCGACCCGACAAAGTACGGAACTGGCTGAAAACCAGCTCGCCTCCTCGCAAAAAGGAAAGACGAGCGAGCGCCGTGCGCCGGACGAACTGTTCGGAGACCTCTTTCAACGGGTACAGATGGAGCGCTTGTATCCCGACGGCAAAACCTTTGTTGACATGATACCAAAGGCATCGGCGGGGCGAGATCATGGAAGCCTACACTATCGAGCACGGTCAGGCCGATTTCGATTTGAAGTCATTCGTTGACGACCACTTCGCACCACCCATGCAACCGGAGAGCGGCTTCAGCAGCGACGGAAGCCCGACCCATCGCGGAACACATCGAGACCCTCTGGCCCGTACTGACCCGTGCGGCCGGGACGGACGAAGGCACCGCAGGCAGCCTGATACCCCTGCCGAACGACTACGTCGTGCCCCGGCGGGCGCTTTCGGGAGGTTTATTATTGGGACAGCTATTTTACGCTACTCGGCTTGCAGGCCGCCGGTAAGGCAGCATTAGTGCGCGACATGGTGGAGAATTTTGCCTTTCTGATCGAGGAGGTGGGCTTCATCCCCAACGGCAACCGCACCTATTATCTCACGCGAAGCCAACCACCTTTTTTCAGCCTGATGGTGGATGTGCTGGCCGAGCTGGAAGGGGAACGGATATACGCGGAATTCTACCCGCAACTAGAAGCGGAATACGCTTTTTGGATGAATGGAGCCGAAGAAGTAAGCGAGGCGCGCCCCGCCGTACGACACGTCGTGAAAATGCCCGACGGATCGCTACTCAACCGCTACTACGACGCCGGAGACCGCCCCCGCGCGGAGTCTTACCGGGACCCAGACCGTGCTGACGATCAGGGAGTCCGGCCGGGATAGCCAGTTGGTCGCGCGCCACCTGCGTTCCGGCGCGGAATCTGGCTGGGACTTCTCCGCCCGCTGGTTCGCCGACGGGGGAAAACATCAGCTCCATCGTGACCACCCGATTATCGTGCCGCCGGATCTGAACGCCCTACTGTACCACCTCGAACTGTTGCTCGCCAAGTACGCCAACGAACAGGACGGTAAATACGCCGGAGCGGCCGAAGCACGACGGTCGGCGATTAACGAATGGCTGTACGACGAGGAGACCGGATACTACCAGGATTTAAATTGGACCTCGGGCGAAATTACCGCGGAGGGGATGGCTGCCAACGACACCCCGAAATACACCGGCTACCTGACGCTGGCGGGCGTGTATCCGTTGTTTCTGGAAGTAGCCGACGACCGCCGGGCCGCTTCGGTCGGGGGAGGTCATCGCCGCCCGCTTCCTGGCCCCCGGCGGCGTGCGCACCAGCTTGAAGGCCCACCGGCCAGCAGTGGGACAACCCCAACGGCTGGGGCACCGCTCCAGTACATGACCTATACCGGCCTGAAAAACTACGGTGAAGAGTCAACGGCCGTAAAGATCCGTACCCGCTGGACGGCCAACGTCGAACGCGTCTACGAAAACGTAGATAAGCTCGTCGAGAAGTATAACGTCGAAGACATCACGCTGCTGGCGGGTGGGGGAGAGTACCCGGTTCAGGACGGCTTCGGGTGGAGTAACGGGGTTTATCTTAGCCTTCATAACTGCTGGCGAGATAGATGAATAGCTACACGGTCAGGTAATAGTAACGACGATTTGGTAGAAGACGTCGATCCGCAAGCTCGGTTGGTTTACAATAGCCTACGATTGGCCACCAGAAACCAGATCCCCCCCCGCAGCTACCAAGCCGCTGATCCCGGTAGCCAACAGATTGCCGTACAGT
>OY764713.1:0-1183 GCA_963668285.1 uncultured Lewinella sp. | reverse complement strand
GGATGCGTGACGAGCCTACCAGACTACAGACTACAGACCCCAGACTAAAGACTACAGACTATGCCAAACCCACTCGATCCACACACCCTCGTCATCTTCGGAGCCTCCGGAGACCTGGCCCAGCGTAAGCTCGTTCCCGCCCTCTTCGACCTCTACCGCGGTGGCTACCTCCCCGAACAGTTCGCGATGCTCGGAGCCAGCCGGACGAACATGAGCGACGAGCAATTTCGCAAAAAGGTCGTGTTCGATAACGAGCATTTCGACAAGAAGGATTGTAGCGATGAGCAGGTCCAGGGTTTCGCCAAGTTACTTTTCTACCAAGACCTGGCCAGCTACGACGGCGATAAGGACATGGCCGCCCTGAGCAAACGCCTCAAAAAGTTGGACAAGGACCTCAAGGTGGGTACCAACTACATTTTCTACCTCTCCACCCCGCCCTCCCTCTACAGCACCATCCCACCCGCCCTGGCCAAGGCCGGGCTGAACGAGACGCCGGACGGTTGGAGCCGCCTCATCGTAGAAAAGCCATTCGGCTACGATACGGAAACGGCCAAACGGCTCAACGAAGAGATCCAGCAGCATTTTGATGAGGACACGATCTACCGCATCGACCACTACCTGGGCAAGGAAACCGTGCAGAACCTGCTGGTCACCCGCTTCGCCAACGGCTTCTTCGAACCGTTGTGGAACCGGAACTACGTCCAGTCCATTCAGATCACCGCCGCCGAAACGGTGGGCGTAGGCACCCGCGGTGGTTACTACGACGGTAGCGGTGCGCTGCGGGACATGGTACAAAATCACCTCCTACAAGTCTTGGCCCACGTAGCCATGGAACCCCCCATCCGGGCCGACGCGCACAGCATCCGGGGGGAGAAGCTGAAGTTGTTCCAATCCCTGCGCCCCATCAAGCGTACCGACGTGCGTAACCACGTCGTCCGCGCTCAGTACACCGAGGGGCGGACAAAAGGTGGCGACGTGGTGTCGTACCGCGACGCGGAGGGGGGTGCCCGACAAGTCCTCGACGGAAACCTACGTGGGCATGAAGTTTTTCGTGGACAACTGGCGCTGGGCCGGCGTCCCCTTCTTCGTCCGTACCGGCAAGTGCCTACCGCTCAAGCTCACCGAAGTGGTCATCACGTTTAAAAACCCACCGCAGGCCATTTTCTCGCAGTTCGATAATTAC
>OY764712.1:0-24604 GCA_963668285.1 uncultured Lewinella sp. | reverse complement strand
CCACGCCAGCTTTTCCAACAACCGCAGGTTCAAAAGCGACCCGGGCGAACCGTTGCTCCCCGGCTTAGCACCTTTCTACCACGGCGTGGCCAGCGGCGATCCACTCGCCGACCGGGTCATTATCTGGACGCGGGTGACACCGGAGACCCTCGACGACACCCCGATCGAGGTCGACTGGGCCGTCACTACCGACCCGGCCATGACGGATACGATCACGAGCGGATCGTTCACCACCGGCAGTGAGCGGGATTTTACCGTTAAGGTGGACGTCACCGGCCTGCGGAGTGGGTCGACCTATTACTACGGGTTTTCGGCCTTGGGGGGCGGTAGCCTGATCGGAAAAACGAAGACGACCCCGCAGGCCGCCGATGCCGATCACCTTAAGTTCGGGGTGGTGAGTTGCTCGAACTACCAGGCGGGGTACTTCAATGCGTACGGGCTTTTGGCCGACCGGACGGACCTCGACGCCATCATTCACCTCGGCGATTACATCTATGAATACGGCAACTTCAGCTACGGTAACGATTCGATCTGGGATCGGCGGATCGTAGCCCCGGACAGGGAGATCGTCAGCCTGGGGGATTACCGGGCCCGCTACGGCACCTATCGCCTGGATTCTAACCTCATCCACGCTCACCAACAGCACCCCATCATCAGCGTATGGGACGACCACGAAGCGGCCAACGATAGCTATCAGGACGGCGCGCTGAATCACCAACCTGAATTCGAGGGTAGTTGGGTGGACCGAAAGGATCAGGCACGCCGCGCTTACTTCGAATGGATGCCCATCCGCGACACCGGTAACCGCAGTATTTACCGCGCCATCTCGTACGGTGACATCGCCGAACTGATTATGCTCGACACGCGGCTGGAAGGCAGGGATGAGCAGCTCACCTCCGTGCTGCACCCCGACTTTCTAGCCGCCGACCGGTCGCTACTGGGCGAGCGCCAGCGAGAATGGTTTCTCGATCGGCTTAGCAGCAGCCGGGCCAAGTGGAAGATCGTCGGCCAGCAGGTCATCTTTTCGGAATTCAACATCGGCTGGGTCGCCGGCGGCGGGGAGGGGTCTTACTTCGGGCTGGAAAGCCTGTTCCTCGACATCTGGGATGGTTACCCCGCGGAGCGTCTTCGCGTGGTAGAACACCTAAAAGCGAACGAGATCGACAACGTGGTACTCCTCACCGGTGACTTCCACAGCAGCTTCGCCTTCGAAGTAGCCGTACCCGCTAATACGGTAGCGTTCCAGGAGGTGCCCGGTGCCGACGACTTACCGGTATATCAACCAACGAACTACGAACCGGCCACCGGGGCGGGCGCGGTAGCCGTCGAATTCGCTACCCCCAGCATAACGGCGGCCAATTTTGACGAGCGGGCCGGCCCCGCTGTCTCCGGTAGCCTGGAAGCCCAACTCAACGCCCCGCTCCCAGCCAGCGACGGCACCGAATTCGGCAACCCTAACCCCCACATGAAGTACGCCGACCTGGACCGCCATGGTTACTTCATCCTGGACGTACGACCGGAAGCGGTACAGGCGGATTATTACTATACCGACGTGCTCAGCCCGCGCCTGAAGGAGGCTTTCGGCACCGGCCTATTCTCTTTACGGGATACCAATCAGCTCGTAGTGACCGAGGTGCCCGCGAGACCGAAGTTAATTCAGGACACACCCGCGCCCGATCCAATCATTAGCTCGACTAGAGCGCCTGCGGCGTTGCGCGTACTGAGTACGTTCCCAAACCCCGCCACCAACATTATTCAGGTACAGTTCGGGGTATTGAAATCCGATAAAATAACCATTAGCGTACTGGATGCTACCGGTAGGCTGGTAATTCCTTTTAGAGAGGTGGACTATACCATGGGTTTATATACACACCGTATTGACGTAGCAAATTTACCGGCGGGCAGTTATTACCTTAAATTGTCTACGGCGGAAGGCACTACGGTACAGCCATTCCTGCGTCAGTAGCCACCTCCGACTATTCGGTTTACCTGATGTACATAAAGTTAACTGCCCGTTAACACGCCGTCCGTAGACTGGATGGCGGAACACCTTTAGGCTATCGACGTTGTGCTAGGCGTCCCAGCTCGCCTTCGTGAAATGATCCAAAAAGCTACCCCTCAAACTAAATCCCGCGTGCAGGTAAGTGCCTGCTTGTGCTTACTATTTGCCCTTATCGGTTTGCCGGCATCCGCCCAGCAAGGCCCGAGCTCCGGAAAGATCTCCGGCCAGCTGATCGATGAGTCTACGACCGACCCGATCGGCTTCGCCAACGTGCTCGTTTACACCGTAACGACCGACAGCATGGTGCGCGGCACGACTACCGACATTGACGGCCGTTTCGCATTTGCCGACCTGCCCTTCGGAGATTATCGGCTCGAACTCAGCTTCATCGGCTACGACACGGAGAACCGGGAGCTCGAACTCACCGAGGCGGAACGCTTCTTCCAGGCGGGTCAAATACAACTGGGCAGCGGGGGGCAGGAACTCGACGAGGTCGTCGTGACCGCCGAGAGGGCCGTCATGGAGCTCGGGCTCGATCGGAAGGTCTTCAACGTAGAAAAATCCGTCGCCGCGGCGGGTGGCTCGGCGGAGGACTTACTGCGGCAACTACCGAGCATCAGCGTTGACGTGGACGGTAACGTCAGCCTCCGGGGTAGCGGAAACGTGCGCTTCCTCATCAATGGCCGCCCCAGCGGGCTCGTCGGTCAGGACCCGGTTACTTACCTACGCAGCCTGTCGAGTACGGCGATCGAGCGCATCGAGGTGATCACCAACCCGGGGGCGCAGTTCGACCCGGACGGCACGGCGGGCCTCATCAATATCATCCTCAAACGGAAGCGGGACGATGGCTTTAATGCCACGGCCAACGTCAACGTCGGCACGAACAATAAATTCGACGGGTCACTGGACCTGAACTGGCGCAAGGGGAAGTTCAACAGCTTCGCCGGGGTAAGTGGCCGGTACGACGAGCGTTTCTTCCGGGGCTTCCGCGAGCAAACCGGGACGCTCCAGGACAGTACCTTCAGCCGTTTCTTCAACTTCGACGGCAACCGAATACGGGAATCCGTCAGCTACCGGGTCGGTACGGAATACGCCCTCACCAAACGCTCCATTCTGGGCGTTCAGGGCAACTTGCAACTGCAGGAAGGGCAGAGCAGTAACGACCGGACCACGGACTTTTTCGACTCCGAAGGCTCCCTAAAAAGCCGCAGTACGCGCCTTGAAACGGAGCCATCCGAAGAAACGGAGTACGAGATTCGCAGCAACTACAGCACCACCTTCGCCAAGCCCGGGCGGCAGCTCGACGTAGCCTTACAATACAGCAACGAGGACGAAGACGAGACGGAGAACTACGACGAAAGCATCGTGGACAGTGACGGCGACATCATCGAGCGGTTCCTGCAAAGCTCCCCCTCGCTGGAAACCGAAAACCGGTGGCTCGCCCAGGCTGACTACTCACAGCAGGTCGGCGACTTCAAATTCGAAACCGGCTGGCGCTCTACCCTCACCGATCTGGGTACGGATGCGGCGTTCGGCGACGTCGGCGCGGGCGGTGAATTCAACAAGATCGACTCTTTGAGTAACCTCTTCGAATACCAGGAAGACATCCACGCCGTGTACGCGACTTTCGGCGGGCAACTCGACAAGATCACCTTTAGCGCCGGCCTGCGGGCGGAGCAAGCCTATACGACCAGTACGTTGGTAGAGCCCACCGGCGAGGTGTTCAACAACGACTACTTCAAGGTCTACCCCAGTATTTTCGTGGGTTATGCATTTGACGATAATACGACCCTGCAGGGTAGCTACGGCCGCCGCGTCAACCGCCCCCGTGCGTGGGCTTTGAACCCCTTCGTCGACCGGGGCGACCGGTTCAACCTGCGCTCCGGCAACCCCTTTTTGCTGCCGGAGATCATCAACTCCTTCGAGCTTAACGTGCAGCAACGCTTCGGCCTGGGTACCATTACGGCGGGCACTTACTTCCGCCAGTTGAAGGACCTGATCAGCCGGGTTTCCGAAGACCTCGGTGACGGCATCACGCTCAGCACGCGCACCAACCTCAACCGTGGGCGGGAGTACGGTATCGAGGTCATCACCAGCCTCCGCCCCGCCAAGGACCTCGACCTGACCATCAGCGCCAACGGTTACCGCAACCAGATCATCGGCGTAGAGGATGACAGCAGCCTCGATGCCGATGGCTATCTTTTCACGGGCAACGTCCAGGCCAGTTACAAACTACCCTGGGGCGTCAACGCGCAGGCTACCTACTTCTACCGCAGCCCCGGCGTGCGCCCCCAGGGCAGGGTCGAGACGATCCAGAGCTTCGATATCGGGTTCCGTAAGGACGTGCTCGACAAGCGTGGCGCGGTTACCTTCCGCGTAACGGACGTATTCAACACCCGTAAATACCGCTTCTTTACCGACCTGGGCTCACTGGCAACCAACAGCCAGTTCCAACGCGAATCGCGCATTGCCTACCTCGGGTTTCAGTACAGTTTGCAGGAGCTCAAACCGAACCGCAACCGTGGCGGCCGCGGTGAAGGAGGCGGTGACGATGACTTTTAAGGTTTGCCCGTCATGATCATTTTTGCGAGGACGCAGGTGCGGTATTTAATAGTAAAGAGCAAACAGAACGGCCCGGCCGAGCTGGTGGCAACAATGAGTAGCCGGAGACCAAACATCCGGCTACGTACGACCTTTAGAGGGGTAAGTAACCGAATTTAACCCCCACTATGAAAAAGATCGGCATTCTCTACGGCCGCGAACGCAGCTTCCCCCCGGCAGTCATCCAACGTATCAACGACAAAAACGTCGATGGTATATACGCCGAACCCGTCAAGATCGACAAGGTCGGCCAGGGGCTCAATCCGGGGTACGCCGTCATTATCGACCGCATCAGCCAGGACGTGCCTTTCTACCGCGCCATGCTGAAGAATGCCGCCGCTACCGGTACCGCCGTCATCAACAATCCATTTTGGTGGAGCGCCGACGAGAAGTTCTTCAATAACGTTCTCAGTGTCGGCCCGGCGGGTGTGCCCGTACCGAAGACCGTCCTGCTTCCGTCGTTCTCGAAACCGGATGATACCTCCGACGAATCTTTCGTCAACCTGGCCCACCCCCTGGACTGGCAAAGCATGTTCAACTACATCGGCTTCCCTGCCTTTATGAAGCCCCACGCGGGGGGCGGTTGGAAGAGCGTCTATAAGGTCCACGACCAGGACGAGCTCTGGAAGGCCCACGCCGACACCGGCCAGCTCGTGATGATGCTCCAGGAGGCGATTGATTTTACTTCCTACTTCCGTTGCTACTGTATCGGCCGCAAGTACGTCAAGATCATGCACTATGAGCCCCGCAACGAGTTTCTCGACCGCTACCGCGTCCAGCACGACGTGAGCGACGAGATCCTGCAGACCATCCACGATTACTGTATCAAGCTCAACGAGTGGTTGGGTTATGACTTCAATACCGTGGAGTTCGCCATCCGCGACGGCATCCCCTACGCTATCGACTTCTGCAACCCCGCCCCCGATGCGGACAAGTTCAGCGTGGGCGAAGAAAACTTCGAGTGGGTAATCGAAACGGCCGCCAACTACGCCATCGAACGCGCTCAGGCCGCCGAGCCCGGTAAGATGAACCTGACCTGGGGTAAGTTCATCACCGAATCCGTTGGTGGAAGCTATAACTTCAGCGGGTAGATCGTTATCTCCTTTATCTCTAACCCCGCCGCCTCGTTGTCGGTACGAATCAGTAGCTTAGTGCTTCCCGCGGGGATCATTAAGCTGCTTCGTTCTGCGGTCGCCCAAGCCCTTGGGTATACCTCTTTACGTTTGATGCGGTCGGCAACCGGAACCCTGGGGGCTTCCGCCGGTGGCAGGGAGAGGGTAATGCTTTCTCCTTTGTCCGAACCCAGCACCTGCGTACTCGCCATAATCCCCTTTAATGCGTAATGAATCGTGACGTCGTACTCACGATCTTCGGACGTTTGGATCGGCCAGCAAGCGCCGGATGAGTCGATACCCGTAAAGTAATCGTTGGCCCAGCCGTACCCGCCCTCCCCCGCGAAAGTAGTCTTGCCTGCGGGCTCGCCCTCGTGCGCCTGAAAGCGAAACACGTCGGCGGCCGCGTCGAGATCGATCGGGGGGGCGACCAGGTCCGGTCTGGCCAAGGTGGGTGCGAACAGTCGGTAATCACTTTCTAAGCGCTCAAAGATGCTTCGTCGGCCCCGTGCAAGATCGTCGGGCGCGCTTTTCAGGTCTATCCGCTGACCGGGGTCTGCGGCCAGATCGTACCATTCCGCGCGCTCCTTACCCCGCATAACGACCAGGGCATCCTGACTGCGCACGCTACCGGGGTAACCGGTATAATCGTACCCCTGCTTGAAGGCGTAGACCGGCCGGGTGGTCAGTGCGTCATCCGCTTCCCCGCCCAGTAACGGTCTTAGGCTTCGTCCGTCCAGCTTACCGGCCTGCGCGGAGCCAACCAGGTCGAGCAGAGTGGGAAGCAGATCTATGTGGGCGGCCGGAGCGTCGATGCGCGTTCCGTTGGCTTCGGCAAGTTCGTGGCCCGGCGGAAAGCGAATAGCGAAAGGCACGCGTACACCGCCTTCGTCAACCTGACCCTTGGTTCCTCTCAGGCCCATACGGTAGCGATCGCCGTTGGGCCCGTTGTCGCTGCTATAAATGACTACCGTATTATCTAAGACCCCCGCGGTATCCAGCGCGCCCAGTAGTCTGCCTACCTGCTCGTCGATGCTTTCGATCATCGCGTAAATGCCGGTATTGTAAGTGGACAGACCGCGTTCGTTCACCTTGCCCCAGTGATCGTCGGCTACCTGGACGGGCGTGTGCGGGGCCTGATATGCGAGCATGGTGAAGAAAGGCCGGTCGTCATCCGCGAGCATGAAAGCGGCGGCGGTGTCGGTCAGGATGTCGGTAAGATCGCCGGAGAAGGGTACGACTTCGTCGCGCTCGTTTTCCAGCTGACCGTTGAAGTAGTCATTGAAGTGGCCGAGGGAGAAGCCCAGGAATTCGTCGAAGCCCTGCCCGGCGGGGTCGTAGGGTTTCGTCGCTCCGTTGTGCCATTTACCGAACAATCCGCTACGGTAACCGGCATCTTTGAAGTATTCAGGGATGGTTTTTACCGCGTCGTCCATCGTTTCGCGGCGGCGGGTCACGAAGACGGCACCGGTGCGGGGGTGGTAGAGGCCGGATAGGAAGCTGGCGCGGGTGGGTGCGCAGACGGGGCTGACGTAGAAGCGATCGAATTTCGCCCCGGTGGCCAGTAACTCATCGAGGTTTGGGGTCCGAATGGAATCGTTACCGTGCAGGCTTAGATCGCCGATGCCCTGATCGTCGGTCAGGATGAACAGGATGTTGGGCAGTTCGTCTTTGGGTGCCGGGGGGAGCCCGGCGGTACAACTCCAGACCGTGGCCGCGCAAACAACGAGTAATAAGGTACGCATGCCATTAGGAGCTTTTTGGGGGGCTACTTATACCGCTACTCTACCGGCTTGACGTCGCTGATGTCGATGCCCATTGCCTTGGCGCGTTTGCGCCATTTATCCCGCGCGAGTTTTTGCATGTCCTGGCTGGTATCCATCTCGTCCATGATTTCCAGGCCGAGCAGGGTTTCCATGGCGTCTTCCATGGTGACGAGCCCTTCGAGGCCGCCGAACTCATCGACGGTGATGGCGATGGGCTCGCGGCGTTTCAGCATCATATCGATCATCTGGTGGAGGCTGGTCGTATCGGGTATGGCGAGCAGCGGGCGCATCAGGCTGCTGAGCGATTCGTGGTCGCGGTTATCGATGATGGCCTTGTAGACCATATCCTTCAATACGTAGCCCTCTACCTGATCGCGGGTTTCTCCGAATACCGGATAGCGGCTGAAGGGGCTGCCGTCAAACTTTTCGTAGAACTCCCGAATGGTCATATTGGCCCGGGCACCTACCACGACGGTGCGGGGTGTCATTACGTCGCGTACGGTCAGGCTATCGAACATCAGCAGGTTTTGGAGGATGCGGCCTTCTTCCTGGGCGAGTTGACCGGTCTCCGTCTGCGCTTCGGCCATGGCGATGAACTCACTGCGGCTGAGGGCGGTAGCGTGGGGGTCGTTCCCATCCTTCAGCATGAGCTTCTTGATCTGGTTGGACATCCAGATGAAGCCGGTGTACGTGAAAATCTTTACGAGGATGTTGAGTGACTTGACCGTAAAGGGAGCGAGTTGTTTCCAGAAGGTGGCGCCCAGGTTCTTCGGGATGATCTCGGAGAGGATCAATATAGCCAATGTCATCACGATAGATACGATCAGTTCGTAGCCGACCTCGTACTCGAAGTAAGGAATGGTGAAGGCGACGGCGTCAATGCCGAAAGCATCGCCCGTACTGGCACCGACGAGAATAGCGCCGACGGTGTGGGCGACGGTATTGAGCGACAAGATGGCCGTCAGTGGCGCGTTGACCTCTTTTTTGAATCGTTGTAGCAGCTTACCCGTCTGCCCGCCCTCCTGTAGCTTGATCCTTACGTAGCTCGGGGTTACCGAGAGCAGCACGGCTTCCCAGATCGAGCAGAGAAACGAAAAAGCGATTGATATAAAGGCAAACAGTAAGAGGGTTCCCATATGCAGAGTGGCCGGTGGCGCGTGGTTTATCCACTAAAAAGCGCGACTTCCGGGCATGTTCTAATTCAGATAGAGTTTCTGAAAGGGCACGATCACCTCACTGGGCTGTAAACCGTTCAGCTGGCGGAGCGCCGCGGGGGTCGTATCGTAGCGCCGGGCGATAGCATACAGGCTTTCTCCGTACTGTACCGTATGCACGAGCCGCTGGTCGACGGATGCGTTGCTTACCGGGGCGGGAGAAGCGACCGGGGCGGGGCTGCTAAGCAGGGGCACGCCGGCAAAGGGGTCGGTGGGCAAAACCGGCTCGCTCTGGCCGTACCGCCGTGGCTGAGTGACCGGCGCCGAGGTGGGGGCCGGTGCGGGGGAGCGCGGCTGCTGTACGTTCGGCGTTCCGTAAGCCCGGGGTGCCGGAGGCGTGGCGGCCGGGCGGTTAATCGGGGTATCCGGCAGAGTGAGGGGCAGGGCGGTGGTGGTCGCAGCGGCGGGCGGATAGCCGAGGGTGGTCGGACAGTCGCAGTGATCCGTCCTGACGGTTTGGCCGATGAGCAGGAAGTCATCCGGCCCAAGCCCATTGATCTCCCGGAAGCGTTCCTGGGTGTAGCCGCTGCGCAGGGCGACGGTGGCAACGGTTTCCCCTGCGTTCACGGTGTGGGTTTTGCCCACGTAGCGCGCGTAGGTGGGTGTGGCCGCACGGGGCCCCGCGGCGTAAACCGCCGGGGCGGGCTCGGGCGTGTAAGCCGTAACCGCCACTTGTAAGACCTGGCCGGGGTAGATGGTATTGTCCTTCAGGTTATTTAGCCGGCGGAGCGCCTCCGGGGTAGTCCGGTAGCGGCGGCCCAGGGCGTAGAGGGTTTCGTTCTTGCGTACGGTGTGGGTGGTAGCGCCAGCGGGGGCCGTGGGGGGCGTAGCGATTGCGATCGGGGCCTTCGGCGCTACGGAGGGTTGCGGACGGGGGCTCGTGTAGTTCGGCGGCCTCGGTACGGTTGCGGCTTCGGGTATACTCAGTACGAGTGAAGCGCCGGGGCGGCGGCCTTCCCGGATGTCGTGACAGTTGGTAGCCAGGTAATTCATGATGGGTACGCCGTTGACGGAGCGGGCGACGACCACGCCGCCGGGGTTCGCCGGGCCGTTGCTGCCGAGGCGGCGCTCGAGCAGGCCGAGGTAGGGGGACACGCGGTAGTTGCTGACGGGGTGGGTGCCCTCCGGGTCGGTTTGCTGGAAGAGGTACACACCGCCGCAGGGGCCGAGGTCCCTGCCTTCGAATACGACATTGGCCGAAGGGTTGCGGTAGGCGATGTTCTCCCCGACTATCGCGTTGTCTTCCTCCATTCGGAAGCTGGTCAGCGGGGAGGTGTAAGTCAGCAGCCCGGCGTAGCGACGTACCAGCGAAGCATTCACTACCTCATGGACGTAGTATTGGTTATTCGGCGCGGGGCGGAGGACGAAAACTTGATCGGCGGGGTTATCGAGGCGTTGGACCAGCTCGCCGTTCAGGCGGGGGTCGTTACAGCCGATATACCCGATCGGGATCGTGCTGCGGATGGTAGTGCCTTCCCGGCCGGTTTCGAGGGTGAGGCGGCCGCCGTCAGCGAGTGGGAAGGAGTAGGCGTAGTAGTCCGTTCGGGCTTGGGTGGCGATGGCTTGCTCGTAGCGGAGGCGGTCGGCGCAGCCATCTTCCAGGAGTACGTAAAGCTGCTCGGCCCGTAGTGCGGGGAGGCTTACGGACAGTGCGAAAAAAACGATCAGATATTGTTTCATGGCGGAACTGGGCTTGGAAAGTCGCCGCTAAATGTACGGGGAAAATTGAAGTGGTTTCGCTATTGCATGACCTAACAAGATGGTGACCAGCCCGAAAGCTCCGATTGATTATATTTGCCGACCCATCCCCCCACCAAGCTCTCACAACTCAATCCTTAGTGCAGTTACCCCCCTTTTTAGGCAAGCGCGAGTTCACCTGGCTCCTGGTAGCGCTCACCTTCGTCGTGGCCATCTTCGTTGGCCGTTCGGTCGGGGAGGAGGCTTTCCCCTCGTCACTTACGTTAGGGGCCATTTCCCCCAACGGCATTGCACCCGCGCTCAGCGCCCAAAGCTTTCCCCATGGTCGCTCCGACCCTTAAATACGGGGTAGCGGTCGACACTTTTGCGGTACGCTCGGCAGAAATCAAAGCCGGCGAGACGCTTTCCGATCTGCTGGGTGACCTGGGTGCCAACCGGCAGGAAGCCTACGAGCTATCCAACACGTTCGACGAGCTGCTGAGCGTACGGCAACTGCGGGCCGGTAAGCGCTACACCGTCCTCGACGACCCCGAAACGCGGGGTGCCGACTACTTCATTTACCAACCCAGTATATACGAGTACGTCCGGCTAGACCTGCACGGCAACGGGGCGGACGAGCGCGTCAAACTCCCCGTACAAACCTCGGTTGCTCTGGCCGGCGGCTCCATCGAAAGCAACCTGTGGAACGCGATGACGGGGGCGGGTATGAGCTTCGAACTGACGGACCGCATGGAAGACGCCCTACAGTGGAGCGTCGATTTTCATCACGTGCAGCCCAACGATGCCTTTCAGCTCGTCTACGAAAAAAACCTGATCGAAGGGGAAGTAGAAGCGGCCCCCGGCAAAGTGCTCGCCGCCCGCTACTCCTCCGGCGGGGAGGACGTTTACGCTTTCTGGTACGACAGCGCCGACACGACGCTCACCGGTTACTACGGGCTTAACGGCGAGCCGATGAAATCCGCCTTTTTGAAGTCGCCCGTCCGCTTCAGCCGGGTGAGTAGTGCGTACAACCTGAAACGTTTTCACCCGGTACTGAAACGCCGCCGGCCGCACCTCGGTACCGACTACGCCGCCCCCTACGGCACTCCGATCCTGAGTGTAGCCGACGGGGTAATCGTGGCGCGCACCCGCCGCGGTGGCAACGGCAACTTCGTCAAGGTAAAGCACGACGACACGTATACGACCCAGTACCTGCATATGCAGAAGTTCGCCGACGGGCAGCGCGTCGGTAGCCGGGTACAGCAGGGGGACGTCATTGGCTACGTCGGCTCCACCGGCCTGGCTACCGGCCCGCACACCTGCTTCCGCTTCTGGAAGAACGGTAAGCAAATCGACCACACCAAGCTGAAGTTCCCCCCCGCCCGCACCATGCCGGATACACTTATGCCGAACTTCGTAGAAGTACGCGATGCCTTTCTGAGGCAGCTCAACGAGCGGGGGGCACCCCGCCAGGATACCGAACAGCAGATCGCCGATGGCATCAGGCGGATGCGCGAATTGAGAGAATTACGAAAAGCAAAGTAAGCAATCGATTGATGCTCTACGCCGGCGGTTTCCTCCTGCTCCTACTCACCGCCGGGTACGCCGCGGCCAGCTTCGTGTTGCCGTACGCCATCATTCAACCCAGGCGTGCCGACCACGGGCGTCTTCCTTCGGATTTCGGCCTGCGCTACGAGCACATTAAGCTGGGGACCTTCGATGGCCTGGAGTTGGATGCCCTGTTCGTTCCCGCTACCGTACGCCCGCGGGCGCAGTTGATCATGCTGCACGGCATCAACTCCTGCAAGGAGGTTTATTTCGGCGTGCTGCCCGAACTGTGCGGTATGGGGTACAACATTCTGTTGCTCGACCAACGCGCCCACGGCAAAAGCGGAGGTAAATACACGACTTACGGAGCGAAGGAAAAGTTAGACGTATGCCGGGCGGTCGATTGGCTGGAACGAAAATCCCCCGCCCTGCGGGTAGGTATTTACGGGAACTCGATGGGCGGGGCGGTGGCCCTGCAGGCGCTGGCCAACGAAAGGCGGCTCCGCTTCGGGCTGATCGAGAGCACCTTCACCAACCTTCCCGAGATCACGCAGGCCTACGGCCACCGCCTGAGCGGTATGCCCCTGCCCCGATGGCTGACCGACTACGTGCTCGCCCGGGCGGGTACGATTGCCGATTTCACCCCCTTCAGCATCCGCCCGGTCGACGCCGCCGTCGAGATCGAGCAGCCCATTCAGCTCATCCACGGTGACGGAGATACGAATATCGACGTCGGAAACGCGCACTTGCTCTATGCCGCCCTGAGCTCGGAGGATAAAGCACTCCACATCGTGCCCGGCGGCAATCACGCGGACCTGTGGGACGTAGGGGGCAACGCTTACCGGGAGGTTTACTTCGGGTTCTTGCGGCGGATGGTGGAGGGGTAGGCTGGGAGGCTAACAGACCAAAACTCTATTTAAATGTTAAAATATGGGTTTTAAACTCCACGGCCGGTGAATGTGACAACATGAGTGGAAACCTGCCGTTTGTCAAATGAACTACGTTTAAGATCTTTCGCGAAAGGATAAACAGCCCCGGTTTTCATCGTCATTTCTTAAACCAACACGACATGAAATCGCTGTTCTTTTTTCTACTGGCCTTTGCAGGCCTGGCTTCCACCGGCTTGCACGCCCAGGAAGCAATCGCCCTCCCTTCCCTCACCGAAGCACTGGCCGATGAGCCCATGGCTTCCACACTCTCCGCCGCCCTCGAAGCGGCAGACTTCACCACTACTTTGGACGCCGGCTCGGAGCTGATTCTACTCGCGCCGACCGATGATGCCTTCGACGCTTTGCCCGAAGACGTCATGACCGCGCTCATGAAGTCGGAAAACGTGGACGTGTTGCGTTCCATCCTGGCTAACCACGTCGTCGACGGGGATAGCGCCGTGGCTGCCGACAAGTTGGCGATGGGTGAGTCCGCCGCACAGAAGCAGATCGAAACCGGTAACGGCGTCATCTACCTCATCGACAAAGTCCTCATCCCCGAGGGCTTCGATCCGGCCGACCTCGAGTAAACCGTCAATTTATTCCATGCTGAGCGCAGGTACCCGATCCATGGGTATCTGCGCTTTTCTATTTGGGGTGAAGTACCGGTGGGGTCTTAACCTACCTCTTCGTGGACTTCTTGCCAGCTGCGCCCGCCGGCCTCCGCCAGCCACGCGTCAAACTCCGCGAGCGCCTGTTGGTCGATCTTGGTGATTCGCTCGTCGTGGCGCGCCAGGGCGGTATACTTGATTTCGGCGTAAGCTTCCACCAGTCGTGCTTCGGTGTTTTCGGACAGTGGCCGGTACAAATGCCAGCGTAGGGCACCGGAACGGTAGCGTTTGTTGCGGAGTTTAAGGAGCCGGTCCGAAAGCTCGTCGACGTGCGCCGCGTCGACGGCGTAGTAGTTACGAAACTGTAGCATACCCCCCGGGTCTTCCCCCTCCCCCGCCGGCACGGTGACTACGGGGTAGCTGGTGTAGGCGCTGAGGTCAGCCCCCCGAGCCTGATCGAGTGGAAAGCGACGGCCGACCAATGCGGTGACCAGGCAGACGGCCGCTGCCGCGTTGTGGGACACCTGGAGGGAGGCTACGTCCGCCAGCCAGCCCCACAGGGCGGAGCCGAGGCTCAGGCTCAGGCCCATGGCCATAAAGTAGTAGGCCATGCCGCGCACGCCGAACCACTTCGGTAGGGCGTACTGCGTGGAAGAGATCAGTGCCGTAAAGGTCAGCTGCCAGCAGGCCCCGGCGAAGAGGGCGGCACAGTAGGCTACCCAGGGCGTAGCGGCCAGCGCGGTGGCGACCAACGCCAGGGCAAACCCGAAGCTCATGGTAACGGTCAGGCGATTCGATCCGCCCAAAGCTTTCGAGATTTTGCCGTACGCCAGGCCGGTCACCACGGCACCGATACCGACGGAGCCCACCAGGTAGCCGTATAAACTGGCGTCCCCCCCGAGCTGCTCCTTAGCCACGAGCGGCAGCAATGCCCACAGCGCACCCGCGCCCAGGAAGAAGAGGATGGCCCGGATGATGCTGTTGTAGAGCGCGGGGGTATACCGCAGAAAGCGAACGCTATCCCCCATGGCAAACTGAAAGACGCGGGGTGGCAGCTCGCCGTCGCGGTGTCGATCGTCCGACCAGAACCAGATCACGCCCGCCACCGCCGCGAAGCTTACCGCGTCGATCCAGAAAGGCAGGGCCATGGAATAGGAAGTAATCAGGTAGCCACAAAGTATCGGCCCCAGTGCGCGGGCGGAGTTGAAGGAGATGCCCCCGATCGACATGGCCGTGCTAAGGTTATCTCTGGATACCATTTGCGGAATGACCGCCGTCAGTAACGGCCCCGATACCGCGGCCCCGACGCCGTTGAGCAGGGTGAACAGTAACAGCCAGCCAGGCGTGACCATCTCCACCTGTACCATATAGGCGAATACCGCATTGACGCCGATGAGCACCCCTTGAGCGGTCAGTAGAATTTTACGCCGGTCGCCCAGGTCGCCGAGGGTGCCGGCGGGTACGGCCAGCAGGACGAGGGGCAGCAGGTTGGCCGTTTGCACCAGGCTTACGCTAAGCGCCGTCCCCCCCAGGTCGGTCATCAACCAACCGGCGGCTACGTTGAACAGCCAGGTACCGGTATTCGATACGAAGGTGGCGAAAACGAACAGCAGGAAAAAGGGGTTTTGCCACGGGGAGTTGGCGGAAGTACTCGGCATCCCTACGTTAACCCGCTTTTGCTATGCTTGTTGGTTCACCACGCTTCCACTCGCCGCCCCTTCGTATCTTCCCCCAAACCAAGCCAGCCACGTGACTACCAGATTCCTTTGCTCTTTACTTCTATTGCTATGCACCTGCGTACTCGCCAAAAATAGCTTCGCGCAGACGGCAAACGAAGGCCCTTCCAAAGACCTTACTTATTATCTACCGAACCTGAGCTACGACCCGGGCATCACCACCCCCGAGGAATTTCTCGGTTGGCAGATCGGTGACTGGCACATCAGCCACGACCTGCTACAAGCGTATATCCGCCTGCTGGCCGCCGAAAGCGATCGATTCACCCTGGAGGAGATCGGGCGTACCTACGAGCAGCGCCCGCTACTGAACCTTATCGTCACCAGCCCGGAAAATCAAAATAAGTTGGAGGAGATGCGCAGTCGGCACCAAAGTTGGAATAGCCCCGACGGCAACCTGCGCGATGGCGATCTTTCGTCCGTACCCGCCGTGCTGTACCAGGGGTTCAGCATTCACGGTAACGAGCCGAGCGGGGGAAATGCCGCCCCCCTGGTTGCCTATTACCTGGCCGCGGCGCCCTACGAAGAGGTAGCGCAGGTATTGGACAATAATATCGTTTTGTTCGACCCCTGCTACAACCCCGACGGCTTCAACCGTTTCGCCAGCTGGGTGAACAGTCACAAGAACCGGGTGATGACGAGTAACGAGAACGACCGCGAATACAACGAAACTTACCCCCGCGGGCGCACCAATCACTACTGGTTCGACCTTAACCGCGACTGGCTCCCGGTACAGCACCCGGAAAGCCGCGCCCGCATCGGGCAGTTTCACCGTTGGAAGCCCAACATCCTGACCGACCACCACGAAATGGGTAAGGATGCTACTTTCTTCTTCATGCCGGGCGAGCCCACCCGGGTTCACCCCATGACGCCCGCCGTAAATCAGGAGCTGACCGCTAAAATCGGTGAATACCACGCCGCCGCCCTGGACAGGATCGGTTCCCTCTATTACTCCGGTGAGGGCTACGACGATTTCTATTACGGTAAAGGCTCTACTTACCCCGATATCCACGGCTGCGTCGGGATCCTGTTCGAGCAAGCCAGCTCGCGCGGCCACCTTCAGCAAACGGATAACGGCCTATTGAGCTTTCCGTTTACGGTGCGCAATCAGGTAGCTACCGCGATGAGCACGCTGGAGGCATTCGGGGGGTTACGCGACGAATTACTGACTTACCAACGCGATTTTAATGCAAAATATTCAATTAAGACCGGCTACGTCGTCGATGCGGACGGCGATCAGGGCCGTGCGCGCGAATTACTCAACATACTGAATCGCCACACCATCCCCGTTCAGGTGAATACTGAAAATGACATAATCAAAGAAATTTACGTAGAAGGCACTCCGGCCAGCCGCGCGTTCTTCGAACCGATTACGGAATTCGAGGATAGCCTATTTTACGACGTATCGACTTTCGTGCTACCATATGCATTTAATTTGCCCTACCGCACCGTTACCGGCGGCCCGCCTAATGAAGGAAATTGGGGCGAGGACGCAGGTGCAGGGGACGTGGGTGTAATGAGCAAAGGTACGACGAAGGCCCGCTATGCCTACGTGTTGCCTTCCGAGAATTATTACTCCCCAAAAGCACTCTATCATCTACTCGATAAGGGCATCCGCGCTACCGTTAGTGACAAATCGTTCGCGGTAGACGGCCGGGAATACGGCCCGGGCGCCGCCATCATACCCGTTGAAAATAATCAAAACCTCGACCCAGACGAGCTCTACGCCGCCATCCAGGAAGTCGAGCGGGCGGCGGGTATTGCCTTCGAGCCCCTTAACTCCGGCCGCGTCAGTCGCGGTCTGATGTTGGGTAGCCGCTCCGCCTTCCAAACCCTCCGTAAGCCCGAGGTAGCCATACTCATCAACGATGCGGTGACCAGCCTCGAGGTAGCCGACGCCTGGCACCTGCTCGACCAGCGTTTCGACATCCCCGTCACGAAGCTATCCCTCGAAGACGTAGGTCGTGCCGACCTAAGCGCATTCAATACCATCATTATGGTAAACGGTGGCTACAATGGCCTGGGCGATAGCGGTACTAAAGCCCTGCAGTCCTGGATGGGCCCCGGCAACGTGATCATCACGCTCAGGCACGCCGCCAACTGGGCCAAGGCCAACGGGCTGAGCAAAGTTGCGACCCGCTCCGCCGCCGACCCCGATAAGGACCTGAACGAGCGCATCCCGTACTCCCGCGCTGCCCGCGACGGGGGCGGTAAAGTTCTCGGTGGGGCCATCTTCGAGGCCGAAGGCGATTTGAGTCACCCACTGATGTTCGGCCTGCGGCGCGCCAATATCCCGATGTTCAAGCGCAGCACCCTGCTGTTCGAGCTGCCGGAAAATCGCTACGCTTCCCCCCTGGTATTTCGAGAAAACGCCCTTTTGAGTGGCTATTCCCCCCGCGGGTTCGAAGACGAACTGGCTGGTACGGCGGGCGTGGTCGTCAGCGGTAGCCGTGGCGGCCGCGTGATTAGTTTTGCGGATAACCCCAACTTTCGCGCGTTCTGGTACGGTGGAAATCGCCTATTTATGAATGCGGTGATGTTCGGGCATACGATCTCGGGGCGGGCGGTGGAGTGAGGTACGGCTTCACCGGTGATGTAGGATTACCGAGTGTGGAATAGTGCTCTGGCCAGTCGTAAATCGCCTTCGTCGTCAATATCCATAGCTGCTACACGATCGATAAGACCAAAATGGTAATTCGGCCCGTAGAAGGTTTCATGGCTTCTGAATGCGGGGATGCGGGCCAGCCAACAGGCGCCCGTAGGGCATAATAGTGCAGGAAGGTCCTGGCTACGGGCGGTAAGTTCTTCGGCAAATAGGGGCTTGGCCGAGCCGCTCTCGTCCACCCGGTGGGCCCACCAGGGATTAGCGAATCCATAGTTAAAAGCGCTGATTTGGAATTCAGCACCCGACCTATCGAAATTTTCGGTAAGCCGTCGAATGCTCTTAGATTGTCGTAGCGGGCAATTCGCCATCAACATACCTACGGTACCGGCGTCAATATTCAATCGCTGCAGAGAGGCTAGTATGACTTGACTAACATTACTATTATCATCGGCGTAGGCGGTTCGTAGGAAGGGTATCTCGGCACCGTATTTGCGAGAGATGTCGGCAATTTCCGGATCGTCCGTGCTTACGATAACTCTATCGAATACGTCGCTGTTCAGGGCGGCCTCGATCGTCCAGGCAATCATCGGCTTACCGTGAAAGTCAATGATGTTTTTACGGGGTATTCGTTTGGAGCCCCCGCGCGCCGGAATGATAGCGATACGCTTTCGTTGATCGTTCTTATTCACCATACCGTCCATCCGCCGTCTTGAATTATATTCTGGCCTGTGATACCTTTTGCCGCGTCGCTGACGAGAAAGCGAACCGGGCCGACCGTCTGCTCCTCGTTTAACATCGTTTCCTCCGGGCAGAGCTGAGCGTACCGCTTGCGAAATTCCTGATCAACCCGCCCCTCGACTCCACCGTAACTGACCGTATTGACCCGGCACCGCTTGCGGTAACGGATGGCGAGTTCTTTTGTCAAGTGGTTCAGTGCCGCCTTAGCCAGGCTGTATTGAATCGGGGCCGCGGCGGGGTAGCGCTCGTCGTATAAGTGAGGATTAAAGGGGACGGAACCATAAATAGAGCCTACATTAATGATGCTGTTAAGGCCGCTGTGTTCCTGCAATAGACGTACGCTTAATTCATAGGGTACAATAACGTCGATCAGGTATTCATTGAGTATCTCCGTACGTCGACTTAATCCGTCGTCTCCGACCTTTAGGCTGCTCAGGTCGCGGGCGTTATTTACCAATGCGATCAGGTTTTTCCCTTTGAGGGCAGCCGAAATAGTAGGTACTGTATTTTCGGAATAAAAGTCTACTTCGATCGGTATGAGTCGGTTGGTTTGCTCATCGTTCCATTTGAAGCGCTCGACCAGCCGGTCTACTCCATCTGCACTTCTGCTGGTGAAGGCCACGTTCCAGCTATCTGCCAGAAAATGTCGGACTAGCTGTCCACCGATTTTACCGGTGCCCCCGGTTATTAGGATGGTTTTCATTGATTCGGTAGTCCAAGTTCTAGTAGTCGAACTACTGACATAGTTCGCTGTCGCTCGATCTGCATCTCTTTGGTACGAAGCTGACGGGCGAAGGCCGCGAGTGCATTCTTAAATGCCGTAAAGCTATTAGTAAAAGTTAGGGTGCGATGTCCTTGCTCACCGTATACGTGCAGTTCGAGCGGGGCGGAAACTTTACCCATCGTCTTTACCGTCAGTAACTGCCCGGTAGAGAAGGAGAAGGAAGCGGCAACCATTCCTTCGTTGCGAAGTACACGGTGGTCTATCGGAGGTGAGTCGACGTCGAGCAGGTTGATTGCCGGCTCCAAAACGTGCACGGCGTATTTCTCCCAGCTTTTAGGAACAACGGCATCTACGCAGCAAATTGATCCTATTTTTTCTCTATCAACAGCGGACAGCCAGAGCTCCGGAGAATAGGCCAAGGCACTGCAACTGAATAAATGATGTGGTTCGCTGGCCATGTCGAATAAAAGGTCGCCTTCTACTTGGGTAACGGCCAGGGGCTTGTCAACGTATATCGGTACACCGGCTTCAAGAAAAGGCAGGGCCATTGTGACGTGGTTCTCCGGATCGTCCCTAGCCAGTAATACCGCGTCAACCCGCCCGATCATATCCGCTAGGTCATCGACTACGTTCGGTATGCGCGCCGCACTGGCTATATTTTGACTAATTGCTTTATCCTGCGTCCATACGTGGGTTACGGACAACTCATCCAGCTGGTCGGCAGGCCAAACTTGCTCGGCGAGGTACGCAGGTATGACCGGAAACGGACAGTTAGCCATCGCTTCAGAATCATATCCGTTACATATCGCCCCCCAACTATAAGGATGGCCGTTACCCTCACTCATCCCGATGATGCCACATCTTATTGGTTCCATAGCGCTGGGTTAATGATGCTTAGATCGTCAGTTCGCAGATCGGCGGAAGCAGCATCCGTATAGACTGACTTCAGTGCCGCAATGTTCTCCAATAGTTGTACTTCGGATTGAACGCCCAGCACCAATCGGTCCACCCGATCGTCGGCGGCCACGAAGCCAATCGCGGTGCGCGCAATTTGACCGGGCGTAGAAGCCCTGGCCCTTAGTCTTTTTAAGAGCGGGGCGGCGGCTCGCAGGTTAGCCGGCAGCGCGTCCGGATCCTTAAAGAACAGCCCTTGCAAAAAGACGGATCGGACGTGTACCTCGACGCCGAGGAATTTCGCATCGTCGAGTACTTCGTCACCAAAGCGACGGTCGAAGAGGTTATAGGGGATCTGGATAATGTCGGGGGTCACCCCCGCCGAGCGTAAGGCCTTCCATTCGCCGGGCAGGTAGAGGGAAAAACCCACCTTCTCCACGCCGAGTGACCGAGCAATCGCCCGGGCGTCATTCCACGGTAAGGTACCTGACGTCCAATCGGCATAACGGTGGTACAACCATGCATACGGCACGCAACCAAGCGTTCTGATCGATGTCTTCAGCTGTTCTTCGGCGGAATCTCTGCCATGGTTCGGCACGGGCGTTTTGGTAATTAGCCTAAAGCCCGAAACGTCCGCGGCACCGAGCACAACTTCGCTCGTTCCATACGCCGGGGCCGTGTCTAGCGTGTCTATTCCGGCGGCGTGGGCGCACCGAAGGATGCGAGCGACCTCCGCTTGAGTTACCTGGCCGGACGCATTGGCGATCCCGTAATCTAGACCGAATTGTACCGTACCGACGGCTAATTTACTGGGCATCGAATCTGTAGTAAGGCCGGCAAATATACACCGACGAGCTACCAACCCGCCCTACCGAATACTCCCCCGCTGCCGCCGCTCCTCCGCCTTAGCCCCCCGCTCGAAACGGTACTGGGCGCTGATCCGCGACCGCCACCCCGTCCACTGGAAGTAGTCGATCTGGCGGAAGGTGGGCCGGAAGGTGGTTTCGCGGAAATATCGTGGTGCCGTGACGTTCACGGTTACACTCAGCCGGTCCCCCCAGCGTTTCGTACCGCCGATGCTGCCGTTCCACAGGCCGGGCTGGCGGGTCTGGGCGTCCTCCTGGGGGGCGGAATAGCCTACCCGCGCTTGCAGTGACAACCCTTTCTTAAGCCTTACTTGCGGCCGCAGGCTGGCCGTCCAGGTAGCGAAGTCGTAATCGAAGTTGCGGCCGGCAAATTCACCCCGCTCCCGGGTACCGAAGTAGTGCAGGTCGCCATCCAGTCGAAAAACCTCGCCGGGGCGATAGCTGGCGGTAAGCTCGGCGCCGAAGTTGATCGCCTCATCCAGATTAACGGGGGTAGTCAGCACGGTACCGTCCTCCAGGCCGAAAAGATTATCGGGGGTTTGGGAGACGACATTTTCAAACCAGTCGGTCGTTCGCGATACGTAGACGGCGGGGTTAAAGGTCAACCGGTCGGTACCGGATAACAGGTTGATTTCCAGCCGATCGGTGAAGGCGGGGTCGATATCCGGGTTGCCGGTAAACAGGGAGGTGGGCAGGCGCAGACCGGCAAAAGGGTTAAGTTGCCAGAAAGCCGGCCGGCGGATCCGGCGGGAATAACTTACCTGAGTACTGACCGTTTCGGATAGCTGGTAGCGTGCGCTGGCGGAGGGGAAGAACCGGTTGTACTGTTTGGCCAAATTGGTTTGGTTCTCATCCGTATTCTCGGTAGCGATGTCGGTAAATTCGTTTCGTAGCCCGAGCTGGAAGCTTACTTTTTCCCGCTTGTAGGCGTACTGGAAGTAGGCCGACCCGATACGTTCGAAGTAGTCGAAGTCGTTGCGGAAGCCACCCAACGGTTCCCACTGCTCGTTCACGTTCGCCTCGGCCAGGTAGTCGGCGGAGATGACCCGGGCCTCCGCCCGCAACCCCAGCTCTACGCTACCGTGCTTTCCGAATGGGGATTCGTAGTCGCTTTGCAGCAGGTAATCCCGGCTACTCTCTTCCGTAGCGGTGCGGTAGCGTACCACGGTGAGCGCTTCCGGGGCCAGTTCGTCAATACGAATTTCCTCCTGCTCGAATTCCGTCCAGGCATCGTGGTTAAAGAGCAGGGTGAACTTACGGTCCTCGCCAAACTGGCGGGCGAGCACCACGTCCGCCTGGTGGTACGTACCCGGCTCGACGTAGTCTTGCGTCTGTCGCAGATCCCTGATTCGGTCACCATTACCGTCGGTATAGGCGAAGGAGTTGGTGGTAAAGTCGTCGTTCAGCACGTCGTAGATCGCGTAGGAAGCCGTCAGGGTGGTCGCTTCGTCGGGCCGATAATCGAAGCCGAAGTAACCCGACCAGGCATCGTCGTGGCGGTCCATATCGGGTACGCGAAACAGATTCACCGTTTCTCCGTCGATCCGGCTGGAACGGGTAAAATCTCCGCTACCGAAGAAGTTAGCGTACCGGCCGCCCAGATTAGCGAATAGGTTGAACTTGCGGCGGCGCAGGTTCACGGCTATCTGCGCCTGGTGGTCCGCAGGCACCCCGGTACCGAGGGTGAGCGTACCTCCGTAGCCCTTTTCGGTCGATTTCTTCAGGATGATGTTCAGGATACCGGCCGAACCCGCCGCCTCGTACTTCGCCGAAGGGTTGGTGATCACTTCCACCCGTTCGATGCTGGCGGCGGGGATGCCGGCCAGGCCGCCGTTATCGGTGAGGGCGGAGGGCCGGCCGTTAATCAGAATGGTGACGGAAGCGTTACCCCGTAAACTCACGGCGCCCTCCGCCGAGACGGCCACCGAAGGCACTTGCTGCAAGACATCCGTAGCCACCCCGCCCTGCGCCAAGGCATCTTCCCCGACGTTGAATACCTTCTTATCCAGTTGCAGATTCATACGGCTTTTGTCCGCGCGTACTTCTACCGCATCTAACATCAACCCTTCCTGGCTCAGAGCAAGCCGCCCTAAGTCTGTCGCACCCCGTACTTCGACGGGGATGGTCTTCGTTCCCAGCCCAATAAACTCCAGGCGCAGCCGGTAGTTACCGTTCGGTAGGTTGAGTTCGAAGCGGCCCGCCGCATCGGTGACGGTACCTTCCACCAGGCTACTGTCGGTGTCGTAAGCGGAAACGGTAGCGTATTCCAGCGGTAGATCGTCGGTGGTGACAACGGTGCCGGAAAGAAGTGCCAGCTCGTAGGAAGTGGACATAGGGGTGGCCGTGAGGCTGCCGGCAAGTGCCAGCAGCAACAGCCATAAAAGGATCTTCATTGAGTAGGGGGTATTGGGCTCTCGCCGGGCGGCGGGAGAATTATAGATAATTAAACCGGATCGGGACTTATTTAAGCAGGCGCACAACGCTCGCGTGCTCGGATGAAATGGCGATCGACAGGGCGGTCATACCATTCGTGGCGGTATGGTTCTTATCGGCACCGGCTTCTAACAGGATGCTTACCAGCTCGGCATTGCCCAGTTCAGCGGCCTCCATTAGCGGTGTCCAGCCCTCCGAAGTGTAGAATTCATTGGCCTGCTCAAGCAGTTCGTCTCCGCTTATGGTCGCCAATGCTCGGTAGGAGTGGATGGCCAAAGACCTGAACTTCTGCTTGTAGGCTTGGGCGTCCGCATCCGCCCCGAAGCGAATCAGCATGAGGGCGGCCTCTTTATTGCCTTCTACAACGGCTACCATAAGCGGGGTAGCGTTGCGGTAGATGGCTACGTCAGCCTGCCCTTCGTCCATATTATCGATCTCTCGAAAGGAACAGCGAACTTCTCCATCCGCTCCGGAACCCAGCAGCAATCGCATTGATTCCGTGGCATTTTCGCGGGCGGCAAGCGTTAGGGGGCTTAGTGCCCGCCCGTTTTCAGGTCCGTCCGCCTCGGCACCCTGACCCAAGAGGTAGCGGACGACCGCGGTTTCGTCTTCCCGGGCGGCGTAGCCGAGCGCGGAGTTCCCCTCCTCATCCGTCTGGTCGGGACGGAGACCGGCCTCTATGATCTGACGCACGATCGGCAGCTGCCCTTCGCGGGCCGCGCGGAGTAAGAGCGTGGTTTGCTTAGCGTCGCTCGTGACTGATCCGGAGAGTAGCCGGAATATCTCCGTCGCCCCTTCTTCGGCGGCGTAGTCGGCGGGCAGCAGACCACCCCGGTCGGCAATGTCCGCCCGCGCACCCTGATCGAGCAGGTAACGGACGACCTCCGTGTGTCGCTCCTCGGCGGCGTAGCTCAGGGCGGTACGCCCCCGGGTATTTATCGCGTTCACATCGGCACCCAGTCCGATTAGCTGCTTCACGATGGCGAGTTGTCCCTCTTCGGCGGCACTCTGGAGGGGGCCTCCCCCACCCTGGATCTGGAAGACATCCCCGCCGGCGCCAACCAGCAAGACGATCATTTCCACGTGCCCTTCGGAGGCAGCAATCGACAGCGGCGTATGGTGAGCGCCCGCCCCCCGGAGGTTTACGTCGGCCT
>OY764711.1:0-22488 GCA_963668285.1 uncultured Lewinella sp. | reverse complement strand
CGTTGGCGAACTGTTTCCACTTCAGCAGATCGCCGTCAAACAGGATGTCTTTATCGATGGCGCCCCCGGCCGGGTCGATGGCGAGGGAAGCGGCCTTCAGGTTCTGTAACATTCCCGCGTAGATCTCTTCCTGGCTACTGTAGGCCGGGGCCAGGTTGCCATCCATGGAGCCGGCGAGGGCGTCGGAATAAGGGATGGCACCGTAAGTGTCGGTGAGAATCGAGAAAACGTATTCCCGCATGATGGTGGCCACGGCGGCGTAATTCTCGTTAAAAAATTTGTCGTCCGGATTACTCGTCAGTGCGATGGTCGTCGCGAGATTCACGAGGCTTTCGGTGTAGAAGCCATCCCAGGTATTCCCCCGCAGGGTTGCCGCCGGATTATAGGTATCCCCTTCGTTGACGTATTGGTTGCGGGCGAAGTACTGCATCCAAAGCATTCCTCCGTCGAGGTTCAGGCGTTGGTTGCGCGTGCGGTGGCCGTGGACGCGGTCAATGGTTTCACGAACCGCCAAGGGGAAGATCGTGCTCGGGGGTACGGCCTCCGGCTCGTTCGGGTTGGCGTTGAGTTCTTCGAAGCCCTGGTCGCAGGAGGAGAAAGTCAGGCAGCCGATGAGCAGGACCAGCAGGGGGTAGATATTTTTCATTTTGGAGGGGATATTAGCGGGGGGGTAGGACGGGTAGGACGGCTTCGCCTTTAGGGGGTAGCTAGAAGGTCAGGTTGAGGTTGACGCCTACGCTGCGGGTACTGGGGATGGAGGTGTAGTAGAGGGCGCCCTGGAGGTTGCCGCCGTAGACGTTCATTTCCGGATCGATATTGGAGTGGTTGCTGTAGAGCATGGCCAGGTTGCGGCCGATGACGGAGACGCTGGCGGCACTGAGGACACCGATCTTGTCGGTTATGCTTTTGGGAAGGGCGTAGCTGATGCTGGCCTCCCGTAGTTTTACGTAGCTGGCGTCGAAGATGGCACCTTCGTTGGCGTAGCGGACGCTGAGGGCACCGACTACGTTTCGGGTAGGGGCAACGATGTCGTTGGTTACGTACCGCGGGTTTTCGTCGTCGCCAATATTGACTACGCCGACACCGATCACGCCTTCTTCACGGCCGATGCCGGACTGGGGCGATACGCCGGTTTGCTGTGCGATGGAGGAGCTTTCTTCGGCGATGTCACCACCGATCTTGGCGTCGATGAGGGCGCTGATGCGGACCGGGCCGAGGCGGACCTCGTTGCGGATGCCGCCGATCCAGTCGGGGGTCGTATTGCCGAGGATCTTGAGGTCGGGGTCCTTTACGGGGATGCCGTTTTCGTAGATGATCTGGCCGTCGAATTCGCCGCCTTCCACCCTAGCGTAGCCGCTGCCGAAAAGGGTACCGAACGCCTCCCCTACCCTGGCTTCGAGGCTGAGCCCGCGGCGGCTGTGGAGGACGATCGTTTCGAGTTCGTTACCGCTCGCATCCGTGAACAGCTCCAGGACGGTATTGCGGTTCCGGGCGTAGTTGAGGTTGACGTTCCAGCCAAAGTTCGGCAGGTCGATGACGGCACCGGAGAGGACGACCTCCACCCCACGGTTGCGGATCTTGCCGGCGTTGATCAACTTGGAATCGTAGCCGGTGGAGCGGGAGACGGCGACGCTGATGATCTGGTCGGAGGTCGTCTGTTCGTAGAGCGTAACGTCGAGCCCGATGCGACCCCGCAGGAAGCGGAGTTCGGTGCCGACCTCCTTACCCGTGGTGCGTTCCGGGCGCAGGCCGGTGCTGGCGATAGTGCCTTGCTCACGGAAGAGCGGGGTGGTGGCGTTCCAGCTGGTCGTAGGATTGAATACCTGGGTGAGGCGGTAAGGATCCGTATCGGAACCCACCTGCGCCCAGCTACCGCGGACCTTAGCGTAGGAAAGGATGCGGCTATTCATTTTGAGGGCATCCGTGATGACGCCGCTAAGACTGACACTCGGGTAGAAATAGCTGTTGTTTTCCGTCGGTAGGGTGCTGGACCAGTCGTTACGACCAGTTACATCGAGGTAAAGAAAGTTTTTGAAGCCCAGGCTTACGGAGCCGAAGAAGCTATTGACTTCCTTCTCCTCGATGCGGCTGATGTTGGTGTTCTGACTGGCGTTATTGGCAACGTTGTAGAGTCCGTTAATGGTGGCGTCATTGACCCCGACGTAGTTGCGCTTAAAATAATTGCTGCGGTGGTTACCGCCGGCAAGGGCTGAGATACTAAGGTTCTCTCCAAAATAATCGTTGTAGGAGAGCAGAAAATCGATGTTGGTTTCCTGGCGGCGCAGGACGTCCTCCGAAAAGGATTGCGTTCTTTCGGTAAATGATTTTATTCGTTCGTTGCGGGTGACGGAGCGGCGGGTGTCCGTCCAGAGGTCGGTGCCGCCCCGGACCATCAGGCTGAGCTGGGGGAGGAATTCGTAGGTCAGGGAAATGTTGCCGAGGAAGCGGTCTTTGTCGTTGGCACTCGTCAGGTTGGTCTGCTCGTAGAAGCGGTTGCTGGCGAAGGAGTGTTGCCAGTTGGCGTAGGGGTACTCATCCCCGTCACGGGTGATGTGAACGTCCATGAATTGCTCGTAGTCCCGCAACAAGCCCCAATCGTCGTGGCGGTGGTGCCAGGTGGCGAGTTCCCATAGCACGGGTTGCTGGCGGTTATCGCTGTGGGATTTGATGTATTCGGAGGCGACGCTGATCTTGAGTTTGGGGGCCAGCTCCTGGTCGAGGTTGAGCCGGAAGTTGTTGCGGCTGTAATCGTTATTGTAGAGGATACCTTTCTGTTCGAGGTTGCCGAAGCTGAAGCGGAAGTTGCCGCTGCCGTAGTTGTTGGCCAGGCTGACGGTGTTGTTGAAGGTTCTGCCGGTGTCCCAGAAGTTATCCCAACTGTCGGGGACCGGGTTCAGCGGGGCGGTTTCCTGGCCGGACCACCAGGTGCGGACCATGCGGCCGTCCATCGGGGCGCCCCAGCTTTCGTCGACGCCGGCGGTACCTACCAGGGGGGCATCGGGGTAGACGGCGCGGAACTGCTCCAGGGCGCGGTCATCCACTTCGACGCCGCCGTTGCGCCCGTCGGCGTACCAGGTGACGCCGCCCGTGCCGCCGCCGTAGGTGTTCTGGAATTGGGGGCTGACGAAGGGCTGCTCGCTCGTGACGCTACCGGCGTAGGAGATCGTCAGCCCTTCCGCCGATGCACCGCTCTTGGTAGTGACGAGGATCACGCCGTTAGCCGCCCGGCTGCCGTAGAGGGCGGCGGCGTTGGCGCCTTTCAGGACGGTGATCGACTCGATGTTGTCGGGGCTGATCTCGGAGATGCCCCCGCCGTACACGTTGTTATTGGCCGCATCGCCTCCGGTGGGGGCGGCGAAATCCCCTTCCATCGGTACACCGTCGATCACGTAAAGGGGTTGGTTGTTCCCCAGGACGGAGGAGTTACCGCGGATGGTGACCTGGGAGCCACCGCCCGGTACGTTGCCCGCCGAGACTTGCAAACCGGCTACCTTGCCGGAGAGGCCATTGACGACGTTGGTGCTACGGGTTTCGGCGATCTCTTCCGCCTTGACGTCCTGCACCGCGTAGCCGATGGCTTTCTTTTCACGTTTGACGCCGAGGGCGGTGACCACTACCTCGCCGAGGTCGACGCCGGAGTCTTCGAGTTCTACCTCGAAGATGTCCGTCGTACCGATCTCAATGCGTTGGGAACCGTAGCCGGTGTAACTGAAGAGCAGGTAAGCGGCTTCGTTCGGGATGGTGAGGATGAACTTCCCGTCAAAGTCGGTGACCGTACCGAGGGTAGTGCCTTCCACCATTACCGTGGCGCCGATGAGCGGGCCGTCCAGGTCGACGATAGAGCCGGAGATCTCTTTTTGAGCCTGTAGAGCGGTAGCGGCGAATACGAGGAGCAGAATCAGTTGAGGTAAAGTCTTTTTCATAGTGAGTGGATTTATAGTTGAACAACCCTGATCTTGTAATTTATGTCTAGCTCTTTTTCTGTCTTGCTGCGTTAAAAAGCCTCGTCGAAGCCATCAGCTTCGCCTACGTTTTTCGCCTTACAAGCCAAAAAAATAACGTCGCCATAATTTCACAATTCCAAGGTTTTTCAACTATAGCTATCAAAATAGAGGCGGGGTGGTCGTGTCGCCCTGCTGACAGTGTAAATGTGGCCATGCATCCGGCCCTTCACCAATTCATCCTATCCCCTGATTTGTGGTACGCTTATCCACTACGTAGTATCGCTTACGTACGAATACGTAGCTTTGTCTGCCTGCGATTATACCGTGATAGCCTGAGCTGATACTGCTTCACTAAATCGCCGTTTTTGTTATGGCAATTGCCAAAAGAGAAATGCTCGTGGCCTTGATTAATTCTCTGGACCGGGCCGAAAAGCGCTACTTCACTGCCCATTACGACCGTAGCGGGAAGAATAAGAAGGATAAGTTCTACCAACTCTTCCTGCACTTGAGCGGGGGTGGTGACCCTACGGACGTCACCTTCAGGCGGCGGATCGGCGTGGACGATGCCGGCAAGATGGCCAACTTGCAGCGGCACCTTTACGGACAGCTGATGGAGAGCTTGCGGCGGCAGCACCGGTCGCACGATCAGGTCATCCAGGTGCAGGAGAACCTCGATTACGCCCACCTGCTCTACCGCCGCGGCTTACCCCTCCAGGCCTTGGCGATACTGAAAAAAGCTAAAAGCACGGTACGGGCGGATCACCTGGATCTTCACCACATCCTCATCCTGGAAATGGAGAAGATGATCCAGGCCGCCCACATAACCCGCTCCGGCGGGGACCGGATGCGCGGCCTGATCACCGAAAGTCAGCGGCGGCAGGAAATTCAGACGGTAACGACGCGGCTTTCGAACCTGCAACTGGGTATGCATCGCTACTTTATCGACAATGGCCACATTCGAAACGCCGAGGAGGCCGCGCGCTTTTACCACACCTACACGCCGCAGCTCGCCGACATCCAGCTGGAGCAGGTCACCTTCCGGGAACGAATCGCGCTACAGCGTGCACAATTTTGGTACCACTACTGCCGCCTGGAGCTGCGGGAGGCGGCGCGGCGCACCGGTAATTGGGTAGCCCTGATTCGGGAGGACGCGAATACTTGTCTTACCAATCTGCCCCTTTACCTGAAGGGGATGGATCGCTGCCTAATGCTCGCCTTCCTCCGAGACCGACCGGAGGAGCACCGTGATCTAGCCCGCTCCCTACAGTCAACCCTGGCTGACCTTCCGGTAAGTCGGATGCCCCGTGACTCTGCTCTTCAATTCCAATTTTTGCACCCGCGGACTCGCCTAAATGAATTGCTTTTAAACAAGGAATCTGCCGATCTACATTCATTTGCAAAGTCCATCAATACCGTTGACGGCGTCGATCGACATAAGTGCCAGATGCTACATTATAAACTGGCCGTTCTACTCGTGCGGGCGGGTGACCGGGCGGGCAGCCTGGATCACCTGAACCCCATTCTCGACGATCGGAAGCCCCTGCGGCACGACCTCGTGATTTACGCCCGTTTACTATTTATTTACTGCCACCTCCGGCTCGGGAACGGGGAATTGGCCGGTTACGCGATCAATAATCTGACCCGCTACCTGACCCGGGTGAGTTACCCCTCAACCTATCCACGCGTGTTGATCACCCTGCTGAGAAACATGCGTAGTGGCAAGCTCGGGCGGCGGGCACTGAAGGACTTCGACCAGCGCGTCGCTAACCTGCGGGCCACGGGTTACGAAACGCGCGAGCTGCGGTACTTACCGGCCGATATCCTGCTTGGCAACAATAAACGCACGGATTGAAAACAAGGGCGGCGGCTGATTTGTAGAAATACCCGCCGTATCCTTGCCTCCATGCTCGGTCAGAACTTTAAGCAGAAACAGACCCAAACCGCCAGCCCGCGCCAGATCCAGCTCATGCAGCTGGTGCAACTCCCCGTGCTGGAACTGGAGCAGCGCATTAAGGAAGAGCTGGAATCCAACCCCACGCTGGAAGAGGGCGCCGCCCCCGAAACGGAAGCCCCCGACGGCCCCGAACCCAACGAAGAACGGGAAACGGAAGACCGGGACTCCGACTTCGACGAGGACTACCTCCAGCAGTACATGGAGGACGACCCGACGAGCTACCAGGATAGCGGCAAATCGGACACCGACTACGCCGCCCCCGGCAGCTACACGGCCGACGAGAACTCCTTCTTCGAATACCTCGACGAACAGCTCAAAGAGGTGGAGTTCGAAACACCGCTGGAGCGGCTCATCGCCCGCCAGATCATCGGCAACCTCGACGACGACGGTTACCTGACGCGCAAGCTTACCGCGATCGCCGACGACCTGCTGATCAACCAGAACCTCGACGTACGGGTCGGTCAGATCAAAGAAGTGCTGCGCACCGTCCAGACGCTCCTCCCCATCGGCATCGCCGCCCGTGACTTGCGCGAATGTCTGCTGCTACAACTCAACTACCTGGTCGACACCGGTGACGACATCGACGACATGCGCTTCGCCGATATCGTACTGGCGCGGCGCATCATGCGCGACCATTTCGATCTGTTCAGCAAGAAACACTACGATAAACTGATCGAGAAGCTCGACGTGGACCGCGATGAGCTCCGCGACGCCCTGAGCGAGATCCTCAAGCTCAACCCCAAGCCCGCCAGTAGCATCAGCGGCCGCGCGGGCGGGCGGGTGGCGCGCACGATCGTCCCCGACTTCATCCTGACCATGGAAGACGGCGAGTTGAACCTCCGCCTCACCGCCAGAACGCACCGGACCTGCGCGTCAGCGACCACTACCAGCGGATGCTCAAGGAGTTCCGCGAAAAACAGAAAGCCAGCGGCAAACTCACCACGGCGCAGAAGAAAGCGGCGGGATTCATCCGCCAAAATATCGATTCCGCCAACTGGTTCATCGAGGCCATTCAGCAACGACAGCAGACCTTGTTCAGCGTGATGCACGCCATTATGCGCTACCAGGAAGCGTTCTTCCGGAGCGGTGACGTGAAGGACCTCCGCCCCATGATCCTCAAAGACATCGGCGAAATAACCGGGCTCGACATCAGCACCGTCAGCCGGGTGGCGAGCAGCAAATTCGTCCAGACCGATTACGGCAGCTACGGCCTGCGGGAGTTCTTCAGCGAGGGGATGACCAATCAGGAAGGGGAAGAGGTGAGCACGACCGAGATCAAGAACGTACTAAAGGAAATCATCGACCAGGAAAACAAGCGCAAGCCGCTGGCGGATGGAAAGCTGCAACAGGCCTTGGCCGAAAAAGGGTACGATATTGCGCGACGCACGGTAGCTAAGTATCGGGAGCAGCTGGGGTTACCGGTTGCTCGGTTGCGGAAAAGCCTTTAATTGACGGGCTATTTTTTAATATGCTACTTTTTTGATATGCGATATGCGATACTCGATATGCGATTCTTGATTTGGCTACCGCGAGATATAGGGCTACCGCTGTTTCACTCGCTACGCTCGACTGCCGCGTAATGTAGAGTAGGCGTAGCCACGAAGAGACGTGCGGCAGCTAACCGCCGAAGGCAGCAGCGCAGCTATAGTTGAACTGCCTTGGAATTGTGAAATTATGGCGACGCTATTTTTTCGACTCGCCAGGCGAAAAACGTAGGCGAAGCGGTGGCTTCGACGAGGCTTTTCAACGCAGTGAGGCGAGAAAAGAGCTAGACAGAAATCACAAGATCAGGGTGGTTCAACTATAATCGCATATCGTGTATACCGCTTACCTTGTCAACCAACAACACTTGATTATGCCCAACCCAACCGACCAAGTAGTCAACAACCCTGAAAAGTACCGTTTCGAAATCGTCAGCGGAGCGCAAGTATCCCGGCTGGATTACCGGCTGGGGCGGGACCGGATCGCGCTGGTACACACCGAAGTGCCGGACGATCTGCAGGGGCAAGGGATGGGGTCGGCCCTGGTGGTAACGGCCCTGGATTACGCCAAGGGGAATAACCTGATCGTACTGCCGTATTGCCCGTTCGTGGCGGCTTACGTGGAGCGGCACCCGGAGTGGAGTGACGTCATCGGAGAAATCTAAGGAGGCGTGTTCGCGCTGATTGCGGGGGTACAATTATTTATTTGGGGGGAGGTGCTGCGGACGGCTTACCGCGCGCCGCAGCCACGGCCATCGACGGATTCCGCCCCGCCGCCGGTGAGCGTGATCGTGTGTTTTCGCGACGCGGTAGAGACGCTGGAGGCCTGCGTCGAGGGAATTTTACGGCAGAATTACCCGGCCGGATTCGAGCTCATTTTGGTGGACGATAACTCTACGGATGGCTCCGGGCAGTTCGCGCTGTCGTGTGCGCGGCAGGACGAGCGGGTGCGCGTGCTTCACCCCGGCCCTACCCGCCCCGGCAAGAAGGATGCATTGGCCTACGGCATCGCGCAGGCTACCCACGAGCATTTATTGCTGACGGATGCGGATTGCACGCCCAACTCCCGCGACTGGATCGGTTTGATGGCGGAGCGGTTCGGCGGAGGGGCGGAGTTGGTGCTGGGGGTGTCACCTTACCGGGCTAGGCCGCCGGGGCTGCTGAGTGCGTGGCAGCGCTTCGAGTCGGTATACGTAAGTTTAAAGTACCTGGGGCTTTACCGGCAAGGCTATCCGTACATGGGGGTAGGTAGAAATATTGCGTATACCAAACAATTTTATTTAAATGCCAACGGCTTTACGGCCCACCAGGATCTGCCGGGGGGAGACGATGATCTGCTGGTTAGCGGCACGGCCCGACCGGAGCGAACGGCAGCCGTATCCGAGCCGGACGCATGGACCGTGAGCGCTCCGCAGCGGACCTTGGCGGGTTACTTTCGGCAGCGGGCGCGCCATCAGAGTACGGGCGTTCGTTACCCGGCCGGGGTGGCGGGGGCGCTGTTCCTGATCGCGCTCTCGCAGGGGCTTTTTTACCCGTTAGGCGTTTACGCTTTGACCCAGGGGCAGGTTACCCTGGTGGGGGTCGCTTACTTGGCGCGTCTGACTTTTCAGGTGCGCGCATTTTTTTATGTCGAGGCCGCAGGTGCAAGGTCGTTAGGGCCTCCGGCCCCTAACGTAAGTAGTAAGGAGCAAACGAACCGAACGCCAGCCGTGAGCCCGCTAGCCGACATTGGAAATGGCATTCGCCTCGCTCCGCGGGTGGCGCTGTACGATCTGCTGCTCGGGCCGATGTACCTGTATCTTGCTCTGAGCACTTTAAGGGAATCAACTGATTGGTGAGGGGGGGGATGCAACCCGGAGGATGAAGCATCGTCCTTACCGACATACACAATCAACGCACCCATTATGCTCCGTTTCTCCTGCTTTCTAATACTACTCACTTGCTTCAGTTCCTTCGCTTGCGCCCAACGCTATAAAGGCTCCGGCGACCTCGTCAAGCAGGAACGTTCCGTTCGCGACTTCGACGGCCTCAAATTCAGCAGCGCCATCAAAGTCGACGTCGTGCAGGGAGATGACTATTCCGTCGTCGTCGAAGCGGACGATAATATTATCGACCGGGTATTGACGGAGGTAAGAGGCAGTCGCCTGGTGCTTTCCCTCGACGGAAACAGTTTCAACAACGTCACCATCCGTATCAACATCACCATGCCCAGCTTGACCCAGATAGTCGGGAGCGGCGCTACCCGGGCAACTATTTCGGGGTTCAACGAAAATAGTATGGAGGTAAAGGTATCGGGGGCTTCTCACCTTTCCTTCTCCAATAGCAGCGTCGGCGATCTCGAGCTGGATGCGGCCGGTGCGAGTAACGTCGACCTCAAAGACCTCAGAGCCCAGACTGCGGATATCGACGTAGCCGGCGCGAGCTCGGTAAAATTGCACGTAGAAAAGGAGGTCGAGGGGGATGTATCCGGTGCGAGTTCCGTCCGCTGTAGCGGCGGTGCCAGCTCACGCGTAAATACCAGCGGAGCGGGGCGATTCCGGAATAGTTAGACTTTTCGATCGCCTTTCTTACCGCATACTGCCACTCACTCTCGCGTATAATGAAAATATTCCCCTGGCTTAGCCTATCGCTGCTCCTCTGCACGCTCAATAATGTGTACGCGCAGGAGGAACGCCCCGTCTACCAAACCAAGCGCCTCGTCGGAGACGCCCCGACCATTGACGGTACCATCTCGGATACCGTCTGGAATCAGGTAGAGTGGGATTACCTTAAATACCAACGCGCCCCGAACGACGAAGCCCCGGTCAGCCAGGAGACGCGCTTCAAGATTCTCTACGACCAGAAGAATATTTACGTCGCCTTCCGGGCCTTCGATACGGAACCGGAAAAGGTCGAAGCCCGCCTCGGCCGGCGCGATGACTTCCCGGGTGACTGGGTGGAGATCAACTTCGACAGCTTCAACGATAAACGAACGGGCTTCTCCTTTACCAGCAGTGCCAGTGGCGTCCGCGGCGACGAGTTCATCAGCAACGACGGCAACAATTGGGACGATAGCTGGAACCCCTACTGGTACATGCGCAGCCAAACGGATTCCCTGGGGTATTCCGTAGAGGCACGCATCCCTTTTTCCCAATTGCGCTTCGGGAAGGATGACAAGCAGGAGTGGGGCCTACAGGTCAGCCGAAACTTCTTCCGCAACCAGGAGTCGGATAACTGGTCGCGCATCCGCCAAGCGCAACCGGGCTACGTCAGCCGTTTCGGCACGCTCAAAGGCATCGAAGGCATCAAGCCCCGCAAACCGCTGGAGATTCAGCCCTACGCCGTCGGGCAGCTGCGCACCGGGGGCGAACTCGACGCAAACGACCCTTTCGGCCGTAAGACGGACATCCGCACGAACGTGGGTCTGGACGGGCGCGTCGGCATCACTAACGACGTTGCGTTGGACTTCACCATCAACCCCGACTTCGGGCAGGTGGAAGCCGACCCCGGGGCGATCAACCTCGACGGTTTCCAGATCTTCTTCCGCGAGCAGCGCCCCTTCTTCGTCGAGAACCGCAACATTTTCGAATCGCAGATCACCCAAGCGGAAGCCGGGGGGCAGTACAACAGCGACCTCCTTTTTTACAGCCGGCGGATCGGCGGTGCGCCCAGCCGCTTCCTGCAAGGCGACCCCATCAACGGCCGCTACGTCAGTCAACCGGAGAATACAACCATCCTCGGGGCGGCCAAGGTCAGTGGTAAGACCCAGCAGGGTTTATCGCTCGGCCTGCTCTCGACCGTTACCGAGCGCGAGATGGCAACCCTCAGCGAGCTCGGTGAAGAAAGCCGGCAGGTCGTGGAGCCCTTCACGAGCTATAACGTAGGGCGGGTCCAGCAAGACTTTAACGACCGCCAAAGCAGCATCGGCGTAATGCTCACCTCCGTCAACCGCAACCTCGAGGATAACGACGCGCTGGAGTTCCTCCACGAATCCGCCTACTCCGGCGGGGTGGATCTGGTACACCGCTGGAAAGACCGCGAGTGGGAGGTCCGCCTCAATATGGTCGCCAGCCAGGTGAGGGGCAGCGAAGAAGCGATCACCAACACGCAGCGTTCCTTCGAGCACTTGTTTCAGCGGCCGGACGCCGATCACCTAAGCGTGGACTCGAGCCTGACGCACCTCTCCGGAACCGGCGGCACCTTCACCATTGCGAACTACGCGAACAAGTGGATCTTTCAGGCCGGCGGCACCTACCGCAGCCCGGGGCTGGAACTGAACGACATCGGATTCCTGACGAATACGGATCAGGTGAATGCCTTCGCCTGGGGCGCCCGCGTGTGGCGGCAACCCTTCAGCATCTTCAACCGCCTGCAGTGGAACCACAACATCTACCTGGGGTGGGATTACAACGGAGCCGCCCTCAACCGGAGCTACAATACCAACGTCAATGCCAACTTCAAAAACTTCTCCTTCGGCCGCGTCTTCCTGAACGTCGAACAGCAGGACGTCAACAAGAACGCACTGCGTGGTGGCCCGTTGCTGCGCCGCTCGCCGGGCTACTTCGGCGGGTTTTACTACCGTACCGATACGCGCAAACTACTGCGGGTAGGCGCATACGTCAATGGCGGCAGCAGCTATGATGGCAAAGTCAGTGGCCGCGGCATCGGCGTAGAGCTCGAATACCAACCCTTCGACGCCCTCGGCCTCAGCGTAGAGCCCGGCCTGGATATAAACGAACGGGCGGATCAATTCATCTCCATCGAGCGGGATGGCGGGCGGGCGGAATACGTCCACGGCCACATCGAGCAGCAGACGCTCTTCGTTACCCTCCGCGCCAATTACAACCTCACGCCGGACTTCACCGTCCAGTACTACGCCCAACCGTTCATCGCCCGCGGCATCTACGATGACTTCAACCGGGTTACCACACCGCTGGCTAAAGATTTCGACGAGCGCTTTACGGCTTACTCCCCCACCGAGATCACCCGCGACGAAGACGGTGGTGCCTACCTGATCGACGACGACAATGACGCCGACACCGACTACAGCTTCGGGGACCCCGACTTCAACTTCGTCCAATTTCGTTCCAATCTGGTCCTGCGTTGGGAGTACCGACCCAGCTCGACGCTGTTCTTCGTCTGGCAACAGGGCCTTGCCGGTGGCGCGGACCCCTCGCGGAACGTAGGCCAAACGCTGTTTAACGAACTGTTCGACCAGGAGGTACGGAATGTGTTTTTAGTGAAGGCGAGTTACCGGTGGGTTAGGTGAGTAGCGGGGTTGTTAGGGTGTTAGTCCTCTAGGGCAACCATACTAACACAGAGCACAGCGACCGCATAATAAAAGAGAACATTATCGTTGCAACTGCCATTGATACTACTTTCAGCGTTAGTAGTTATCGAACCGGCGCGGCCACTCACCTCAGTATTCGATGAAAATCTCTCCTTGGTTATGCCTGTTCGCATGGCTTTCCGTCTTCTCGATTGCCTACGGCCAGGAGCGTCCGGAATACGAGACCAAGCGCCTGGAAGGCAAGCCACCAAAGCTGGATGGCGATCTGAGCGATGAGGTCTGGGAGCAGGTGGAATGGGCGGAAGTGAAGCACCAGTCCAGACCTAACGATGCGTTGCAGGCGTCGCAAAAGACGCGATTTAAGATCCTGTACAACGCCAAAAACCTATACGTCGCCATTCAGGCTTTCGACGACGAGCCGGGCAAGATCGAGGCCCGCTTGGGGCGGCGCGATGAGTTCCCCGGAGACTACGTAGAGATCAACTTTGACAGCTTCAACGATAAGCGGACGGGCTTCAGCTTCACCACCAGCGCCAGCGGCGTACGGGGGGACGAATTCATCAGCGCGGACGGAGACAACTGGGACCGAAGCTGGGACCCTTACTGGATGACGAAGGCCCGGGTCGACTCTTCCGGGTATACGGTCGAAGCGCGCATTCCCTTTTCACAACTGCGCTTCGGTAAGGAAGAAACGCTGGAGTGGGGCCTACAGGTGAACCGCAGATTCTTCCGTAATCAGGAGACCGATAACTGGGCGCGTATCCGCCAGGCGCAGAACGGCTACGTAAGCCGCTTCGGCACCCTGACGGGCCTCGAGGGCATCGAGGCGCGTAAGCCACTCGAGATCCAACCCTACGTAGTCGGGCAAATGAATACCGGCGGCAAGTTCGATGAAAACGATCCTTTCGGGCGCCAGTCCACCACGCGTTTGAACGCGGGCCTGGACGGTCGCATCGGCATAACGAACGACGTGGCGGTGGACTTCACCATCAACCCCGATTTCGGGCAGGTAGAAGCCGACCCGGGGGCCATCAATCTGGACGGTTTTCAGATTTTCTTCCGCGAGCAGCGCCCTTTCTTCGTAGAGAACCGCAATATATTCGACTACAACCTTACGAATTCGGAAAACCGCGGCGGGTACAGTGGCGACCTGCTTTTTTATAGCCGACGTATCGGTGGTACGCCGAGTCGTTTCATTCGGGGGGACCCGGTCAATGGCCGTTACGTGCGCCAGCCGGACAACACCACCATCCTCGGTGCGGCAAAGGTGAGCGGTAAGACGCAGTCGGGCCTCTCCATCGGCCTACTGAGTACCGCTACCGAGCGGGAGATTGCGGAGATCGTCGACCTAAACCAGGAAGACGAAGCGGTCGTAGAACCCTTCACTGCCTACAACGTGGGGCGAGTACAGCAAGATTTTAACGACCGCAACAGTAGCATTGGCGTCATGCTGACTTCAGTCAATCGCAACCTGGAGGGGAACGAAGACCTCTCCTTCCTTCATAATTCCGCCTACGCGGGTGGCGTAGACTTCGTCCACCGGTGGAATGACCGGGCGTGGCGCATCCAGGGCAACTTCGCCGCCAGCCAGGTGCGGGGAAGCGCGGAGGCCATTAAAAGACGCAAACCGCCTTCGAGCACCTCTTTCAGCGCCCCGACGCCGACTACCTGCGAGTCGATAGCTCACGTACCAGCCTAGCCGGAAGCAGCGGAACCTTTACCATCGGCAACTACGCCAACGAGTGGACGTTCGAAGTGGGCGGTACCTACCGGAGCCCGGGGCTGGAGCTGAACGACGTCGGGTTTCTAAGCAATACCGACCAGATCAACGCATTCGCGTGGGGTGCCCGCAACTGGCGTAATCCGTTCAGCATATTCAACAGCGCGGAATGGAGCCACGAACTGAGCTCGAGTTGGACGTACGGCGGCCAATCACTGGGCCGTAGATACAGCACCGACGTGCGGGCACGCTTCAAGAATTTCATGTATACCCACCTTTGGCTGAACCTGGAGGAACAGGACGTAAGTAAGAACGCACTTCGTGGCGGCCCCTTGCTCCGCCGCTCCCCCGGCTATTATACCGGCTTTTACTGGCGCAGCGACCGGCGTAAGGACTGGTCCGTCAGCCTGAGCGGCCGTGGGGGCGGCAGCTACGACGGTAACACGCGGGGTCGCAGCGTAGGCGTGGGCATCGACTGGCAGATACTGGATGCTTTGCGCTTCAGCTTCGACCCGGATTTCAGCTGGGACAGCCGCAACGACCAGTTCATCAGCATTGAAGAGGACGCCGAACGCACGGAATACGTACACGGCCGTATCGAACAGCAAACCCTGCAATTGACGGTGCGCGCTACTTATAACCTGACGCCGGACTTTACGGTCCAGTACTACGCCCAGCCCTTCATCACGAACGGTACCTACAGCAACTTCAACCGGGTCACGAACCCCGACGCCCGCGACTTCGACGAACGCTTTAAATCCTACGCCGCCGATCAGATCACGTGGGACGAAGAATCGAATGACTACGAAGTAAATGACGACGAAGACGGCGCGGTAGACTACACCTTCAGTGACCCGGATTTCAATTTCGTCCAATTTCGCTCCAACCTCGTATTTCGGTGGGAATACCGCCCGAGTTCAACGCTGTTCCTCGTTTGGCAGCAGGGGGTGACCGGGGAGGCCGACCCGATGCGTTCCGCCTTCGAGACGCTTACGAAAGATTTATTTGCCCAGGAGATTCGGAATACTTTTCTATTGAAGGCTAGCTATCGGTGGGTGAGGTGAAGTTAGCGGGTAGGTTAATTAGCTTAATTACTTGTCTTTCTCGACCGCCATCAACTGATCCGCCCCCCGCACGAGTTTGCCCTCGTGCTGTTTTACAACGCTTCGTATCGCCACGATTACCTCGGGGTGATCGGCAGCGACGTCGTACTTTTCCGAAGGGTCGAATTCCAGATTGAAGAGTAGCGGCGTTTCGTGGATGGCCCGGGGCGCTCCGCCATAGGCACCTTCGGTGATGAAGTGGGCTTTGTAGGCACCCAAGCGAACCGCGTAGAGTTCTTCGCTGCGGTAGTAATAGACCGCTTCCCGCGGGCTCTCCGCTCCGTTAAGCAGGGTACCGCTTAGATCGACGCCATCCAGGATTCGATCGGTGGGGAGGTCTAGCCCGGCCATCGAGCTGAAGGTGGTAAATAGGTCCATGGTAGTTCCTAAGTCCGTGACTACGCCCGGTATGATGTTGCCCGGCGACCAGAAGATACACGGCTCCCGCATCCCCCCCTCCCAGGTACTTCCTTTCCCTTCCCGTAATAGCCCGGCGCTGCCTCCGTCCTCCTCGAAGATCAGCCAGGGCCCGTTGTCGGAAGTAAAAACAAAGACGGTGTTTTCCGCGAGGCCCTTTTCTTCCAGGGTGGCGATGATTTGGCCTACGCCATGGTCTATTTCTTCCACGACGTCACCGTATAGCCCACGCTTACTCTTACCCAGGAAGTCCTCCGAAGCAAATAACGGAATATGGGGTAGGTTATGCGCTAAATAAAGCAAGAAGGGGGTGCCATCGTTCCGCTCGATGTAGTTCACCGCTTCTTCGGTATAGCGATGGGTGATGGTATTTTGGTCGGCCGGCCTTTCAACAATTTCTGCGTCGCGCATCAACGGCACGTTGAAGGATTCGGTGTGTTTGCTTTCGGGGCTTTTCCAGAAGTCACGGTAGCCCACTTTGCTTTCGACCTCTGCCAGCCTATCCATATCGTTCGAATAGGGAATACCAAAATAGGAGTCGAACCCCTGGTCGGTAGGAAGGTGCGGGCTTTTGTGCCCGAGGTGCCACTTTCCGATACAGGCGGTAGCGTAGCCGGCGCCCTTCAATTGTTCGGCAATGGAGATCTCTTCCTCCGGCAATCCATTCGCGGAATCCGGGAACAACACCCTGCGGTGCTTACTCATCATCCCGTTCCTTACGGGTAACCGCCCGGTCATAAGCGCGGCCCTGCTCGGCGTGCAGACGCTGGCACCCACGTAGAAATTGGTCCATTTCTGCCCTTCGGTGGCCAGGCGGTCGAGGTTGGGCGTCCTGATGGTCGGGTGCCCGTATGCCCCCAGGTCTCCGTAGCCCAGATCGTCCACGAAAACAATGACGAAATTCGGCCGATCGGGGAGGTTGCCCTGGGCGTGGATCAGGGTCCGACTAACGCAGAAGGCTACCAGTAGAATAAATAGCACGCGCATGGAAGGGGTGTTGTGGGGCTACTTTCCCTAAGTAACCCTGGTTTTGTGGTTTCCGCCTGTTTCTTTTTTATTTCGTTACCATGGAATGGCCGCTATATCGATGCATTGAATCAGAATATCTGCATAGCCATAAATTTACAATTAGCAGGTGGTTCGCTATGGGTTACCGAACACTTTTCGAGAGAGCAGAACCCTGGGACTCACCTCATTAAGCCCGCTAAAACCACCCCCGGCCCAATTACCCAATCCCGCTTACTGCCACCACGACAAAACAAAATTACTTCTACCTCGTGCCCCTCGTAAAACGGTAACAACTCAGCCTTCGCCAACGTAGCCGCCCGCAAGCGCTCCTGCTCCACAGGACGCACCGCCGACCATTTACACCCCCCCACTAACAGACTCTTCCCATCATAACTCACACTAACCAGATCCAGCGCCATCCGCCGACCCGCCGTATTTTTCCCCCACCCCGCACCTGCGCGCTCGCCCTAAAAATCCCAAAACGAAAAGATTCTCCCTTCCCCTGCACATCCCCCCTAACAATACGTTTCTGCATGGTCTACCTTTACAACGAGTAACCCAGCAAACGCAAGACGATTTATGATGAGCAGCTACAAGCGCGACCCTCTTTGGTATAAGGACGCGATCATCTACGAACTAAACATCAAAGGCTTTTACGACAGCGACCAAGACGGGATCGGGGACTTTGCCGGGCTGGAACAAAAACTCGACTACCTCGAAGAACTCGGCGTCACCGCCATCTGGCTGCTGCCCTTCTACCCCAGCCCCCTGCGCGACGACGGCTACGATATCAAAGACTACTACAACGTCTCCAACGCTTACGGGAACATCGGGGACTTCAAGCGCTTCCTCGACGCGGCGCACCAGCGGGGGCTGCAGGTCATCACCGAGCTCGTCATTAACCACACTTCCGACCAGCACCCATGGTTCCAGCGGGCGCGGCGGGCACCCGTCGGCTCGAAAGAGCGCGATTACTACGTGTGGAGCGATACGGACGAGAAATGGCCCGACGTACGCATCATCTTCACCGATACGGAAACGAGCAACTGGACGTGGGACCCCGTGGCCAAACAATACTACTGGCACCGGTTTTTTCACCACCAACCCGATCTGAACTACGACAGCCCCGACGTACAGCGGGAGATCTTCGAGGTGCTGGACTACTGGATGGATATGGGCATCGACGGTTTCCGTCTGGATGCCATCCCCTACCTCTTCGAGCGGGAAGGCACCAATGGCGAGAACCTGCCGGAGACCCATCAATTCCTGAAAAAACTGCGCAAGCACGTCGACGACAACTACGACAACGTGCTGTTCCTGGCCGAGGCGAACATGTGGCCGGAGGAATCGGCCAGCTACTTCGGTGACGGGGACGAGTGCCACATGAATTACCACTTCCCGCTGATGCCACGCCTGTACATGAGCGTAAAAATGGAGGATCGTCATCCCATCACGGACATCTTCGACCAGACGCCCGCCATCCCCGAAAACTGCCAGTGGGCGACCTTCCTGCGCAATCACGACGAGCTGACGCTGGAGATGGTGACGGATGAGGAGCGCGACTTCATGTACAACGTCTACGCCAGCGACCGGACGGCCCGGATCAACCTCGGCATCCGCCGCCGCCTGGCGCCGCTGATGGACAACGACCGCGGCAAGATCGAACTGCTCAACGTACTGCTGATGAGCCTGCCCGGCACCCCGGTGCTCTATTACGGCGACGAGATCGGCATGGGTGACAACTACTACCTCGGCGATCGCGACGGCGTGCGCACCCCGATGCAGTGGAACAACAACGAAAACGCCGGCTTTTCGGAGGCCAACCCGCACAGTCTCTACCTGCCCGTCATCCGCGACACGGAATATTCCTACCGCTGGGTAAACGTACGGCGGCAGCAACAGAACCCCAATTCGCTGCTGAACTGGACGAAGCGCCTGCTGGCAAAACGGCGTAACTACAAGGTTTTCGGCCGCGGTACCATTCACTGGTTGACGCCCGCCAACAGCCGCATTCTGGCCTTCGTGCGCGAGTTCGAGGCCGAGGCCGTAGCGGTGATCGTCAACCTGAGCCGCCACCCGCAGTCTATGTCGCTGGATTTGCAGGAGTTCGAGGGCAGTAAGGTGCGGGAAGTATTCGGGCGGACGCAATTCCCCGACATCGGGCGGGAGCCCTACCCCGTCACGGTCGGCTCCCATGGCTATTTCTGGTTGCAACTGGAGACACAGGGCATCGCGCACGACGACCGGCGTGACCTGAAGGCACCGCAATTGATGGTGAAAGACCTGGAGAAGTTCTTCGACCGCAGCAACTTGCGTAAGCTGACCGGCAGCATCCTACCCGCTTACCTACACAGTACCTCCTGGATCGGCGCGCGGGGGGATGACCTCGAGACGGTCACCATCCTCGAACACCGGATGCAGAGTAGCAACCAGCGTCACTTCGGCTGGATATTGATGAAACTGAACTACCTCGAAGGGCTGCCCGAGTTGGTACAATTGCCCATTGCCTTCCACAACTTCCGGGAGGAAGAGGACTACGCCGCCCGCGACGAGGTCATCGGCCTGGTAGATTACAAGGGTAACCAGATCGTGTTACTCGACGCGCTGTACGATGAGGACTATCGCCGTGGCCTGCTGAACGGCCTAAAGGATTACGGCGACCTGCCCGGCTTCCGCTTCGAGACGATGGATACGATGGCCGTTGCCGGCCCGCAGACGGCTACGGTCGTGCATTCCGGCACGGAGTATACGCTGCTGCAATCCAAAAACTACAACATCAAGTTTTACCGCCGCATCGACACCGTTGACGTCCCCGATCTCGAGATCAAGCAGATGCTGACGCGGCGCGGCTTCCAGAACGCCCCCACGGTAGCCGGTACGCTGCACTTCAGCCCAAAACCCGGTCAGAACGCCACGCTGGCGATATTCGAAGACCGGATGAGTAGTGGTGGCAGCGCCCAGGATTACTTCGGTAACAACCTACAGCGCTTCGCCGAAGACGTGATCAACCTTTCGCAGCAGCCCAATTCCGAACTGGAAGAGGCCGACCCGGAAGGCATCGAAGTAACCGACAAGATCCGCTACGAGGATATGCCGGATACGGTCAAGGACGTGCTCGGCTCCACCTTCATCACCAAGCTGGCGGAACTCGGGCGTACGATCGCCTCCTACCACACGGTGATGAGCGACGTCAGCTCGGAAAAGAACTTCGAAAAAGAAGCCCTTTCGTTGCATTACCAACGTAGTGTTTACGCGGGTTTGAAGGGGGACGTCCGCGCCACCTTCGACCTGATGCGTAATAAGATGAAGGAGTTGGACGAGGAATCCATAATAATGGCTAAGGCCTTACTGCGGCGGGAAGATGAGCTGCATACCAAGCTCAAGCGCCTCTTCGCCTATAAGATCGAAGCCGACAAGATCCGCATCCACGGCGACTTCACGCTCATGCAGTTGGTGTTGGTGGATAACCACTTCGTCATCCGCAACTTCGACGGCGACCCCGACCGGACGTTCAGCCAGCGCCGCCTCCGCCGCAGCCCGGTGAAGGACCTGGCTAACCTGATGCGGAGTATCGACTACAACTGCGGTTTGGTGTACCAGGACCTATCCAGTGGCTTACGCGCCGAAACCGCCGAAGGCTTACGTGATTGGCTGGATACAGCCAGTAAATACCTCTGCGCGGAGTTCCTGACGGCTTACCGCAAGGCGACGAAAGGCACCCGCCTGTTACCCGCCAACGAGGACGACCTGATGGTGATGCTCGATACCTTCCGGATCGAGAAAGGCCTGCAGGAGCTGCGGTATGATTTGAATTACCGGACCAGCCAGGCGGGGGTTCCGCTGCGGGGGGTCTTGGAGTTGCTGGAGGGGTAGGGCGGCTTCGCCTTTTAGGGGGCAGCAGGTAGGGCTCCGGATAAGGGTGCCTACCTGCTGCCCGCTTTTATATACTCTATATACCGGCCCCTAAGAGGTGAAATTTTGCTCATTCCTTCCAATCCTTGCACCTGCGACCTCGCAAAAAAATCTTTCTACCCTACCCACCCCCGCAAAACCCGCTCACACGCCCCCCGCTCGAACAACCAGCTACTATACGGCAACATAAACACCGCCACCCCCGCCCGCTCCAATATCTGAATACTCTCTACCGACAACTGTGCGGAGAACTGCCCGGGGTAACCGACCAGATCAATGGCAAATACCCGGCCGGGAGTAATTAAAAGGATATCCAGTAAGCAACCGGATATTACTCGATTGTGCAGGATATTACCGGTATTGATCTGCTGAACGTAAGTAGTCACCTCTTCGGCGAAGGCATCGTAGAGTTGTATGGCCTGCGCGGTGTCGGCGGGGGTGTAGCGGGTGGATAGGTATTTAGTCAGTAAGCCATCGGGGGGCAATTGCTTGGTAGGTACGGAATGGTAAACGTGCTGCTCGAGCTTCGCGCGGGTGATGCTTACGTTAAATACGTCCGGCCGTTCGAGGTAGCGATAGGCGGAGGGGTGGGTATCCGCATCCACCACGAAGGTGAGGTATACGCGGTCGCGTTCTTCGCCCTGGAAGGTGAACGGGGTACCGACGACGATCCGGTGGCGTTGGATTTGGTGGTAAGTGAATAAGCCCCGAACCTCACGCTGGATATGATTGACCTGGGCGCGGAAGGGAGAGATAATACCGATGGTCGTTACCCCCTGCTTATCCAGTTGAGCTTCCTCGGTCACCAGCCTTTGTACTTCTTCCAGCAAGTGGGCGGCCTCCTCTTCATTAACGCCTTTTTCATCTCTGATGCCGCTGACGTGATGGGTAAACAGATGCTGATGGGCTTCTGTGGTAGGGTTAGCCGTCATTACCTTTAATGCGCCGTCGTAAAATTGGGTATTCGAGAAATGAATAATATCCGGCATACTGCGGTAATGCTCGTCCAGGAAGTGCACGCTGGCCTGTGCACGTAAGGACTGGTTGAGCTGGTCGAGTACGCTGCGGTCGCGGAAGGTGACGCCGGCATCAGTAATACCGTGCTTCTTACGTAAGGCCGCTTCCCGATTTTTGGATATAAAGGAAACGTGGCGAAGCTGGTGGGGGTCACCGACGATGGCGGCCGTCTTCGCACGGTACAGTAACGGGAGCGAACTGGCCAAATCGCACTGAGAGGCTTCGTCGAGGACTACCAGATCGAACAGTTCTTTCCGTAAGGGCAGCACATCGTTTAAATCCGCCGATTTACAGATCCAGATCGGTAGCGCGCCGAGTACGATGTCGTAATCAGCCTGCGCAAAGATTTCTTTGGCTACGTTACCGTGCCCCTGGCGGTAGGCCTTCTCCAGGTCAGCGGCCTCTTTGCGGTGCTTACTCATCAGGTTGCTGACCCGGTTCTCGTAGGTCATCCTGAGTAAGCGCCGCTGCTTCTTTTTGAGCGCTACCGCCTTTTTGTGGATATCCCGCTGTATCTCCCAAAGCGGGCGGTTGCGCTTCACCTGAAAGGCGATCCACCGCACCCGCAGCCGGTCGACTATGCCCGTGCCGCCTTCGGCGAGCCGCTCCCCCCACTTGGTTTCCTGCCGTTCGCGGTCGAGGAGCTCTTCGGTGAGTTGATCC
>OY764710.1:0-12391 GCA_963668285.1 uncultured Lewinella sp. | reverse complement strand
ATCCCGAGCTGCCAAACTCCCGGACTATTCCTATCTTTACGTCCTTACCCTACTAACACACCCAATTGCCTTCACAGTTCGACAACGCCGTCACGCGTCGCCTCGCCCTCGTACAGGACCGCTACCGCGCGGCCTTCCCCCCCGATCGTACGACTGGCCTCTGCCTCTGGTCCGTGGAGCCGGATGAGGTTCAGATGATCGACGCCTTCGTCCTGACGGAGGATACCCCCGGGGCGGTGTTTCGCGATCTTTTCTTAAGCTTTTTTTGCGAGGACGCAGGTGCAAAGGAACGTAGGGAGGAGCGAAGCGGGGCTTCCCTGCCGCGAACTTGGAAAGAGCAAGGTGACGTGCTGCGTAGTCAACTACTGGCCCGCGAAGCAGAACTGAAAGAGCAAGGCTTCCCCGAAGCCGGCTTCCGGCCACCGCCCTTAATCAAAGGAATTAACGACTTTTTGCGGTACGTCCACCGGGTAACCAGCCAAATGCACAACCTGCGCGGCCGCACCGTAGTCTACCTCAACCCGACTAAAGTTACCGATAAGCGCGCCTTTCTGACGGCCATCCAACACGCCTTAGAAACGGGCCTACCGGATAACCAGATCCTGATGGTACACGCCCCGCCGGAAGACCTGGCCCACCAAATGCTCGGCCCCCGCGACGACTTAGGCGTAGTTACCATCGAAGCCGACCTCGACATGGGTGCCGTAGCCGAAGAACTGGCCGCCGATGGCGACCCGGGCGACCCCGCTCTCCGCTACCGGACCCTCTTCGTCGAACTCAACCGACACGGCCAGGCCCGCAACTACGGTAAGATGCGGGAAGCCGGTGATCTGGCCCTCGCGGTGGCCGACCAAACACCCGGCTGGGAGCACCTTTCCGTAACTATCCTGGCCGCCCAAGGAAGCCACTTGCTGACCGACCGATCGCGGCAGGAGGAAGCTTTGGCATTCTTCGTGCGTGCCCGGCCGCGCCGCCGAGGTAGCCGTACAAACCGAAAACCCTTCCGGCCCCGCCGTGATGCTACAGGCCCGCCAATTCGAAGCAGCGGGCTCAGTTCACCTGAAGCGCTGGCAGGAAGCCGCCGAATGCTACGAGGCCGCGCTCGATTGGGTAGGGGAGGAGCCGGACCAAGCCTTTCAGCGCTTCGAAACCCTCCGCATGGCCGGGTGGTGCCACCAGCAAGCCGGTAATTACGAGACAGCTTGGGATCGCTATCAGCAATCCCTCGTCGTGGCGGACTTGATCCCAAATGATCTGGCCCGTAACTCAACGCTTCCTTACGTTGGCCGCGAACTCCTGCGCCTGGCCGACCGCCTCCGCCGCCTGCTGGAAACCCCGGTCATCCGCGAGCGAATGGATGCACTGGTGGGCCCGGACTGGGAAGAAGTACTGGCCGAAGCCGAGCGCAAATCCGACGCCCGGTGATCGCGGCCAAGATGCTCGACCAGGTGATGGGGATCGACGTCCACATCGTGCAGCCCCCCGGCCCGGTGCCGCCCGTCCCCCTGCCGCACCCCTTCATCGGGATGGTCCTGGACGTTGCCGAGTACCTGCCCTGGATTGGCTGCCAGCGTGTGGGTCAACGGCCAACCCCGCGCCCAGGCCGGCAACGAGGCCAAGAACATCCCGCACTTTCCGCTCGGCGGCACCTTCATCAAACCCATCGGTAACGAAGGGGAGGTCTTCACCGGCAGCGCCACCGTCAACGTCGAAGACGAACCCTTCAGCCGGATGGGCAGCGTGGTGCTGAGTTGCTCCTGCATCGGCATCCCCGGCCCCCCGCGCCCCGGTAAGGAAGCAAAAGCGGGCCTGAAGCTGCCGACCTCGGTGTTGATCGCCATCCCGACCGGCCAGCCGGTGCTGGTGGGCGGCCCACCGACGATCTCCCTGCGCACGCTGGCCACGAAAGCTGCCTTCGCCGCCGCGGGCGGTCTGTTCAACAAATTCGTCAAGAACGAGCAGTGGTACCTCGACTGGTGTACCCGCGTGCACGAACGGGCCTCCCGCTACACCCAGTTCCTGCCCGGTAACTGGATGAACAAGGTGCACAAAAAGATCTGCGATACGATCGGCCACCCGGTCGACGTGGCCACCGGCAAGGTCTTCACCGACCGCGTCGACTTTGCCCTGCCTGGCCCCCTGCCGCTGGAGTGGGAACGCACCTGGTATTCGGTCAGCGACTACGCCGGCCCGCTGGGCCACGGCTGGCACTTCGCCTACGACCTGAGCCTGGGCCTCAGCGACAACGGATCGCTCCACCTCCGCTTGCCGGACGGACGCAACGCCTACGTGCCGTACCTGTACCCGGGCGACGAGGTCTACCTGCGGCAGGAACAACTCCGCTTCACCCACGACGGGGAGTTCATCCGGGTAACGGACGCGGCCTACCGGGTGCACCTCTTCCCGGCCGCCGAGCTGAGCGCCGCCACCCGCAGCCCCCTGGCCCGCATCGAACGCGCAGGGGTGGGGGAGATCACCTTCCGCTACCGGGAGGGTTCTTTGAGCGAACTGACCGACAGCGCCGGCCGCACCCTGCACTTCACCACGGACAGCCGGGGCCGCATCACCGCCGTCGAGGCACCCCATCCGTCCGAACCGGGCCGGCTAGCTCGCCTGGTCACCTACCGCTACGATGAGCACGGCGACCTGGTGCAATCCACCGACGCCCTCGGCAACAGCTTCCACTACGTCTACGAAGACCACCTGCTGGTCAAGGAGACCGACCGCAACGGCCTGAGCTTCTACTTCGAGTACGACGACGGCCGGGACATCCGCCGCTGCCTGCGCACCTGGGGCGACGGGGACATCCACGACAACACCGTTAAATACGACCTGGAGCGCAAGACCAGCGCGGTCACCAACTCCCGCGGCGAGCTGACCGTCTACCACTGGAACGACGACGGATTGGTCTGGAAGATCACCGACCCGCTGGGTAACGAGTCCCGCCGTCAGTTCGCCGCCGACGGCAACCTGCTGCGCCGGATCGACGAACTCGGCCGGGTGACGAGCTACGAATACGACCGCCTGGGCCACCCGCGGCTGATCCGTTACCCGGACGGCACGGCTACGGAATTATCCCACGCCGACCACCTTTTGGTAGCCGGTAAGGACCAGAACGGCGGCGCCTGGAGCTGGGCCTACGACGCGCACCACCGCCTGACCGCCCGCACGGACTGCACCGGGGCCACAAACACCTATGCGTATACGGACAATACCCTAGCCACCATCACCGATCCGCTGGGCGCGGTAACCAGACTGTCTTACGATACGGCCCACAACCTGACTGAGCTGACCGTCCCGAACGGCGTCAAGCACCGCTGGGTGTACGACGGCCTGGGCCGGATAATCCGTAGTTACGACCCCCGGGGGAACATGCGTCGGGTGGAACTCGACCTACTGGGCAACGTCCTGCGCACCGAGGAGCCGGACGGCAACGTCCGCACCTTATCCTACGACGCGGAAGAAAACGTTTTGCACGCCAGGGATAAGCAGCACGACGTCCGCTTCGAATACGTGGGGATGAGCCGCTTGGCGGCCCGAATCGAAGCCGGCGTCCGGGTCGAGTTCGACTACGACAGCGAAGAAGACCTGGTGGGCATCCGCAACGAACACGGCCACGCCTACCGCTTCGGCCTGGATGCTTGCGGGCGGGTGGTCCGCGAGACCAGCTTCGACGGCATCACGAAACGCTACGAACGGGACGCGGCGGGGCAGGTGAGCGCGATCGTCCGCCCCGGCGACCGGCGCAGCGACTACACCTACGACCGGATGGGCCGGGTCAATCGGGTGGACTACCACGACGGCACGACGGTCGACTACGGCTACCGCGCCGACGGCGAACTGACCCTGGCCCGCAACGGGGCCGTCAAACTAGAGTTCGAGCGCGATCCGCTGGGCAGGGTGCTGAAAGAACGGCAGGGCGGCTTCGAGATCGACAGCAGCTACGACAGGGTTGGGCGGCGCGTAAACCTCACCTCCAGTTTGGGTGCCGGCATCAACATCCACCGCAACCGAATGGGGGACGTCACCGGTGTAGAAGGCACCACCAAAGAGTTGGACGACCCCTGGAGCGTCCACTTCGAACGCGACCAAGTGGGTCTGGAGCTGGAGCGGACTTTACCGGGTGGCGTAAAGTCCCGCTGGCAAAGAGATCATTTGGGCCGCCCCGTCCGCCAGGAAACGACCGTCGGCGCCCGCCGTACCCGCGGGCGGCGTTACCGCTGGGGCCTCAACGACCGCCTCCACGAGCTCCTCGACGACACCGGCGGCCGCTTCGCCTTCGAGCACGACGTATTCGGCAACCTGTCCGCGGCCACCTACCCGGACGGCACCGAAGAGTTCCGCATGCCCGACGCGATGGGAAACCTCTTCCGTACCCGTAGCCGCCGGGACCGGAAGTACAACCCCGCCGGCCAACTCCTGGCGGCAGACGGCACGAAGTTCACCTACGACGCCGAAGGCAACCGCACCGAAAAGCGCGAAAAGAACGGCGACCGCTGGCGCTACGAGTGGACCGCCGCGGGCATGCTAAAGCGCGTCCTTCGCCCGGACGGGGAGGCGGTCGTCTTCACCTACGACGCCCTGGGCCGCCGCCTGGCCAAAAGCTACCGCGGCCAACTCACGCGCTGGGTGTGGGACGGCAACGTCCCCCTGCACGAATGGCAGGAGCAACTCCCCCGCCCGGAAGAACAGGTCACTCTCGAGCTCACCCCCACCGTCAACGGCGAACTTGCCACCTGGCTCTTCGAGCCGGGCACCTTCGCCCCCCTGGCTAAGTTCACCCCCCACAACCAGTACGGCATCGTCACCGACCACCTGGGCACCCCGGTCACCATGTACACGGCGGAGGGCAAGAAAGTGTGGTCCCTGGAGTTGTCGATCTACGGCGAAGTCCGTAGATTGGACGGGTGGAAGGGGGTATGCCCTTTCCGCTACCCGGGCCAGTACCATGACGATGAGACTGGGTTGTATTACAATCGCTTTCGGTATTACGATCCGGAGGCGGGGGCTTACCTGAGTGTTGATCCGATTGGGTTAGCTGGGGGTAATCCTACGTTGTATGGGTATGTGGGGGATGTTAATATTTCGACTGACGCCTATGGACTAGTAATACTATATAGAGCGTTAACCCAGGAGCAGGAGTACTATGCTGATGCAGGAATGGATATTCATCCTAAGGATAAGCACGCAAATTATAGTATTCAACAACACGTTGAGGATGGCAGTCGGAAGACTCAGTATATCTCGGGGTCTGAATTGAAGGAAAGAGCAAAATTTTATGCTGCCCCAAGCCCTGAACATGGCAAGTATAAAGCTAGCACGATCATCGCAATAGATACAGACAAAATTGACAAGTCAAAGCTAGTTGATATTTCGAATGGTATAGATCCGTCTACAGGAAGAAAATTAGAAGGTAAAGCATACGATTGGGCGAAAAAGGATAAGGAGCATCTAATTATCGGTAAAATACCAGCAAGTGCCTACAAAAAATGTAGTACATGAATAAAGAAGATAAATTCGGTGAGCTCAAAACACAAATGAGACACTACAGCGAGACGCGATTCGCAACGGTAGAAGAAGAAGAGAGAGCTAACAAACAGATAAAAATGGGGTTGTTGGAATTCATCATCGAATCGCATAGCATCGACAGCACATCGCCCAATATTAGTGCTGCATTAAAGTTAATATTTGATTCCACCGGATGCATGGAAGATGTCGTTATCGCTAGAGAGATATTAGATATCTTACAGGATAAGGGCATCCTAACCCTAAACGAAAGCATAGCCTGGATGAAAACCGCTCCTGTCAATAGATGGTACTAAATGCCGTTTAAATCAACAAAGCGCTATAATTCTATGATCTACAATAACGCCTGGCTAGAAACGAAACTCGCCACAGGTGCCCAACTTATCTACCTCTTTTTCTGGAAGCCACCCAGTGGCTACGAGTATAAATTAATGGAGACTTGCCTTGGGCAATGGTACGAAAGGGCTTTTACTGAAAATAGTAATACTTACAAGACGGCTGAACACTACATGATGGCGGGAAAAGCCAAACTCTTCGGCGATCAAGAATCTCGCCAAAAAATTATTGACTGCACCTCACCAAATAAAGCACGATCACTAGGAAGGAAAGTTACTGGTTTCGATGAAAAGATATGGAAACAACACCGGTGCGACATCGTCCAACGGGGAAACTACTTGAAATTCAGTCAGCATCCCGATCTATTGGATTATCTGCTGGGAACTGAAAACCAGGTGTTGGTAGAGGCCAGTCCCTATGACGCTATCTGGGGAATCGGGATGGATGAATACCACCCAGATGTCCTTGATCCAAGCAAGTGGAAAGGATCTAATCTCCTAGGTTATGTTATTATGACGGTGCGTGATCAGCTACGATACGAGCAGTGATTCGGAGACAGAATATGGCCCTAATTGATGAAATAAACTTGAGGACTTACGCCCTACGTAGCAACTGTCACTGAAGGTCAAACCCATCTTGAAAAGCGACTTGCCCAACTATAGCTGGCAAAAGATAAATCTTCATTTCAATGCGGCTTTTACGGCCGGATTTCTAGCTAAAGCAGCCTATCGGCTGAAGGAGGGACAACCAGATGAAACCCCCTTCAGTATTGCTTATAGCATAACGATGCCTGTCAATGATGATATAACCGGGAGAATAAGTCTTAGGTGCTATATTGACCCGGATACGCCGACAATTCGAAAATTCAGCCCGGAGATAAGTAGGCTCGGGTCGAGGCGAACTTAAAAATCAACGGGCCATTGCCTATAGATACTTAGGCTTAATTGCGAAACACCAAAGTAAATTCAATCTAGCAGCACAGCATTTTCAAACGGCGCTACAACTTGGGTACACTGAAGAGTACGGAGACGAAGTGTCAACATTATTAAAATCCCTACCTAAATAAGCGCTAGCCGAAATAGAAAGCCGGAACGAACCACCCTAATTCTCGCCTCATTAGCCCTACAACGGCTACAAATAGTCGCCGGCAACACGAATCCATGATAGTCACTAATAACCGCCATATCCTAATCTTGGGGATACTACTGCTGCTCTCTTCCATTAATGTTTGCTTGGGACAAACCAAAGCAGCGGAAATGGAGGCACTGATCAATAAGTACCACACCCAAGCCCACTTCAACGGTTCCGCCCTAATTGCCACCAACGGCAGGGTCATCTACAAAGGAGGCGCCGGCATGGCCAACATGGAATGGGACATCCCCAACCGGGCCGATACCAAGCACCGCCTGGGCTCCATCACCAAGCAGTTTACGGCGATGCTGATCCTGCAGTTGGTGGCGGAAGGGGCCATCGAGTTGGAAAAACCGATCACGACCTACCTGCCGGATTACCCCGCAGCGACCGGGGGGCGGATCACCATCCACCATCTGCTTACCCATACTTCCGGCATCCCGAATTATACCGCCTTCCCCGACTTCTTTGCTGAACAGAGTCGGGATCCGTATACCCCGACCGAATTCGTGCAGGAGTTTGCGGACAAAGAATTGGACTTCACGCCGGGGGAAAAGTTTAATTACAGCAACTCCGGCTACTTTCTGCTCGGGGTGCTCCTGGAAGAACTGAGCGGTAAATCGTACGAGGAATTGCTGTGGGAAAAGATCTTTGCGCCCCTGGGGATGGAGGATACGGGCTACGACAACCACCAAGCTATCCTTAAGAAGCGGGCTACCGGCTACGAAAGAGAAGGCATGGGCTACAGTACGGCCGCCTATCTGGATATGTCCATCCCCTACGCGGCGGGGTCGATGTATTCGACGGTGGAAGACCTGCTGATTTGGGACCAAGCCCTCTACACCGATAAGCTACTACCGGAGGAATTGATGGAACGCTACTTCCAACCCGCCACGGAGGCCTTCGGGGATTCCCACTACGCCTACGGTTGGATGATCGGGGAAGAGAACATCGGTAACACGGAAGAACAGCTAGCTACCATCAGCCACGGCGGCGGGATCAACGGATTCAATACCTATATCTCACGGGCTACCGAGGATAGATCGTTGGTGGTGCTCCTGAACAATACCGGCGGCGCTCCGCTGGGGGAGATGACCCAGGCAATTCGCGGAATACTGTACGATCAGCCTTACGATTTACCGAAGAAATCCGTCGCCATGGCGGTGAAGGGTAAGTTGCAGGCGGAAGGGATCGAGGCGGGCATCGCCCAATACCAAGCCGTAAAGGATGACGAGGCCTACCAACTGACCGAAGACGAAATGAACGCGCTTGGCTATGAACTCATGCGGGATGGGCGCCTGGAAGAAGCCCTTACCATCTTCGAATTGAACGTCGCCGAATTCCCGGATGCCTTCAACGTTCACGATAGCTACGCGGAGGTGCTCATGAAATTAGGACAAACGGACGCCTCAATAGCGGCCTACAAGAAATCCGTAATCCTTAACCCCGCTAACCAGAACGGTTTGGATATGCTCGCCAAGCTGGGCATAGACACCGCCAGTCTATTAAAGGTGGTGGAAGTGCCGGAGGAGTTACTGACCGCTTACGTCGGGGAATACGAGCTGACGCAAGCTTTCGTAATCACCATCACCAAAGAAGGCAGCCAGTTAAAAGCCCAGGCCACCGGGCAGCCAGCTTTCGAGATCTACCCTAAGTCCGACACTCAATTCTACCTAAAGGCGGTGGAGGCGCAGGTCACCTTCAATGCCGATGCTGACGGGGAGATCGAAAGCCTGACCCTCTTCCAGGCGGGGCGGGAAATGGTGGCCAAAAAACTTTAAGCTTCAGACCTTTTCTTTGGAGGGGGCTAAACCTCGCTATTCACATCTCAAACACTGCATCCTGCGTCCTCGCAAATATTAAATACAGCGATCGCGCGTACTTCCCATGAGTCTCTCCGTCGTCGACCTGTTCATCATCGCCAGTATCCTGCAGGGCTTGTTGTTGGGGTCGGCAATTCTTCGCGTAGCCTTTTTTAGTAGCCCGGCCAATCGATACCTGGGGTGGTTTCTGGTCTTGCTGACTTGGATCCTGTTCCTCGGGTGGCAGGAATTTGACGTTGACGTGCTGGACTGGGTGTGGACTTTTATGTGGGAATATCTGCTGGCGGCGGTCCTGTTCAGTTACTTCCTCAAGGCGCTGGAACATCCGCTCTATGACTCCTGGTGGCGAAAGGGGATATTCGCGGTTTTCTGGATCAGCCTGCTCGTCAGCTTGGTCATCGATCTGAGCTTTGCGTTTGGTCCGTACGCGCTGCCGTTCACGGACGAGCACCCCATTTTCCTGTTTTTCGAGGAGTTTGAAGATACCCTTTCCCTCTGGCTCAATGCGGCCGTGATCTTCTACTCGCTCTATCTGGTCAGGTCGTCGACCTCGATCCCGGATGCGCGGCGGCAGTGGCTGTTGCGGTTCTGCTACGCGCTCTGCGCACTGGTCGCGATCTGGTACGTCACGGGCGTACTGGAAAACCTGACCGATTCCGAAGGCGTCTATCTGCTCGTCTGGATGGCGGTAGCGGCCCTCATGTGGTGGGTGGCCTACGCGGGCGTCTACAAGCTGCGCATTCTGGAAGATCAACTGGCCATACGTTCCCTGAGAAGCGCCGAGGCGGAGTCCACGGCAGCACCGCCGAAGGTGGAGCCTCCGACAATTTCCGTGCCTACCCCCGACGATAATTATGCCGTCGAGCTCGACCGACTGATGAAGCAGGAGCATCTCTACCGCAACCCGGATCTGGGGCGCCGCGTAGTGGCCGATGCCCTATGGATCAGCGAAGGCTACGTCAGTGAAGTGATGCGTAAACAGGTCGGGCAGAGCTTCGCGGAGTACGTAAACAACTTTCGCATCACGGAGGCGAAGAGCTTGCTGAGGGATGCTGAATTCGCCCAATTTTCCCTGGAGGCGGTTGGCTTGGAGGCCGGCTTCAAATCACGCAGCGCCTTCTACACGGCCTTTAAGAAGGCTACGAACATGAGCCCGGGGAAGTACCGAAAAGGCGAGAAAACGTCCTAAATACACGGTTTCTGAGGATGTAGGACAGGCAAACACGCAGAAATTTGCCGGTGGGGTACGGCCCGCCTAAGCTTTGTCCCATCACCAAAACGCTACATCGTGTTTACAACTTTCACCGCGGTGCGAAGGGCCGGTTTTTTCGGGCTACTCCTCTTCACCACCTGCTTTCTAGGGGCGCAAACGGACGCCGCCCCACGCTACCAAAATGAAGTCGGTATCGCGATCGGCCTGCATAGCGGATTCTTTCGCGACAGGAATTTCTTCCCCCTCAATTATTCCAACTCGGGCTGGGACGTACGCCTGCATTACGGCCGGATCACCCGCGGGGGAAATCGCTACCACGTCGGCTTCGGCCTGGCTTCGGCGGGGCTGACATCAGCGGTGCGGGACGAGACCGCGCCGGCACGCTACTTAGTGGACCTCACCGCGGGCTGGCAGAAGAGATTCGACCTTCCGGATGCGGGCGCGACCGTCTATGCGGGGCTCAATTATCGGTCTTCACTGGACATCACCTTCTACGACGGTACGGAAGCGGTGACCTTCTTTGCGCTCCACGGACTGGAAGCCGCCGGGGAGGCCATCTGGCGCTACCGCGATCGTCACAGCTTCCGGGTGAACGCATCCATCCCCTTCGTCGGATTGCTTTCTAGGCCCCCTTACACGGGGTGGGATAAGTTCATCGTCGATAATTCGGACAACATTCCCAAGGTCATTACGCGTGGTCGCTGGACCTCCTTTAACGACTTCTTCGTCGCCCGCGCCGGCCTGGCCTACGGATACGCCCTCAACGACCGCTGGTCGATGGAAGCACGGTATCGCCTGGCCTATCGCTCCACCCGACTGCTCGATCCCGTACGCAGCCTCGACAATGTTTTCTCCCTCTCCACTACCCGCAAATTTTAAGCACTATGCGAACCTGCTTTCTCCTGTTTATTACCCTGCTATGCTGCGGCTGCCAGCAACTGATCCTCGGCGAAGATGAGCCGAACGACCCCGAAAACAACTTCGAGATCTTCTGGAATGACATCGATGCCCACTACGGTCTGTTTACCGTCCGTGGCTGGGATTGGGACAGCATCTACACCGAGTACCGCCCCCGGGTAAGCCCGGCAACTACTGATGAGGAACTGTTTGCCGTCTTTGCCGAAATGATCGAATACCTCGACGACGCCCACACCTTTATCTACTGGCCCGATCGGGTTTTCGTCCGTGGAAATTCCGCCAGGGAAGAAGAGGTAGAATCCGAGTTCAGCGCGCGTCTGATCATCGACGAGTACCTGGACGTGATCGATCTCTCCAATGAGAACGGCTACGTGTACGGTCAACTCCGAGACAGGAACATCGGCTACCTGTACCTCGACAACATCGACAATGATGACTACACTTTCGGTGATCGCTTGCTGGATGATATCGGTGATCACGATGCCATGATCATCGACCTGAGAAACAACGGCGGTGGCGACGACGAGGTAGGCGCCGCACTCGCCGGCCGCTTTGCCGACCGGGAAGAACTGGCCTATACCGTAGAAGAGCGTAATGGGCCCCGCCACACTGATTTTGCCGGGGAAACGCGGTATTTGCTCCGCGTCCACGGGGACCGACAATTTACTAAACCGACGATCGTGCTGACCGACAACATCACCGTCAGCGCCGCCGAAGTCATGCTGCTCTACCTCGCCCCCTTACCGCACGTGACGCGCATCGGTAGTACGACCTCGGGTGATTTCTCCGATACGGGTATGCGCCGCTTCCTGCCGAACGGTTTTCAGTACCAATATTCGATCATGAAGTATCTGACGCCGGCGGGGGAGAGCCTCGATGGGGTGGGGGTTCGGCCGGATATATTTATCGAAAATACCCCCGAGACCATCGCTGAAGGGCGGGACGTGGTCTTGGAGGAGGCATTTCGGTTTCTACTGGAGCAATACGGGATTGAATAATGTTGATTTTTGCGAGTACGCAGGTGCAATGAGTCCGTTATGGGGCCGAAGCCCCATAACGGACCTGGTAAAGAGCAAGCACGATCCAATCTTGTCGCTAAAGACCAAATCTGCCGGGCTTTGCGAATGAACGGCGGTCAATGGCTGATCTTTAGCTTAAAGCTCATCCGATGCTTCGGGAGCTTTACATAGATCGATAACTCCCGGGCAGGTGCTATTTTACGCCACCCCAAACCAAACCATACCCCGCGTGCCTAGATTGTTAGCCCTCCTTTGTCTACTTCTACTTCTCCTATCCACAACCGATCTCGACGCCCAAAGACGGCGAAAGAAGAAACGGCAGGAAGCCGAAGCGGCCGCGGCCGTGATGGCGCAAGATACCACGCCCCCCGCACCTAAACCCGAGAAGAAAAAACCGAAGTTCAGGGCCTACGACGAGGTAATCA
>OY764709.1:0-1535 GCA_963668285.1 uncultured Lewinella sp. | reverse complement strand
AGCCCGGGGCTAAGGCCCGAACGATCCACCACCTTCGAGATCGGTTACGAAGGGCGGTACGCCGGGGGGCGGTTAAGCCTGGGTGCCACCGCTTATTACACGCTGCTGAGTGGTGCCATCGTCCGCGGCCCCGGGGTGTTGCCCGACGGCGGTACGACCCTGGAGGTCGAAGGCGAGCTACTCCGGGCGCAGACCAACGTGAATGCCGACCGGGCCCGAATCCTGGGTGGTGACCTATATATTAGGTATAAACTCAACGAACGCTGGAGCATCCGGACCGACGCCCACGCGCTCCACGGCAGACGGGATCAGACGGGGCCGGAAGGGCAGCGGCTCACGCTTCCGCAAGACCACATCCCGCCGCCCTACGGGTCCGCCTCGCTCCACTACGAACGGGATCGCTGGCGGCTTAGCGCCCGGGCGCGCTTCCAACTTGCCAAACCGGTCAGCAGCTACGCGGTCGGTGCCGTCAGTAGAGGGGCGGACGGTAGTTTGGCCCTCGACCGCACGGGAACTTCGGATAACCTGGAACTTACCCCGGTAGACCCCGTCACGGGGGCCTTCGTGGGGAGCCTCGCTTGGTGGGCGGTAGGTCTTTACGGAGAGTATACCCTCAATTCTACCCTTTCGGCGCGCTTCAAAGCGGTCAATTTGCTGGACCGGCACTACCGGACCTTTGCGAGTGGCGTATCCGCCCCGGGCATTGACGTCGGCTTTGGGTTAAGCGCAAAATTCTAACTTGGTATCGACTCAAGCCAACGATCATGCGAAAAGCTCAACTGTCAGGACGCGGGCGGTTTTCCACCTTGCTGAAGGTAAGCTCAGCCCTGCTCCTATTAACAATGGTCTGCACCTGCGATTCTCGCCAAGAACCGGAATCCGCAGTCCAACGAACCACGCAGTCCAAACCCAATATCCTGTGGCTCACCTGTGAGGACATCAGCCCGCTACTGGCTGCCTTCGGAGACTCCACGGCCAACACGCCGAACCTGGATCGGCTGGCCAGCCAGGGGGTCCGCTTTCCGAATACCTTCAGCGTTGCGGGGGTGTGCGCGCCGAGCCGTAATTGTATCGCGACGGGGATGTACCCCATCAGCATCGGCGGCCACCACATGCGCACGCAGGGTAACGTGGCGCGGCTCACCGAGCTCGGATTACCCGGGGCGTACGGCGCGCTGCCACCCCTGGAGGCAAAGATGATGAGCCAGATCATGCGGGAGAACGGCTATTTCGCCACCAACAACCGTAAGACGGACTACCAATTCGAAGCGCCGAGGACGGCCTGGGACGAGCTCGGTGACCAGGCCCACTGGCGGCACCGGCCCGATCCATCCATGCCGTTCTTTAGCGTATTCAACATGGAGATTACCCACGAAAGCCAGGTTTGGCGGACGAGTAAGACCTTCCTGCGCTTCGTGCCGGGCTTCGAGACAAACGCCGCCGACCGGGATGCGTGGGCCAGCCACATAGAGGCGGAAGCGGAGCGACCGCCGCTCACCGTCCGGCCCGCCGACGTTCCCCTGCCCCCCGTACCT
>OY764708.1:0-5374 GCA_963668285.1 uncultured Lewinella sp. | reverse complement strand
GGCATACTTACCACTGGTGAGCGCCGGAAGACCGGCCTTTCTGAAATGTCGGTTCTTAGCGATGTCAGCTATCGATTCAATCCGGTTGGTGGCCGTTTCATCCGTAGCTGGGTAATTGTAAATGAGCTGATCGATGGCACCATAAGTACCGGATATGCCACGTCCGTTTCGAACGAGCCGAATAAGGTTACCCCGTTTATCGTAAGCGTAGCTAGAGGAGTATCGGTTTCGTGCTTGTCCGTTCTTTTGTACATAGCTTGAGACTTGGAGTCGGTCTAATCCATCATAACTAAAACTTTGAAGATAATCCTGCCCGGTAGAAGTTCGCGTACGCATACCGGCTATATTACCGTTTTTCAGCCCCGGAAACTTCATATTATTTGGCACGTCATCGTAGTAGTACTCCGCCTGAAAGTAGTCTTTCCCCGGGTTAGCGGGGTCATTAATGGCTGAAAGGAAGCCGTTTTCTAAATACTTATAATCTATTACCTGTTTGGCAAAGCGCTCCGACCCACCGAAGCCAAGTTGTTTGACCTGGTCTTTGGGTGTATACCGTGTAAAGGCCAGGGCAGTCGGTCGCCCGATTTCGGCTCCCTTATCGTATTTATGCGTTTCTCGCTCTACGCGTCCTGCCGCATCGTAGTGGGTAGTGGCTACCGTTCTTTGAACGTCCCAGGGCGTGGTCAGTTGATGGTCTAACTTATGAATCTGATTAAGAGAAGTGTATCCGAATGCGGTTACGTGAGCTTTAGGATTATCGGTCATCAACAAGTGATTACTCTCTTCCATTCGTACGCTGCCTAAATTATCGTAAGTAGGAACTGTACTTAAGTAGATTCCAGATGGTATCTCTTCATCCAATACGGCTGTGCGCTGTAAGACAACCTTGTCTCTAAGAAAGCGAGGACCATCTTCACTACCATAGGAGGTCTTTGTTAGTGTATTGGCTTCTGAGATTGTCGAGGTTGTGACGCGATTGCCAGCGGCAACCGATGCCACGAAGCCAGTTCTACGGGGCCGCCCGTATGCATCATAAAAGGTGGCTAAATAGGGAGTTCTTTTTGGCATATTCGCTCGCCTAACATACGTTAGTAGCTTGCGACTATCATAGTAATATTCCTCGGCAGGGCGGTCCGGCACCTTCTTGTAGATTAAATTCCCAGCGGTATCATAACGATAATCGTATAATAGTTTGGGTGTACTTGGATTACTTCCTGGTGGAAAAATCCTTTTAAGACGATCACGATAGTCATACTTACTATAAGTATCGGATAGAACTGTTCCGTCGACATCTTTTCGCCGCTCAAGAATAGTACGGCCGCGCTGGTCGATATAAATAGTTAAGGACTTACCGTCTGGATCGGTGACAGTAGTTTTAGCCAGCGATTTAGCATTGTAAAATGAAGCCGTCGATTTCGGTAACTTGACTTCGTTATCCTGATTATGGCCGTAGGTATAAGTTGAAGCATACCAGTTTGGTGGGGTGACTATTCTTACTCGACCTAGCGGATCGTCGTGATAGGTTGTTGTAGTAGCTGCTTGGTCGGCTAGTGTTACCGAGCGACCGTCTCGGTAAGGGGATATAAATGGTTCATAAGCCATGTATGGTTTACCACGTTCATCGTAAGTCACCGCTCCGCTTACTTGATCCATCCAACGGTTAGTACCATTATCTACAACCTTCCGTCTTATGGTTTGATATGGACGTCCTAATCCGTCGAGGTATTGATAGGTTGTTAAATCGCTACTGATTTTTTCTCGGTCAGGATGGGTGGAAAAGTCCTGAACCGTATGTATATAGTTCCCTGGCCGGTCATCGTCCTGACCATCATATATGTAGCTATACTTTGTTTTAGTACTTCCCGCGTTTGCAGTTACGGTTCTCAATCGCGCCAAAGGATCGTAATCATAAGTCGTATAAGTGCCGTCTACACTAGTAACTTTTTCAAGTAAAGTAGTATTGGGGTAATAAGTAAATGATTCCTCTTGCTTTCTGAATACTTTGGATTTGAGCGTTCCATTCCTTTCCCAATTGAAAGTTTGTATGTCCCACCCTGCGGATTGTACTTTGTGAGGTTTACCATACTGATATGCGTTGACAGTCAAATCCACTACCCAGTTACCAGACCAACTATCCTCACTACCTTCCCTGGCATGGTAACTACTATAAACAGATGGATAGGGGGTGCCATTAAAGTCCACCCACCTAGTCTTATTACCGCTAACCAGTTCGCCATTTACCCGGGTATAGGACTTTATGGGAGTAAAGACACCTAAATCCTTCAACTTCTTTTCTATAGCTCCTTCACTCTCGTAAGAGTATATTGTAGTAGTCCTATACTCGCTTCCATCACTATTTTCGGTGATTTCTACTTTTGGAGCTACAAAACGTTCTTGGAGGTCGTATTCATACTTTTTAGTTGTAGTGATTCCATCTTTGAATGAAGTAACCTTATCAAGCCGATAAGCACTCGTACGATTTCTGTACGTTGTGTAGAAAGAGGCGTAAATAGAAGCTGCTCCGGAAGGAGAGTTCGGAACTTCTCCATCTGCAGCTAAGCATCGTGCCCCATTGGTGACCTTCACCATTAATCCTTGTGATCGTGAATCGATAAAAGTTGCACCTTTATTAGTAGTCCCGGAAATCACCTGCTGCGTATCCCCCTTGTAATGGCGAGAACTTACCTGTGCACCTTCCTCTGCATCGTATTGATAGGGGGGCAAAGGCATCTGTACGTCAATCCGTTTAGGTTCTATTTTGTATTCGTAAACTGACTTGCCCCCGCCAATCCTGCTCTCAACAACTCGACTATAGCCGATGTAATGACCCTGAAAGCTGCTTAGCGGCACAATGCTCCTGCTCGGAAAAGGTTAAAGAGGTAATGAAATATTTCCATACATTCTGAGAAGCTAACCCACGTCTAGTGCTACCGCTATATGCTACCCCCTTCTGAATAAAGTGCGAATACTTAGGCTCGTAGGTTAAGGTTCCACTCGAAACTGCACTATTTCCCGCTTTGGTATAAACATATTTAGTTACAATGTCACTACTCGCGCCGATTCCATCATGCTGCACAATTTTACTAACCCTCAAACCTCCAGCGGTCAGCTGTTTAATAACTTGGAGAGGAGAAGAGATGTCAAAAGCACCTAACCCATCTTGAGATTCTACTTCAAAGACGTATTTATCATCCGGATGGAAGGAACCTATAGCTTTGAGGTTAAAGCTCTCCGTACGGTCCGACTGACCGCTTGGGAGTGAAACCCTGTGTGAAATACCGAATGGCTTTAGTCTACCATTTGTGACTTGGAAAGCACGAACGACGGCAGATATGCTCGGTGCGTTTCGACAGCTAATTGAAGGAGCGTCGGCCCGCACAATTCCCAATTTACACTTACCTTCAAGTATATCAGATTTAGAAAATTGGATAGGTTGATCTGACCGTACTATGTTCGTGCTGCAGGCTGCTTCCTGGTAAGGACTTCCATCCACCGTTTTAAGATTATGAATAGAGCGAATAGTAGAAGGTGCTAACCCCATATAGCTATGGCCTGAATAGACATACTTTGTATATCCGCCCGTAGGATATTCGATTTTCTCCAACGAACCGTATCGAAGATACTTCGTATTACTCTGCCGGTCTACCTTTGAAGTGTATTCGTACCTTATACTATCCCTGCTATAGCCAGAAGTCGTAGGTATGTTCAAGCGATAATTGTCGTTTGTATGCACACCATTATAATAGCCCCAATGGTCGACTGCTTTGCTTAATCGGTGAGGCAAAAAATTTGCCGGCTTGTCAGTTGGCTCATGATAAGTAAAAGTAGTTGCTGGCACCACGGCCTCTTCGTCACAACTCGCCTTTCGAATGCTTAATAGGCGCAGTCTTTTAGCCTCTGATCGTTGGGCGATGGTGGAGGAGGAGTTATCTATATAGTGATCATAAGAAAGATCGTGTCGTATACATTTTTCATCGTTTCCTAGTACAACTGATATAAAATCAAGCCGTTTCGCAGTATTTAGTCCGCTATCAATGTTTCGATCCAGATCGATACGTCCCGTCTTTGCGTGAAACTCTACCTGCTCGGTTGATGTCGAGGTAGTTATTTTGTGTAGCCTAGCAGCTCGAATATGCGTAGAGGAATAAAAGTGGTTAGCATCATAGCCAGTCGTAGTACCGCACGAAATAGAACCACCAGCAGCAGTACCAGTAAGAGAATTGCACTCGGAATAAATGAGCCTACAAGTAGCAGGATTTTTGTAGCTATACGTCTCGAATTTGTATTCAAAATCGATGGAATACAATCCATCGTAAGACACTACTTTCATTAGCTGCCAAGAAGTCTTTTGATATCGAATTTCACCGCTTGCCTTAGATTCCTCGTATGCGATCGCCTCACTATATGGATCGCTCCCGAAATAATACCGCGTTCCATCTTGAACGATGATAGTAAATCCAATAAAGTTACTGGGCTCTACATCTACCTCGACCTGGATGTCCTGCTTAGGAATCAGTTGCACGGAAGGCCTACCGTTCCTATCCTGATCTATGTAAAATTTTCCGCTGTATCCATTGAAGTTAAACGAAAATAGATCCGCTTCACCATCTTTAATACCGCTCGAGATTTTCACGATGTCCTTTCCATTCAGATTGGTTCCCAGTTTGTGACCATGATAATAGTATCCCCCATATGGATCTTCATCTGGGATGCCCTGTATGGTTCGCGTTATCATGCCTCCGGCCCGTAAAGTCCAACCTAAACCTACCCAGCTAGCCATTTCAGCCATTCTGGTACCCCCGGCATGGTAACTAAGACTAATAGGAACACTGAGAGGACCAGATTGAACGGTATGTAGTGGAACACCAATCCGTGGGACCCCGGTGAAGTAACTAACAGGAACGTCTACGTATTCTCCTAAGGCAGCGGCATTAGGCGAAGGATGAGAAATGTCTAGCGACTTATTGTTGATAGGCTGGGCTTGCAGTATCGTACAGCTCAGCAAACCAATACTGATACAGATCAACGTGAGTCGTAAACAAGTTGACCGACCATTTAAATTAGCTGAAAGACTGACGTACGGGCTAATAGTAGCACAGAGGCAAGAAGTCATGCGATTGAAAAATGTAGAAGATTAAAAGGGAAGGTGTTTATTACTAAATAGAAGTATCAGTGCGCTACGATTAATTTTCTAGTACTTATCACTCGATTTTGTCGGTCAAGTATCTCAAAAAGATATACACCTGGCACCCAATCTGCCGTTGACCAGCGCATAGTGTCACCAGTCACTGAACTGTTCAGTAGTATTCTGCCATCTGGTGTTGCTACAAGTATTCTACTAGCGTTTTGATCAAAAATGGTCATATCCACAATC
>OY764707.1:0-21966 GCA_963668285.1 uncultured Lewinella sp. | reverse complement strand
CACCGATCGACGGGGTGGGTATGCAGGGCCACTTTTTCAGCACCGCCCCGCCCTATTCGGAACTAAAGCGCCGCCTGGCGGAAGTGGCCGTCTTAGGGCTGCCGATGGCCGTCACCGAATTTGATATGGTCAGCAACACTTACGAGGAAATGGAGCGCGTGCTGTACAGCGTGTTCAGCGAGCCCCTCTGCAACAACTTTACCGTTTGGGGGGCGTGGGACGGGCAGCAGTGGCGGGACAACGGCCCGGTCTTCAATCTCGACTGGTCACTGAAGCCGAGCGGCCAGGCATTCATCGACCTCGTTCATAAACGCTGGCGTACCGATACGCTGCTGGCCAGTGATGCCGCCAATATTGACTACGCGGCCAAGGGCGACTATGACGTCTACGTCGAACACGACGGGCAAGTATACGCAAGCGAGGTGAAGCTGACCGATGACGGCCTGGCACTCACCGTCGACGTCGCAACGGCTGACGGGTACGCGTTGCCTGACGCCGCGCTGGTGATCGAAGGCGCGCCGGATACCGTTTACCCCGATCAACCGTTCCGGCTCACCATCGACTCGCAGGCCGATATCGAGCACGTCACTTACTACGACGGCGATTTGGTTCTCGGCCGTAAGGACAGCCTTCCGTTCGGTCTGCTACAGGTACGGACTTCCGCCCGGGAGGCCGTTAGGCCGGGCGCCGAGGTCGTCTTCAAAAGTGGTTACCGCACGCGGCTCGTCGGTACCCCCTTCACCATTTCGGATGCAAATGAAGCACCCGTTTTTGGGGATATTTTCCCCGCTTCCGGTACGACCCTCTTCGATGAGGCAGCGCCCCGGGTAAGCGTCGTCGTTCAGGATGCCGACGGCGACGCTTTGCGCGTGGCGTTACTGGATCAGGACGGTAACGTACTGACGCAGTCGGCTACGCCACCCTATACCCTATCCCTGGATGGCTTAGACCCCGGGCCGCACCGACTTCGCCTCCGGGCGGAAGACAGTCGCTTCGGTAGTACTACCCGGGAATACCTGGTCAACAACGTACGCCGCGGGGTACCCATCAGCGCCAGCGACTCCCCGCAGTCGGCTAACGACGACGTCGAAGAACGGACGGACCAAGCCGTAGATACGGATGGCGGTCTGGACCTGGGGGAACGGCTGACGGGCATCCGCTTTTCCTTCCCGGGCATTCCCGCCGGGGCGATTATCGACAGCGCCTTCGTTCAGTTCACCAGCCAAAAAAGCGACCAGGCGGGGCCGATGGACGTAGAAATCTTTGGGGAGCTCGCCGCTCCCAGTCAACCGTTGACCGGCCAGAACGGTAACCTCACCTCCCGCGGCTTTACCCAGGCCCGTACGCCCTGGGGGGGCGTGCCGAACTGGCTAAGCCTCAACGAACGCGGGCCCCAGCAACGGACGCCGGACATCGCCTCGGTGATCCGGGAAATAATCAGTCAGCCGGACTGGACGGCGGCCCAACCGTTGAATCTCCTCATCTCCTCCGGCACGCAAAGCAAGCGATCGGCCTACAGCGTCGACCAATCGTTCCCCAACCGCCCGGTATTGACGGTCCACTACCAACTGCCCAACGTCGCCGAACGGCCGATCTGCGCGGACACCGCGGAGGTACTGTTTGTCGAAAACGGTTTGGCGCTGGAGGACCTCGGTAAAAGCTACGACCCGGATGCGGCCGGTACGGTGCCCGCTTATTTGCGCTTCTCAATTGCGGATGGTGGCGGGACGACGAGCGTACGCCGCCAGGATCGCGCCAACCTCAAGTGGAAAAGCCAGGGCTATTACCAACGCAACCGCGAATTGGGGCAGATCATCAACATCCCGGAAGGGGACAGTATTCGTCTTGACGCCATCGTCCTGCGCACGGGTAACACGCAGAGCGCGGTATTGGCCGGCGCTCCGGGGGCCGAAGTCTACCTCCAGCTATATTCGGTGGAGGGGACGGCAACCATAAATGATAACGGGACGCCGACGGGAACGCCGTCGGAGCATGGCTTCAGTGACAACCACCGAACCGATGATTATCTGGATGGCATCGCCTACCGGCCCATTGCCATACTACGCGGCGGCGTCTTCCCCGATATACCAGCCACGACGGGGAATGGAGGGGAGGCGGGGCACCTGCGTTACTTGCGCTGGGACCTACTCGAAGGTGGCGAATTGGTACTGGAAGGAGGCCGCCGTTACGCATTTCTGGTCGGGTTTACCGCCAGTGGGCCCAGCAAGGGTTTCAGCCTGGCCAACAACAACCTGGCCGGCTCCGCCGAGGCACCCGAGCTACGCACGGATGCAAACGGGGCGGACTGGTGGTCGATGCGCCGCGAAGGTGACGGAACGCTGCCTCCCACCCAGGTACCCAGCCCGAACCCACCGGGGGGTGATAGCCTGCGTATGGCCTTACAAGACGAAAGCCTGTACGCCTTCAACCACGAGTGCGGCCTTGCACCCACCACGGATGGCTTCCCGGACGTAGATACCTACCGGACGCTGGAGTTCTACGTAGAAACGAAGGAGATCGGTACGCCTACGCGTAACGTTCAGCGACGCGTTGCCCCCTTGAAGATCTACCCCAACTCAGATATGGGTTCACTAACGGTGGACTTCAAGCACGACGCGAAAAACGATGACGCCGCGACCCTGGAGCTTTACGCCCCCGACGGAAAGATGGCTAGCCAGCGGCCGGTTCAGGTATTGCGCGGACGCAACCAAATGAATGTAAACAGACAGGTACATCCAGGAACGTACCTTCTACGAATAATAACCAAGGACGGTATCTACCAGGGGCACACAATCGTCAAGTAGGGCTTCTTTGCTCTTTACTTCCTGGCTTTGCACCTGCGTACTCGCCCAAAAATATGCAAAGCGGTATCGTTAAATACGATCGTCGTAAACTTCACGCATACTATGTTTTAGTCCTGGCTACCGTCCCAGAAGAAGCTGCCGCAGTCAACGATCTGGATGGTGGCTACGATGCGTTCCGAGGTAGGACCACAGGGGCCTTCGGGGTTATCGGTATTGAAGCGCAGGTTTACGAAGCCGGCCTCCAGATCCAGCGGGCCGGGCGTATAGTCGATATCACCGGGGAAGACGCCAAGGTTAGTGAAGGTTCCGTCTCCTGACGTTTGAAAAGTCCCCGTGCTGTTGGCCGGCACGATCGCTACCCGGTCGCTCAGGTTGAACCCCGTGGCGCAACCCGTTATGTCGTTGAACTCGATCTCGATGGCTTCCTCTACGGTGACGACGAGCTCGGACGTGCCCGTGCATTCGCCGTCGTTGAAGCTGAACTCGACGGTGTAGGTCATATCCTGCTGGAGGTCGCGGATGCGGGGTTCTACGGAGTTCGGGTTTTCAATGTTGACCGGGTCTACGATATTGACGGTAATGTCTTCCTGCAGGGTCAGGGGGATATTCAGGTCAACCTCCTGGGAGCCGGTGTTGCAAATGGAGTAGGCGAAGGGGCCGAAATCCAGATCGGGTATGGTGGATACCCCGATTTCCCGCTCGATACCGCAACTACCGAAAGTTCCGGAAATAGTAAGGGGGATGCGTGAGTTAAGCCCGAAACCCGGGTTCAGTGCTATGGTGGCCGCGCCGGTAGCATCGTCGACGAGCACGGTACCGGCACTCGGCGGTGAGAAGGCGTAATCCAGATTCGCGCAAATACCCTCGAAGGTGAAGGTTTCGCCGGGGCAGAGCGCTACGCTTTCCCCGAGGTCGAAGATGAAATCCGGAAGGACGTCGGGGAAGGGGATCACCGCCTCACTACAGGTACAGCCGGTAGTTTCGATCACCAGTAGCAGCGGGCAGATGCTCGACTGCCCGATGCCCGGGAAGCTACCGGTGAAGTTAACCGCTTCGTCCCTGATCAGGCTGACGAAAGTCGTTTGCGTGGCCCCCGCCTGGGTATCGATCGTGCGGTCGAGCTCGCCGTTAGCGTCCACGTCGGTAAAGAGCGAGATCATGACGCTGCCGTTGAAATTTTGGCTCTCGGCCAGGAACTCGTAGGCGTACTCCACGTCGAATACGCCGCTGGTGCCCGTACAGGCCGCAGATAGCGTGGCCTCGGCGGCGGTGACCGGGGCGACCACCTCGATGGGGAAGTAAAGGTCTCGCGTCGTGCTGACCCCTATCTCGCAGACTTCGCCGGTCGTTTGACAAACTACCTCCGCGTTGGTGATCAGGGTGGCTCCGATGAAGTATTCACCGCATTCCAGATCGCCGATCACTACGGGGATATCCAGGCAGACGAAACCACCGGCGGGCAGTTCGGGCGCGGGAAAGCAAACTTGGCGATCACCCGCCCCGTCAATGGGCGTTTCCACGACGGCCGCCTCGTCGAAAAAGTAACCATCGGGCGCCACGGCCGTGATCTCATCGAAGGCGAAATCGATGCCTGCGGGTAGCCGCAGGCAGACTTCGCCATTCGAGGCGGCGGCTTTACCGATGTTGGAAGCCGTCAGGGTAAACACCTCCGGGTTGGTGGAACAGCTCAGCAGAAGCGGGTCGTTCCCGATGCCGAAGTCGAATACCACGAGGGGTTGAACTTCCGGTAAGGCGACGTTTACATTCGGGCTGAACATAATGGGGCTTTCTACTTCAATGCCACAGGCCGCCGCCCCGCGTGTTAAAGACACCAAGGGCAGGCCGGAGGTAAAGTCGCAGGAAGTAACGGCCGTAAAGCTTATCGTCAGTACCTCGCCCGGGTTGAACCCGTCGCCACCTACGGCGGCATCGATCTCGGATTGGGTGAATACCAGGCCCAGGCCGAAAACCTGAGTTTCGTCGATATCCGCTACGGGCTCGGTGAGGGGGCCGGTGGCACCCCCGGTAACGGAGAACATGAAGTTGCTGACGTCCAGGCCCTCCGGGACGTAGACGATGGGAGAGAAATTGCCGACGGTAGACGATCCGTCATTGAAGAACTGCACGTTGAGCGTCTGTTCGGCGCACAAACCCAGTGTCTGGGGGTCGGAGAAAACCGTCCCGATAGCAGCACCACCGGCCAGGTATTGGTAACAGAGCGCCAGGGTCTGGCAACTGGGCTCGAAGGCCGCGTAGGCTGCTGCCGTCAGACCCGGATCGTCCGCGCAACCCAGCACGGGGAAGACGCAGATCTCGGCGTTTTCGCAGAAAAGCAGGTCGGTCGACAGGTCGAAGGTATAGGCCTCGTCGGCGGCCAGACCCGGGGGTATCGGTAAGGCGAATATGGTAGAGGTATCCGTTACGCCGGCCTGGATGGCCGTCAGCTCCGTCCCACCACTATTGATACCGGTGATGGTGCCACCGGTAGTAACGGTGATTATGATCGTCCCGGCCAGCGTCTGCCCGCCATCCGGGGTAATGGTGATCGTTTGCGTTTCCGGCCCGTCGACGTCAAGCAGGTCACCGCCGGGAGACGCCGATAGGCTGGCGGACAAGAGCGTGGGCTGATTTACGCCATCCAGCGTAGTGGATTGGTCCACCCGGCGGTGCGGGTTGATCTCGCTCCCGTCGTCATCGGCAATGGGCAGGCGGGTAAAGGGGAAGTAGAATTGAAGCGCCGGGTTTTCGTCTCCGTTACCGTTGAACCCCGCGACGGGTTGGACGACCACGCCATTGTTGTTGGTCACCTTTCCATCCCAGTAATCGGTGGATCGATTCGTGGTGTTCACCCGCCAGGGGTAGCCTTCGTAGTCAGGTAGGTAGCGGCTGGCGTAGCTGTACTCCGCCGTCAGGGTCGGTGGGGTAAGCTCGGGCTCGTCCCCACAAATTCTGCGTAGGGGGAGGTCGAAGACCAAAGAATCCCGCCCGGCCCCGGCCCCGACGGCCGTACCTCCCACGGCGATCACCGGAAAGGTGCCCCCGATGGTGGTTACGTCGTCGTCACCGAAGTCGATGTTCTCGTAGCCCCGCCCCCGGACGGAGTCGGCGAATTCCGCATCGGTGAAGCGTATTTGCCCGGTGGTGCCCGTAGGCAGGTAGGATTCGATGCCGGCGACGGTTGCCGTATCTACCCCGCCGGTGCTGTCGGGGAAGACGGGTATCGCCCTGGCGCCGAATGCCCCGACCGTTGCCCCGCCGCGATAGAAGTAGGGATAGGGAAAATCGGTAACTACCTGCTCTATGCCATTGATGGGCCTGAACTCATTCGCGTACCAACCCGGCGGCAGGTCATCCGAATTGCGGAAGACGAGCCTGGCATTGGCGGTACACTCGTCCCGATAAACGATGCTGGATTCGCTGACGACCTGGGGGACGTAGTATTCGATCGTACTCGGAATGTCGGGGCAACCGGTTTCGCCGAAAAAATAATTCAGGCTTGGATTCAGCGTTTCGTTGATGTATACGGACCCGTTGAGGCGGCTGCTGATGACCAGGTCCTGCGGCGGTGCCGGGTCGATGGCCGAGCCGGCGGGGACCAGGCCGGGGTTGTTGACCAACACCATGTGCCAGGTGACGATGACGCAATCGCTGGGCATCATCCCTCCCGTGATGGCATTGAACCGATCCAGCGCCCTGACCTCCCCATTTGCGCTGGGGTCGTTACGAAACTGGACGTAGACCCTTCCCCCGTCGCGATCGTCGAAGCTGCCGTCGTCTCCAGCGGGGAATATGTAGCCACCATTGGGCAGGCCCGGGTGGAAGATCTCGCCGTCCGCAGGAAAGAATTGATCGACCGTCTGGTTGGCGGACCCTAAGACGAGCCCCGTTAGCGCGTAAGATTGAGTAGGCCCGGAAATCTGTTCGCCGACGTTAGTTTCCACCCCGGCGCGTTTGTGGACGATCGACTGAAGCCGCATGGAGTTATAGTCGACGATCGACTCGTACTTATCCTTATTGGAATGATTGAAGGTGTTGGCCGGGTCGAATTCGATCTCGAAGGAAAGAAAACGACTCGCAATGCCCAGTTCGGAGGCATACCTCGAATTACTGGCGGCCTCCGGTAATACGTGATACCTCCCTACGACCTCAACCGTGTCGCCGGGCAGTGCGCGCCGCGCATCGTCGTTCGCGAAAGAGATCGGCCCTACCCGGGTAGTTCGCGTGGTATCGGCGAACCCACGGCTGATCCTGCGGGATTCTACGAACTGTTCGATGTAACAACTACAATTATTGTCCTCCGGGTCGAGGCGGAGGTTCGTGGAGGTCGAGGCCACGCTGATGTCGCAGCTTCCGGTCGGGCAGCGTTTCGTAATCAGCGTATTCGACACGACAATTTGCCGGGGTGAGCAGTAGGCGGTATCGGCGGTGATGTCGAAACGAAACCCCAGGGGCTGGCCGATGAGGCCACTCCCCGATGGGCCCTGCAGCGTAAAGAGTACGGTGCCCTCCTCCGGATATTCTACCGAGCCCGCTGCAGCGGGTACGGTGACGTCCGTACCGTTTTCATCGACGAAAACGAAGTTATCGAATACGAAATCCTCCGTTAGGCGGGGGTCACCGGAGGCGATGAACTGTACTACGATCGAGCCGGGGTCGTCGTTCGGGCAGCGCGTGATCGGGTCGTCGGCCAGCGTATAGTCGACTTCGAAGGTCTGCGTTTTCGGCCCGGCACTACCGTTGCCCGGCGTACCGATGAAACCAAAGTTATATCCGTCCACGTTGCGCTCGATGTTCTCGGCCTCATTGGCGAAGCTGGCTACGGACGTGGTGGTTAGGTTGGCTCCATTCGTTATGTTTTCTACGTCGCTTTCGCCGATCGCCCCGCACCCGCTTCGGGCGTTGGAGATGACCTGACGGAAGTTGCAGGTAGTGCTCGAACCCGCCGCGGGGGAGACGACGTTGGAAGCATCGGCCGACGTACAGTTTATCTCATAGGTCACCCGTACGCGTACCTGGTTACCGGCCGCCACGTCATCGAAGAAACCGTCGCCGTCCAGATCTTCCAGGCCACCACCGCTTACCGTATTGTTGCGCTGTAGGCGTACGTCGAGGGTGCCGGCCAAATCTCTGCCGGCATCGGCGTTACGCACCGATGAGGCGGAAGGCTCGAAAGTTCCTAGTACGGTGACGCCGTCCGTATCGATGAGCTGGATGGCCGCGGCGTACACGAGCGGAGAGGCACAGGAACGGACGCGCGCCCGCAAGTCGAACAAATCATCGACGCCCTCGGTATCCCCGAGCGTTCCGAAAAGCAGGTCGAACACTAAAGGTTGATCGCCCGGTACGCTGGGTGCCTGTACCTCTTCGTAGGTGAGTCGTACGTCCGCCGGGCCGGGGAAGTTGCTGAACAGCCCGCCGTTACCGGCCGATACGGGTGGCCCGGTACACACCTCGCCCTGGCAGGCCGATACTACGGTGTAGACCGGGAAAAAGTCGTTGTTCGCGATACACTCGCTGTAGGCGAAGCAAAAGCGAATATCCTCTACTTCATTGAAGGCGAGCGGGTCGGCGCTGCGGTCGACGAATACGGTCAGCGTACCGGTAACGGGGTCCACGTCGAAGGCTTCCGGCAGGATCTCGCCGTCAGGCGTTTCGATGCGGATGATCTCCACCCCTTCCTCGAAGCCATAGTCGGCCGCCGTAAAAATGTAGCCGGTTACGGAGCCGCCGGGTGTCGTCTCGGTCAGCCGGACGGTCTGACAGGCATTCGGCGCGTTGATGTTTCCCAGGACGATGTTATTCGGAAAGTTATCCGTTTGCGTAAAGCGCACGCGGGGCGTGATCACGTTGCCGGTAAAGGGGTTGATCGGTTCGAAACTACCCTGGCAGAAGACGCCCGCCTCGGTCGTGAATTCCCATTCGTAGCCTACCCTGGGCGGGTTTCGCGCCAGATCGACCCCGCATTCGGCGCTGATCCCAAAACAGACGACGACCGCGCCACTGTCCTGAACGACCCCCGAGATCAGGAAGCTCGGCGCCTCCGGGTTCTGGTCGCTGATGATGTCTACGTCGGTGAAGGGGGAGTCGAAAGCCGCTTCCTCGGCAGTCGGTACGGATACGAAGCCCGCGTACTCCAGGCCTTCGGAGAAGCGTACGGTGAGGGCGATCTCCGGAACGAGCTCCTGGCTTTTGGTGAATAGCAGAATACAGGTCGTATCCGCCGCCCCACAGACCTCCACGAAATCGGGCTGCGGGTAGCAATCCACCCCACGCAGGTCCTGAATACGGAGCTGGTCCGGATCCGGAGAAAAGAGGGTCTGCCCCGGCAGGGCGACGAATGGATGATCGACGTATAGGTCATTCAGCTGGCGTTCGCCGTGCAGTAGAAATGACGGGGCGGATTTTCCGAAGGGGCCGGCCGCGAAGGCCGAAGTGAGGCATACACACCACAGTAACGGCACGGCTAATGCCTGAACTCTTTTTGTCATGAGATACAAATTAAAAGACACAACTTCCTGCCTAACAAGTAGTTAAATCTTTCTAAACACAATTTGTCGGTCGTCTAATCGCTGTCGGGCCCGGCTGAAAAATTTCTTCGGCCCGATCAAATATAGCAAAGTTGCCGTTGGTCGTCGTGCGCTACTTGGCTGTAATTCGCCTCCCCTAGCCCCGCCAGGATTTGTAAGTATTGATGAGGCCGTTCGTGCTACTATCGTGGCTCGATACCTCCTCTTCGCCGTCGAGCTCCGGAAGAATAGCCTTGGCGAGTTGCTTACCGAGCTCCACGCCCCACTGGTCGAAGGAATAGATGTTCCAGATGACCCCCTGAACGAATATCTTATGTTCGTACAGCGCGATGAGCTGGCCGAGGACGTAGGGGGTCACCTTGCGTACCAGGATGGAGTTCGTCGGTCGGTTGCCCTCGAATACCTTGAAGGGGATCAGCCCGGCCGCTTCTTGATCGGGCACGCCCGCCGCCTTCAGTTCGTCGGCTACTTGCGCCGCGGTTTTTCCATTCATTAGCGCCTCCGTCTGCGCGAAGAAGTTGCTGAGTAAGATGGCGTGATGATCGCCAATAGAATTTTGCGAGGACGCAGGTGCAAGGAAATCACAGGGAATGAGCCGGGTTCCTTGGTGAATCAGTTGGTAGAAGGCGTGCTGCCCGTTCGTTCCGGGCTCCCCCCAGATTATGGGGCCGGTTTGGTAGTCCACCGGCTTACCGGCGCGGTCTACGTGCTTGCCGTTGGATTCCATGTTCCCCTGCTGAAAGTAGGCGGGGAAGCGATGCAGGTACTGATCGTAGGGTAAGATGGCTTCCGTTTCCGCCCCGAAGAAATTCGTGTACCATATTCCGATCAGCGCCAGCTTAGCTGGCAGGTTTTCCTCTACGGGTGCCGTACGGAAGTGGACGTCCATACTATAAAGGCCTTCCAATAGCTTACCAAAGTGCTCGTAGCCTACCGTTAGCGCGATGCTCATACCGATGGCACTGGAAAGGGAGTAGCGCCCCCCGACCCAATCCCAAAAACCGAAGATGTTCTCCTCGGCAATACCGAATTCCTTAGCGCCCTCGATGTTGGTACTTAAGGCGGCGAAGTGCCCGGCCACGTCCTCCGGCGAGCCCCCCCGTTCGAAGAACCACTCCCGTGCGGAGCGGGCATTCGTCATGGTCTCCTGGGTGGTAAACGTTTTGGAAGCGACCAGGAATAGCGTTGTTTCCGCGTCCACCTTCTTTAGGACTTCCGCCAGGTGGGTACCGTCGATGTTACTAACGAAGTATACCTCCCGCCCCTCGATCCAGTAAGGTTTGAGCGCTTCGGTAACCATCACCGGCCCTAGATCCGAGCCGCCGATGCCGATGTTGACGACCTGGGTCAGCTTCCGCCCCGTATAGCCGGTGTGGTGGCCGTTAATGATCTTATCGGAAAAGCCCCGCATCCGCTCCAGGGTATCCCGTACCTCCGGCATTACGTCGTCACCGTCTACCCTAACTGGCTCCCGGCCTTGGTGGCGCAGTGCCGTATGCAGTACCGCCCGCCCTTCGGTACCGTTGATGATCTCACCGTTGAACATCTTTTCGGTGGCTTCCTTCACGCCGCATTCCTCGGCCAGGCGGTAGAGTATATCCAGCGTCTCCCGAGTCAGGATATTCTTGGAATAGTCGATCAGTACGTCTTCGAACGTTTGACTGAAGCGGCTAAAGCGCTGCGGGTCTTGCGCGAAGAGGTCTTTCATATGCCGCCCCTGCATTTCGTGGGCGTGCGTTTCGAGTTCCTTCCAGGCAAGGGTTGCGGTGGGGTCAATACTGGCTAAAGACATAGATCGGGATTATGTACCGGAGGTAAAGTTAGCAATTGCCGGTAGCTACCGGTATGCATAGATACGTACTGTTCGGTAGCCGGCAACTAGGCTTATTTAACAACATTCATCGTGATCTGCGGTTAGGCGGTCCTAAGGGCATCCAAACCAACAAACGGGCGCCCGTGCATTATTAACCTATTCAATTGAAATCATGAAACGCTTCTTTTTATCCCTACTCGCATTAGTGAGCTTCTCCTTCTTCGTATCCGCTCAGGACATGAGTGACAAGACGATCGTCGAAATTGCCAGTGCCAACGAAGACTTCGAAACGCTGGTCGCCGCCGTTACCGCCGCCGACTTGGCCGAGACCCTCTCGGGTGATGGCCCCTTCACCGTATTTGCGCCCACCGACGATGCTTTCGACGCCCTCCCCGAAGGCCTGGTCGACGCCCTCGTCAAGCCGGAAAATAAGGAGACCCTACAGAAAATCCTCACCTACCACGTAGCCGCGGCTAAGTTGATGGCCAGCGACGTTGTCACTGCCGTCACCGATGCCGGAGGCACCTACGCCGCCACCACCGTCGAAGGTGGAGAGTTCAGCGTAATGTCCGAAGACGGCAAGGTGATGATCAAAGACGGCCAGGGCAACGTGGCCAACGTCATCGCTACCGACATTGGCGGTAGCAACGGAGTCATCCACGTTATCGACAAGGTTCTGCTACCCGCCGGCGTCGATCCTTCCGCTTTGTTGATGAACTAGTAAGGTCGAGCTCCCCCCAAGCTAGCTTACCGCTTAGCGACTTAAGGCACCCCCCGGATCGGGGGGTGCCTTTTGCTTGTGATACCACTATCTCGGCTTTGTTTAAAGCCAACCCTATTCCTTCATTTCGAGTACCTGACCCGCCCGCGTTAGTTCTTCCGTAAGGCGCGTGTAGTCCAGATCCTGTAAGGGCGCACCGTCTTCAAGGGCCAAGATCGTAGCTAAGGCCGCACTTTGCCCGAGCACCATGAACACCGGCTCCATACGGATCGAGCCAAATGCGATGTGCGAGCTAGATACCGCGACGGGTACGAGCAGATTCGTGCACTCCTCCCGCTTGGGGAGTATTGCTCCGTAAGCTATCGGATAGGGCTTTTTAGGCTTAGCCCCTATATCTCCTTCGTTCTGTACGTGCCCTTCGGCCGTCACGTAGCGCTGCACGTTGTGAGAATCCATGACGTAAGAACCCATGCCGATGGGTCGGCTCACGGGGCGCTTCGCCAATACGTCGCGCTCGCTCATCACGTAATCCCCCACCATCCGCCGGGCCTCCCGGACGTAGATCTGGTGAGGCCAATGGCCGTTATCGGTAAATTCATCACGACTCAGCCCCCACTGGCGCATTCTATCCTGTATCTCCTGTGGCACCCGTGGGTCGTTAGCGTAGAAGTAAAGCATCCCCATTTGGTACGTATAGTGGTCTTCGATGATCTCCCGTCGGCGTTCGTAACCGGCTTCCGGATAATCGTAATTCGCGCCGATGTAGTCGAAGCTGAAGGGGCCGTGATTATTAACGTCCGTCTTTAAGTTCGGAATAGGGTCGAACTTATTGAACGTCTCCCGCCAACCATCATCCAGTATTCGAACCAGGAGGTCGTAACGCGTAGAATCGTACCCCTCCGGCCGCGGGAAAGGAACGCGATTGGCCGGCTCGCGCGTCAGGCACGTTCGGAAGCAATAGGCCTGAAGACGGTGGTCCCCCTCCCCGTACGCCCCCGGGTCTTCGGCCGATACGCCCCACAGCAACCCACTTTCCGGCTCGCCCGGTATGCGGTAGGGACTTAGCTGGCGGTCCGAGAAATGGTGGCTGTGGTGAAGAACGCCCGTCTGCACACCATTCCACTCTTCCCCATACTTGGCGTTGGCTTCCCGACCGACGGTATAGCTTACCCCGGCGGCGGCCATTAGATCGCCTTCGTAGGTAGCATCGATAAAGTACTTTCCGCGGAACTCCCGCCCGTCGAGCGTCCGGATGGCAACGATACGACCGTCCTCCATACTTACTCCGCTCTCGCGGTCCAGGAGGGCTTCGCGCAATACCGTCACCTGGTGCTCCTCTACCCAGTCGTCGAATACTTCCTCGGCGGCGTGGGGCTCGAAGATGTACATGGTCCGGCGCTCCCCGTCTATGGCAGGAGTGCCTTGCCCGACGTTACCGTATTCACTCCGCGACTGCCAACGCCACGCGGAAGAATCGGCATAGTGGTTATAGATCGCCTGGTAGAACTCCCGCGCTAAGCCGCCGATCACGCGCTTATCGCCGGTATCCGTAAAGCCCAGTCCGCCGCTCGTCAGACCGCCCAGGTGTTTATCCGGGCTGACCACGATTACGGACTTACCCGAGCGACGCAGCTGAACTGCGGCGGTTACCGCGGCCGAGGTACCGCCGTATATGATGACGTCGGCTTGCTCTGCCGCCTGGGCGCTTAACCCTTCCTGGCTAAGGCTGCTGGCGAAGAGCATGATGAGTAGTAAAAGGGTGTAGTTGAAGCTCATTGGTGACCGGATTGAATTGTTGCGTACCGGTAAGATAGGTAGCGCTGCACAATTACTACCCTACCCCGGTCAGTTATACTACCAAAGCGTATTTTGCCCCCAAACCCCTACCTACTTGAGTGTATCGGTTAACAAGCTGACCAAGATTTACGGCGACCAGCGCGCGCTCGACGAAATCACCTTCGAGGCCCGGCCCGGCGAGATCCTGGGCTTCCTGGGCCCGAACGGAGCGGGTAAGACGACGACGATGAAGATCCTCACGTGTTACCTGAGCCAGTCTTCGGGCAGCGCGTCCGTCTGCGGGCACGACGTACTGGAAGACAGCCTCGCCGCACGCCGCCAGGTCGGGTACTTGCCCGAGCACAATCCTTTATATAAGGATATGTACGTGCGCGAATACCTCCGCTTCGCAGCCCGGGCCCACGGGGTCACCCAACCGAAACAGCGCATCGAGGCACTTATCGAGCAGACGGGGCTCGGGCGGGAAAGCCACAAGCAGATCGGTGCCCTCTCCAAAGGTTACCGGCAGCGGGTAGGCCTGGCGCAGGCCCTGCTACACGACCCACGGGTACTGATCCTCGACGAGCCGACGTCCCGGCCTCGACCCGAACCAGCTGGCCGAAATTCGTAGCCTCATCAAGCAAACTCGGCCGGGAGAAGACGGTCATCTTCAGTACCCACATCATGCAGGAGGTGCAGGCCTTGTGCGATCGCGTCCTGATCATCGACCGGGGGAGACTCGTTGCCGACGACACCGATCGACCGCCTCAAAAGTCGCCTCAGTGGTAGCAGTAGCCTACTGATTACCTTCGCCGCACCGGTTTCCATCGAACGACTCGCCGGCATCGAGCACGTCCAACGCGCCGAAGAAGCGGGGGGCGGTAACCGTTACCGTCTTTACCTCCACGGGGTGGCGGATGCCCGGGCGGAAGTCTTTTCACTTTGCCGTACAGCGGGGCCATGTGCTGCTGGAAATGCAACGTGAGGTAGGTAGTGTGGAAGACGTCTTCCGCGCCCTGACCGCCACGACGAACCCGGCCGCGACTAAAGCACATTCTTAGCTATGCTCTTCCGTACCGTTATACTAGTTCTTTGCATTTTGGTCTTTTCAGCCGGCGTTTGCCCAAGGGGCTTTCTCCGCCGACATTTCCCCTGCCCGATGGCGTATACCTAAGCCACGCTTCGCTACTCGCTACCCAGCCCGATCTGGAATGGGACGCCATCGATGGGGAGATGGTCCAACTACCCGAAGATTTCCGCATCCAGATCGAAGACTACGGTTACAAAGACGAGCGCCTCGAGGCCCGGTCTGCTGCCCTACGCCATCAGCCTGGACGGTCAACCCTATTTTTTTCACCTGGCGCGATGAAAACCGCGGCTTTTATGAATTTACGGGTTTGCGCGTTGCCGGGACGCTGAGCGTGATGACCTACGATACGACCTACCAGGTCCGTCACCTCATTACCGCCTACAACCCCCGCTAAACGGGCCGGCCCTTCCGCGAGGCCTACGTGGAACGCAAGAAGACCGAAACCCTCGATCGCGTCCTACACCTGCCGACGGGCTCACGTTTCCCCCTCGACCGGCCCAACGTACTACTTCTCGTAGCGGACGACCCGGAGTTAACGAAGGCCGTACGTGACCTACCGGAGGCAACACCGGAATTACTGTTACGTGCCGTTAAACTGTACGACGACCGCTACCCTACTACCCTCCCGCTCGAATAGCCCGACCGCCATGCTCGCCATTTATCGCAAGGAGATCAACGCTTTCTTCAGCAGCCTGATCGGCTACCTGGTCATCGGAATATTTCTGCTGGTGATGGGCCTGTTCCTTTTCGTGTTCCCCGACACCAGCTTACTAAACTTCGGCTTCGCCAGCCTCGGGCCGTTCTTTACCTTGGCACCGAATGTGCTCACCTTCATCATCCCCGCCATCTGCATGCGCGCGTTTGCCGAGGAGCGGCAGAGCGGCGCGATCGAGCTTTTGGTTACCCGCCCGCTGACGGATACGCAGATCGTACTCGGGAAGTTTCTGGCCTGCCTTACGTTGGTCATCATCGCGCTGCTACCTACCTTATTATACTACTACAGCGTCTATCGGCTCGGCGCACCGGTGGGCAATATCGACGCGGGTGGTACCGTGGGCAGCTACCTCGGTTTATTGCTGCTGGCCATGGCCTTCGTCGCCATCGGTCTTTTCGCCAGTTCGCTGACGGGTAGTCAGATCGTCAGTTTTTTACTGGCCTTGGCCCTGTCCTTTTTCGGCTACTTCGGCTTCGGCCTGTTGGCGAGTCTGCCCATATTCTACCTGAACGGGGAGAGCCTCGTTGATTCGCTTGGTATGCAACAGCATTTTCACAGTCTCGGGCGGGGCTTGATCGACAGCCGCGACGTGATCTATTTTCTGAGCATCACCGCTTTCTTTCTGCTGCTGACCGTGATCAGCCTGGAACGACGTAAGTGGTAGTACGCCTATCTTCGCGGCCGATGTTGAGACTGCCTCCTACCCTTATAACGTGCCTGCTTCTACTAGCCGCCTGCAATGACGACTTTACCCTCGAAGGCGAGTACCGAAATGTACCCCTCGCTTACGCCTATATCGATGCGGACGACGACCGCCACTTCGTACGGGTACAGAAAGCGTTTTTAGAAGCAGGTGGTGACGCTACCGCCAACGCCGCCATCGCCGACAGCCTTTACTACGGCCCGGATGAGGCGGCGGTATTCCTTACCAATACCCGCACCCAAGCCACCGCGCTTCTGGAACGTGTAGACGGGGAAGCATTTGGCCTGGAGCGCGAAGCCGGCGTATTTGCTACCGATCCGAATATTCTCTACACGGTCGCTGCCGATGCGCTCGACTTTCAGGGGGGGGATGCTTTCCGCTTGCGCATCGAGCGGGCCGGCACCGAGATGGCATCCGCTGCATCCACGATACTTCGTCCTTTACGGGTAGTCGGTCCGGCGGATCAAGTCCGGCTGGGTAACTACGACCGACCGCTGAGCGTGACCTTCCGCCGCGGAGAGGACGCGGCGATCTACGACGTACGCATCCGCTATAACCTCCGCGAGCTGTACCCTAACGACCCGGAGCGCAACCGCGACCGCACCCTGGAATGGCCGGTGACGAAATCCTTTGTTGCCACGACCGATCAGGCGGATGGCACCAGCGTACGAATTCAACTGGAAAAAGAAGACTTTTATCGCTTTCTGGGTGAGAACCTGGAAGAGGACGGTGAGGTCGTCCGCCGGTTGATCGATTTCGATTTGATCGTTACCGCCGCGGGGCGGGAAGTACTGGAACGTCAGTTACTGGCGAACGCGAACGCGGGCATTACCGGTGCCCAGGCCCTGCCGCGGTACACTAACCTTACTGGCGGAATAGGCCTCATCACCAGCCGACGCAGCGCTACGCAAACGGGCATCACGCTGGATGGTACCAGTAGGGATAGCCTCAGGAATGGATCCCATACCCGGCGGCTTAACTTTCGGTAGCGCGGCGCCTACTCCTCGCTTTCCATCACGGATTTACGGCGGTAGTACTCGATGATTTTTTTAGCTACGCTGAGGTTCGTTACTTCGGCTATCTCCGAGGCCAATGCCTGGCTGACTTTCTTCGGGCTACCGAAATGCGCCATCAGCTTCTGAACCGTTTTCTCGCCGATGCCGGGTATTTTGTGCAGCTCGGTGCCGACCATGCCGATACTCCGCTTATTCCGGTGGTGGCGAAGGCTAAAGCGGTGCGCCTCGTCCCGACACTGCTGGATCAGCCGTAGGCTCTCCGACTTCTTGTTGATGTGCAGCGGGACGGAATCTTCCGGGAAGTAGATCTCTTCCAGGCGTTTGGCGATACCTACTACGGTCATTTGGCCACGAATACCCAGCAAATCGATACTCTCCATGGCGTGGCTGAGCTGCCCCTTGCCGCCGTCGATGATCACCAGTTGCGGTAGTGGTTCGCCCTCATCCACCAGCCGGCGGTAGCGGCGGTGAACGACTTCCTGCATGCTCGCGAAGTCGTCCGGCCCCACGACGGTTTTGATGTTGTAGTGGCGGTAGTCTTTCTTGCTTGGTTTGCCATTTTTGAAGACCACGCAGGCACTCGCCGGGTTGCTTCCCTGGATGTTGGAGTTGTCGAAGCACTCGATGTGCATGGGCAGTTCCTCCATCTGCAGGTCGGATTGCAGGGTGCGGAGTACCCGTTCGGCTGGCGTCTGCCGGTTGGCGTTGTTCATGCGCTGCTTTTTACGTTGTAGCAGCATGTATTTGGCGTTCTTTACGCTTAGGTCGAGCAACTTGCGTTTATCGCCGATCTTGGGTACGGTGACGGTGGCATCGAGGCCGGGGGAGTTCAAGCGGTAAGTCGAGCACGATCTCCGGGGCGATGCTGTTGAAGCGGTCGCGCAGCTCAAAAATGGCGTAGGTCAACAGGCTTTCCTCGTCATCGTCCAGGTTCATCTCGATCTCTTGGGTGTGCGTGTGGATGATGGCGCCGTTGACGATTTTAATGTAGTTGAGGTAAGCGTCGTTCTTCTCGATCGCCAAACCGAATACGTCCACGTCGCGGATGCTAATACTGACTATTTGCGACTTAGCCTGGTAGTTTTCGAAGCTCTTCAGCTTATCCTTGATCTGTTGCGCCCGTTCGAACTCCATGGCCATGGCCAGCTCTTCCATGCGCCCCTGGAAGTGGCGACGGACCTCGGCAAAATTGCCCTTCAGGATGTTGGTTACCTGGGCGATCTTTTCGTTGTAATCTTCCTCGCTTTCCTCCCCCACGCAGGGCCCCTCGCAGTTCTTGATGTGGTATTCGAGGCAGACTTTGAACTTACCGGACTGAATGTTCTCCGGGCTCAGATGCAGGTTGCAGGTACGTAAGGGGAAGAGCTGTTTGATAAGGTCGAGAATAACCTTTAGCCGCCCCTTGCTGGTGTAGGGGCCGAAGTACTGACTGCCATCGCGCCGTACCTGCCGCGTGATAAAGACACGCGGGAAGCGCTCTTTTTTAATGCAGATGTAACTGTAGTTCTTATCATCCTTGAGGTTGATGTTGTACCGCGGCTGATGGGTCTTGATCAAGGCATTCTCCAGTAACAGCGCGTCGGCTTCGGACTCCACGATCGTGAACTCCAGGCGGGCGGAGTTGCGCACCATGATGCGGGTACGGTGCAGGCGATCTTTGCGCTGTCCGAAGTAATTGGCTACCCGGTTTCGTAACACCTTGGCCTTTCCGACGTACAGGATGGTACCTTCCGCGTTAATGAAGCGGTAGACACCGGGCTGTTTTGGTATCGTGTCGGCAATCTTTTTAAAGTCTTCCGTCGTCATCTATCCTGAAAAACACGCTTTACGGGTATCTGTTGCGGCCATCGGAAAATCCGCTACTTCCCACGGTTCCACTCGTGCTGGCGCAGGGCGTTCAGGCGGACGTTAGGTGGCTGCGACTGCACGTCGTATTCGAACCTACGGCTAACCGCCAAACGATCTTTCGTAGAAAACAGGAAGATCATCGGATGGTTATCGTACACGATCTCCTGAAATCTACGGTGCATCGCTTCTCGCTTCTCGGTATCCAGCGTGCGGTTAATACGGCGGATCAGGTTGTCGGCCTCGTTGCTGGCAAAACCACCGCGGTTGGTGCCCGCGGGTGGTACGGAGGTAGAAGCCCATACTTGGGCGTAGTCGTCTTCCGCGTTCGAGAACCCCTGCCCGATGATGGACATACTGAAGTCACCGCTGTTCAAATCCGACTTGATGGTATTGAATTCCTTGAAGACCGGGTTCATTTTGATGCCAGCCTCGGCGGCCCACTCGGCCATCAGGCTCGCAATCGAGCGACTGGTAGCACTCCCGAAAAACAGCCCGTCAAATTCGAACTGCCGCCGCTCGCCGTCGATCTCCCGATCCAGCAGGCCGTCGCCGTCGGTATCTTCCCAGCCAGCCTCCCGCAATTCTTTCAGCGCCAAGTCCGGTTCGTAAGCGATCAGTTTCAGATCGTCGTTGTAGTAGGATTTGTCGGGTAGCACCGGGCCCACGACCCGTTGGGCAAGATCGCCGGGTAACAGTCTGTCCATCAAAGCATCCACGTCAACCAGACGAGACAGGGCACGGCGGGTCTCGACGTCCTGAAACAGCGGGTCGTTCTGATTGAACAACATCCCGTAATAGTTCAGGCTGGGGACGGCCATCAGGTCGTAACGGTCCAGCAAGAAGGCCTCGTCACGCATCTCCATAAAAAGATTGACGGGTAGGCGAATGGCTACGTCGACCAACTCGTCCCGCAAAGCCGTCCCTAAGGTATTAGCATCCGGAATCAGCTTGAACGTGATGCTTTCGGGGTCGTTGCGTAGCAAGCTGACGTCCGAGCCATCCGCCCAGTAGTTCTCGCGCCGGTCGAGGCGGATCTCCTGGCCCGGCACCCACTCCCCGAGGGCGTACGGGCCGCTACCTACGTAAGCATCCGCGCCGCGGCCGCTGGCCAGGTCGTTGAAGGCGTCGGAAAACGTTTTCAGTACTTCGCTGCTACCGGCCAGGCGTTCCGCCCCCCGGTCGCTGGCCAGTTCGCTCAGGCGTATCGCACGCAAGGACTTCTGGGGGTCATAGACGTACTCCGGCAAAATAACCAGTTCGCCCAGTACGTGGCGGGCCAGGTGGTAGGGGCCGTCGGTGAGCACCTTGAAACGGCCCTCATCGGCCGGGCTGGTACTCACGTTCTCTACGAAATCGTAATAGGGCCGGTAGGCACCGTTGGCAATTAGGGGGCTGAGGAATAGCTTGATACTGAACACAACGTCCGCCGCGGTTACGGGGGATCCGTTCGGCCAGGTAGCCTCCGGATTGAGGCGGTACGCATAGCTGACTCGCCCGTTGGGCTCCTCGACCACGTCCGGCAGACCGGCCAGTTGCGGGATCTGCTCGAACGTCCGCGGGTCCTGACCATTGACGGTTTGGTAGATCATTTCGCTGAGGTACCGGCTCGGGGCGGTGGTACTCAGCATCGGCAGCAGGGTATTCGGCTCGGCGTTCAGCCCTACCCGGACGTTGTTGTCGGCATTGCGAAATTCCACGGTGTTCGCTTCCGGCGGTTCGTAGGGGCCATCGGGTAGCTTTGTCTCCTTACCACATGCCGTGAACAGAAGTAAGACCGCAGTGCAATAAAGTAATCGTAGTCGCATAGTTCACAGGTACACGGCAAGGTAATCAGCGCATAGCTTTACTAAGGATGGAAACGTACCTTTCCATTCTTATTTTGTTTTGGGCACCCGCAAATTCAGCTTCGAAAACCACTACATGCAAACTGGCACCCCCACCCTCCTGCTTCCTATTTTGGCTTCTGTTAGGCCTCCCGTTACTGCCAACGACACACGGCACTTATAGCTTCGGAATAGGCTCCTCGGCCCAATCCCTGCAAGCCCAAAGCAATGTGGCGCCCCCCTCGGCGGACTTACGCCTGTACGACATTGCCGGTGGCGCGAACGCCGAGCGGATCAAGAAAGACGTGACCCGCCTGGTCGGCTTCGGCACCCGCCATACCCTGAGTGACACGACCTCCGCCACCCGCGGTATCGGTGCCGCCCGGCGGTGGATCTTCGACGAGTTCAACCGCATCGGCGCGGCCTGTGGCGGCTGCCTCGAAGTATTCTACCAACGCAACCTCGTGGAGGGTGACCCGGAAAGCCGCATCCGTGAAGATACCTGGGTCGTCAACGTTGTCGCCATCCTGCGTGGTGGGCAGGACCCCAATCGCATCATTATGATGAGCGGGGACATCGACAGCCGCGTGAGCGACCCCCTCGACGGCGTCTCCGACAGCCCCCGGCGCAAACGATAACGCCAGCGGCATGGCCGGCGTACTCGAAGCCGCGCGCGTGCTTACCAAACACGACTTCCCCGGCTCGATCGCCTTCGTCGGACTCAGCGGTGAGGAGCAGGGGCTCTATGGCGGCAAAGGGCTGGCGGGCTACGTTAAGGAGCAGAACTGGGAGCTGCTCGGCGTACTCAACAACGACATGATCGGGTAACATCACCGGGGTGGACGGGGGTGACCAACAACACTTCCTTCCGCATATTCAGCGAGCCCTACTACCCTTCCTCCGCCGGTGACGAGCGGCAGAACATTTACCGCCGCTTCTTCGGGGGCGAGGTCGACGGCCCCAGCCGCCAGCTGGCCCGCTACGTACACCGCCTCACCAAGCAGTATACCACGAACCTCGATCCGATGCTGGTGTATCGGCTTGACCGCTTCGGCCGCGGCGGCCACCACCGCCCCTTCAACGACGCCGGCTTCCCCGGTATTCGCATCATGGAAACGCACGAGAACTAT
>OY764706.1:0-13503 GCA_963668285.1 uncultured Lewinella sp. | reverse complement strand
TCGTCGAGTTCTACCGCAGCCGAATCCCCGTCGATCGTGATCAGGTACTTATCCGCCAGGTTACTTTCCGTTCCGGCGGCTTCCCCTACCCGGACGCGGAAACGCAGCTCGTACGTACCCGCGTCCACTACGGTGAAGGGCAGGCTCACCTTATCCCCGATATCGAACATATTGATGTAGCGCTCCCCGCTGGCGCCGCCCGTAAAATTGTCCGGGCGGATGGTTCCGTTCACATCCACGTCGTTGACTATCGTGAAAGCTGCTTCCGTTTCCAGGCAGGTTTCTTCCGCCCGGGTCGGTGGCTCGGGGATGGAATTGGGGTTGCGGTAGCAGACGCGATCGAGCTTCAGCCAATCGCTCTTCGCCGTGACGGTCAACTCGTGATCGCCCTCGCTTAGCGTTTGACCGACTAAAACGATTTCGCCCCAGTAGGTATCACCCCGCAAAGCGGTTACGGAGGTAGGGTCGAGTTGGTACGCCAGTTCCTCCCCATCCAGCGTGAGGGTGTACTGGTCGAACAGGTTACCAGCATCACCGGCTGCTTCCCCTACCCGGACGCGGACCGCTAGGTCGTAATCGGCCCCGGCGGGTACGGTGATGGTCACCGCCGCCGCATCCCCCGCATCGAATAGTTTAACGGAGGTACCGGCCGTGGCCCCGGGGCTGTTGCCGTCCACTTCTACCGCGGCGTTGCCTCCGGTATCGTTAGCGACCGTAAAAACGTTCTCCGCCTCGGCACAGTCGTAATCGGCCGGCATACCGCTCTGCCCGGTGGCGCCGCCGGCCGCCAGGCCACCGACGAAGTAGGAGAGTGCCTTTACGTAGGCCGCCTGGTAGTAGATGGCCGGCTCGTTGTAGGCCCAGGGGTCGTTCTGCCAGAAGTTATCCACGCTAAAGGCTTTCTGAGCGGGTTGATCGCCGGCGCGGGCGTTGAAGCTGTACGTACCTAGCTTGATGGGCATGGCCGCCGCCCCCTGGGGGTTGGGGCCGCCGGTAATGAAGCCGGGGGCGGGGCCGACCTTGTCACCGTCCAGGTTATCGAAGCGGGTATCGGAGCCGAACCAGCTATGCCACATCTCATCGGCGCAAATTTCCGCACCGTACCGGTACATGTTGGAAAGCATACAGATGCCGGAGGGGTTGGTGCCATGCAGGTAGTTGATGATGGAGGCACCGCGCTCGGAGTAGGCCGCCGCGCTTTCCGGGCGTAGGCCGTAGCGTTGCAGATCGATGATGTCCGCTACCTGGCGGCTAATGAGGCTGTTCGAGCCCCAGTTAAAGTAGATCGGCCGGGCGCGGTACAGGTTATCGCTTTCGTCGAGCAGGTAGCCACTAGTGGTGCTCTTCGCGGGGGAGGCCTTCAGATCGAGGATGGCGGTTTTCGTCGCCTCATCCGCCCCGTTCAGCGAAGTGTAGTGCAGCAGTGCTTCCCCCTGGTGGGCGCGGTAGATGCTCCAGTCTTCGGCCTTCCAGGGGCGGGTTTGCTGGAAATTGGCGGCGATGAAATCGTTGTATTTGGCTTCCCCGGTGAGTTCGAACAGGTATACGGCAGCGGCGGCGGCCAGGGCGAGGTGCTCGGTCGCGTAGATATCCCCGGGGCCATCGGCGTCGCCGGCTTCGATACGGCCGTCGTCACAACGTTCCGACTTGTCCTCCGCTTGTTCGTAGTAAGCGTAAGCTTTCGCGGCCCGGTCGGTCAGTTCGGCTACTTCTTCCGGCCAAACACCCGCGCGCCGGTAGACGGCCGCGGCGTGCGCCAGCATGCCCGCACCGGTGATGCTCGAACTGACGCAAATGCCGTTGTGCCACCGTTCACGCGTGTCGACGCTGGGGGGGCTGACGTAACCGTCATCTTCGAGGATGCCCATCTTTTGAATGATTCCGGCCGTTTCCGCATCCGGGTCGTAAGGCTGCATCTTTTTGATCCAGTCGATCTCGAACTTGATTTCGTCCAGCAAGTCCGGCGTATCGTTTCCGGATTCGGGGATGTTGAGGCCGAAATCATCCCAAAAGGCCGGCGCGAGGTCGTAGGCCGTCAGGAGGGCGTGAACGGCGTCGACGGCGAAGGTGACGTATTTATTGGGGTCGCCGGCGTCGAACCAACCACCACTCAGGTCGCGGGTGGCGGTAGGGTTATCCAGCTCTTTTACGGCGTAGTCCTGATCGGGGCGGTCGAACCAGGGGCCATCCGTCCAGGGCTCCCCGCTGGCGTACTCGGCGGTCTTATCCTGGTTGAAGCGTTGGTAGTAGAATACGTTTACGGCCGCTCGCATGACCTCGTCGTAGGCATCGTCTCCGATCCTGAAATCATAGCTCTCGGTAGTGGTGCTATCCCGGTGCTGCACCCGGATGCGGTAAGTGCCCGCCGTGGTGACTTCGGTGAAGTCAAACCAGGCACCCTTATCCCCACTGAGCGGATCGACGCTTCCACCGTTCCAGAGCTTCGGGTAGGCGGTGTAGACGCGCTCCCCCGTAACGGCGTCGATCAGGGCTACTTCGGCACCGGGGTCGACGTCGATGCCCGTACCCGCATTGTACCCATCTACGGCTTTGGCGATGACGGCCACCTTGGTAGCTTCCGGCAGGTAACCGAACTGGTCGACGCGGATGAAGTTACGATCCTCCGTCACCTCCTGCGCGCTTGCGAACTGGGCGAAGAAAAGCACGGCCAAGCAGAGCGGAAACAACCGCAGGTACCGGAGCATATTCTGGATAGTGGAGTGAGTAGAGGAGACTAGACCACAAAGTTATCCGCTTACCCCAACGGTGGTTTATCGCTGTGTACGCACGCCGTACCCCACGATCCTATTTACGCGGTAATCAACTTAAAACCAGTGCCCTAGATTGAAGTAGAACTCCCCGCCGGCATTGCCCCGGGCGTAGGTCAACTCCAGTGGCCCGAGGGGAGAGTCAAAGCCGTAGGTGAACCGCCCCGCCCCCAAAAAATCCCTTTTTATGGACGACGGCAGGCCTTCCTCCCGCCACAAACGCGCGCCCTGGGCCGCCACGGTAAAGTGGTGCGCACCCAACTTCAGGCGACCGAACAACTGCCCCATCGCGAGGCGTTCGCCCGAGGCCTGGCCGAGCAACAAACTCGGGAAGGGCTTAAAATTATTCGGCAGGTTCTGATTATTGCTTCCGAGATAGTAGCGGTAGGGGATGGTCGATTTATCCAGAAAGAAACCCACCGACCCGTATAGCCCGATGCTGAACGTGCGGCTTACGGGAAAGAGAAAGCGCGTCTCGACGTCAACGTTAGCCGCCCACTTGTTGCGCTGGAAAACGGGTTGGGATAGGTTGCGCACCACCCGCGCCTCGGCGTCGATGGAAAAGCCCCGCATCGGGAAGTTGCGGTTATCCAGCTTATCGTAAAGCAAGTAAGCCTTCGGGATGAAGTACAGGTCGCGCATCAACGGAAAATCCCGCGAGCCCCCCGTGCTCACCACCTGATCCGAAAGCGTGCCGTAATACTTGAACTCGGCGGCAACGCCGGTAAAGGAGTTCGAGGTTTGGCGAACGTCCCAGTACAGCTCGGCGGCAATGTCGGAAAAGCGGAAGTCCAGCTGATCGAACACCAAGCCACTCATGGTCGTAGCTTCGGGTAAGTCGAAGTTCACGTCCGCGAAGTGCAGGTTACTGCGCAGCCCGAAGGCGCTTCCGTTGACCCGGTTGACGCGGTAGTCCAGCCGGTACCGAAAGCGGTTACCCCCGATCAGGTCGATCGACGTCAGGGAGTTTCGTACCAGCAAATCGTTCCAGGTCAGGCCGAGCAGGATGTTGGCGCGGTAGACCTGGTCGTAGTGCAGACCCAGCCGCAGCTGCTGCCCGAAATCGGGTGACTCCCTGAGGTTGATGGATAGCTTCACCGCACCGTCTTCCGCCCCGGGGATGGCCGTGTACTCGAAGTCGACTTGCGCGTAGCGCCCCGTACCGAACAGCACCGTCAGGTACTTGCGAAAGTCTTTCCAGGAGATCTTCCCCGGCAGCTTCCCTTCGAAAAAGCTCAGGACCTGCCGGCGGCTCAGGTCCTGATTACCGCTCACCTCCACCACCGTAGCGTTCAGGTATTCCGGTATGGTGGCCGTGCGGGGCTCCGGTTTCTTGCCTTGCAGGCGGGCGAGGCTGTCCAGCACGGGCAAGTACTCCAGGGCTGCTTCCCTACCGGCCTCGATCAGGTCGTCCGCGGCGTCGAAACTGAGTTGGGTGAAGTCGCCCAGGTCCGGCTTGATGTCAATGTCCGTTGTCTCGTACTGCTCGATGTTGCGGCGGTTGGCCTGGAAAAAGGCGATCTGCAACAGCAGCTTATCCAGCGAATTGATCTCATCCGCGCCGTAAGGGTCGGACTCTACGGTGAGGCCGATGACGTAGTCCATCCCCTTTTTCTTTACCTCCTGGGCGGGGTAGTTGTTACTCACGCCTCCGTCGACCATCACGTGGCCGTTCATCTCGAAGGGGCTGAGAAAACCGGGTAGGGCGGCGCTGGCCCGCATGGCGTCGGATAGCAAGCCGGATTCCAGGATGACCTCGTCGCCCGTCTCAATGTCCGTCCCCACGCACAGGAAGGGGATGGGCAGCTTACTGAAATCCCGAATTTCGTGTACGTCGGACGTCCAGTGCGTAAACAGGTCGCGGACGCGCTGGCCGTCGGAGAGGGCGGCGGGCAGGGAGAGGGCGAAGTTGTCCAGCGACACCCCGATCAGGTAATGCTCGCTGTAGAGTTTTTCGTAGATCGTCCGGTTTTCGCGCTCGATGACGTCCTGTAGCTCGATGGAAATATCGGTTGCGCGGAGCATGGCCGCCAGGGTATCGGCGGAATAGCCGGCCGCGTAGAGCCCGCCGACGATGCTGCCCATGCTGGTACCGCCGATGTAGTCGACCCGCACACCGGCTTGCTCCAGAACCTGTAGGGCACCGATGTGGGCGAACCCGCGCGCGCCACCGCCGGAGAGGACGAGCCCCACCTTCAGGTCATCTTGTGCGGAAAGGCAGGAACACAACAGACAGCAAATCAACAGCAGGCGCTTCACGGCGTAAAAGTACCTTATATAGAAGGACGTTGGCGCATCGCCTCGTAAAGCAGGATCCCCGCAGCCACGCTCACGTTAAAGCTGTTCAACTCCCCCGCCTGCGGAATCTTGAAGCGCACGTCCGCCCCCCGGCCCACGCCTTCCGAGATGCCCTCCCCTTCCGCGCCGAGTACGATACAGAGGGGTTCGGAGAGGCTCAGTTCGTGGAGGTAGCGGTCGGCCCGCAGGTCGGAGGCGATCACCTGGATGCCGCTGTTGCGCAAGTAGGCGACGGTGTTCACGAGGCTGCGTTCGCGGCAAACGGGCATGCGCAGGAGGGCGCCGGCGCTGCTTTTCACGGCATCGGCGGTCAACCCGGCGGAGTTTTTGCGGGGGATGATGATGCCGTGCGCCCCGCAAACCTCGGCGGAGCGGGCGATGGCGCCGAGGTTACGCACGTCGGTCACCCCGTCGAGCAAGAGCAGGAGCGGCGTCTTCCCCTGTTCGTAGAGGAGCGGTACGAGGTCTTCCGTTTTGTGGTAGGCCGCCGCGGCGAGTTGGGCGATCACGCCCTGGTGGTTGCCCCGCGTCATCCGCCCGAGCTTGGCGGGCGGGATGACCGTGAAGGGTACTTCGTGTAGCTTGCAGAGGTTGCGCAGTTCCTTCTCGAATTCCCCCCGCGTCCCCTGTTGCAGGAACACTTTATCGACCGGCGAGCCGGATTTCAGGGCTTCGAGCACGGGGTGGCGGCCGTAGACGATGTCGTCGCGTTCCCGCTTCATAGTGTATCATTTATTGCGAGGACGCAGGTGCGGGCTTAAGTGGGTCGTGAGCAAGGTTTTGACGAGCTTCCGTAGGATCGAGAGAAGTTTTGAACCTTACGCCGGGTTAATGAAACATTGCTATTTACACCTAAACATTGCACCTGCGGCCTCGCCCTATTTCCTACTATCTTCAGAAATAATTGAGGGTGCCGCGAAAGATACCCCGACTACCTTACTTTGCGGGTGAATTAACCAATCGCATGCGACACACCCTGAAAAACCATCGCCTCGAGATTGCCGTCGAGCACACCGGCGCCGAACTATCCAGCCTCATCGACCTCGCTTCCGGCACCGAATATATGTGGCAGGCCGACCCGAAAGTGTGGGGCAGTCACGCGCCCGTACTGTTCCCGATCATCGGCACGCTGAAGGGGGGCGAAACGGAGATCGACGGGCAGATGTACGCGATCCCGAAGCACGGCATCATCCGTAGGAACGAAGCGATGGAGACGTTCTCAAAGAGCGAAGACCGCGTCACCCTACGCCTCTGCCCGGATAACGGCCAGCTCGACGTCTACCCCTACCGCGCCGATTTTCGCGTGACCTACCGCCTGCGCAACGAACACGTGATCGTCTACCACGAAGTGATCAACGACGACGACAAACCAATTCATTTCTGCCTCGGCGGGCACCCCGCTTTCCGCGTCCCGACCCGCGCCGGAGAGCGCTACGAAGATTATTTCCTCCGCTTCGAAAACGCCGAGGATAGCTGGAGCTACACCGTCGGCCCCGAAGGTACCCTGACGCGGGAGAAGCGCCCCGTCCCCTGGGAAGCCGGCAACGTCCTGCCCCTCACCCACGAGCTGTTCGCAAACGACGCCTTGGTGTTCGACGACCTGAAAAGCGCCAGCGTAGTGCTGGAAAGTCGCCTCAGCGGCCCCGTCCTAAAAGTAGATTACGCCGGTTGGACGCATCTCGGCATTTGGGCCAAACCGGACGGCGATTTCGTCTGCATCGAACCCTGGATGGGGCTTTCCGACTTCCACGACAGCGATCAGCAATTTACCTCGAAGGAGGGGATCATCGAACTTGCACCGGGGGAGACGTATGAGATGAGTTACGATATTAAGGTGCTGGGGTTGGTCCTTTAGGGGGTAGGCAGTTCGCTGCGCGAACTGTAGCGGGTAGGCCGGGCTACGCCCTTTAGCGGGTAGGGCTACGGATCACGCAGTGGCCGTCCCTAAAGCGAAGCGTTCTACCCGCCTACCCGCTAAAAGCCTACCCCCTAAAAGCTCGCACCGCGAACGCCCTACCCACTCCTAAGGTTTTTATTGAATAAAAACTTTAGGCTCACTAGCATAATTATCCGTATACAACTCGCTGGCGTCCGGGTAGTCGCTTTCGTCGGCGAACTTAACGGCTTCGTTGACTTCGGCCTTGACGGCGTTCTTGATCTCTTTGATCTCTTCTTCGGTGGCCAGGCCGTTGTCCAGCAAGATCTTTTCGGTGACTTTGGTGGGGTCTTTGGCCTGGTATTCCTTCACTTCGTCCTTTTCGCGGTACTTGGCGGGGTCGGAGACGGAGTGGCCTTTGTAGCGGTAGGTTTTTACTTCGAGGTAGTAGGGGCCTTTGCCGGAACGGATGTGCTCGGCGGCGCGCTGGATGGCTTCGTGGACGGCGGCGGGGTCCATACCGTCGACGCTCTCGGAGGGCATACTGAAGGAAGCGCCCAGTTGGGACATGTCCGTAACGTTGGAGGTGCGCTGGACGCTGGTGCCCATGGCGTAGCCGTTATTCTCGCAGATGTAGAGGGCGGGGATCTTCCAGGTCATGGCCATGTTCCAGCTTTCCCAGAGGGCACCCTGGCGGGCGGCTCCGTCGCCGAACATGACTACGCAGAGGTTGTCGGTGCCGTTGTACTTCTCGGCGAAAGCGATGCCGGTGCCGATGGGGATCTGCGCGCCGACGATGCCGTTGCCACCGAAGTACTTGTTTTCCTTGTGAAAGAAGTGCATGGAGCCCCCTTTGCCCTTGACGATACCGGTTTCCTTACCGTATAGCTCGGCCATGGCCTGCTTCATGGTCACGCCGCGGCCGAGGGCGGTGCCGTGCTGGCGGTAGGCGGTTACGATGCCGTCCCCTTCCTTGAGGGCGGATTCCATGCCGGCGGCGACGGCTTCCTGACCAATGTAGACGTGGCAGAAACCGCGCACTTTCTGTTGGCCGTAGCTCATCAGGGCGCGCTCCTCGAAGCGGCGGATGCGCAGCATTAGGGTGTACCACTCCAGGTACTGCTCTTTACTGTATTTGAGGCCCTTTGCGGTGCCGTTCTTTTTTGCCGTCGTCTTCTTCGCCGACGTGCTCGTCTTCTTGGTTGCGGTTGCCATATGCTGGGCGGCGAAATTTCGCCGTTTGTGGTTGGGTAGGGGGACTAATATAGATTACAGCGGCGGAAGGGGGTTTGTTTTGGGAAGGTTGGGTTGAGTGTCGACCCACATCGCACAAACCGCCGGGGCGGCGATCCGGCCGTCAACAAAATAAGTAATAGCTTACCGGATATGCGCCTAGTCAGCTCACTACTTATTTGCCTAGCCCTTACCGGTGCGTGGGGCTGCCGCGCCCCCGGTCAGCCGGAATTCACGTTGCGCGCCAGCCTGCTAGTGGCCGAGGAGCACACCTGGTTCCGCGCCTTCCAGTACTTCGAAAAGATCCTCGAAGAACGCTCGAACGGCCGGATCGCCCTGCAAACTTACCCTTCCGAACAACTGGCCAAAGAGATCGAGGCCATCCGGATGATCCAGGCGGGGGTGATCGATATGACCACCACCAGCGCTCTGCTTAGCAATTGGGCGGAGATCATGACCTTCTGCGAGATGCCCTTCTTGATGGACAGCATGGCGGGCGTTGACACAATGCTCACCGGCCCCGTAGGCGCCCGCATCCGATCCGAGATGGTGGAGAAGACCGGCCTGCGACCGGTGGGCTACTTCCAGGCTGGCGCCCGCCACCTCACCTCTAACCGGCCGATCCGCCACCCGGACGATCTGTCGGGCCTCATCATCCGCATCCCCAACATCCCGGCCTTCGTCACTGCCTGGGACGCGCTCGGCGCAAAGACGACCCCGATGGCCTTCTCCGAAGTCTTCACCTCCCTTCAGCAAGGCGTCATCAACGCTCAGGAAAACCCTTTGCCGCTCACTAAGATGGCGGCCATGTACGAAGTGCAGGAGTACGTCAACCTTACCAGCCACGTGTTCGGCTGGACGTACCCCGTGATCGGTGAAAAGCAGTTCAACGAGTTCCCCCCCGACCTGCGGGAGATATTTCTCGAGTGCGCCCGTGACATGCAGGCCTACGAACGGGAGCTCTTCCTGAAAAACGAGCTAAAAAACCGCGCCGAGCTAGAAGCCAGGGGCATGACCTTCGTGGATGTCGACCGCCCCGCCTTCGAGAAGAAGCACGGGGATGCCATCTACCGCACCCTCTCCCCCGAAATGCAGGAGGTGTACCGTTCCTTAAAAGGCCCCGTAGAATGAGGCGACTGATCGGCCGCATAGGCCTGGCACTAAAATGGGGTACGATCTTCAGCACGGTGGGCTTTGCCGCCTGCATCCTGCTGCAGATATTCGCGCGGCTCTTTCTACCCGCCGCACCTTCGTGGACGGAGGAGGCCGCCCGGCTCTTTTTCGTAATTGCCATCGGCTTTTCGGCGGGGCTGGCCTTACGCAGCGGGGAGTACGTCAACTTCGACTTCTTCTACCGCATGATGAGTGATCCGTGGCAGCGGCGGGTAGCCTTTTGCATCGATCTGCTCACGGTGATTTTATTCGCCGTGTTCACCTTTTACGCCGTTCACTTTACGGTGATGGGGTGGGCGGAGCGCTCGCCGAGCCTGAAATTCCCCATGGCCGTTCCGTTCGCGGCGATGTTCCTGCTGGGGGCGTCCGTCCTGCTGTACGCCGGTGATCGACTGCGTAGGCACTTCTCTTCCGTTCCGCCCCCTACCACCCCGCCCCGATGATTGCCTGGCTACTGATCACCTTTATGGTTTGCATCCTTTTGCGCTTTCCCATTGCATTCGCCCTGGGGCTTTCCTGCCTGGCCTTCCTCGTGGTGACGGGAACGCCGCTGATCGTGATGCCGATGAAGATGTATTCCGGCATCGACGTCTTCGTACTGTTGAGCATCCCGGGCTTCATCCTGGCGGGCAACCTGATGAATTACGGGGGGCTGACGGAGAAGATCGTCGCCTTCTGCAACCACCTCGTAGGGCATATCCGCGGCGGGTTGGCGCTGGCTAACATCGCGGCCTCCATGCTGTTTGCCGGCATCTCCGGTACGGCCATCTCGGATACCGCCAGCATCGGCTCGGTGATGATCCCGGCGATGAAAAAGGAAGGCTACGACGCTGACTTCGCCTGCGCGGTAACGGCCTCTTCCTCGACCGTGGGTCCGATCATTCCGCCGAGCGTGTCGATGATCATCGCCGCTACCCTGACGGGGCTTTCGGTCGGTAAGCTCTTTCTGGCGGGGGCCATCCCCGGTTTCCTATTGGGGCTTAGTTTGCTGGGCTATACTTACTACATCTCCCGCAAACGGAAGTACCCCAAGCACCCCCGTAGCAGTGTGCGGCAAATCGGCAAAAGCTTCATCGATACCTTTTGGGCGCTGCTGATGACGGTCATCATCCTGTACGGCATCATCGGCGGGCTCTTCACGCCCACGGAAGCCTCCATCGTGGCGGTGCTGTACGCCCTGGTCGTCGGCATCTTCGTTTACCGCCAACTCGACGTGCGCCGGGCGGTGGTGGTGGTGATCGATTCGATGAAGACCTCCGCCTCTCTAATGGTACTGATCGGGTTTGCCAACCTATTCGGTTACCTGCTGATCACGGAGCAGTTGCCGCAGATCGTGTCCGGTCAGATATTGGCGTTCTCGGATAATCCTTACGTCGTGTTACTCCTGATCAACTTGCTACTGATCTTTGTAGGGACGTTCATGGAAACCATTGCCGCCCTCCTCATCCTGTTTCCGATCCTGCTCAAGGTGGCGCTGGAAGTGGGTATCGACCCGATTCACTTCTCCGTGATCGCCCTACTCAACCTGATGATCGGCCTGACCACCCCGCCCCTCGGGGTCTGCTTGTTCGTAGCGGCGGGCATCGGGAAGGTATCCATCGGGGCGGTGAGCCGGGCGGGCTTTCCGTTTTTGCTGGTGAGCCTGATCGTACTGGCGCTGGTTACCTTGATTCCGGATCTGTCACTTTTTCTGCCGCGGCTTTTGATGGATTGAATGGTGCGGCGAGTGAAGTCTTTACCACACCCTACCTTCGCCGGGTGAAAAGCCATCATCTACTACTATTCTGCCTACTTGCCCTCCTCCTGACCGGCTGCCGTGCCGCCGGTTGCGGCTGCCCGATGTACTGACCAAACGTTAATTTTCGCTCGCATCCGGCCCCGGTACCGGGTACTTTCTATTTTTGCCCCACTTCCGTCCAACCAAACCGCCACCCATGCACCAGCCCGAGAATTGGGGCATTCAATTTAATTGGATATCCGGGCAGCAACCTTCCTTAGCGCCGTTAACCCCGCTCGCGAAAGGGGCGGTCATTAACGCAGATGCACATCACCTGACGATGAACCCGGCGGTACGGGGGCTGCCCGGCGAGGAATTTCAGGAAGCGCTCAAGCCATTTTTTGCGTCAAGCAACTATACTAATATATATTTTAGAATTCCATTGCCGGAAGGGGTCGAGATGAATGATTACGAGAAGATCTCACAAATCGTTCACCCGATGGAATATATGGCCAATTTCAAGGGGCTCGACGGGCGGCTGATTAAATCCGTATTTACGCTTACTATGTTCGAATATTACAACGAGCTGTTTCGCCTTTGCGCAGCTACCGCGGCCGGTGATAATTTCGAGCTGGGCGTAGAAGTAGCCGTCGACGATCGCGGAGAGTACGGTACGGAGTATGACAGCTGCTTTTTTAGCTGTACGCTAGATATATAGTTGAACCACCCTGATCTTGTGATTTCTGTCTAGCTCTTTTCTCGCCTCACTGCGTTGAAAAGCCTCGTCGAAGCCACCGCTTCGCCTACGTTTTTCGCCTGGCGAGTCGAAAAAATAGCGTCGCCATAATCTCACAATTCCAAGGCAGTTCAACTATAGAAGAAGCCCCGCTGCCGGCTTAATTTTTGCTCTTTACTGCCAAACATTGCACCTGCGTACTCGCAAAATATATATTAATGCGAGGCCGCAGGTAATTCAATTAAAAGTGAATAGCAGGGCAGGAACCTACCGGTAGGCATTCCGTTCATCGTTCCGTATCTTACGCCTACCCAAAAAGAACCGGATGCGCAGACTTTTATACCTTTCCCTACTCCTTTTCAGCAGCCTCCTGATCCGGGCGCAGACCGACGACGAGCTACGCACCAAAGCGAATGACCTGGCTCATCGCTTCCTTCTCACCGACGGGCACGTCGACCTCCCATACCGCCTAAAGGTCAAAAACTTTCGCCTGGATAAAGAATATTTAGGCATACCGATCGAAACGGATGAAGGTGACTTCGATTACGTCCGCGCCGTAAAGGGGGGCCTGGATGCGCCCTTCATGTCCATCTATATACCGAGTAGATTACAGGAGAACCCCGGTGAATCCCCAAAATTAGCCGATAGCTTGATCACCATGGTCAAGGGCATCGCGGAGGCCCACCCAGATAAATTACGTATCTGCTACGGCCCGGAGGAAATGGTCCGAAACTTCGAAGAAGGCGTTATGAGCCTGCCGATGGGGATGGAGAACGGCTCCCCGATCGAGGATGACCTGAGCCGCGTGGCGGAATACAAGAAAAAAGGGATCAGCTACATTACGCTCACCCACGCCAAAGACAATTTGATCTGCGACAGCAGCTACGATACGACGGCCACCCACGGGGGCCTCTCTGATTTCGGGCGGGAAGTGGTACGCGAAATGAACCGCGTCGGAATTATGGTAGATATCAGCCACGTGAGTGATTCCACCTTCTGGCAAGTAGCCGAAATGACGGACGTACCCATGATCGCGAGCCACTCGTCCGTCCGTCACTTTACCCCGGGCTTCGAGCGGAACATGGACGACGCCATGATCGCACGCCTCGGTGAAGAGGGTGGGGTGATTCAAATTAATTTCGGCTCTACCTTCCTCGACGGCCGTTTACAGAATAGGCAAGATAGCCTCCGCAACGTTTTCACGGCCCGCATGGAAGCCGCCGGCATCGAAACCTACGGCGACCCGGGTACGGAAGCCCTCGAAGAAGCCTTCAACAAAGAGTTCCCTACCGTCTATTCGGATGTAGATATGGTTGCCGATCACATCGAACGCGTAGTGAAGCTGGCCGGTATCGATCACGTCGGCCTCGGTTCCGACTTTGACGGCGTAGGCGATTCCCTCCCTACCGGCCTGAAAGACGTCAGCGCTTACCCTAACCTCCTCTACGTACTGCTGAAGCGGGGCTACACCGAAGAGAACATTGAAAAGATCTGCTCGGGTAACGTACTGCGGGTTTGGCGGGCGGTCGAGGCCGCGGCCGCAGGGAAGTAAGCCCCGCCTACCAACACCCCAAATTCTCGGCCCCGCTCGTACCGTAGCTTACCCGGTGTGTCATAACCGATGGCGTTTTATCTTCGCCTTCTTACACATTACCCTATTTATGCAGGCGACCCCCGAAGAACAAGCTTCCTACTATAGCCG
>OY764705.1:0-42351 GCA_963668285.1 uncultured Lewinella sp. | reverse complement strand
GGGCTTTCAGCATTAAGTCCTTTCTGGGGGGGTACTACGATGACAACGTCTACTTTAACAACCCGGTGGATTACATCCCCAATGCGGAGGACCCCAATTTATGGGGACATGAGCATCGTTTTGGGAACGAGTAACTGGGACATCTGCCTCGACAATAACCTTAAGTTTAGCCGCATTTTAGAGCGCAAGAACATCCCTCACTGGTTAGACGTCCGGGGGGATATCGAGCACGACTGGCCGCTGTGGCTGGAAATGTTCCCGCATTACGTCAGCTTGGTTAAGTAGCACACCGTGTACCTGACTTACGTTAGGCCCCGCTCTGCCGCATTGTAAGGTTAAGAACTTAGTTCATAAACTGTACCTGCACCATATCCTCCTCCTGGATGCTGAGCAGGGATGCCGCACGCCCGCTATTGATGGCGACCTCGAGCAGGCCGTCGGAGGAGAATCGGCAAAGTGCCTCGCCCTGTGGCACGTCGTGGTATCGGTTACTGAGTTTCTCGAGCGGCTGCATTCTTTTGATCAGTAGTTGAAAGGGGCGGCCCCGGCCGATCTCCGCAAAGCGGTCTTCGTTGATGTTCGTGGTGACGTTATCGTAGCGATCGATGAAGGTTACGGTACCGCGAATGTAATCGGAGCCCAGTACGGGTTGGAAGGCGAGCCGCTCGGTAAACTTGGTGGCTGGTAAGCCCACTTCGTAGAAAGGCTTGTTGGCGGCAATGTGAGCGGCCGCGCGGGCGTAGAGTGCGGGAAGGGCTGGTGTCGTCACCGTTCCGCTCCAACACGTAAGTCTCGGTGGGTAGTTGGCCGAAGATCAGACTAAAAATGCCGTTATCCGGGCCCAGAAAGTACTGACGTTCGTGCTGTATGGCGAGGAAGCGACTCTTGCCCTGGTAGAAATCGTTGACGCTCAGGACGTGGATGGTGCGTTCAGGGTACTGTTGCCAAACGCGGTTAAAAATGAAGGCGGCCCGTACGATATCGTAGGGGGGCACCTCGTGGCAAAGATCTACTAGCCGAAGGTTGCGGACGGCTTTGAGGAGGTGCGCCTTCAGACGGGGGAGGTGGAAGTCTTCACGTCCGAAATCCGTGGTCAGCGTCAGTAACGGGGTATCGGTTTGAGCCATAGTATCGTGGTCGATGGGATGACCGGGGTGTTGCGTAACGTAGCCTGGCGAAGGTAGTAATAGTTCCAAGGTGTGGAAAGTGCCCGCTCCGCCCGCTGGTGTTCGCAACCTTCAATCAGCGATTGCCGTTATGCGGTGTACCGTCAGTTCTCAGCTTCGGGAGCGACTAAAACGTTATCATTTGAGCGAAATTGAACTGTCCATCAGCGGAGTCGATCCGCTATCTCTCCTGGGGGGGAACAACAAAAAGTTGAACATCATTCGGGAAGAGTTCCCCGCCGTGAAAATCACGCAGAGAGGCACCAACGTAAAGATCAAGGGCACTAAAGAAGAGGCGCAGAAGGTCAAGCACCATTTGGAATTGATGATGCGCCTGTTGCAGGACAACCGGGAGCTCACCACCCAAACCGTCGAGGACATAGTAGCCGGGGAGAACCCGTTCGTAACCAAACTGGGCCCGGGGGCATCCAATAAAACCATCCTATACGGCCTCAGTGGAAAGCCCATCAAGGCACGTACCGCCAATCAGGCTAAACTGGTCGCCTCGGCCGCTAAGAACGACATCGTGTTTGCCGTGGGCCCGGCGGGAACGGGAAAGACCTATACCGCCGTCGCCCTGGCCGTCCGCGCCCTAAAAACCAAGGCAGTCAAAAAAATCATCCTGACGCGCCCCGCCGTGGAAGCGGGGGAGAGCCTAGGCTTTTTGCCGGGGGATTTGCAGGATAAGATCGACCCTTACCTACGCCCACTTTACGACGCGCTTGACGATATGATCCCGGCGGACCGGCAGGCCAAGTTCCGCGAAGAGCGTATTATTGAGATTGCGCCACTAGCCTATATGCGTGGCCGTACACTCGATAATTGTTTCGTGATCATGGATGAGGCGCAAAATACGACGACCAGCCAGCTAAAAATGTTCCTGACGCGCCTTGGCCCTTCCGCCAAAGCCATCATAACCGGAGACCTGAGCCAGGTTGATCTGCCGCGTAACCAGCAGTCGGGTTTGCGCAGAGCGGTAGGCATTTTAGGACCGATCAAAGGCGTAGGCGTGATCAAATTAACCGCTGACGACGTAGTGCGTCACCGTTTGGTCAAGTCGATCATTAAAGCGTACGATGCTGATGATGAGGCTAATGGAACCGGGCGATATACCCCTCGGGATGCCGCTACTTTCGAGCGCCTCGGGGCCCCGTCGCGGTCCCGCAATCGGGCGGAAGCCGAGGGCCACGGTGAATAATACGGGTATTTAACAATTCGCGCAAAGCGTTAAACCGCCTTGCAATTTCAAAGACAGCCAGTTACGTAAGTAGCTGGCTGTCTTTTTGTTTCGCCAGGAGGGTAAATAATATCGGCTTGATTACCGACTCACAGCCTTCCTTTTTGTGATGACGAGCCGGGTGCCGGCCCGCCGCAATTTTGGACCACAAAGAAACAATACATACCCCCTTACTACTATGGAAGCTATTATCCGCCTTCTCAGCCCTTCACAAATTGAAAACATCCTTGCAACGTACGGCTCTATCGAAGCCTGGATAGCCGACTGTGCTACCAGCTTGTCTCATGTAGCTTGCAGTATCGTTGTCGAAGATATCGTTCTTTAGGCTCACCCGTCCGCGCTTACTGCACCTTAAACCCGCTCCCACCATATTCAGACAAACCCTCAAAATCTTGTGCCGTGGTTGAAGATATTATGCTATAGAGCCATCAATCCAGACGGTCGACCAGAATTTCCCACAGTGTTTCGTAAGGAATAATCTCTAGGTCGTTCTGGTGGCTCTTCTGTGGTGCCTCCTTCATTACTTGCAGTGTCTTTCGGGCTTTGCGCTCGGCTTTATCCTTACGGAAGTTAGCATTGACAACGTGTAGGAGTAGCTTAAAAAAGCCACTGTTGCGCAGGTCCTCCTCACTCCGCAGGTAACGATTGCTATACACCGAGAGTGCATCCGTACGATCGATCATAGCATCTACCTTTCCTTGTAAGATCAGGATGATGGCCTGAATGATCAGGATCTGGATGTTCGTGCCACGTTTGTTGCGCACGTTCACCGGCACCTCATTAAGAAACTTGCTCAGTCGAAAGCGATTGAGCGAAGGCCAGTGCGAACGTACCGAGAGCTCGCCCGCCACGATCAGCATATGTACGTATGCCTCGAGGATGGACCAAAACTCTCTGTGCCGCTGCGTCAGCAGTTCCTTGAGTTTGCCTTGCTGTACTTCGGCCAGTGCCAGATAGGCGTAGTCGTAGTTCTTGGTGAGCAAACCGAGGCGGATGGCGTGCTCGTAGATCTTGAGGTCGTTGATCGTACCACTGGGTACCCGGGTTCTGGCTGCCTCGATGCGGCGTAAGCCCAGATCGAAGTCGCGCAGCTTTATCGTGCATTCGATCTGGCTCAGCGCCAGAAGGCTGATAGCGGTAAGGTTCGCCCCTTTTCCACTTTCCATGATCGCGGTGCCGCGCTCGGCGCTACGGATGGCCTGCTGGTACTCTCCGCGCAGCATTAAGCCGGTAAGTTCCGTCTGGGCGTACATGCTTTGAATCACCGGCACGTGCAGGTAGCGCTGCTGGATCACGCGATCTTGCTCGGCGTACTTAGTCGCCAGATCGCCTACTTCAAGAGGCGAGAGCCGGTTAGCGTATAGGTGGTTACGTATAAGCCGGTAGTGGTCGGTAATGATGGCCTGATCCCTGACTACCTCGCTGTAATACACGTACAATTTGTGGTACTTATGGAACAGTCGTTCGTTGTAGGCAACGCCGAGGTGCAGGATGGAAAGGAGGTCCGTTAGACCAAGGTTGAGGGTAGCGATCTCATAATCCGCCACGTGACGGAAGGTTTGCGAGGCGGCTTCGCGGGCCGAAGTGTAAAGCCGCTTGCTCACTAAAATACGAACGATCTCCAGTTGCCGGTGGCCATGCTCGTAAGCTTCGTCGTAAGTCCGGTAAGTAGGCTTAGTTACCGAGTCACCCAGGATGGCCTCGAGAAGTACGTGCGTTAGGCTAGACTTCAGGGCGCGGTAGGCGGTAAAGGTGCGGCCGGCGGTAGCGCCGTAAAGCAGGCTGGCAACTTCATCCTCACTGTACTTCCTGGATCGGAGGTACTGATAGAGCCGGTACAGCTTCGAGGGTTCATCACCCTTTTTGTAGCCGATGACCTGGCGCAGGTTGTGGGGGCTTACGGCCTGGATGAGTTCCAAGATTCGTTTCATACGCAAAACTAGCTCACAAATAAGGACACTTTACCCCCTAATTTACCATATTGTCTTGTAAACACTGGTCTTTAGGCAGATTATCGCGAGATTTGCCATCTCACAAACACGGACATTTTGATAAAAAATGAGTTTGTCCCCTCCATTACCTTTATTTCATCGAAAGGAAGCGGGGAAAAGGATTTAGACCCAACCCGCTCCCAAGAGCCATACGTTTGAGTTGTTGTTTAGTATTTAGTTGGCGCCATGGCCGCAGTTCTCAATCATTTTGGACCAATGGAGAACTTAGGGCCATGGCACCTTTTTTTAGCCCTCTGAGGAGAAGGCCTGATTTCCCATAGTGTTCTACTGTATGTCTTGTTGTCCTTAGTTATCTCTCATAGAAATCTTCGTTGTTTAACTCGAACGAAAAACCCATTACCGCGCCGCGGTGATGGGTTATTTGTTTCAACGACCTCCGAACAAACACCCCGACCCATGCGCTATATTATTGCATGCTACACGCCAACGTTTGGCAGGCATCAGTAATAAAACTTCATACAGATATGTACACCAATAACGACAACGGCTCCAAAGGATGGGCTTTAGGGTTCGGCTTACTTGCCGGAATTGCTATCGGCTACTACCTCAATTCTAACGAAGGCCGCGCGGCGCGCCGCAAAGCGCAAGTCCGCTTTGACGAGTACGGTAATCAAGTCTCTACCCGGGCCACCGAGATCTCCGGGCAAGCTCGTGAGAAAGGACAGGAATACCTCGAAACGGCCAAAACCAAAGGCCAAGAGTACCTGGATACCGCAAAGACGCAGCTCGAATCAGGCAAAGAATGGGCGAATACTACCGCTACTAACGTGAAGTCCTCCATTAACGAGACTGGCACTAGCGTAAAGACCAAAGCCACCGATTCCGCCAATTCAGTTGCCGACAGCTTCAAACGCGGTATGGATAAGGCCAAGCATAATATCGACGACAAAGCCGATAAGATCGAAAAGGTCGTTGAAGGGTAAACCAACCGGTTAACGCTTCTGGACCATCCCCGGCCGTCACCTGCAAACTCTGCTCGTGACGGCTGTTTTTTTGGCCCCCTCGTCAGGCGGAACGGCAAATTTACCGCTTCCGACTGTGCACCTATTCCCTACCGACTTGTTACAGATTTAACTGGATATCGCTTTCCGGTATTACAACTACTATTTCACACTAACATGCTGGGCAATAAACAACCTATAGCGGAACAGATCGGAGAAACCGTCGGCTACGTCAACGAGATCTTCGACCGCAAGATCGAACGGATCAAAATCAACGTCGCCGAAAAATCAGCTTCCACCGTTTCCGGAGTAATCATGGGGGTCGCACTCGGTACGCTGGCCCTCATTCTATTCGTATTTAGCTTAGCCACGCTGGCTTTCTGGATTGCGGGGATGCCAGACGCCGTAAAAGGATTCGGCATCGTCTGCCTGATTCTGCTTACCCTGTTGATCCTCATTTACCTACTTCGCAACCTCTTAATCGTCAACCCTACGGTAAAGAAAGTGATCGCTATCTTTTTCAACGACCCAAATCAGCAAGAGCAGTCATGAAAAAACCACAAGACATCAGCTCCTACGAGGAGTTACAACAACGCAAAAAGGAGCTCGACCTCGAAGTCGAAGTATCACGACGGGAGCTAGCGCATAGCTTAGGCACCAGTCGGGTCAACCTGAATGAATTCCTGCTAAAAAAGATAGCCCTCCCGATTGGTGGCGCAGTCGCGGCCGCCTGGCTCGTACCTAAGCTTTTTCGTAGTCGTAAGCCCGACGTCATCCATAAATACCACGAAAAGCCAACGGTGGCGGATAGCGATTCGGAGGACGGCGACCCGGCACGGTACCATTACCCGGTGCCCCCGCCGGAAACGGACGACGATGATGCGGACGCTCGTTACGTAGTTCAGCGCCCCCGATACCAGCGGCCGGTACGCCCCGATGTCACCTCCACCCAGCAGATAGCTGCCGCCGAAAAAGCCAAAGTCCGGGCAGAAAGCGCCGAAGACCGACGTGACCGCAAGCAGAAAAAGCGCATCATCAACGCGGCAACTATAGCGAGCGTAGCCAAAATTGCCGTACCCGCCATCAAATTGATCGTGGAGAAAGTGAGCGACTACAAAGAAAAACAAGCTACCCCTAAGGAGGGCTACGTAACCTCGAAGCCCGTCAAACTCCCACCCGCCTAGATGAACTGACGCAGGTGACGCAAGCTCTGGTGAAGACTCTCCTTACGCTTCTCCAAGCTGCCCTCGAAAGTCCGGTCCTCTACCTCGACGCAGACCGCGCCGTCGTACCCCGTCTCGCGTAGGTACCCGACGAAGCGCCCCCAGTCCACATCCCCCAAGCCGGGGATCTTTGGCGTATGCCACAGATTAGGGTGGCTGAAGACGCCGTGGCGATCGCGCATAGCTACATCAATTCTTGCGTCTTTGGCGTGTACGTGCACCATACGTTCCGGATATTCCCGAAACGGTGCGGTGTAGTCCATATGCTGAAGTACCAGGTGGCTCGGGTCGTAGTTGAGCCCCCAGCTAACGCTCGGTATATCCTCCCACATACGCTCCCAAATGGCGGGGCTGACGGCAAGGTTTTGCCCACCCGGCCATTCGTCTTTGGTAAAGCGCATCGGGCAATTCTCGATGCCAATACGTACGTTCCGCTCCTCGGCGTAGGTCACCAGCGGTCGCCAAACCTCAAGGAAGCGGGGCCACTGTTCGTCTATGGTTTTCTCCTGGTCGCGCCCGGCGAAGGTCGTTACGCAGTTGACCCCTAATTTGGCGGATGCATCGATGAGTGCGTATAAGTGATCGATATAAACTTGCGCCGCTGCCGTGTCAGAAACCAAGGGGTTGGGATAGTAACCGAGCGAGCTGATCGAAACCCCGTATTGATCTTGCAAGTCTTTTAGATTGGTGACTGCCGCTTCATCCAGGGTGGAAATGTCTACGTGGGTCACCCCGGCGTACCGTCTTTGCGCCTTCCCGGGGGGCCAGCACATCACTTCCAGGCAGTCGTAACCGGTTTCGGCGGCGAAAGCCATAATCTCCTCCAGGGAAAGCTCGGGTAGGATGGCTGTAACGAAGCCTAGTTTCATAGCGTATGAATATTGGCCCGAAGCTACGAAACCTACTATCCTTTTAATACCGGCTTAGCGAAAGGTTGGTCGTAGACCCGTGCTCCGGTCGCCCGGTAGAGGGCGTTCGCCAGTGCGCCGATCACGGGCGGCAGGGAAGGCTCCCCCAAACCCGTCGGAGCGATACCATTGTCTACGAACGATACTTCGATTTCTTTCGGCGCTTCGGCGTGGCGGATCAGTCGGTAAGTATCGTAGTTGTTCTGTTGCGGGCTACCCCCCTCAAAGGTTAGCGCGCCGTAGAGTGCGTGGCCGATGCCGTCGACGATCCCCCCCTCTACCTGGTTACGCGCACCTTCGGGGTTAACGACAATACCACAGTCGACGGCACAATAAACCTTCTCGACGTTCGGGCGGTCGTTCTCGATACTGAGGTCCAGTACCTGTGCGACGTATGAATTATGGCAGTAGTAGGCCGCCACGCCCCGGTGCTTACCCTCGGTATTATCCCAATCGGATTGTTCTCTGACGTGGCGAAGTACGCCGGCGTAGCGCTCCGCATCGTAATCGTTGTCTTTCCCTACCGGATCCCCGATGGCGCGCTCGAATAGTTCGAGTCGAAAGTCGATCGGGTCTTTTCCGGCGGCTTCGGCTACTTCGTCGAGAAAGGCCTGCTCGGCGCCGGCGATGAAGTTGGAGCGGGGTGCGCGCCAGGCACCCGTCGTTATATTAGAATCACGGCTCAGGTTCTCGGCCAGGTAGTTCTCTACCGCGCCGGCGGGGAAGCGGTTCGCGAATACCGGGCTACCGTTGGTACCGGACCCACGTACGTGAAAGGCGATCAGTTTGCCGTCCGCATCCAAACCGGCGCGGTACTTCACCAGGTAATCCGGGCGGTAAGTACCCTGGGTCATATCGTCCTCACGCGTATAGACCAGCTTGATGGGTGCGCCTACGGCTTTGCTGATCACGGCGGCCTCGGTCAGGAAGTTACCGTACAGGCGGCGGCCGAAGCCTCCCCCCATGCGGGTCAGCTGGATGTCTATTTTATCCTCCGGCAGGCCAGTCACGGCGGCGGCGGTCTTACGCATGAACTCCGGCGTCTGGATCGGGCCGTTCAATAGCGCTCGCTCCTCGGTAACGTCCGCGAAGAAGTTCATCGGCTCCATCGTATTGTGGGGCAGAAAGGGCGCTGAGTAAGTTGCCTCTACGATCCGGTCGGCGCCCTTGAAGGCGGCTGCGGGATTTCCATCCTTTCGCGCCACTTCGGCCTTTCCCGTATCGATCAGGCTGGCGAGTTGCGAACGATGGTCCGCGCTGGATTCCGCCGGGGTGGCCCGTTCCCATTCGACCTTCAGCGCTTTCTTTGCCTGAAATACCTGCCAGGTCTTATCTCCGACGATGGCCACGAGCTCCGGAAAGGCATTCACATCGCACCACTGCGGCTTCATACCGTCCGGTTCGGCGTTGACCGTCATGACGTGTCGAATGCCGGGCATCCGCTTGATCGACTCGGCGTCGTACGCCTTTACCTTCATCCCGAAGGCCGGGGGGTGAATGATGCCGGCGACCAGCATCCCCTCGGGCTGTAGATCGATACCAAATAGCGGCTTTCCGGTTACAATCTTGCGGGCGTCCACGTTTTTTTGCCCGTGGCCGATGATCTTAAACGCTTTCGGATCCTTGAGGGCTACCTCTTCCGGCACCTCGATCTGCGCGGCGGCGCTGGCTACTTCCCCGTACCCGACCTCTTTGCCGGAAGCGTCGTGATAGATTGTTCCCTTCTCGGTCCGCAGTTCCTCCATCGGCACGCCCCACCGTTCGGCGGCGGCGGCCAGTAGCAGGTAACGTGCCGTAGCGCCGGTCTTGCGCAGTGACTCCCACCCGTGGCGGATGGATTGGCTGCCACCGGCTAGCTGGCGGCTGTAGTTTTCGGTATCCAGGCCCGCTTGGCGGACGACAACCTGGCCCCAGTCGACGTCGAGCTCCTCGGCAACGATCATTGGCATGGAGGTCTTTACGTTCTGGCCGATCTCCGGGTTCGGGCTGAAGATGGTGACCACTCCGTTCGCTCCGATTTGGACGAAGGCGTTTACTTCCGAAAACTCGTCGGGCATGACGACTTCGGGGGGCATCTCGAATCCGGTACCTTCTTCGATTGCGGGCTCGCGTTTACAGGACGTAAGCCAGGAAACGCCTAGTAGCAGACCACCACCGGTAGCTGCGGAGACGCGGAGAAATTTTCTACGGCTGTTCGTTGACATAGCTAGGTGGGGTTTAAGTAGGAGTATTCAGTTTAACGGCCGTTTTGACGGCAGCGTGAATCCGCAAATAAGTACCGCAACGGCAGATATTACCGCTCATACTTGCATCGATTTCCGCATCAGTCGGGTTGGGGGAGTTCTTCAACAGCGCGGCGGCCGACATGATCTGCCCGGCCTGGCAGTAGCCACATTGGGGGACGTCGTGCTCCAACCAGGCTCGCTGGACGGGGTGAGACCCGTCATCACTAAGCCCTTCGATCGTGGTTACCGCCTTCCCCCCGCTTGCTACCTTCTCTACGGGCGTTTGGCAGGAGCGCATGGCAAGCCCATCGACGTGGACGGTGCAGGCGCCGCAGGATCCGATTCCGCAGCCGTACTTCGTACCGACTAAATTAAGATCGTCGCGAAGCACCCAAAGTAAGGGCGTCTCCGGGGTGGCGTCGACGGATCGTTGCTCCCCGTTTACGTTGATTTGGTAGGTAGGCATAGTTCTAACAGGTTGACTTCGTGAAGATAACCACAAACGCCCATACGCTCCGCTACTAGTAAATGCCCCCGGTATGGAGAACGACGACCGTACTTCCGGCTGGATAGTAGCCCGAACGCATTCGGTCCAGTACACCGGAAAACAGCTTCCCGGTATAAACAGGCTCCAGTGGCGGCAAACCGGGCTCATTGATGTCGGCGCGGCCTGCCAAACCGTCGCCGTGCGCGGACCAAGCTTTAGGGTACTTGCCGTAGCCTCCGAAATGATAGTTGGCGTGTACGACCCAGCGGCAATCCACTCCGGCCGGTAACCATTCCCCGATAGCCTGCCCCATCCAGCTACCCTTCAGGGCGGAAAATACCTCGACCCGGGTGGCTGCCTCCGCGGCGCGTATGGTGCCCGCGGCCGTCCCCCCCGTACCCGCGCTCAAACAGAAGAAATCCGGCGCGTAACCTAGCTGCTCGCTCGTCTCGGCGTAGGCCCTTCCGGCACTTACCACCCCCTCCTCCGTAGTTCCCCCCTCGGGGACGAGCCATACACTTTCGCGGGGTAGATCGTATTGGCCGGCCAGCCGATTCAGTAGTTCTCGTTGGTAGCCCGGGGTGTTGCGCGCGCGGTAGCTCGATCGGGAGACACGCTGTAGGGTTGCACCTTCCGCCTCCGCCCGGCGAAGCACCGCGTTGTCCACCTCCTCCCCGCGAACCACCAAGTGGACCTTTAGACCGAACAGACGGCCGGCCGTAGCCAAAGCGGTCAGGTGATTAGAATAAGCGCCACCAAAACTGACCAACAGCGGTGGCTTGTTGGCAGAGAGCGCCCGCCGAAGTACCGGTGCTAATTTGCGGACTTTATTGCCCTGCAGCGCCGTACCGGGGGCCGGTGTGTAAAGATCGTCGCGCTTACAAAACAGGCGGAGATGAGCTGCGGCGGGGTGCCTGATACGCTCGAGCGGCGATGGGGAAAGCGCTATATCACCACCCATCAGGCAGTTTGCAGGGGGGCAATGTCAAAGCCCGCTTCCTCTACATTCTTGATAATGTCGGCCTCCGAAGCCTTTCCTTCGACGGTGAGGATCTTACGCGGGTCTTCCACGTCGACGCGCCAAATGGTTACGCCGCGGACTTCGTCGAGGAAGGAGGTGACACTGCGCACGCAGCTGCCGCAGTTAATATTGGTTGCGAATTGTTGAATCTTGCTACTCATTGCGGATTTATCGTTAGCCACCCCGGTCGGGGTTCCCAACTGCAACATTCGAAGCCGTAAAATGGTCGACCGCCGGAATACAACACAACAAATTGCCGCCCGGCCTACTTCTATGGCGTATGAAGGTACGCCTCGTCCCCCACGAAGAAATTGACAAACAGCGCTACAATTCCTGCGTCCACTTCGCCACCAACGGAAATATCTATGGCTACGATTGGTTCCTTAACGCTACCACCGGCGGCGAGTGGGATATGCTCGTCGAAGGTGAAGAGTGGGTCAGCGTCATGCCCCTACCCCGCCGTAAGAACTGGTTCGGCCGCTCGTACTTGCAACAACCCCGCCTGATTCCGGAGTTGGCGGTCTATACCGTAAAACCCATCAGCACCAAACGCATCCAGTCCTTCTGGGAAGCCGTCCCGGACGAGTACCGGGGGGGTGGCCTAACGGTCGAGCCCGCCAGCGTACCGAAGGAAAAGGGCCGCTTTGACGTAGTGCCGGCCACCGGCTCGGTATTGTATTTAAATGAGCCCTACGAGACCATCATCGGAGATTTTTCCCCAGCCTACCACGAAGGCTTGCTGCGCGCCGAGGATGCGAACTTACGCCCCTCCTCCGTCTTCAAACCCGAGGTTTTCGCCAATACCTGGCTGGAAGTGAACGGCAAAAGCGCCAATAACGAGTGGGAATACCACGCCATACAGCGGATAATGTACCAAATCCTGCATCGTTCCTGGGGCGGCACCCAGGCCGTGCAGGACGAAGACGGCAACATATTGGCCATGTTATTTTTGTGCTATAGCCACTCTCGCATATTCCCGTTATTTCAGGTAGAGACCGCACGCGGAAAGCAGCAGGGTGCCATGGCCTATTTATGGGATAATTTGTTACGCTCCCACGCGAATCGCGACCTTAAGATCAAAAGGGAAGATATCTCACCCATATAACTCGGCTACTACCTGACTTTTATCGTACCCCAATTTATCCAACCGATCTACCGCTTCGTCAATCATTACGGACCAACCACATAAGTAAAATATCAGGTCGTCACGCAACGCGCCGTATGCCTGCTCATAAACCTGATGGACGTAACCATGTACCCGCCCCGGCCGCTCCTCCCGTGAAAGGGCAACCGTATAGGTGAAATTATCGTGCTCCCGCTCCATTCGCTCGAATTCCTCCCGATAAAGCACGTCGCGCTCCGTACGGCAGCCGAAGATCAAATGAAATTTTGCGGATTCATCACCCAGCCTATCTTGTAGCATCGCCCGAAAGGGCGCAACGCCCGTTCCGGTACATACCATAACGACGTCATTCGTGAGCGGTTTTGACGGTAGGGTGAATACCCCCCCCGGGTCTTTTGCTTTGATCTCCGTCCCGATACCGGCACGTTCGAATAGCCAGGTCGAGCCCTTGCCCCCCGGTAATTTCACGATACACAGTTCGACTTCGTTGGTATCATTCGGCGCCGCGGCAATGGAGTAGCTCCGCCAGCCGTCCCGCCGCCGCTCAGCAACGGGAAGTTCTAATGTAATAAATTGCCCCGGCTCGTATTCGATACGCTCGTGGTGCGGTAATTTAAGCCAAAAGCTTTTGACGGTAGGTGAACGATCTTGTATTCGCGTAATGTAAGTAGGATTCCATTTTGCCATAAGGAGGGGTGCCGGGGTATTAGACGTTCAATGTAGTTGTTCCAATGCCTGGTAGATTAGATGGGAGCGTAGCGGCCGTCTAACAGACCAACAGGTCACCCCCTGTCAGAACCGTTCCAAACCCCCTATCGTTGAAGTATTTCTCGACGTAGTCGGACGGTGCGTCGCTCAATGCCCAGATAAAATCCCCCCCCCAGGCGCCCAGGCTTTTTAACTGACCGGGAAAGTCGGGGAAGCGCGCGGCTTGCACGGGGGAAAGCCCAAGTGTCTTCGCTACGATCCGCTCGTGTTCTTTGACTATTTTTTGCGCGTCGCGCAGGTGCAGAGTTTCGGAGATAAGAGCATTAGTTAGGGCGGTAACGGACTCCTGCGTCGACGAAGGGACTTCCCGCGCCCGGTACGCCCGAATGCCCTCGCGGCTATCCTGTTTTTCGTTGAGGTAAACGAAATGCGTTCGAGCGAGCCAGTCCGGCTTCCACTTCACCGGGGTGACGACGGGCTCGATACCGGCGCGTTCGTAAACGATCGGCCCCTTAGCGGTTGCGCAAGCCAGGTCGTAACCGCTGCCGCCAAAGGTCTTCTCCAGCAGGGCGTAGGGGTTTACCGCTAACCACTTCGCTACCCCGGCGATCAGGGTAGAGCTGGTCCCGAGGCCCCACCCCCGATCGAACTGCAACTCGGTAGTCACCGAGTAACCTTCCTCGGTAATTCGGTCATAGGTGCCCGGGCGTAGTTCATCGGCCGCGAAAAAGATCCGTTCGAGACGGTCATGAACGGGGTTCGGCACAGCCGGAGTAAGCTGTAAGCTATCAGGGTAGAAGCTTCCCCGGAACCACTCCTCCCCCCTGTGGTCCACGGCCCGCCACACCAACCGCCCGGGTTTTCCCCGCCGAACGGTGAAGGTCTGGCCGGGCCGGGTAGGTACCGCTAAACCCGGCACCCCATCGAGGATGAAGTATTCGCCGGTCAGCAGCAATTTGCCTGAGTAAGTCTTGGTCATGAATCCGGTTATGGAGTAGCTTCTCGGTTCCTTACCGCGACACCCGAATCCAATCCATCAAAAGCTCGAACGACTCGGCTTTCTTGTTTCCGATCAGTACCTGAAGCTCGTTGAATGCTTCACCGGTGTACGCCGGTTTATCCAGCTTATTACCACGGTAGACGGGTACCATCTCGTTGAACGGGATGCGTACCTCGTCCCACTTCTCGCCGGCGACGAAGCTTTTTTGGTAGCTGTATCGAATATCGGCACGGCTTACGCGGAAGGCGTAGGGCTTACCGTCCCCCTTGACGCGTACTACGAATGCCTTCGAATCGAAGGGCTCCATCTCATCCCCAAGATTGATTTGGATGGAGGAAAAGCCACCGTTATTCTCCAGGCTTACCTCACCGTGGAAGCGGGCGTGCCCTTCTTCGGTCGCGGTCAGCTGACCCCGGCTAAGCCCTCCCATGACGCCATCGTCCACGACGCGCCAGTTGGAAACATTTTCGTTATCGAAGTCGTAGATGATCATAGGGGTAGTTTTTTCCTGCCCGGCGGATGGGGTAGCATCGTGTGCATCCCGCCCGAAGGGCCCGCAACCGAGTAGGAACGCGGCAAGTAGTACCAGGGAGTATCTGTACATGCTGGGTATAACCGCGCATTCTAGAGCTACGTTCGAAAGCGAACGGGCCGGTAACTCCGAAGAGTTACCGGCCCGTATCACTGGCTCAATGCTGGTTAGCGAAAGGACTACTCGTTGTCGCCCTCGTCGTTGTTTCCACCGAGTTGCTCACGGAGCTGCTCGAAGGCGGAAAGGTCACCCAGCGTAGAACGCTCCAGGTTAGAAGAGGTCTTCTTGATCGCCTGGCGAGTTTCCTCACGCTCTTCGCGGCGTTCGCGGAAGACCTGGTCCTTCGCTTCGCGGCGGATGTCGTTGACGTAGCGGCTGTGGCTGACGGTCAGGCGCTTGCTGTCGCGGTCGAACTCGATGACCTTGACGGTCAGGGTTTCGTCTACCTCAGCGATGACGCCGTCTTCCTTGCGCATCAACTTCAGCGGAGCGTAAGCCTCCAGGCCGTATGGCATCTGGACGATAGCACCACGGTCGTCCTTGCGCAGGACGGTCGCCTCGTGGTAGGAACCTTCGGGGAATACGCTCTCGAAGGTATCCCAGGGGTTCTCTTCGAGTTGCTTATGGCCGAGGGACATCTTGCGGTTCTGCTCGTCTACTTCGAGGACCATTACCGGGATGTCTTCGCCCACCTTCACGAATTCGGAGGGGTGGCTGAAGCGCTTCGTCCAGCTCAGGTCGCTGATGTGGATCATGCCGCCGATGCCTTCGTCGAGCTCGACGAACACACCATAGGGGGTAAGGTTCTTCACCTTACCGGTGTGGGTGCTGTCGATGTCGAAGTTCTCGCGGATGCGCGTCCACGGGTCGGACTGTAGCTGCTTGATCGAGAGCGACATTTTGCGATCTTCGCGGTCGATGGTCACGACTTTGGCGTCCTTCATCTCACCGACGGTAAAGTACTCACGCGCGTTGATCGGCTGGTTGGACCAACTGACCTCGGATACGTGAACGAGCCCTTCTACGCCCGGCTGAATTTCGAGGAATGCACCGTAGTCTTCGATGTTGACCACTTTGCCTTCCACGACGGAGCCTTCCTGGATGGTCTCGTCGAGTACTTCCCACGGGTGGGGTTGTAGCTGCTTGAGGCCGAGGGAAATGCGCTTCTTGTTTTCGTCGAAGTCCAGTACGGCCACGTTGACCTTCTGGTTGAGTTCGAGCACGTCGCTGGGGTGGTTGATCCGGCCCCAGGAGATGTCGGTGATGTAAAGCAGTCCGTCGACGCCACCCAGGTCGAGGAAGGCCCCGAAGTCGGTGATGTTCTTGACGATGCCCTCCAGTACCTGGCCGCGTTCGAGGGAAGCGATGATGGCTTCACGCTGCTCGGCGAGGTCGGATTCGATGAGTGCTTTGTGAGAAACGACGGCGTTCTTGATCGTTTCGTTGATCTTGACGACTTTGAATTCCATCGTTTTACCGACGTAAGCATCGTAGTCGACGATCGGCTTGATGTCGATCTGGGAGCCGGGGAGGAATGTTTCCAGGCCACCGCAGTCGGCGATCAGGCCACCTTTGGTTTTACTGATGACCTTACCGGTAATGACGATGCCGTTGGCGTAAGAGTCGCGGATACGATCCCATGCGCGGAGTAGCTTGGCCTTGCGGCGGCTGAGTACGAGCTGGCCCTTATCGTCCTCCTGTTGCTCGACGTATACTTCTACGGTGTCGCCGATGGCGAGTTCCTGGTCGCGGAATTCGCTGAGGGGAAGCAGACCGTCGCTTTTGTAGTTAAGGTCCAGAATGACGTCGCCGTCAAGTATGTTGGCGACTTTGGCGGACATGATCTCCGCTTCGGAGATGTTGGTCATGGACGCGTCGAAGGCTTCTTCGAGCTGCGCGCGCTCCTCATCGCTGTACCGGCTGGCGGCGGAGCGGTTGGTCATGTTCCAGTTGAAGTCGTCGTGGGCGGAGCCGGTGGCACCGCTTTGGTCTTCTTCTTCGATCTCAACGCCTTCTTCCTTCACTTCTTCGGTGAGGACGACCTCTACTTTGGTAGCGTCGCGGTGGATGACTTTAGCGGTACTGGTCTCTTCCTCGTCGTCGTCACTATCGTCCGAGTCGTCATCGATTTGATCGCTGTCGTCGGACGTAGCCGCAACTTCTTTTTTAGAAGTTTCTTCTCCGGGAGTGGTGGCGGCGGGAGCTTCTGCCTGGGGGTTTTCTTCCTGAGGAGTTTCTTGGGTGGTCTCTTCGGAAGTTTCTTGGGTGACCTCGTCTTGCGGGTCCTTATTCTCGTCCATCATATGGAGTTGAATGGTTTAAAAGGTTAATAGAGCATTTTCAGGCGCTCTGGTTTGGCAGATTCGGGGCCTGCCTTCCCCCGGTCTTCCGGGCGGGGCCGGATTTGGGAGCGCAAAGATACGGCAATTTTATTACCTAACCGACCCTTCTGCTTACTGCGATCGGTCGGAAGAAGTGGGTACCCCAAAAGCAAAAGCCCGGCTTCCGCTTACCGCGGAGCCGGGCTTTATGAGGTTGGGAGCGGATTCGAACCGCCGTAGCAGGTTTTGCAGACCTGAGCCTAGCCACTCGGCCACCCAACCGCAAGGAAAGCAAAAGTAGGCCGGAAGAAAGAGGACGGCCAAACTTTACCGGATGTTTTTTGCTACTCGCCGGCTGCTTAGTGGGTAAGGAACTGCCGAAGGTGGATTTAGGCCCGCGTTCGGCGGGCCGTCAACTTCAAGCAATCACCGGCCGTCGAGTAATTTTTCCTACCTTGCTACCGCCTTTCGGCCTTTACGTTTTTAGTTTACACCTACCGACACCTCCCTATTATGCGTTTCGTTTACCCGCAGAGCGGTACGAACTTCGATCTGGCCTATCGCGCCGGCCAGTATGGCAACTTCCCCCTGAGCAGCTTTAACTGCTGGCACGGGGGCATTCACCTCGAGCAGCGGCTGGCGCCGCTTACGGCCATTGCCGACGGTAGGGTGATCGCTTACCGGCTCCCTTCCACCTACCACGTCACCGAGCACGAATGCCCGCAAGAATACTCTAACGGATTCGTGCTGCTCCAGCACGACTACAAGAGCCCGCAAGGCCGGGAGCTGACTTACTACTCACTGTATCATCACGTAGCCAGCCATCAGGATATCACACAGGGCGGCCAGGTTGGCACCGGAAGTTTGCTCCATTCAACGATCCCTGCACCTGCGTTTCTCGCAAAAAATATTTGGAAAACGAGTGGCCGTAATCTTCCAAGTGGCGTCCGCGCCCGTTCGGCGACCGACCTACGGGGATCGAGGGGCAAGGAGATCGTGCTGCTGCCAAAAGATACTATACTGGTGCGAGACACACGACCGGAAGCACTGGCACCCTGGGCCATTGAATGGAATAAAAAACATACCCCCAATAGTCGCTATTACCCCTATAGCCACACCGATCCGTTCACCGGCACGGTGTACAGCGATTTGCACGTATTTACCGGTGCCCTTAAAGTGGCGAATGCGGCCGCTAACGAATATCGGGTAATTAGCTCAAGTGAATCGCCGGCATATAAAAAGAACGGGCAAAATACCTCGGTCTACCCCGATATGAAGCCCGGCACCCTGGTATACTCAGAACGTGGCGGGCCCTGTACGGGTGTTATTACCGAGGGCACTGAAGTTTTCCTCGCATCACCCCCCAAGGCCGGGGAGCCATGGGTAGAATTAGCGGATAAGGGAGGCTTTATAAAAAAGTCGCAAGTTGCCGGGTGCGCTGTATTTCGGGATGATATATCGACCGATACGATCGTCGGGCGAAACGACTACGTGAAAGCGGGGGAGACCGTCGCCTACGTCGGAAAATTCGGGATGCGACGGGACGAGCACCGGTATTCGAGTCATTTCGAGGTATTTACCGACGCCGCGGAGGGGGATTTAAATGATTTCCTGAATGACTGCTCCGGTGACGGCGAGCCGTCGTACTTTCAATACCGCTACGAAAAAGGCACGAAGCTTACGGGGCGACTGGAAGCCGGCGTCACGCTACCGAAGGGTACCCCCGTTCGGGTATTAAAGCGGGAGGGGGGTGATTGTAAAGTGAAAGTTGGGCGTTTGCGGGGCGTGCTGCGAAAGTACGTACACATGTACGACGTGCTCGACGGCAAGGGAAGGGATATAAAGCGCACCGCGCCCGATGGAAAAAGCTACCCGCACTATACGCTTTGCGACGAGGAGATGGATTACATTAAGCGTCGTTTCAACGGTCTGCCGACGAAGGATTCTTACGTTTATTTCCACAAAACCGTCGGGAAGGGCGAGGACCGAAAGTACCTGCGCGAAGTATATTTTTACCCCGATTTCTTCGGCAAGACGTATTGGATACCCACCGATGCGCTGAATGACGGTTCAGGTACGGCCACCCACCTCGGGCGGGACGTGACCGACACCTACCTCACCGGGCCCGTTTGCCAGACGGACGAAGAGAATACCTTTCAGAAGGAGTACCGGCAACTGGGGGAACCGTCGATCGTCACGGATGGTAAAGGGCAGGATTGGTATTACGTTACGGCCGGTTACCTGCACGAGGGCATCAATTACCACCACGAAGGCTATCTAAGCGTCGATGACGACAGCATCGAGAAGCGCAACCCGTTCGATTGGACGCAGTTCGGCTTCAAGACCTACGAGGCCGGTGACCAATACGTATACGCCCTACAGGACTACCACCAGCATTCGGAGACCGCCCCCTTCATCGACTACTGTTGGAAATCGATCGACCAGGACGGAAATAACGTGCTCACCCCACTCGAGCTACAACGCGTACAGAGCCACCCGCGCTACGCGGACCGCCTCGGGAAGCTGATCGTCCGCCACCGCAGTGAATGGTCGTATACGCCGGACGAGATAGCCGCCGAGGCCAAGCAATTCTACCAACTCGGCATCGATGCGGAAGAAGACGACGAACGAAAAAGCGAACTGGAGAAGCGCCGCGACGAGCAGTTGGCCCTATTAAAGGAAAAAGTCAACCAGTTGATGTGGTGGGGCGGGGTACAGGCTGCAACCTACTCCCCCGGGCCTGACTCGCGGGAGGCGGAGTACGCGCGCAAGCGCCAGGCCATTCACGGATATTACTTCAGGCAGGCCGATGCGGATTACGACGTAGTGGCCAACGAACGGGCGAAAGCGCAACGGTTGGCGGAATTGGAGGAATACTATACCCGCCACCGTACCGCACCGGCCGCCGCTCACCCAGGCGTACTGACCGTTCCGGCCTATCCGATGACCTACTACGTCGATCGGGAGTCTATCGAGAAACAGTACGAACGCGTTACCGACGCGGAATTTACCCGTACGCCCGACGGGCAGCGGATGGATGCCGAACTGATCGAATTAGAGAAGGAATACGAGCAAGGCCGCTACGCCCGCCCGCCCCGCCGGCTGCCTTCGGGCGAGTCCGTATGGCATTTCGAGGGCATCAACTTCGTGCGCGCCCTGCGGCAGATGTACCCGCAGGATGTGATCTGCGTCTGCGAAACGCGATTGCGGGCCTTTATGTCGATGATCCGCGTGGGCGAAGGGACGGTCGACGAAGGAGGCTACAGTAGGATCGTCGGCGGGAGTACGCTGGCCGACCACGGTAAGGACTTCAGTACTCACCCCAACTATCGCTACGAATTCACGAATAAGAACGACGAAACGCTCATTTCAACGGCCGCCGGTGCCTACCAGATCACCTACACGAATTGGTTGGATGACAATTTCGTCAACTGGAGAAACCGGAATGGGGTGACGGATTTTACACCGGTAAGTCAGGACAAGTACTGCTTTTACCTGATCAAAGAAAAGCGAAAGGCACTGGGGGCGATTCAATCCGGTGACCTCGCCCAGGCGGTCGACCTGTGTAGAAAGGAATGGGCCAGCCTACCCGGGGCGGGTTACGCGCAACGGGAGGAATCGATGAGTGCCGTGCGGCGTCATTACGACGACTTCTACAAAAAGGAGCGGCGCGGGCAATCCATTCTCAAGGCCCCACACGGTGCCTTCGACCCCTACGGATTTCGTTGCACCTGCGGAGGGGAGATCCCGGAAGGGGAGCAGACGGAAGGCATCCTCGAGGACATGAAGACCTTGGTGGATACCCACGTACCCTACAAACAGCAAGGTGACACCTCTCTGCGGACCACCGATTCGGACGCCGCCATGGAATACCTGGATTGCTCCGAGTTCGTCTGTAGGTACCTCCACGCACTCGGCGTTACGACGTCGGTCAAACACGTCTCCACCGCAGGAATGGTCAGCGAGCGAACCTTCCAACGGAGTTTGGGGACGACCGATTTGATCCAGCCACCCGGGGGCGACCAGGCAAGCTTCGTGCCCATGCCCGGGGATATTTTCGTCTGGCGCACCGGCAAGGGCGGTCATACGGGGGTGGTGTACGAAGCCGACGCTAATACGGTAACCATCCTGGAAAGCATCGGAAGCGGTGGTAGCTCGGACGAAACCTTCCACAGGAACAGCGGAGGGCACAAGCAGAAAAATTGCAGCCGCACCTCTTACTACCAACGCACCGGCAGGGCGCTGGCCGGTCACGATGGCTGGAGGGGCTACTTTCGGCCGATCAACTACCCCAATAAACTGTAAACTCCCGTCACTATGCCAGGCCCTCTAGCTACTCTAGGCTCCCCTCACGTATGCCCGATGTGCACCGGCACCGTCCCCCACGTCGGCGGGCCGGTGATGCAGGGGTCGGTCAACGTACTGGCGGGCAACAAACCGGCCGCGACCGTAGGCCACCCCTGCCTCTGCGTAGGGCCACCCAGTACCATAGCGCAGGGGGAAGCCCGCGTACTGATCAACGGAATGCCGGCCGCGACGATGGGCAGCATGACTTCTCACGCCGGCACGATCACGGCGGGCGAGCCGACCGTCCTGATCGGCACCCAGGCGCCGGCCGCGCCGGCCTCCGCACCGCCCGACAGACTCGCGCTCCTACAACGTAACCCCGACACCCGTGACGCACTCGGCGCCACCGAACCGCTCGAAGCCGACGAAGCGCTGGAGCGGGAAGCAGAACTTTGGAATGAAGGCAAGAAATGGGGCTATTTGGACGAGTTTGAATTTAGTGTTTAGCGCTAGCGATTGGTCTCTACCAGCACCGTAGCCCCGGCAAAGCGCCCCTCCAACTCCCTACGAATCCGTTCCCGGTGGGCAACGCTCCGGCCAAAAGCTTGTTTTACCCCGCGCTTATCTCGCTCGACCGCAAACGTTTCTAACGGGCCCAGGAGCGAATAGTAAAGGTTGAACCACCCCCGCCGCTCCGGGAGGATCTCCAGCTCCTCGTCGTGGCGCGCCAGCTTATTAGCGATCGCCTGACCGGCATTCACTTTGAGGTAGTAGGCGATATCCTGCTCGAAGGAGTGCGCTCCGGCCAACTCCAGGTTCAGGGCGCTCGACCGGATCGACATAAGGGGGAGGTAAAGGGTTTCGTTGTCGATCTCGAAATAATTAGTCAATTCGGTGAACCGGATACGTTCGAGGTCGCCGGATTTTAGCGCGAACGACAGGTTGTTCAGGAGGGGGAAGTCGCGTAGTTCTCCATCGTGGATCCGCATATCGGCCAACACCCGCAGCGCCGGGTAATCGAAGTCGCCTTCCTCGTCAAAAGCCGCTTCGATCCACAGGCGGGCATCCATTTGCCCCCGCAAGTTTTCGTGGGTGATGACCTCTTGGGAGAACGCCTCCCCCTGGCGGAAAAACTCCGTCACGTCCACCGCGCCGCCGGCTACCCATCCGCTGAACCGCAGTCGCTCACCGATGGCCACCTTTCCATCGACCTGAAGCTCACCGCCCATCGCCTCGGTAAGCCCCTGCAGGCGAAGTTGGCCAGGAAGGCAGGAAAGTTGGCCCACGAAGTTCCTACCCTCGATCTCCCCGTAAGCCCACTCATCAATTTGCGCATTGAAAGTACCCCGCAATAGGTCGCTGATATAGGTGCGGCTCCGAACGGTCAGATTGCGCAAGGAGTCTTTGCTTGCGGGGTCGGTAACGTTTTCGGTAGCCACCTCGTCGGGGCCGGCCACGGCGAGCAGCTCGTCCAGGTCTAGGGATTCACCCCGCAGCTCCGTCGTGAATAGCAGCGCGGCGTCATTGGTATTAAGGGAGTCGGCGAAAAGGACGGGGATCAGGTTGGTCGCCTCGCCGGTCAGGAACAGGTCGGTCCCCGGAGCCCGAAAGTGAAGATCTTGCAGGCGTAGTTTGTTGTGGTCCAATTCGAGCGTGCCGGAGGGGAAGGCGAGCAGATGGTTGTTAACCGTCAGCTCCCCCTCATCGAGGCGGATGCGGCCGGACGCCCGTACGTTGGCCATCCCGCGGGGGCGAACCATATCGGCGTAGCGGCCTTCGAGGCGTACGTTTTCCAGTCGGGCGTAGCCATCGCCATCGGTGAGGGGGCCAACGCCCAGGAAGGTAGGGAGGGTGCGCAGATCGTAAGCGCCGTCGGCGATGAAGCGAATGTGGGGGTCCTTCAGGTCCTCCACCAGCAGTTCGAGGCGGAAGGGTTGGTTGCGGAAGTAGCCGGTGAGTTCTTCGATGGAGAAGGACTGAACGTCGCCGCGGGGGCCTTCGAGGTAGGTGAAGGTAGCCTCCAGGTTAAGGTCACGGGCACCGAGGTTGGTGCGTGGGCTGCCGACCCGGCCGCCCGCGAAGCTTAGCCGCCCTTCGATGCGGGGGTAGGCCTCGGCCGTCCAGTTGCCCTTCGCGGTGGCGGTGATGGTCAGTTCGCCGCGGGTTTCCAGTTCGTCGAGGGTACCGACGTAGGCGGGGGGGATGAGGCCGATGAGGTCCGTCAGGTTACCGGAGGTGCTTTCCAGGGCGAGGTCGGCTAGAAGGCCCTCGGTGGTGGTCTGTAGGGTGCCGGCTACGTTCAGCTCCAGTTCGCCGGCCGTAATGCTGAGGGGGGAAAGCGTGTAAGTATCGTCGGCACGGTCGACGTCGGTTTTTGCCGTTAGCGTGAGGCGCTGCCGTTGGGCGTAGCGCTCACCGCCCTGGTCCAGGTAGTCAATGTAAACGCTACCGTCGGTTGTGAGGAGGTAGCGGTCGGCGCCAAAATCACCCGAAAGCGTCAAGGCTTCTATTTTACCCGCCCAGTCGACGTCGAGTTGCCGGTCGCGGACGATTACCTGGATGTCCTGCAGGATCGCTTGCGCCAGGGCGAGCTCCGCGCCGCCTTCCGCCGTGGTGGCGCTGGTGTGGGACGGGTGGGTTTCCCCAACGGGCGTATATCCGGCCAGTTGAAAGTTGGTGTTGCCATCCGGGTCGGTGAGCAGTTGGAGCCTACCGTCGCGGACGACTATTTTTTCTACGCGGACCTTTCCGAACAGGCTGGCCACATCCAACTGTAGGCTGAGGCGACCGGCCCGGAGCAGGTTGCTGCCGTCGGAGCCTTCGACCGTTACGTCGCGGAGGTTAACGGAGAGGTCGGGGAAGGTTTGCCAGAAGCCGATGTCGTATTCGTCGATGCGAATCTCTCCCTGCAGGCGATCGTTGACTGCGGCTACGACGGAGCGGGCGATGGGGGTGCCGAAGAAGGTAACGCCCAGAATCGGGAGCAGTAGTAGGATCAGGAGGCCAATAAGAAAGATTCGGAACCAACGCATGTCGGGTCTATAACGAAAAATTCGGCACGGTCGATAAGCGCTTGCGTAATTCCTCGCGGTAGGGTTCGCTCAGAGGGACGAGCGGGACCCGGAGGTGATTGCCGCACAGGCCCAGCATGCTTACGGCGGCCTTGATGCCGACCGGGTTGCCCTCCACGTAGAGCAGCGGGTGGACGTCGAGCAGATCGAAGTTCAGCTGTTGGGCGCGGGGGAGGTCGGCGGCCATGGCGGCGCGGATCATATCGCTGAAGTGGCGGGGCAGCGCGTTGGCGATGACGCTGATACTGCCGTGGCCGCCCATGGCGATGATGGCGGTGGCCAGGGTATCCTCCCCGCTTAGCACGGCGAAGTCTTTACGGCAGTGCTTCAGGATTTCCACCGACTGCTCCAGCTTACCACTGGCTTCCTTGACGGCGGCCAGGTTCTCATGCCCCTCGGCCAGCCGCAGGATAGTGGACGGCAGCACGTTCGAACTGGTGCGCCCGGGGACGTTGTAGATGATCACCGGCAGCGGGCTGGCGTCGGCGATGCGCATGAAGTGCTGGTAGATGCCTTCCTGGGGCGGTTTGCTGTAAGCGGGGCTGGACGACATGATGCCCGCTACCCCATCGAAGTTGTACGCCTTAATAATGGTCTCGAGCTTCTCGGTGTAGTTGCCTCCGAAAAAGCCGGCAACGACCGGCACGCGGCCGTCGGCCCGGCGGATGGTAAAGTCGAGGATCTGCCGGCATTCCTCGGTGCTTAGGGTGATGGCTTCGCCGGTGGTTCCCAGGCTGACGAGGTAATCTACGCCGCCGTCGATCACGTAATCGATCAGGTTACCAAGGGCGGGGTAGTCAATGGCGTAGCGCTCGTCGAAGGGAGTGATCAGGGCTACGCCCGTGCCGGTGAAGTTAGGCATGAGGGTTCGGGGATGAGTGGATGTAAGGATGAGTGAATGAGTGGATACGGGATCGAGTAGGGCCTAAAGGCGAAGCCGTCCTAAAGCGCGCAGCGCCTCTTCCCCGCTAAAGGCCGGAGGCCGTCCTCCTACCCTACTTTAACGCGGCCGATCCCCGAGTACTTTTCGATGCGCTCTTCGATGAGCTGGTCGATGTCTTTTGCTTGCAGGCGGGTGAGGGCTTTTTTTAGCTGGCGTTTGAGGATCTTGGCCATTTCCTTGCCGTTGTTGTGGGCGCCGCCCTGGGGTTCTTTGATGATTTCGTCGATGATGCCGAAGCCGTGCATATCGTCGGCGGTGAGTTTGAGGGCGTCGGCGGCCTGCTCTTTGTAATCCCAGCTGCGCCAGAGGATGCTGGAGCAGGATTCGGGGCTGATGACGGAGTACCAGGTATTTTCAAGCATCATGATGTGGTCGCCCAGGCCGATGCCGATGGCGCCGCCGGAGGCTCCTTCGCCGATGACGGCGCACAGGATCGGCACGCGGAGGCTGGCCATTTCGAACAGGTTGCGGGCGATGGCTTCGGCCTGCCCGCGCTCTTCGGCTTCGATACCTGGGTAGGCGCCGGGCGTGTCGATAAGGGTGATGACGGGGAAGCCGAAGCGTTCGGCGAGCTTCATCAGGCGGCGGGCTTTGCGGTAGCCTTCGGGGTTGGCCATGCCGAAGTTGCGGTACTGCCGCATTTTGGTGTTGACGCCTTTTTGGTGGCCGATGATGACGACCGTCTGATCGCCGAGTTGGCCGATGCCGCCGACGATGGCCTTATCGTCACCGTAGCAGCGATCTCCGTGCAGCTCGATGAATTTGCGGCACATGTTGTGGATGTAGAAAAGCGTGTAGGGCCGTTCGGGGTGGCGGCTGAGTTGGACGCGCTGCCAGCCGGTGAGGTTGGAGTAGATTTCCTTTCGGGTCTGCTTGATACGGTTCTCGAGTTCGCTTATGGTCGTATCCATATCTACGACGCCGTCGTCGGCCACTTCGCGCACCTTTTCCAGCTGCTCGTAAAGCTTTTCCAGGGGGCGTTCGAACTCAAGGAATACCATATGCGGGGGTTTTGCCACGTTACGTCCAGCGGCGCGCAAAGATACAAAGCGAAGCCGTGCGCGGGATGTTCGGTTTGTCGGCGTGGCCGCAGCTTGCCTTTCGTCCAGTCCCGCACGCTGGCGCGATGTAGGGTTACGGGCTAAGAAGCGAGGTTCCGAGCTGTGCCTACGAGCACTTACCTTAGAGCTGGAAATCAGACAATCCCTTATGCCGACGTTCAAGGACGAGCTTTTACGCGATGCGGCCGACTGTTGCCGGGGCCTGTACACCGCCTCCGGCGAGCAACCGACGGGCACGCAAGGAGCGAGCCAGCGGACAAAGGCCGACAACCAAACGCTCCTGCTTCGTTTACGGCAGATCCAGTTAGCCGACCCGTTTCCCGCCGCCGAAGAGGTGGACGGAGAAGGGCTCCGCGCCATTGCCCTTGGCCTGCGCGACGGCGAGTTGGCGCTGGAGGATGGCCGCGTTGCTTTTTTCGAATGGGCGGAGGCACACTTCCCCTTGCCGGTGCCCACTGCCTTTAGCGATACCGCCGGCCCGCCCGCCGGGGGTGATGCTGGGGCCGGCACCGACCACCCGGGGCCGCCCAACTCCGAACGGGGCGATGGCGTACGGCACGAAGCCGTACTGCCCAGCCCCGGAAACCTTCGGATGATGGATAACGTACTGGCCTTCCGAAGTGAAATCACGAATGCCCGGCGGCGGCTGCGGAAAGCCGGCGATCTACCCGACCAAACGGCCTACAAGAATGCGCGTAACCGCTACGTCAGCGCCGCCGACCTGTACGCCACCTCACTGCGCGGCAACTTCGTCGATACCCCCTTGGAGGACAACGTAACGTTCGAGCGCACCTACTTATCCGCGCTTAGAACGGTGACCGGGGCCGAACTGCCCGCCGGCATCGACGCGGCGACGAACTTCATCGACGACCGCCTTTTCCCGATTGCCTAAGCCCCCCTCTATGCGTCCGCTACTCCTGCTTTTGGTCACGACGGTTTACTCGGTCCTTCCCGCCCAGAACGTAAGCACCGACCTGCAAACCTTACTATCGGACCTGGATAGCATCGAAGGGGCCAGCGATAACTTCTTCCCCGCCCTGGATCGTACCATCGTTACGCTCGCCTTCTACGCCGCGATGCCCGATAGCGCACGCGTACGCGAACTGACCAACGGGGCCGCCCTGATCGACCACTTTGCCGAGAACGCGGCAATGCGGGAATTCCTCCTGCATACCAAGCTCGACGTGTTAATGGACGGCTACGCCGTGGACGACCCGGATAGCCTGCTCACTCCGCTTTTCAACCAGCAACGCAGCCGTTCTTTGATCGGAACGGACCCGTACGGGGTGTTCATCTCGGGGGGAGCGTTAGATTTGGAGGCGGTCCTGCTCTCCGTAACTCACCCCGACCCGCTGGCGTCCGACCTGGGTGTTGCCGCGGGGGCCGCCGCGGCGCGTAACCTACCGTCGAGCCCGGCCGATTTCGTCAGCGTCGCCCTGGCCGGCCTCTCCGACTGGATCGCCCGCCGCGCACGGGAGGAACTCACCTACAGCTTCCTAGACCGCTTGCGGGAAGACCTCGGTAGGGACTCGCTCAACCACCTGTTTCCGAATACCACCACTTACCTGCCCGGCCTCGACCCGTTGAACTACCGCTCCGTCCTTCCGAGCATCCGGGCCGCTTTCCTAAAAGACCTGAACGGCATAGCCTATAACCTCGGCCGCTACCTGGAAGCACGGGATGCGGATAGCTTCCGCCGGCCCGGGGTTTATAACCTCTTTTTACTGTACCGTATCCTGGACCTCGATATCCGCAACGTACCGCTCACCGATATCGTCACTTTCACCTACCAGGAACTCCAACGTAGCCGGGCGGCCACCCGCCGGGATCTCGACCTGGACATCGCCGCCAGCACCACCGGCGAAGAACCCACCTACCGTGCCGTCGTTGCCGCCCTGGAAGCGTATTCCCGCAGCGTCCAGGCACTCAACAACACCTTCGACGATGCGCTTGCCTCCACGCTGGATGCTTTCGAGGAAACTTACGACGTACTCGACGGTACGGCACCCGCTGGAAGTGCCGCCAAGCGCAGGTTCAGGGCGGCGGAGCGCGAAGTGGATCGCTTGTTCGAGGCGGTCGAAGCGCTGGAGCTTCCGTTGCGTACCAACCGCGAAAGTGCCGACAGGAATACCGGCAACAGCCGCATCATCACCAAATGGTTAAACGGGGAGGAGGCCTATGAATTCTACGAGGCCTACCCTACCCTGACGCGCTACGACGAGCTATTCGGCCCCGGTGCCAGCCCGGCCGATCCGGCACTACGCCGTGCCGCCGGCTTGCAGGCCTCCCGGGCGCTGGCATCCAATGCCTCTCCCCTGGCCATTTACGCCGAGCGGGCCGACCTGCTGGAGCGGGCGCAGATCGATCTGGCGGCCCTGAGATCCGCCTTCGGGGGTGACGGTAATTATGGCCCCTCCTACGATGCCTTGCAACGCGCCTTACAGGACCGCATCGCCGCCGCCGGCCGTCGGGGGGACGCCCCCGCCCTCCGCCTCCTCCGCCAGCTTACCATCGACTTGCCCGAGAACCGAGTGGCTGCCTACACCCAACTCCTGGCTGTGGAAGCGCGGTTAGACGCCTGGCTGAACGGTACGCAAGCCGGTGACGTAGCGCAAAACGGGGTACGCATCCGACCCGGGGCGGGGCCGGTTGCGGCGGCACCCGCCGGGCCCCTCCGCCGGCAGATTGCCGAAGTCGCCGCTACCTACCAACAGCTCGATGATGCCCTGCGCGCATTCGACCGGATGCAAGAGCCCGATGGGTACCGTGCCTTAGACAACATCAAAGTGTTCGAACAGGTATTCGGGGTGGTTCAGCAGCTCTTCTTCCTGCTGGCGGAAGCAGACAACCAAGCATTCGTAGAAAAGGAGGGGCTAAGTCGCTTCCACACCGACGGCCGAGCCCGCCGCCTGCTCGAAGGCGTGACCTACGAACGCATCGCACGGGTATTACGCGGTAAGAACGTCCATACCCCCGCGGCAACCGACTTACTCTTGGACGTCCACCTCCAGCTCGCCGATTACCAGACCCGACGGGAGTTGGCTGCCGATAATAACCTAGAGGTACAACTGGCTACCGTACAGCTCATCACGAATACGCTGGAGCGGCTACTGAACACCCCGATCCTTCGGGCTACGCCGGTACCGCTACGGGTGGAGGCGGAACCGGATCTACGTTCTTTGGCCGATCGCCATCCCTCCTTTACCGACGTGCCGGCCCTCAATCGGGAGTTTTCGGAGCTGTTCGTGTATACGCGGCGCAAAGAGTTCCGCTTCGCCGTCGGTAACCTGATCAATCTACTGGGTTTGTTGGATGCTTTACCGGCCGGAACGACGGCGCAAGGGAAGTTTCGCGACGATTTCTTCCGCTACGGCACCTTTATGGCCGACGTCGTAGCCGCCAAAGATGCCGCGGATATCGAAGGGGCCATTAACGCCATCGCCCTACCTGCGGGTAGCTCTCAGGTTAAACGCACCCGATCGCACAGTCTGGAAGTCGGCGCTTACTTCGGGGCGGCCTTCGCCCGGGAAGAACTTACCCTGCCCGCGGACGAGACCTCGACCGCTTTAGCCGACCCCTCCACTACCGTATCCCTTTTCGTACCCATAGGTCTGAGCTATAGCCGGTTGATCCGGAAGAACGAGTCCTTCACGCTTTTCGCCTCCCTACTGGACCTCGGCGCCATCTCGACCTTCCGCCTATCCGGCAATGAGTTGGATGACGGCAGCTCCGTGGAGCGTTTGCCCGATTTTTCCCTGCGCAACGTAGTTGCCCCGGGTTTACATCTGCTGTACAACATCCCGAAGTCCCCCTTCTCGGTAGGTATCGGGGTGCAGCACGGCCCGGCAGTCCGCATGTACCTTCCGGCGGGGGGGACGGAGGAGCGGGAAGCGCGGGCATTACGATTTATGGTTACGGGGAGTGTGGATGTGCCTGTTTTCCGATTGGGGGGAGGGGGGTAGGCTGTTAGCAATAACCTACTAATAGGAAGCGCGGCGGCCGTCTGACAAACTACACCGGCGTCAGCACCAATCGCAACTCCCCGAAGGAATACCGCCCGCGGGCTTCGTGGTGGAGTAGGGAGATATCCGTCAGCGTACGACCGGAGGTGTAGGTGAGGAGGGCCTGCAGGCGTTCGGGGGGCAGGAGGTCTTCAAGCCGAAGCTTGCCTTTGCGGAGCCAGCGGAGGGCGTGGCCGTAGATGGTCGCTTCCTTCAGCTTGCGGGCGGTAGCTACTTGCTGGATGCTCTGGCCGCCCCGGAGGAGGTGGAGGGTCCGTTGGTAAGTATCCTGCTTTACGGTGCCTTTGGGGGTGGCATGGAGTTGGTTACCCGCCAGACCGTGGAGCCGGGTGTATTTGCGGACCACGGCCAGAATATCTTCGCCGTGGCGTTCGAGGCTTTTGGGCCCGAAGCCGTGGATGCGTAGAAGGGCTTCGTGGGTAACGGGGAGGGCCGCCGCGATACCGACGAGGGGTTTGTTAGGCAGAATGGTATACGCGGCGGTATTGAGCTCCTTCGCCGTGGCCAGGCGCCATTCCCGTAGGTGACGTTCCAGGTCGGGGTGAGTGGGGGGCGCGATGAGTGGATAAGTGGGTTGGCGGATCACCGGGTTGGAGGTAGCGGGTAGGCTCGCAGTCAGGCTGGAGGGCGCGCGCGCTTTAGTGCGAACTTGGGTGTACCCCTCCGCGGTGAAGCCGGTACGGAGCCAGTCGAAGGACTTTAGCTTAAGGTGAAGCTCGGATTGGAGCTGCTTTTTCAGGTCTTCGATCTGGGTGCGGAGGGGGGTGTTGTTGGTTTGGTAGTGGATATCGGTCAGGTGGCTCCCGGGGGCGGCGGCGAGTTTATCGGTGAAGTAGGTGGCGGCGCACCGGAGCCGTTGTTGGAAGGTTTCGTCCTCTTCCGGAGGCGGGCCCGACGGGCGGCGGCGGGTGATGGTGGGGAGGAAGTTACCGGCGACCTGGAACAATTCGGCCTTAAAGGTGGGGAGGCATTCTAGGAACCGTTCGTGGCCCTGACCCTGAAAGCGGTGGTGAGGGTGGGTGAAGTGCTTCGCCAGCTTCGTAAGCAGGCGCTCGACGGGTTGGAAGTCGAATATCTCTTGCAGGCAGACAAGTTGGAAGTTACGGCGGTCGCGGAGGAGGTCGTCGTCAGTGGGCCGGTCGCGGGTGGCGGCAGCGGAGTGGTCGGCGACTTGCCGGTTGGTACGAATGCAGTGCTTACTCAGCCGACTGCTCAGTTGGATACCTTCGAGCGTGCGGCAGCGGCTTAGGGCTACGTAGACCTGACCGTGATCGAAAGAAGCGCCGGCATCGATCGTGACCTTATCAAAAGTCAAGCCCTGGCTTTTGTGGATGGTGATGGCCCAGGCGAGGCGCAGGGGGTGTTGCTCGAAGGTACCGACGGTCACTTCTTTTAAATGGCCACCTTCATCGCCGGGGGTTTTCTCGGTATGCTCCCATACGACCGGGGTGACGTCGATGGTGTCCTCCCCCGGGCACTGTACCGTAATTAGATTTTGGTGGATGGCCAGGATGCGCCCGATCTTGCCGTTGAAATACTGCCGGCCGGTGGTATCGTTACGATTAAACATAACCTGCGCCCCTATTTTAAAGGCTAATTCAGGGTCGTTGGGGTAGAGCTGTTTGGGGAACTTTCCCTCGATCACGGCACGGAAGCGGTGGGGCTTACCGGGGCGGCGATCCATTTCGCGCAGGTTGATCTGGCGGGCGGTACGGTTGTGGGAAGTAAGGGTAATTCGGTTCTCCTCGGTAGCCAGCGCGGCGGTGGCTACGTAGCGGGCGTTGAGCTGGTCGATCACCCGGCGGTCGACTGCCCCCTGTCGGACTTTATTGAGTAAGCCGATAAACCGCTCATCCCGTTGGCGGTAGATGCGGGTCAGGGGGATAGTCACGGGGCGGGCCGCCCGCATCACCTTCGCGCTGAAGAAAAAAGGCGTGGCGTAATGCTCGGCCAGTAGATCGTGCTCGTCCTTAGTGACGACGGGGGGGAGTTGGTGAAGGTCCCCGATCAACAGCACCTGGGCGCCGCCGAACGGCTGGTCCTTGCCGCGGGCCTTACGCAAAACACGGTCGATAGCGTCCAACACGTCGGCCCGCACCATACTCACCTCATCGATGATCAGCAGATCCACGGCGCGCAGTACGGTTGCTTTCCGGCGGCTGAGGCGGCGGGCGCGGTGCACCACCTCATTCGGCGGCAGAAAGCCGAAAGGGAGCGAGAACAAGCTATGGATGGTTTGCGCCCCGGCATTGACGGCGGCAATACCGGTCGGGGCGGCTACGATCACCTCCTTGGCTACCTCACGGCGGACGCGGTGCAGAAAAGTCGTTTTGCCCGTGCCGGCCTTTCCGGTAACGAAGAGGTTTCGGTTGGTATGGGCAGTGTAGTCGTAAGCAAGCTCCAGGGCGGGGTTAGAAGACATAGAAGAGGTTATTTGCCGCCAAGGTGCCGGTAGCCGCTTCCATCAGTCGTCATTTAAACGAATACTTGCGATTTTATACGTTTACATACGGCTAGGTCCGTATCGGGCGGGTCGGGTGACCTTGGAGAAATCCTTATTATGTAGCTTAAAACCTTCCGCGATATGTCCAAAATTAACCGCCGCGCCTTCCTGCAAAAATCAAGCTTGCTCTCAACCGGTACGATACTCAGCACCTGCGTCCTCGCCCAAAAAAATCCTGACGGGCAGTATATGGGAGACTTTGCGGCCGCTCCGCTGCCTACCGTCCGCGCCGCCTTCATCGGGCTGGGTGCACGTGGCCCGCAGCACCTCGGCAACTTCGCGGCGCAGCCCGGTACGGAGGTGGTCGGTATCTGCGATCTGTACGAAGACAACATCCGCAAGGCCGTTACCCAGGTTGTCGAAGTCGATGCCCGCCACGGGGAAGCGCGCACGTACTCCGGCGGGGAAAACGAATGGCGCGACATGCTGAGCGAAACAAAACCGGAGGCCGTCTTCATCGCCACCAATTGGGCGACCCACGCGGCGATGGCGGTTGCCGCCATGGAGGCCGGTGCGCACGCTTTCGTTGAGGTCCCGCTAGCGCTGACGGTAGAGGAGCTTTGGCAAATCATCGATACTTCAGAACGTACCGGCCGGCACTGTATGATGCTGGAAAACGTCAATTACAGCCGCGACGAACTGCTGTTTTTAAATATGGTACGAAAGGGCCTGATCGGTGAGCCGCTGCACGCCGAGGCCGCCTACATCCACGAATTGCGGTGGCAGATGAACGAGGTCGAGCGGGGCACCGGCTCCTGGCGGACCGAGCACTACGCCAGGCGCAACGGCAACCTCTACCCTACCCACGGCCTCGGCCCGGTAGCGCAGTATATGAACCTGGCGCGGGGGGAAGATAATTTCAGGAGATTAACTTCCTTTTCGACGCCGTCACGCGGCCGGGCAAGTTTTGCCAATGAAAACTATCCACCCGACCACCGTTGGAATCAATTGGAATACCGAGGCGGTGATTTAAATACTTCAATTATCAAGACGGAAGCGGGCCGGACGATCATGATGCAGTGGGATGAGACAAGCCCCCGCCCGTATACCCGCCACAATCTGATTCAGGGCACGAAAGGCACCCTGGCCGGCTTCCCCACCCGCGTGGCCCTCGAAGGCGGCGTACCCGGTTTGACGGAAGACCACCACAATTGGGTGCAGGGGGACGATCTAGCCGCGCTTTACGAGGCCCACGACCACCCGCTTTACACCCGCTTGGGCCCGGCGGCCCGGGGTACGGGCCACGGCGGCATGGACGGCATCATGATGGCGCGCATCGTAGAGTGCCTGCAACGGGGCCTCCCCCTCGATCAGAACGTTTACGAAGGCGCTTACTGGAGTGCCGTTGCCCCGCTGAGCGAAGCCTCGGTCGCCGCGGATGGGATGCCACAAGATTTCCCTGATTTCACGCGGGGCCGCTGGCGGGAGACCTTGCCATTGAACATTGTTTCTTAATAGTCATATTGCGAGGACGCAGGTGCATGGCCCCGGAAAATAGGAGCAGGGCTGGGAACCGTCCGCCGCCGGGGCAGTTGTAACTCTCAACAACCAGCCCCAAATAAATCCACATGCAAATCCTAACCCTCAACGCCGGCAGCTCCTCGCTCAAGGCGGCGCTGGTCGACACCGACACCGGCCGCAACCTACTGGAGATGAGTGCCGACCGGCTACTCGACCGCCCTACCCTACGCTTCTCCGACGGCTCGGAGGTACAACTGGAAAGCAGCGGGCCGGAGCGGGCCGTAGCCGTCTGCCTGGAAGCCCTAGCCGATAAACTGAAGGACCGGACCATCGACGGCATCGGCCACCGGGTCGTCCACGGCGGGGAGGAATTCGACCGTACCGTCCGCATCACGGAGGAGGTGGAAGCTAAGATCGAGGCCCTCGGCCCGCTAGCCCCCCTCCACAACCCGGTGAACCTCAAGGGCATCCGTACCGCCCGTCAGGTATTTCCCGACGTGACGCACTTCGCGGTGTTCGATACGGCTTTTCATCAGTCGCTCCCCCGGCGCGCCAGTACCTACGCCTTACCGAAGGAGCTGATGGAAGCACACGGCATCCGGCGCTACGGCTTCCACGGTACCAGCCATAAATACGTAGCGGCCACCGCGGCGGCTTTCCTGGGTGCGGAACCGGCGGATTTGCGCATCATCTCCTGCCACCTGGGTAACGGTTGCAGCGTAGCGGCGATAGAGTTCGGGCGATCCGTAGAAACCAGCATGGGTATGACGCCGCTGGAAGGGCTCGTGATGGGAACGCGCAGCGGCGACATCGACCCCGGCATCATCCCCTACCTCCACCGCACCGCCGGCTTATCGGCGGGTGACATCGACGACCTGCTGAATCGCAAAAGCGGCCTGCTAGGCCTCTCCGGTATCAGTAACGACATGCGCACCATCCTGGATCGCTCGACCGAAGGGGATGCCGACGCACAGTTGGCCGTGCAGGTTTTCACCCATCGCCTGCGCAAATACATCGGTGGCTACGCGGCCATCATGGGTGGGGTCGACGCCATCGTCTTCACCGGCGGCATCGGGGAGAACAGCGCCATCATTCGCCACCGCGTCGCGCAGCGCCTGGACTTCCTCGGGGCGGTGATCTACGAAGATTTCAACAATACCATCGAGCTGTCCGACGCCCACCCCGTAGTGGAGTTCAACATGCGCCACAGCCGGGTAAAGTTGCTGGCGGTGAAGACCAACGAACAGCTGGCCATCGCCCGCTCCTGCGCCAGGCTGATCCGCGCCGAGGACGCCGTCAATACGCTGCCCACTATTCCCGTAGCGATTTCCGCCCGGCACATCCACCTCCGGCAAGAAACCGTGGATGCCCTGTTCGGCGCCGGCCACGAATTGCGGGTAAAAAAGTGGCTCTCCCAACCCGGCCAGTACGCCGCGGAAGAAACGGTCACCATCGTCGGGCCCCGCAACCGGATCGAACGCGTGCGGGTGCTCGGCCCGGTGCGGAATGTCGATCAGATCGAGATCTCCCGTACGGACGAGTTCTATTTGGGTATCGACGCCCCCGTCCGCGAATCCGGAAAAGTAGCGAACACGCCCGGCTGCAAAGTCGTCGGCCCGGCGGGGGAGGTAGACCTCAAAGAAGGCTTGATCTGCGCCTGGCGCCACATCCACATGACGCCGGCGGACGCGGATGTCTTCGGCGTTCGCGATCGGGACGTGGTAGAGGTTACCGTCGGCAGCGACGGACGGCAACTGACCTTTGGCAACGTACTTATTCGCGTCAGCCCCAAGTATAAGCTGGAGATGCACATCGACACCGATGAGGGCAACGCGGCCGAAATCAACTCCGGCGACGAAGGTTTACTGACGGAGACCAGTCAGTCAGGAACTTTGGTGAAGCGGCGGATATAGTTTTACAACCGTGGTTGCTTACGGAGATAGAGGGAGGGGTGGAGAGGAACGGAATGCTCTCGCTCATCTCCGTCTTGCTCCGCCTCTCCGTTTTACTCCGTACGAAATTTTTAAAACGTAGGCGTTCGTGGGCTTCGCAAGCTGTTTATTTGCACCGTTTCCTCACTTCCGTCCGTGAACAGAACGGTCACTTTATTCTCCTTTTGTGTCAGTTCGTACACCTCACCCCTGATACCCAAATCATGAGAATAGCTATAAGCGTCGGCTGTGGTACCCAGATAAACCTGAACGTGGTTAGCATCCATTCTTCCAACGCGCACCCGCGTGGTAAACAAGTTACCACCCAGAAGCAGATCGGCTAAGCCGTCTTCATTCACGTCTGTTTGCAGGGAAGCGAGCACCGGTGCGCGTTGTGCTTCCAGCGGCAGCGGTGCAAACGCAGCGCTATCACCGCGAAGGGTTAGCACGCCGGTGTGAAACGTTTCTAACGAAAGTGAATTGAGAACATCCGCATTGGGGAACAGCTCCTTGATCTCCGCTCGGGAAAACGTCAGGTAATCAGGATACCGCCTTTTTAGATCCGGGCGGCTGGCAAACAATTCGTCGCGGGCGGCGATAGGGAACCACTTTCCTCGCTGCTCGAAAGCTAATAGCGGTATTGGGGCCGATGAGCGATCTTCCTGCACGTTCAACAGCCGTAAACCCGAATCGGTGTTTACCGCGTACTGGTTATTCAGCCCGATATTTCCGACTAATAAGCGTGTTTCACTCGAATCACCAGCCAAGACGGACACATGGCTCCACCAGCCATTAGGAGACATTTCAGTCGACAGCCCGGTGATCGGATCGAGTCGAACGATTGACCCGAATTCGACGGCTACGTAAAGCTGCCCGTTCGCGTCAACGGCAGCATCCGTCACCATACCTACTTCTACTGCATTGGCGATCGCCAACCGCCGACCGTCCTGATTTTCTAAATAATAACTGGCGCCCGCTTCCGGGTACCTTCCGGGTACCAGTCTATTACCTACGAATATATCCTGGTCGCCATCGTGGTCGAAGTCTCCCGCTACGACCGTCGAGGAAGCAATCGACAGGTTATCGCTAAAGAACTCCGGATCACCGATCAGCTCCTTTCCGTTATTGAGGAATACCCGCACCCGGTGCCGATCGTCCTTTAGCGGAAGGGAATAATCTGCGGCAACCCTTACCATATCCAGCGCCCCGTCTCCATCCAAATCCACGCGTACCGACCCCCCGGTAGTTCCGTTCGACGGTAAGTATGGTAGTAGCCCCTGCCGGCCGAAAGGATTGTCGGGCACCCGGTACACCCGCGCGGAATCTTCGCACGCACGCGCCGGAAGCGCTTCGACAGGGCGCTCATCGACCGCGGCCGACGCAGCGTATTCAGGCCGGATGACACTATTGATCGAAGGGCCGACGGTGAGGCCCCGGCGGCCGTCTAACCAAATCGTAACCACCGAGTCAATGGGAATGTCCACATTCGCTATACCAAAGACCAAGGGGGAATAACTACACGACTGAAAGCCACGTACGGCCTGAAAGCGCTGTTCCATACGCTTATCTCCCTGATGTACCACGACGCGCGCGCCGATAGCTACCGCCCCGGGGGCCTCAGTCAAATCCACCCCGAGGTAGCTACCCTTCCGCTGGGCCCGTCGGTTTTCGTAGAGGTGGGCTTCTTGATTGACGTTACTGACGACCAGGTCGAGGTCGCCGTCCGCATCCAGATCGGCCAGCGCCGCACCGTTTGACTGGGTGTTCTCCGTAAAGCCCCACGCCGCCGAAGAGTCCGTGAACCCCCGCCCGTCGTTGTTCCGAAAGGCATAATTAGGGGCGTCGATCACCGGCATATTCTCGATGACTTCCATCGGGTCCGCCGCCGCCCCCCGGCGCTGCGCCGCAACCGTATAGTTGAGGAATTCCATATTGGTATAGTCGCGGGCGTATCCGTTCGTAACGTAGAGGTCGGGGTGGCCATCCAGATCCAGATCGCCGGAGAGTACGGACCACGACCAATCCGTATTCGACACCCCCCACTGCTGCCCGACTTCTACGAATGCCGGTCGGCCGGGTTCGCCTACGTTGAGTTGCAGCATATTCCTGCTATATTGATGGTGAAACCCTTCGGAGACGAGCTTTCGATACTTTTGGTAATTGTCCGCCCCGGCGGTCATCTTGATGCGCTCGTTATGCTCCGGCAGCATATCCAGCGTCACGATGTCCATCCGCCCGTCACTATTTACGTCGGTGCTGACGCAGCCCATCGAGAATAGGGATTGGTGATCGAAGGCGGCGTGCTGGCGGGCGGCAAAGGTGCCGTCGCGTAGGTTCAGGTAGAGGTAGTCCTCTTCGTTGTAGTCGTTTGCTACGTAGAGATCTAACCAGCCGTCGTTATCGAAGTCGTCCACCGCCAGCCCCAAGCCAAAGCTGAGCACGTTGGAAGTCAGCCCCGCTTCCGCCGTCACGTCGGTGAATTTGCCCCCGTCGTTACGCAGCAGTTTGCTGGTGTAATTCCGATCCGTCTTATCCTTCAGTCGTCGATCTACCGATGCAAACCCGGCGTATTCCTGTACGCTATGATTGAGCAGCAAAGCGTCCAGGTCACCATCCCGGTCGTAGTCGAAGAAGGCGGCCTGGGTGCCGTAGGCGGGGTCGTCCAACCCGTATTCCGCAGCGCGTTCGGAGAAGGTTTCGTCGCCGTTGTTGATAAATAGCAGGTTGCGGCGAAGCCGGGGGGATTTAGCCGCTGAGCGGCACTGGTAGATATCGAGCAGCCCGTCTCCGTTAATGTCTACGACGCTGACGCCGGTATTCCAGCCGTCTACGCCACCGATTCCCGCAGCCTCGGGTGCTAACCGGTATTCCAGTTCCCCCTTCCCGAAGTATAGTCGATTGGCCACCAGATTACCGCTGAAGTAGACGTCCTCTATCCCGTCCCGATTGAAATCGGCAATTGCTACGCCCCCTCCGTTGTAGAAGTAGCCATACTGTAGCACGTTAAAGTCCGCGGACTCCGAAAGCGCGTTATTGAAGCGCAGGCCGGAGGCCGAGGGGGGCACCGCGACGAATAGGGTAGCCGGCCCTTCTCCGGAGCAGCCCACCATCAGCAATAGCGGGGGAATGAAAAGAAGATAACGAACCAAGGACACCCGGGTGAAGGTGCGACCTAATCGACGTCCCACCAAATCCGTGTGGTGACGTCATCCGGGCCATCGAGGAGGCTGCGGGCGGCCTCTACCGCTTCATTGTTGGTATTGACCTCGTAATCGATGAAGGGGATGCGCCGGGGGCGTTCGCCGTCCGGCAGCAAGCTATTTTCCGAGTTCGCCACGGGGTAAATTTGTGGCAGGTCCATCCGGCGCAGATTCGCCCAGGCTTCCATACCGTCCGGGTAGAGCGCCAACCATTTCTGCATGGCGATCTGGTGGAGCTGAATGTCGGCATCGGCCGACCAAGCTACGGGTACGTCGTTCATCGCCGGGGATTGGAGAAAGTCCAGCGGTGGTATCGGCGTATTGTCTGACTGCTGGTAGGCCCCGATGGCCGCCGCGTCACTTATTCCCCACTGCATCATGGATGCCTCGATGCCACTCTCGTAGAGTTCTCGAGCGCTCCCGCCGACCTCCCAGCCGAGCAGAGCGGCTTCCGACCGATTGAAGTAGGATTCGGCGGCGTGCATGATATTCTGCCGCGTTGTTCCTTGGCGCACCCAGGCCGAACCGCTACCGATTGCCCAGCGCTCTCCGACGTTGGAGTTGAAGTTGGCGGTATTCATTTCCTCACCGAGTTGGGCGGGGGTCAGCCCGTTTCTCAATCCGTTGAACTCCCCCGTTTCCGAATCGGGCTGGAAGAATACGCCCATGCGGGGGTCATCGTAGCCTTTCAGCGTCGACTCCATGGCCGCGCTCATCCGAAACTCATTCCAGACGGATATACCCGCCAGGCCATTCAGGTCATCCCCGGCCTGGGATTTTAGCATGAAAGCATCGTCGGCCACGCTTTCCAACACGCCTCCGGCCACGGCTGCCTCGGCTTCCGTGCGGGCGCGGGCGGGGTCGACGTCGGAGATGCGCATTGCCAGGCGCAAACGCAGGCTATTCGTGAACTTCAACCACTTCGTCATATCGCCGTCGTATATCAGGTCGAACGATCCGTACGGCGTAGCATCCTGATTCGCGGCGATAACCTCTGCCGAAGCGGTCAACCGCTTAAGCATATCGTCGTAGATCTGCGAGGTGGGGTCATAGGGCACGCTGGGTAGCGGCTCGCCGGCCTGGAAGTAGGGGACGGGGCCGTAATAATCACTCAGCCGGTGAAAAGCATACACCCACGTCACATCCGCAAGGGCGTACTCGGGGGTGTTGGGCTCGTACGCATCGAGCAGTACTTTCAGTTGCGGTACGGCCTCCGTGTAGATCGGTAGCCAGTGATTCTGTAGCCAATCGAAGCGTATCACGTTGCGGTCGCTGGGGAAGTAGGTAGCCGTCGTGGCGTAGTACTGACTGTACAGATCGCTGAACAGATTTTGGGCTACCTGGTAGCGCCAGAAAGCATATGATGACGCCGATTGCGCTCTAGAGAAAAGAAATGGGAGCTCCTCCTCGCCGAGGACCGCCAGCTTGGTCTGGTCCACGTTGAGTTCCTCGAAATCCTCCGTACAGGTCATTAAAAGACCGACCGCAAATAGTGTGGCAAGTAGGTAGCGGCCGATTCGGATGCCCGAACGTAACGTTTGATCGATGTAGTTCACTAAAATTCGATTTGGAGGTTAAGGCCGATGGTGCGGGTAGAAGGCAACGTACCGTATTCTACCCCCTGAAAATTACCCGCCCCGAGTTGAATATCCGGGTCGAACTGCAACGTCCGCTCGGGGATGCCGGGGATGTCCAGCGTCGCTTTGCCCCGGTACAGGAAAGCTAGGTTACGCGCTACGGCGGAAAGGCGCAGGGAGCTGATCGCCTTGATGCGCTCTAAATTAAAGGTGTAACCCAGGGTCAGCTCTCGAATGCGTACGTTCGTCGCATCGTAGGTGAAGAACTCACCGAAGGAGTAACGCCCGCCGGAAACCCGCGTCCACAGCGCCTCGGAGGTGATGGCCGTCGTGTTCGGGGTACCATCGGCGGTGACCGCATCGAGCACCAGCCCGCCGTCCCTGTATTCCTGGGTGTACTCGGCGTTTCCATCGAAAGCCAGGTTGGCATCCGTGCCGGATACGATTACGCCGCCGAAGCGCCCGTCCAGCAGGAAGCTGAAGTTAAAGCCCTTGTAGTTCAACTGGTGGTTCCAGCCCAGCGTGAAATCGGGGTTGAAGTTGCCGACAAAGGTCTGCCCGCCACCGGAGCCGACCGGTAAGCCCATATCATCGACCACGAAGCGGCCCTGGTCGTCGCGCAACCAGCCTTCGCCGTAGAGGTCGCCGTATTCACCACCCTTCTCCACCAGCGGGCCGGCCGTACGCCCCAAGCCACCGCCGAGGAATACCCGGTCGATACGGTCCGTCAGTTCGATGACCTGGTTGACGTTTCGCGCGAAGTTCACCGTAGTACTGTAGTTGAAGTCCGGCGTCTGTACCAGCGATCCGTTCAACGTCAGTTCGATACCGGTATTCTGGATGTCACCGGCATTGATGTACTCGCTGGAAAAGCCACTCGGCGCCGGTAGCGGTACCAGTAGGAGCTGGTTGCGGCTGTTCGTCCGGTACCACGTGAGGTCGACGCCGAGGCGGTTGCCGAACATACGGATATCGGTACCGAACTCCAGCCCCCGGGTGATCTCCGGTTTAAGGTCCGGCAGGTTACGCTCGGGGTCCTGGCTGATGAAACCGTTCGCTCCCCCTTGCTGAACCCGAAAAGTATTCAGCAGGCGGTAGGGGCTCGCATCGTTACCCACTTCGCTGAGGGTACCGCGTAGCTTGACGAAGGAGAACACCTTTGGCAGATCGATCACCTCGGATACGATCAGCGTAGCCCCGACGGATGGGTAGAAGAAGGAATGCGGCGCGGGAAGCGTCGACGACCAATCGTTTCTCGCCGAAACGTCAACGATGAATTTATTATCGTAATCAAACGTCATGGTACCGAATACGGATTGGTATTCCCGCTCCGAAACGCTCGTCGCCGTACCGATCACCCGCCCGAAGTCGGTCGAAAAGGTATTTGGCAC
>OY764704.1:0-5459 GCA_963668285.1 uncultured Lewinella sp. | reverse complement strand
ATAACCGGCTCCGAAATCAACCGCGGGTATCAGGACCTCAAGCGTGCCTTCCAGCAAGCCGGCGCGGAGTCGACCGCCATCACGCGTGCCTACGTAAAGGCGAACCAACAAAAGGACACGGCCACCGTGCAAGCCAGGCTAGCGGAGCTCACCCGGCTCGACGATCGAAAACTAGCAAAACTGCGGGAGTTGAAAACGACTTCTCCCCTACTCCACCGGATCGCCACGCTGAACACTTACCGCAGCTACCTGACCGCCAACGACGGCCGTTTTCAAAACGAGCTCGATTATTTCGTCAATACCTACTTCGAGAACGTCGACTTTCAGGACAGCAGCTACAACGACCTGCCCTGGACGTACGAAGGCAACCGCAATTTCGTAAACACCCTCTCCGGTGCCATCCCCGGCGAACAGCTCGCTAATATCCTGTTACAGGTCTACGACCGGTGGCCGCAAAACAGCCGCGCGCAACTATTCGCCATGAGCGGCGGCTTCGCGGCCCTGATGAAAAAGAAGCATCCGGCGGCCGTACCCGTAGCCGAGGCGGTGATCGAGCGTTTCGAGGCCAGCCATCCGGCGGTCGTCCGGCAAATCAAACTGCAAGCGGGCAGCCTACGCTCTTTCGCGATCGGCGCCGAAGCCCCCACCTTCGCCGGCGAAACACCCGCCGGGGAAACCGTCGAACTCGAGTCGCTGCGCGGCAAAGTAGTGTTGCTCGATTTCTGGGCCAGCTGGTGCGGGCCGTGCCGGAAGGAGAATCCGAACGTGGTTCGCCTCTACGAGCGCTTCAAAGACCAGGGCTTCGAGATCCTCGGCATCAGCCTCGATCGAACGCGTGACCGGTGGGTGAAAGCCATTGCCGACGATCGACTCTCGTGGCTGCACGTTTCCGACCTGAAGGGCTGGCAGAGCTCCGTCGCCAAGCAGTACGGCGTAAGCAGTATACCACAGACCGTGCTGCTTGATGCGGAAGGTCGTATCCTTGCGCGCAATTTGCGTGGCCCCGCCCTGGAACGCAAACTCGCCGAAGTATTCTCCGGCAGCAAATGATCTCCGCCCCTAAAGCCAAATGAATAGGCCCGCATGAAGTATTTCAGGACTCGCATCGTATCGGTCGCCGCCACGGTACTCCTCACCGTAATTCTCGATCAGTACGTTAAGCACCTCGCCCTCGAGCACCTGCAGGGCCACCCGGACGTCGGCTACTTCGGTGGCCTCTTTACCCTGACCTTCGCCCGTAACACGGGGGCTTTCCTATCGATGGGCTCCGACCTCGGCCCGGTACTGCGCACCATCTTCCTCGAGGTCTTCCCCGCCGCCCTCCTGATCGCGCTATTGGTTTATATCTTTCGGGAGAAGTTCCTCAACCGCTGGCAGGTCATTGCCCTGGCGCTCATCGTCGGCGGTGGGTTAAGTAACATCGTGGATAGACTTTACCTCGGCCACGTCGTTGATATGTTCCACATGCAGGCTTTCGGCCTGGAAACCGGCATCTTCAACGTGGCCGATATGGCCATCATGGCCGGCATGTTCATCATGCTCCCCTTCGCCTTCCGCAACCCGGAAAAGGAAGCGAAGGAAGACGCCCCCGTTGCCGAAGCCTAGCCGGCCCGCCAGCCCCCGGTCGGCTCCCTTTAACCTAAGTTCCTTTGAAATGATCTCACGCGCCCTACTGATTATCGGATTCTTCCTATCCCTGTCCCTGACCGCACAGCAGGAGCGGCAGGCCGAGAACTGGCACTTCTCGGGTGAGATCGTCGTATCCTTCGCCGGCGGTGGCCCGGTCCTCGACCCACCCTCCGCGATGAATGCGTTCGAAGGCGCCGTATCGTTGAGCGATACGGATGGCAACCTACTGTTCTACACCAACGGAGGCGGCCAGGGCTTCGACGGCGGCCGGGAAGGCGTGATCTGGAATCGCGACAACGACGTGCTCTACGACATGGGTAACACCGAAGGAGGCGGCTGGAGCGCACGGCAAAGCTGCATAGCGATGCCCTCCCCTTCCGGCCAGGAAGGCATCTATTACCTGTTTACGGTAGACGATAACGAAAACACGACCCTCCGCCCCCCCGGCAATGGGCTGCGCGTCTTCATCCTCGACATGAACGCCAACGATGGCTTGGGTGGGGTGATCCTCGCCGATAGCCTGCTACTCGACGGGGCGACCGAAGCACTCGATGCTACGCCGACGGCCGACGGCACCGGCTACTGGGTCATGACCGTCATCGCCAGCCCTACCGAACCCAGGTCCGGCATCGTACGGCTCACGCCGGAGGGAATTTCGGAGCCCGTACTTGCCGACCTGCCGACCAACGGCCAGCGCGTAACCTTCAGCCCCGACGGCAATTACCTCTTCATCGGCGATGACCTCTACGCTTTCGATAAAGAGGACGGTACTCTCGGCTCGCTCGTTAGCGCCTACCCCGAAAACAACATCTCCGGGCCGGGCTTCACCACGGATAGCCGCTTCCTGTACCTGATCGAAGGGCAGGCCTTCCGCCAGGCAACTTTAGTGCGATATGACCTCAGCGATCAAACGAGACTGGAGGTAGCGGAGCTGGCCGGCGAAGACGTTCTCGGCCACAACGCCGGTAACATGCAACTCGGCCCGAACGGCAACCTGTATTTCGTCGAGAGCACCATCACCGCACCGGGCACCCCAAGCATCTTCGGCCTCTCCGAAATCGTCTGCAGCACGGGCGAAGCGCCGCAAGTAAACCGCGAGCTGATCCCGCTTACGGGCGTTGGCAGCCCCCAGAGCACGGCCAACGTATCCCTACCCCAGTTCGTCGACGCTATCTTTCGGGAGGTCGAACAGAGCGATACGACTACCGCCGCCGTAAAATCCATCGAACTGTGCGAGGGGAGTGAAACGACGCTGGTGCCGGAGAGTGTTGGTGAGTCTTACGCGTGGTCTTCCGGTGATACCACGGCTACCCTGACCGTGACGGAGGCGGGCGTTTATACCGCCACCATCACCGACGGCTGCGAGGTGACCATCGAGAGCTTCGAGGTAACACTAGGCGCGTCGGCCACCAACCTGAGCTTGGTGGCTACGGACGTGGAAGGGGATGAAATATGCAACGAACGTGGCGCGACCCTCCGCCTTGCCGGCCCCGGAAGCGATACGCTACAACTTCGCTGGTTCGATGGTTCTACGGCGGATACCCTCCGGGTCGTCCTGGACCCGGCGGTTACCTATTCCGTCACGGTGCTCGACCCCTGCGGTGAATTCGATCTGGAATTGTCCGAGGCCATCGCGGAGGTTTGTAGCTGCGAAGCGCCGATCTTTCCCGAAGTAATTTCCGCCAATCGCGACGGCACCAACGACGACTTCCGCGGCTTTACCGACTGCCCCGTCGACGACTACGAATTGGTCATCTTCAACCGTTGGGGGCAGGAAGTTTTCAGTTCGAGCGACCCGATGCGGGGCTGGGACGGTACTCGCAACGGCCAACCCCAGAACCTAGGCACCTACCTCTATCGATCTCGCTACCGCCTGGATGGTGAGGACGAGCCACGGGAAGTCAACGGCCAATTTGCGCTGGTGCGTTGATGCGGGGTCGACTGACATTATTTCTGTTAGCCGTATCCGGCGGGCTGCTACTGGGCCAGACCGAGCTGCGCATAGAGTCGACCGCCGGCGAGCCACTCCCCTACGCTACGATTCGCATCGGCGACGCCGGGGGCACGGCCGATGAACGGGGGATCTGGACCCTCCCGCCCGATGCTCTTGACCGCGATAGCCTGCACGTCACGTACGCCGGCTACACCAGTATCTCTACGACGATCGGGCGGCTAAGCGACGGTGGCTTCCTGCTAAGCCTATCCCCGGCGGCCCTTTTCCAGATCACCGTGGTCGGCCGGCGGGACGAACGCCTGGACCGCGTTTCGGCGGCGGTAGAGGTCGTGGACGAGGCCGCCATACAAAGCGTACAGGCGCTGCGGACGACGGACGCCCTGGCGGATCTCACGGGCGCTTACGTACAACAGTCGCAGCTGGGCGGCGGCAGCCCGATCCTACGGGGTTTCGAGGCCAACCGCGTCCTGTTGGTGGTCGACGGCGTACGGATGAACAACGCCATCTACCGGAGCGGCCACCTCCAGAACGCGATCACGGTAGACCCGCTGGCCCTGGAACGCATGGAAGTGATCTACGGTGCCGGCTCACTGGCCTACGGTAGCGATGCATTGGGCGGGGTGATTCATTTTCGGACGCGCAATCCCGATTTTAGGGCGAGTACGCAGGTGCGTAGTTTAAACGGTGAAATAGCAATGCTGGGGAGTACCGCTGCGGAAGCCAGGAGTTTCAGCGGACGGCTGGAGTACGGCGACGAAAACTGGGCGGGGCTGACGCTTGTGTCGCACCTCGCCAACGGATCGCTAAGGGCGGGAGGGAATGGGCCGGCGGACTTCCCCCAATTCGGCCGCCGCAACGAAGTCGTCAGGCGGGTTGCGGGGATCGACTCGGTACTCTTCAACGCTCAGCCGTTACGTCAGGTCGGTACCGCCTATAATCAGACGAATCTCCTCCAAAAACTACGCTTCCGTTTGGTAGCCGATCTCGAGTTATCGGTAAACCTGCAGGCCAGCACGACGAGCGACGTACCCCGCTACGATGCGCTGACGGAGCGGCGCGCCGGTGCCCCACGGTGGGCGGAGTGGTATTACGGGCCGCAAACGCGCCTGCTGGGTGCCATACAGCTATCCGACCGTCGCCCCACCCGCCTGTACACCCGGGCCACCTATTCGATCAGCCAACAGTTCATCGAGGAGGACCGCATCACCCGGCGCTTCCGCAGCGACCTGCGGGAGAACAGCCTGGTCGACGTGCACGTGAGCAACATACAGGTCGATCTGACCAAGGAACTCCGGCGGGTTACCCTGCGCTACGGCATCGATGCCCGCCACGATCGGGTACGCAGCGAAGCCTTCCACGAATCCCTGGAAACTACGGCCACGGTCGATCCGCTGCCCCCCCCGCTACCCTGGCGGCGGCAGCCAGCTTAGCGCGGTCGGGGGTTACCTGGACGTAGACCATACCCTGCGCAAGCTATGGCGGGTGCGGGGCGGACTGCGCCTGACTCGCCAGTGGCTCTCCGCTCGCTTCGACCGCGCCGGAAACATCGAGTGGCCGCAGACCTACCTCGACGGAATAGCGAACGCGAACACATCGGCAACCGGATCGCTCGGCATCCGCTACGACGGCACGACGCACCGACTACGAGGATTGGTAGCCCAGGGCTTCCGGGCCCCGAACGTGGATGACTTCGCCAAATTCCGCGAACAGAACGGATTCATCCAGCTACCCAGCCCGGGGCTAAGGCCCGAACGATCCACCACCTTCGAGATCGGTTACGAAGGGCGGTACGCCGGGGGGCGGTTAAGCCTGGGTGCCACCGCTTATTACACGCTGCTGAGTGGTGCCATCGTCCGCGGCCCCGGGGTGTTGCCCG
>OY764703.1:0-5374 GCA_963668285.1 uncultured Lewinella sp. | reverse complement strand
TCCACGGTCTCTACCGCTCCCTGATCCAAAACATGGTCGTCGGAGTGACTGATGGCTACACCCACGACCTCGAAGTGGTCGGCGTCGGTTACCGCGCCGAGAATAAGGGCAACACCCTTCAGCTCACGCTCGGTTATTCTCACCCCATCTACTTTCTGATCCCCGAAGAGGTGAAGGTCGAGACGGTAAGCGCCAAGGGTAAGGCACCGGTAATCAAGCTTTCCAGTACCGACAAGCAATTGATCGGCCAGGTAGCGGCCAAGATTCGCTCGCTGCGTAAGCCGGAGCCGTACAAAGGCAAGGGCATCAAGTTTGCCGGAGAGGAACTTCGTCGCAAAGCTGGTAAAACCGCCGCTAAGAAATAAGGTCTGTAACCCCGCAAGGGATAACAATTAAGTAGCAATGCAACTCACAAAACTTAAGCGGAGGAAGCGGATTCACAGCCGGGTTCGTAAAAAGATCACCGGCACGGCCGGGCAGCCCCGACTGAACGTTTATCGTTCCAACAAACACATCTACGCTCAACTCATCGACGACGTGAACAGCGTAACCCTCGCCCAGGCATCCAGCTTCGAAGCTACGGTAGCCGACGAGGGCAATAAGTCCGACCAGGCAACCGCGGTAGGTAAACTACTCGCCGAGCGCGCCAGCGCGCAGGGCATCGATAAAGCGCTCTTCGATCGCGGAGGGTATTTGTTTCACGGGCGAGTCAAAGCACTCGCCGATGGTGCTCGCGAGGGCGGCCTCCAATTCTAAATAAACTCACTATGGCTGAGCAAAGAAATTCAGGCGGGCGCAACCGGCGCGATAACCGGGGCCGCGGCCGCAACAACGACCAGCAAGAATCCGACTTGCGCGAAAAAATGGTCACCCTCAACCGGGTAGCCAAGGTCACCAAGGGCGGCCGCACCTTCACCTTCGCGGCAATCGTCGTCGTCGGTGACGGTAAAGGCAAAGTCGGCCACGGCATGGGAAAGGCGCGGGACATCTCCGAGGCCATTCAAAAAGCCACCGATAACGCCCGCAAGAGCATGATCAAAATTCCGCTGCACAAGGGTACCATCCCACACGAGCAGCTAGGTAAGTACGGCGCCGGTAAGGTGTTGCTTAAGCCAGCTTCCGAAGGTACCGGTGTAATCGCCGGAGGCGCGATGCGCGCCGTGCTCGATATCGCCGGCGTGCATAACGTACTGGCCAAATCACAGGGGTCTTCCAACCCGCACAACGTGATCAAGGCCACCATCGACGCGCTCAAAAAACTACGTAGCCCAATGGCGATCGCCAAGCAACGTGGAATCTCCATGGAAAAACTCTTCGAAGGGTAATTCACCCTTTCGTAAGCGTTGCAAATACTACACCAGCTATGGCAAAGGTTAAAATCACGCAAGTCAAAAGCACCATCGACCGCCCGAAGAAACAGAAGGCGACCATGGCAGCACTCGGCCTGAAGCGTATGCACCAATCCGTGGAGCGGGAAAATACCCCCGTCATCATGGGCATGGTCAAAGCGGTCAGCCACCTCATCAAAGTCGAAGATGCTTAAAGCGCATCTTGTAAAGTCATTCCGTAATGGAACTCAGTAATCTAAAGCCAGCCGCCGGCGCTACCAAGTCCGGCAAACGCATCGCCCGCGGGCAGGGCTCCGGCCGTGGTGGTACCTCCACGCGCGGGCACAAAGGCGCCAAGTCACGCAGTGGCTACAAAAGCAAGCGTAACTTCGAAGGCGGTCAAATGCCGCTACAGATGCGGCTGCCCAAGCGTGGTTTCAATAGCCCCAACCGCAAGGAATACGTAGCCATCAACGTGAATCGCCTGCAAGACATAAGCGAGAAATTCGGCCTCACCGAAGTAACTCCCGCCGCACTTTATCGGGCCGGTATCACAAAAAAGAACGACCTTGTGAAGGTGCTGGGTGACGGAGAAATCTCCACCAAGCTGACTATAACCGCTCACGCAGTGTCCAAATCGGCGAAAGAAGCCATCGAAAAAGCCGGGGGTAGCGTCACTATCGCCTAAACTACCTTTCCCATGAAGTTTTTTGAGACCCTCAAGAACATCTGGTCCATCGAGGAACTGCGCAAACGCATCCTCTTTACGCTACTGCTGATCGCCATCTACCGCCTTGGGTCCTACGTGGTCCTGCCAGGTGCCGACGTCAACGAACTGCAGAACCAGCTTAACAGTTCCGGGGGCGGAGACGGCCTGATCGGCCTCATCAATCTGTTTACGGGGGGCGCGTTCACCAACGCCTCCATTATGGCCCTGGGTATCATGCCCTACATCACGGCCAGTATCATCGTACAGTTACTCGGTTTCGCCGTGCCTTACTTCCAGAAGTTACAGACGACCGAGGGGGAAAGCGGCCGTAAAAAGCTCAACCAGATCACCCGGGCGCTTACCGTAGCCATCACCCTGGTACAGGGCGCCGGATACCTGACCTGGATCAGCTCGAACGGCGGTCAGTCGGCCATCGTATCGGATTCGATCTTCTGGATCAGTGGAATCGTCATTCTCTCGACCGGTACCATCTTCGCGATGTGGCTGGGAGAGCGCATCACCGACCGCGGTATCGGCAACGGCGTAAGCCTTCTCATCACCGTAGGAATTATCGTGGGCCTACCTACCGCTTTCGGTTTTGAGTTACAGGACAAGTTCGCCGACGGCGCTCTGTTGGTATTCGTGCTCGAAATGCTCGGCTTCTTCCTGGTTACCTTATTGACGGTGATGATCGTTACCGGCGTACGCCGCATTCCGCTACAGTTCGCACAACGGGCTGTCGGCCGCGGTAGCCGCAGCGCTCCGACGCAAACCAATCGGGATTACATTCCGCTAAAGGTGAACGCCTCCGGGGTAATGCCGATCATCTTCGCGCAGGCACTCATGCTACTACCCGTATCGCTGGTCGGTTTCGGTGGTGGGCCGGAAGCCGAATCCAGCTGGTTCGTACAGCAGTTTAATGATTTCACCTCGCCGTTGTACAACATCGTGTACTTCTTCCTGGTGGTGATCTTCACCTACGTGTACACCGCTCTGGTAGTCAACCCCGCTCAGTACACCGAATACCTAAGCCGCCAGAACGCCTTTATACCCGGCGTCCGCGGCGGGCAGGAAACGGAGGATTACATCGACGCCATCACCAGTCGCATCACGCTACCCGGTTCCGTCATTCTCGGTTTGATCGCCATCCTTCCGGCGCTCGTCGCTCAATTGGGCGTGAACCAAGCCTTCGCTATCTTCTTCGGCGGTACTTCCCTGATCATCATGGTCGGCGTAGTATTGGATACGCTAGACCAGATCAATAGCTATCTGCTAATGCGTAAGTACGACGGCCTCGTGAAAGACGGCACCGTCATCGGCCGCAATAGCGGATCCCGCATCCAAAGCATCGGTGCGGACTTTTAAGCTACCCGACGCTATGGCATCGCCGACCTGATGCACAGTGAAAACATACCTGGCCCCTTTCGGAACTTTTCCGGAAGGGGCTTTGATTATCTTGCCACGCGCTACTCGGTAGCTACTTGTCAGTAACCTCCTGAATTATGTATAGCAAGATTCGGCAGCTATTTGCCGATGCCCTGGGGGACGGAGAGTTCGATTATACCACGCTACCGATCAAGCGGGCGATCCTTCTGCTGGCAATACCCATGATGCTCGAAATGGCCATGGAGTCCATCTTCGCCTTGGTCGATACCTATTTTCTCGGCCTGGTAAGTACCGAAGCCCTCACGACGGTCGGACTCACGGAGGTCATGATGACCTTGATCTACAGTGTGGCGGTCGGCCTGAGTATTGCCCCGATGTCGATCGTAGCCCGCAAGATCGGGGAGAAGAAACCCGAAGAAGCCGGCCGCGCCGCCGGGCAGGCCATACTACTCACTATTGCCATCAGTATGCTCATCGCACTCCCGGGTATCTATTACGCAGAGGGTCTGCTGACATTGATGGGTGCCAGCCGGACGGTAGTGGAAACGGGTAGCGGATATACGCGTATAATGTTTGGAAGCAACGTGGTGATCATGTTGCTTTTCGTGGTCAACGGTATCTTCCGGGGGGCGGGGGACGCGGCGAAGGCCATGCGGGTACTCTGGCTGGCGAACGGGATCAACATCGTACTCGATCCGCTCTTGATCTTTGGGTGGGGCCCCATAACGGGCTTCGGAGTGGAGGGGGCGGCGATTGCCACGACGATCGGCCGCAGTATCGGGGTAGGCTATCAGTTTTACCTGCTGTTCAATACCATGAAGGTGATCAAAATGGGGGAACGCGCCTGGGTGGTCGACTGGAACATGCAGCAACGAATCGTCAATATCGCCAGCACGGGCGCCTTTCAATACCTGATAGGGTCGGCGAGTTGGGTATTCCTGATGCGGATCATTGCACAGTTCGGCGATGCTGCGGTGGCCGGCTATACGGTGGCCATTCGCCTGATTTTGTTTACCCTGCTGCCCGCCTGGGGCTTGGCTAACGCGGCGGCGGCGTTCGTAGGGCAGAACCTCGGGGCGGGAGCACCCGAACGCGCCGAGCGTGGGGTTTGGCTAACGTTGCGCGTAACGAGCGTGTACCTCGGCGTACTTTCCGCGGGTTATTATTTTTTTGCGAGGCCGCTGGTGCAGGGTTTTGTGGAAGAAGAGACGGCATTGATCGCGGGCGTCGAGGCATTGCAGTTATTCGCTATCGGCTACGTTTTCTTCGGGCTGGGTTTAGTGCCGGTGCAGGCTTTCAACGGAGCCGGTGACACACGCACGCCGACGCTGATCAACTTCGTGTGCTTTTGGTTGGTGGAGATCCCGTTAAGTTACTGGTTCGCCGTATCGATGGGGTGGGAGGTACGGGGGGTTGTAAGCGCCGTGATCGTAGCGGAAGTCCTGCTGGCGGGCATTGCGATCTACCTATTTATCAGAGGAAGCTGGAAGACGGTCGATATCTGAGCGGCGGTAGAAGACGAACGTTCCGTCGAGCGTATCTACCGGCGAAAAAACCTGGAGTAAGCGCCGTTTAAGCTCACTGCCCGACCCCAGGTCGCCCACCCGGCCGCAGAGGTAGGTGAGTGTAGGGTCGGCGAGTAAGCGCTCGGCCTCGGCGGCTTCGTCGATCTGGAAAGCCCGGACGTGGTGTTCGAAAAACAGCAGGGAAGAATGCACGTACGGGGTCGGTACCGGCCGGTCCAGTAGGTGATAAGCGATTTGCCAACCGTTCATACCGAAGTAGGTTTCCGATGGCGCGAGGCGGGGCTTCAGATAGGCCGCAATGCGACTCGGGTCGTCACTTTTCTCGTTAAATCGGAGGAAATGCAGGGTACCGATCAAGAAGGCAACCCCCATCAATACGGCGGGCGTGTAGGTCTTGAGCCGCCCGCCGAGCCAGCGGCCGATAT
>OY764702.1:0-19255 GCA_963668285.1 uncultured Lewinella sp. | reverse complement strand
CCCCAATGCCAAGCGCATCGTAGCGGACTACCGAGGCGACATCCTCACCGCCCCGGTAGAGAGGGGCGACGTGCAGAACCTCACCGCCACGCCGGGTGCCCACGAAACCTACCCCGAATGGTCACCCGATGGAAAGACGATCGCCTATTTCAGCGATGCTTCCGGTGAGCATGCGCTGCATTTGTACGACCCCGCAACAAAGCAAACCAAAGAAATCGCACTGAACGGGACGGGGTTTTATGCCCATATCCACTGGTCGCCCGACAGCGAAAAATTGACCTTCGTGGACAACGGCCGTAACCTTTACGTACTGAACGTAGCTAGCGGAGCCATCACTAAGGTGGCTACCGACGATCACTTCTTCCCGGGGGCTTATCGTGACCTGTTCGGTAGCTGGTCCCACGACAGCGAATGGTTGGCCTACGCAAAGTTGATGCCGACCAACTTTCAGCAAGCTTTCGTTTATAAGCTCGACTCCGGCGTGTCCACGGCCGTATCCGATGGTTTTAGCAACGTAACGGAGCCAACCTTCTCCAAAGACGGTAAGTACCTCTATCTGAACAGCTCCACCGATGCGGGCCCGGCCGTCAACTGGTTCCAGCAGTCGAACAACGACGGAGAGGTAACCAACTCACTCTTTCTGGTGACGCTGCAGAAGGAAACCATCTCCCCCTTCAAACGCCGGAATGACGTCGAGGTCATCGAAGAGGAAGAAGCGGAAAGTGAGGAAGGAGACGAAGAGAGCGATGAGGAAGAGAAGGCGGATGCTTTGGCGATCGACCTGGAGGGTATCCTGCGGCGCATCATCGATCTGCCCACCGAAACCGGTAACATCTCCAACCTCAATGCGACGGACGGGGGCTTGCTTTATATGGCCTACACCGATGCGGGTGGTAAGTTGATGCACTTTTCATTGGAAGAGCGCGAAGCAGAGGAGGTGATGGAGGCGAACTACTATTTCCTGAGCCCCAACGGAAAGAAGATGATTACCCTCGGTGGAGGGGGCAGCTGGTCCGTAGGTGACGTCGGGACGAAAACAACCGACCGGCTCGATCTGTCCGGCCTACGGGTCAAGGTCGACCCTAAGGCAGAGTGGCGGAACATCTTTAACGAAGCGTGGCGCGTGAACCGCGATTTCTTCTACGACCCCAATATGCACGGGGTGGATTGGGACGCCGCCAAAGAGAAATACGAACCCTTCCTGGGCCACGTCAATACCCAGGAAGACCTGTACGAAGTCATGCGCTGGATGATGAGTGATCTGGGCGTCGGCCACCATCGCTTCTCCTCTCCTAGCGAGCTTGGCGACAGCCCCGGCCGAGTATCCGGTGGACTACTGGGTGCCGACCTGGCCGTCGAGAACGGCCGCTACCGCATCAAAACCATCTTCGGTGGGTTGAACTGGAACCCGGATCTACGCAGCCCCCTCACCGAGCCCGGCGTCAACGTCGAAGCAGGCCAATACATCATTGCCGTTGACGGCGAGAAGGTAAGCGGCACGGACAACTTCTACCGTTTTTTCGAGGATAAGGCCGATCGCCTGGTTACCCTGACGGTGAGCCCGAACGCGGACGGTAGCGACGGCCGCGACGTAGAAGTCACTACGATCAGCGACGAATATACCCTCCGCAACCGTGCCTGGGTGGAGGGGAACCTCGCCCGCGTCACGGAAGCGACCGACGGGCGGGTGGCCTACGTCTACGTCCCCAACACCGCCGGCGACGGCCACCAGTATTTCAAACGCTACTTCTTCCCCCAGGTGGACCGCGAGGCCATCATCGTCGACGAGCGGTTTAACGCCGGCGGGCAGATTGCCGACTACTACGTCGACCTCCTCAGCCGACCCTACCAAAGTAGTTGGACGTACCGTTACGGTCGGGACCAACAGGGCCCACTGGCGGCCATCCACGGCCCGAAGGTGCTGATCGCCAACGAAATGGCGGGCTCTGGGGGGGATATGTTCCCCTACCTATGGCGTTTGTACGGCCTCGGGCCGATCGTCGGTAAGCGTACCTGGGGCGGTCTGGTCGGTGTACTCGGATACCCCGAGTTCATCGACGGCGGCTCCGTCACCGCCCCCAACGTAGCCTTCTGGGATAAGGATGGTTACCGGGTAGAGAACGAGGGGGTTGCCCCCGATATCGAAGTCGACCAACTGCCCGATCGGATGAAAGATGGCCGGGACCCGCAGTTGGAGCGAGCGATTCAGGAAGCTCTGCGGCAGCTGGAGGAGAACCCCGCGCCGGTGCGTCAGCGGCCGGCTTTCGAGAAGCGTGGGGTGGGGGTGCGGAAGTAGCCGCCGACCGACGAAGGCAACATACCGGCTGTATATTACGTACTACCCGCGAGCCAATAATTACCCATGCCCAACTGGAAAGAAGAGGCAGGCGCCCTCCACCAAACCTTTACCGTGACCGACTTCACCGAAGCGTTCGCATTCATGACCGAAGTCGCCTTTGCCGCCGAGGCAGCTAACCACCACCCGGAATGGAGCAACGTCTACAACCGAGTGACGATCAAGTTAACGACGCACGACGCCGGGAATACCGTGACGGAAAAAGACCGCAAATTGGCAAAACGGATCGATACCATCTTCGGGAAGTATGGCGGTTAGAATAAGCAAGCGGCTGCCGCGGATGGTACTCTTACTATTCCTGACGGCGGGGTCGGCCGCGCTGAGCGCCGGGGAACGTTACTACGACCTGAACCCCCTGGCAAGGGAGATCTACACGGAGATATTTGCCCTTGAGCTGGACCTGGCCGAAGAGCGCATCGCAGCCTTCCGCCGGCGTTACCCGACGAATCTTGCCGCGGAGCACCTGGAGAGCTACGTAGATTTTTTCCGGGTGTACCTGACCGGGAACGAGCGCCTCGCTAACGCACTGGAAGACCGCTTCGACCGCCGCTACGCGGCCCTGGAGGAAGGTGACGAGGACGACCCCTATTTCCGCTACGCGCTAGCGGAAAACCACCTGCACCGCAGCCTCACCGATATCCGCTTCGAACGGCACCTCGCCGCCTTCCGAAATCTGAACCGCGCCCATAAGTTGCTGCGGGAGAACGCCCGCTTATTTCCTGATTTTCTGGCGAACTATAAAGACCTCGGGATGCTACACGCGGCGGTCGGGGCCATCCCACCGAGCTACAAGTGGGGGGTGGAGCTGTTCTCTTCCCTCAGTGGTACCATTGCCGAAGGGCGGGCGGAGATCGGCCGGGCGCTACTCGATACCGATAGCCCCTTCTACCTCGAAACGGTAGGCATTGCCGCCTTCGTGGAACTCCACCTGGCCGGCAACGCCGCAGCGGCATACCGGATGATCGCCGAAGCCCCCCTCGACCCCCGTACCAACAGCTTACACTGCTTCGTGCTGGCGGACATCGCCATGCGGAACGGAAAGAACGAAGAAGCCCTTCGCCACCTGGAGGCACAACCCCGCGGGGGCACGGCTACCCCTTTCCCCTACCTCGACTTTCTACTGGGCCTGGCAAAAGCCCGGAGCCTCGACCCACTGGCGCGCGTTCACTTTCAATCTTTCCTGAGCAGGTATGCCGGGGGGGAATACCGGGAGGAAGCACGACAGAAAATCGCCTGGTCCTATCTGTTGGAAGGGCGGAAGGAGGACTACCGGCAAGCTATCCTGGAAATCAGCGGCGCTAGCCAGACCGGTGGGGACGAGAACGCCGTTCGGGAAGCAGCCGCGGACCGCCCCCCGCATTTGGGTTTACTACGCGCAAGATTGCTCTTTGACGGGAATTATTGCACCCGCGCCCTCGCAGAATTAAATAAAATAGAGCAAGGCGAGCTCACCGCTAATGAGAAACTGGAGTTCCTGTACCGCACCGGCCGCGTGCTGGGTGGGCTGAACGATCACGCTGGAGCGCTCTCCTTTTACGGGCAGACGGTTAGTCGCGGGCGGGACAACCCCGCCTACTTCGCCTGCCGGGCCGCACTACAGGCCGGCCTGATCGAGGAGCAACGCGGAAATACAAAAGAGGCGATAGCCTACTTTCGTACTTGCCTCGACATATCACCCGCCGAATACCGTACCGGTCTGCACACGCTAGCTACCGCCGGCCTGAGCCGGGTTAAGGAGTAGACGGAGAAATTTAAATACTTAGTTTGTTTATTAAGCTAAGTGCCGCTACCTTCGCCCTACTAACTTATTCATTATGAAGATTGCGCTTGCTCAGATCAACGTCCACGTCGGTAACTTTGCCGCTAACCAGGATAAAATGCTCCGCTACGTCAAGAGTGCGAAGGAGCAGGGGGCGGACGTGGTCGTCTTTCCGGAATTAGCCACGACCGGATACCCGCCGCGAGATTTTCTCGAGTTTGACGACTTCATCGATAAGGCCGAGGCCGTCATAGAATGCCTGGCGAAGGCCGCCGAAGGGATTGCGATCGTCATCGGCTCCCCTACCCGAAACCCGGTGGTGGAGGGCAAGGACCTTTACAACAGCGTCTACTTTCTGGCGAATGGCCGGGTGCAGCGAGTCCAGCATAAGACGCTGCTCCCGACCTACGACATCTTCGACGAGTACCGCTACTTCGAGCCCGCCCACGAATGGGGGGTGGTTCGCTACCAGGATAAGACCATTGCTTTGGTCGTCTGCGAAGACAGCTGGAACGTCGGAAATGAGAACCCGCTTTACAAGATCAACCCGATGGATCGGATGATGGAGCAGAAGCCGGACTTCATCATCAACGTCTCCGCCTCTCCCTTCGCCTACGCCCACGCCGCCGAGCGCGTGCGAACGATGAAGGCGAACGTAGAGCGCTACGGTATTCCGCTTTACCTGGTCAACCACGTGGGCGCGCAAACCGAAGTGCTGTTCGATGGCGGCTCGGTGGTCATCAACCAGAAAGGAGAGGTTGTCGACGAGCTTCCCTACTTCGAGGAATCTATGCGGCTGTACGATACGGACGAGGTAAGTCAGGGCATCAACGTCTCCGGCGAGCAACCCAAGGATAAGCTGCGGTTGATCCACGACGGCATTGTGATGGGCATCAAGAATTACTTCGGCAAGCTGGGCTTCAAGAAAGCAATTTTGGGATTGAGTGGCGGGATCGACTCGGCGTTGGTTGCCGTTTTAGCCGCGCGCGCGTTGGGGGCGGATAACGTTCGCTGCGTACTGATGCCCAGCCAGTACAGCTCCGATCACAGCGTGAACGACGCCCGGCAGTTGGCGGAGAACCTGGGTTGCCAGTACGACATCATCCCCATCGAAAAGATCTACCGTGCCTACGAAGATGCGTTGCACGGCCACTTCTGGGGCCATCCGAGCGGCCTTGCCGAAGAGAACATCCAGGCCAGATCGCGCGGAATGCTACTGATGGCCATCAGTAACAAGTTCGGTAACATCCTGCTGAATACATCCAATAAATCAGAAATGGCCGTTGGCTACGGTACCCTGTACGGGGATATGTGCGGTGGCCTGAGCGTCATCGGCGATGTGTACAAAACGGAATGCTTCGAACTGGCGCGGTATATGAATAAGGACGGCGAGGTCATCCCCGACAACATCATCACCAAGCCGCCCAGTGCGGAGCTAAAGCCCGATCAGTTTGATTCGGACAGCCTGCCCCCCTACGAACAATTGGACCAGGTGTTGTACCAGTACGTAGAGCAAAGCCAATCCCCTCAGGATATCATCGACATGGGCTTCGACGAAGCGCTCGTGAGGCGGACGCTGCGGTTGGTCAACATCAATGAATTCAAGCGCTACCAGACCGCGCCGGTGCTGCGGGTGAGTAGCAAGGCGTTCGGGATGGGGCGGCGGTTTCCTATCGTGGCCAAGTATTTGAATTAGCGCTTCATTAAAGGACGTTAGTTTCTGAGTCCGTATTCTTGTTCCGCTACCATGTCCAAACGCACCATCATCCTCATTACTACGCTAATGGCGGTTGCCCTCATCGGGGTCATCTCGCTACAGTTGAATCTGATCCGGACGGGGATGGCGGTGAACGAGCAGCGTTACGACGCGGCCTTGCAGGATGCGCTGAATAATACCGCCCGTGAGCTGGAAACCAACGAGCGGACGGAGATCAACGTGCGGACCAATGGCTACAACAGCGGTGCCAATGGCTCCGGCATCACCCCCGGTGAGTTGACGCGGTCGATCGGGCGTTCGGGGGGGCTACTGAAATCGAACAAACTGCCCTTATCGGATCAACTCTCCTCGTACCGCTTTCGGCTGCAGGCGCAGTACGCCGCGCGTGATTTGGAGGAGCGGGTCGATCGTAGGTCGTTAGATAAGAAGTTGCGTACGGAGTTCGAGAACGCCGACCTGCAGGGGGACATCGAATACGGGGTATACGACGCGCGGCAAAACGCTTTCATCATCCGCAACGGGCGGCGGTTGTCGGAAATGGGGTCCGACACGTCGCGCCATCTCGACTTACTCTACAGCTCCTTCAGGGTGCCGCTTTACGATAGTGAGGATGCCGTGCCGGGGTACCTCCTGGCCTACAGCCCGCGCAAGGATAGCGTAATCCTGAATACCATTCTGAATAACCTGTTGGCCTCCCTGCTTTTCATCTCGATCATCCTGGGTTGCTTCGTTTATACCATCTACGTCATCCTGTTCCAGAAGAAGCTTTCCGAGATGAAGACGGATTTCATCAACAACATGACGCACGAGTTCAAGACGCCGATCGCGACCATCAGCCTGGCAACCGACAGCATCGTGAGCCCCCGGGTCAGTGGTAAGCCGGAGCAGGTCAAGCGTTTCGCGCGCATCATCAAACAGGAGAATAAACGCATGAACGATCAGGTAGAGAAGGTCTTACAGATGGCAAAACTTGATAAAAGTCAACTTAAGCTTAACCTGGAAGAAGTGGACCTGAACGACGTGATCATCGAAGCCGCCGAGTACATCCGCCTGCAAGTCGAACCCCGAAACGGCACCGTCGAAGTGTACCCCGATGCCAAGCCGGCGGTAGTGGAGGGGGATATGACGCACCTGGCCAGCTTGGTGAATAATCTACTGGATAATGCCAATAAATACTCGCCTGAAGCCCCGGAAATCATCATTCGTACGCGAAATGTAGCCGCCGGCGTGGAAGTTACGATTCAGGATCATGGCCTCGGAATGAGCCGGGAAGCACGAAAAAATATCTTCGACCGTTTCTATCGCGTACACACCGGCGACCGCCACGACGTCAAAGGTTTTGGGCTGGGGCTTTCCTACGTCAAGTCCATCACCGAAGCGCACAGCGGGAACATACAGGTTAAAAGTGAGTTGGGAAAGGGTAGCAGTTTTATCGTAACTTTTCCCTACCAACAGCAATAGACTGCTACAGATCGCCCCCTTGGTATTGAGCTAGCCCCGCCTTAAACAACTAACCAAACATGCTTACATCCAACACCATGAGCGAAACCATCCCTATCACCGCCACCGCGCCAAAAATCCTATTGGTCGAAGACGATCAGAATTTCGGGGATGTGCTGCGTTCGTTTTTAGAGGTCCACGAGTTCGATGTTACCCTGGCCACCGATGGCCTTTCCGGCTTCGAAGCCTACCGCAAAGGTGACTGGGACCTTTGCATTTTCGACGTCATGATGCCCCGCCTGAGTGGGTTCGAGCTCGCTAAGCGCGTTCGAGAAAGCGACGTCAAAACGCCCATTATCTTCCTGACGGCCAAGGCGATGAAGGAGGACATTCTTAACGGCTTCGAGATCGGTGCCGACGACTACATCACCAAACCGTTCAACAGCGACGAGCTGCTTGCGCGCATGAACGTCATCCTGCGCCGCACCGCTACCCCCGCCGACCCGGTCGAAGAGCAAACGGAATTCGAGTTCGGGCAGTTCCACTTCAACTTCCCGGTCCGCATCCTTACGCATACCGATGCCGGCGGCAAGGTGAGTAAGGAGAAGCTCTCCCCGAAGGAAGCCCAACTCCTTCGGCTCTTCGCCATCAACAAAAACGACGTACTGAGTAGAAGCGAAGCCCTCACCAAGATATGGGGGGAGGACAACTACTTCACCGCCCGTTCGATGGACGTTTTCGTCACCAAGCTTCGCAAGTACATCAAGCCGGACGAAAACCTAGAGATCGTCAACATCCACGGTAATGGTTTCCAACTCCTCGTCAAAGGGGAAGGAGCCGGCGTCTGAGTCACCCTAATCAGTAAGGGCTTACATTTATAGCAGTTACCTATTGCTGTATACCCCCCCCCCGTTCGTCTCTACTGATGCCTACTTGTACTTCCTGGTTTCTCTTTGCCGCACTCTGCGCGCACTGCCTGCTACTGCCCGCCCGGGTATCGGGTCAGGTACGCCAACAGCTGAGTAGCGAGGAGCGTGACTTCCTGCGCCGTTCGGTAGACGGCAACGAAGTATTCGGTCAGGCCCATACCGGCTTCGTACTCTACGATTTAGGTACGGGCACCCAGCTTTATGCCTATAATGCCGACCGGCGTTTCGTGCCCGCCAGTAACGTCAAGCTGTTCACTTACTACTTGGCGCAACGCGTGCTGGGAAATACCGCCCCGGCCGTATTCTACCAGCAGTTTCAGGATCACTACGAACTGTGGGGAACGGGTTACCCCCTGGCCCTCCACCCCGAGTTCCTGGCGGAGGACCTATTGACCCCCTGGCTACGCACCCGCGGTAAGCCACTCACCCTCAACTACCCGATCGGGGAGGGTAAGCTGCCGCGTTACGGTAGCGGATGGAGTTGGGATGACTACGATGGCGGCTACGTCTTCGAGCGTTCTACCTTCCCGCTCTTCGGTAACCGACTCTACCTGCAACGCCGCCGCCTGGCAGCGAACGACGCCGAGTACGTGTTTGCCTCCCCGCCCGGCTTCCTGGGGCAGTTGCGTGAGGTGCCGGAACAGCGCCGTCGCGTCCACCGCTCCGAAGTAGGTAACGACTTTACCGTCCGCCCGGGCTACCTGCCTGCTACCGCCGCCCTGCAACGCTCCCTTTCCCTCTCCCCTTACTGGATGGTCAACGAGCTTAACGCCGTCGATACGACGCTGCGGGCTACCGTAGGCGTCCGGCCCCTTCCGCCCCCCGGAACGCGGGAGGCCTTCGAAGTGAGCTTGCCGGATACCGTCTACCGCCGCTTCCTCCAGAACAGCGACAACTACCTGGCCGAGCAACTATTGCTCCTGACGGCAAGTAAGCGCTACGGCTACCCCGATGAATCACTCGTTCTGGATTACGCCGTCGATACCCTCCTGCCCACCATCGGCGTAGAAAACGTCCGTTGGGCGGATGGCAGCGGCCTGAGTCGCTACAGTCTGTTTACCCCCCGCCACCTGGCCCGCGTCGTCGTCGCTCTGGATCAGGAGGTCGGTCGCGAACGCCTGCGTAGTCTGCTAGCCGAAGGCGGCGGTGACAGCGGCACCCTCCGCCGCCGTTTCGACGGAGCGCAAGAGCCCTACGTGTGGGCAAAGACCGGCTCGTTGAGCGGGGTGGCCTGCGTGAGTGGTCTGCTCCGTACCCAGGAGGGGCGCTGGTTGGTTTTCAGCTTTATGCACAACAACTTCGTTGGCGGAAGCGGGCCGTACTATGAGGAGATGGAGAAGGTGCTGGGGTGGGTTTATGAGAGGATGTAGTCGCTGCGCTCTTCGGAGTCTTGGAGTTTAGTACAGCCCTCCCAGACTCCCAGACTATTTACTCACTTCCCGATAGGTACTCAGCCCACAGGCCAAAAAGTTGGCGTATTCCTCCACGTCCGGGGTGTAGGCGACGGGGGCATTGAGAGTTTTGCCGTCCGGGCTGACGAGGACGTAGTAGGGTTGGCTGGAGCGCTGAAAGACGGTTTGCTGGAAGTAATGCCACTTTTCGCCGACCTGGTCGATCAGCTTGGTGCGGCCGGAGCCATCGAGGCGGGTGACTTCGCGGTGTTCGGTGGCGGGGAGCTCGGAGCGATCGTCGGTGTAGAGGCTGACGACTACGTATTCGTCGTTGAGGTAGCGTTGGATCTCCGCTTCGGGCCAGACGTTTTCTTCCATCTTGCGGCAGTTCACGCAGGTGTAGCCGGTAAAGTCGATCATGACGGGTTTGTCGACTTCGCGGGCGTAGGTCAGCCCTTCTTCGAGGGATTTGAACGGCAACAGGTTTTTGCCTTCGTCACAGCCGGCGAAGAAGTTATAGCACACTGGGGGGGCAATGCCACTCAGGAGCGTGCGCGTGCGGTAAGTGTCGGTTTCCGGGGTGGTAGTAAGGCCAAAGGTGAGGTATACGGCGAGGGCCAGGAAGCTGCCGCCGGCGACCGCACCGATGGTACTAACCTTCCGTTTGGCGCTATCGAGGGGGAAGCTGATCACCTTGAACAGGTAAGCGGCGGCGCCCGCCGCGCAGAGGATCCAGATCAGCAGGAAGGGTTCGATCTTAAGCAGGCCCCACTCACCGACGAGGTCGGCGTTAGAGAGGAATTTGAAGGCCAGTGCTACTTCCACGAAGCCGAGGACGACCTTTACGCTATTCAGCCAACCACCGCTTTTCGGCATGCTGTTGAGGAAGCCGGGGAAGGCGGCAAAGAGCGCAAACGGCAGGCCGAGCGCCACCCCAAAGCCGGCCATACCGGCGGTTAGCGGCCACGCACCACCACTCACGGATTCTACCAGCAGGCTACCCAGAATCGGGCCGGTACAGGAAAAGCTAACCAGTGCCAGCGTCAGGGCCATGAAGAAAATACCCGCGGTACCGCCCGTGCCCTCCGCCTGGCTGGCCCGGTTCGACCAGCTTTCCGGCAGGGTCAGTTCGTAGAAGCCGAAGAAGCTACCGGCGAAAAAGAGAAATACCAGAAAGAAAGCCACGTTGAGCGGCACGCTACTCGCGATGTTATTCAGCAGACTCGGCTCCAGCCCCTGCACGACGTGAAAGGGCAAACTGAGCAGGACGTAGATCAGAAAGATGAAAAAACCGTAGAGGCTGGCCTTACGGATGCCCTCGGCGCGCGTCCCCTCACTCTTCGTAAAGAAGCTTACCGTAAGCGGGATCATAGGGAAGATACACGGCATGAGGAGGGCGAACAGGCCGCCCAGAAAGCCGAGGCCGAAGACGCTCCAGAGCGTTGCCCCCTTCGTTTCGGTAGCCCCGACGCTACAGGCGCCGATCGGCTCCGGGTCGAAGCGGACACTCAGGTCCAGGTCCGCAGCAGTGGTGATGACGCTTTTTTCGGGCGAGGACGCAGGTGCGGGGGTAACGGGTGATGCAGGCTCGGAGACATCGGAAGCAACCGGATCGTTCTGAACAGCTGGCGCCGGCGGATCTCCCTCAGCCGTCGTGGGTGGGGGGGGGGTGGTAGCACCCCGATCGGGGGCGGGTGGGGCTACGTCCCACGAGAATACTTCGTCGGTGGGGGGAAGGCACTGCTCTTCGTCGCAGCACATGTACTCGATCGTCGTTTCGATCGGTGTGCCGTAATCCTTAATTTTTACTCTTTGAATGAATACGGCCGGTTCGTCCATTATGAACTTCTTCACGTCGACGCCGAAGAGCTCGTCGAAGCCGTCTTTCAGGTGGCCTTTTTCTTCACCTTTGCCGATGATTTCGTAGTGGTCGCCTTCCGTCCACATAAAGCTGGTGGGGATGGGGCCGTTGTCTTCCGTATACTGGCTGTAGAGAGACCACGCCGGCGCTTCCGCCGTGGCCGTTACGATCAGGTTGAACTCATCCCCCGCGACGTGCTCGTAGCTGGTTTCGAAAGAAATGGGGCTTGCAAACTGAGCTACCGCCACTAACGGCGGGCAAAGAAGGAGAAACGTAAGGAGTCGAGATAACATATAGGAAAAAGTTACGTCGGGCGGCGGAATCTATTAGTGTGGCAAGGTAACCGCCCTGGCCGTAAATCGTTGGTAACGGCTTGTTAAACGATATGCCTACCGACGTAGCTTGTCTTCCTCCTTGATGCGTTCCAGGCGCTGCCAGAAGGCGTCCTCGTTCAGTCTGCGTTCTTCTTCCGCTTGCAGGCGGGCTTCTTCGGCGCGCTCGGCCTTCGTCTTGGCGAAGGCATCCGGCGGTAGGAAGTGCTCTTTGGCGCGGGGTTTGTGGCGGGTCGCTTTCTTGCGCTGGCGTTCTAGTTCGTGGTCTTCCAACTCGCCGCGGAACAACCAGCCGGAAAGGCCGCCCATAACGAGGCCGAGCAAGTGACTTTCCCAGCTGATCCCCTCCTGGCCGGGGAGGATGCCGACGATCATCCCGCCGTAATAGAACAGGACTACCAAACTGACCACGACGGCCCGCAGGTCGCGCCGGAAGATGCCGCTGAAGGCCAGGAATGCGGCCAGTGCGTAGACCACCCCACTCGCTCCGATGTGGGTAACGTCCCGCCCGAACGCCCAGACCAGAGCACCGGTACCTAACCAAAGGGTCGTCAGAACGCGGGGCCAAAGACGTGGATAGAAGAAGACCAGCAACCCGCTCAGCGTGAGAAAAGGGAAGCTGTTGCTAAGGATGTGCCCGATGCCCCCGTGGAGGAGAGGGCTCAGCACGATGCCGGGTAGGCCGACGATCTCCCGGGTATGTAAGCCGTAGAAGCGCGTCAGGTAGCCACCCATGGACATATCGACGGCGAATACCACCCACATCAGCGCCAGCATCAGGACGGGCCAGCGGGCGATGTCCATAATAGTGCGTGCTTTTGCCATAGCCGGGGGAAGTTTGGTCTGAGGGAATAACGCTTATCCTTCTTCGTTTGGCATCTCGCCTTCGTCGTAGAGCCGGTCGAACATGTCGTCGACGCGGTTCATCTCGTCGAGGGTCTCATCGATGTAGAAAGCGATGGCGGGGATGCGGCGGATGTGCTTGCGAACGCGGTGTGCCAGCCCTTGCTTTAGGCGGTGGTGCTCTTCGTTCATTTGCAGCAGCACTTCCTGTTTGTTCTCCGTATTCCAGATGCTGAGGTAGATCTTACACTGACTCAGATCGGGCGTAGGATGCACTTCGGTAACCGTTACGAGCGGTTCGGCACCGTAGATATAAGGGCCTTCCTGCTGGAGAACGGAGGAGAAATTGCGTTTGATCAGTTCGGCGACTTGCCGTTGGCGTTTGGATTCCAAGATTATTAGTCTGTTAGGGGCCTTTCGGCCTTTTAGCGGGTAGCGGGTAGGCCGTCCTACCCGCTAAAGAACGGCCGATAATATTTAAGGTTGTCTTTGCGGCTGCGGGCGATACCTTTGATAACCACATCGTTTTAGCCCAAAGTTCCCGCCATGACCCGCCTGTTTTTGCTCTTTACACCTTCACGCAAGGTAGCCTTCGCCTCGCTCCTACTTACGCTCTTGTGCACCTGCGCCCCGTCGCCCTTATCTTCTTTATTGGCGCAATCGCTTTCGGGCAAAATTACCGACGCACAGACCGGGGAGCCGTTGCCTTTTGCGAGTATTTACGTGCAGGAAGCGCAGAGTGGCTCGGCGAGTAACGCGGATGGGATATTCGACGTACGCCTGGCACCGGGGCGCAACACCGTCGTCTTTCAGTACCTCGGCTACGAGACGCAGGTCATCACCAGCACCGGGGGGCAAATCGACGTGGAGATGGTCTCCGCGGCCTTGGACCTGGAGGAAGTCGAGGTACTGAGTGGGGGGGAGGATAAGAGCTACAGCGTCATCCGCCGGGCGATCGCGAAGGCCGATTATCACCTCAACCAGGTGGATCGCTACCGGGCGGATGTGTACGTGCGCGGGACGGGGAAGGTGAACAAAATCGGCGGGGCCATCCGCCTACTGGTCGGAAAGGAAGGGCGGGAAGACATCGACGAGGCCATCGACCGCCCCTTCACCACCGAAAGTACCAGTATAGTGAACTACGAAAGGCCGAATACCTACCGGCAGGAAGTGACGCAGAAGTACACCGTGGGGGAGGAGAACTTCGATGCGTCGAACTACATCTTTACTACCTTTTACCAGCCGCTCATCGGGGAAACGGTGGTCAGCCCCCTCAACCCGAAGGCTTTTGCCTACTATAAATTTCGGCTGGAGGGCGTCTTTGTCGATCAGGATCGGTTGATCAACAAGATCAGCGTCATCCCCAGAAGCCCGGGGGAAGACGTGTTCGAAGGGGCGATCTACATCGTGCAGGACGACTGGAGCATCCACAGCCTGGAATTAGCCACCTACAAGTTCGGCATCAAGATCGACATTCAGCAACGCTACGCGGAAGTGCTCGATCGCACCTGGCTGCCCATCAACACGAAGCTCGACGCGGCGGGCAGCATCCTCGGGGTCGGCTTCGAATACCACTACATCGGCACCATCGCCAACTACGAAGTGGAGTTGAACCCGGACCTGACGGGGTACGTGGAGGTGATAGACGAGAAGTCGAACCCCGACGTAGCCGCGGCCGCCCCGAAACGCCGTACCGTCGACGAGCTCGAGCAGGCACTGGATAACGGGGAGGAAGTCACCGGTAAGGACCTACGCCGACTGATGCGCAGCTACGAAAAGCAGGAGCGACAGAAGCAGGAAGAACCGGAGGTGGTTTCCAACACCAGCTTCACCGATACCTCGGCGGTGACCGTGAAGGACTCCGCCGCTTGGGCGCAGATACGCCCCATACCGCTCACCGAGGAAGAAAAACGCGGCTACGTGATCGCGGACAGCGTCGCGCAGTCAACTCAGGTGGAAGAAGTCAGGTCTTCCAACGACGACGACGAGACCGACCGTGCGGCCGGCGCGGAGGTAGATACGACGGCGGCTACCGGGGGGAAGCGCAACTTTCGCCGGCAGTGGCTGGCTCCGGTGCCGGTGTTCAACCCCGTGGCGGGCTACACGCTGGGGGGGACGGTGGCTTTCGGTAACCAGAAAAAACAATACGGTTTTTCCCTTACGCCGAGTTACGGCTTCAACGCTAAGCGGGGCTTTTTGGAAGGGGCCGTCTTCCTGGGCCGCTTTCGCCAGCCGCGGAATAGTGACTTCGCCAACCCGCTTAAGCGGCCACGCTGGCGCCTGAGCGGCGGGCGGGCCCTCCGGCAGTTTAACGACTCCCCCAGTATCGACCCCTGGCTGAGTGCGTACTTCAATTTGTTGAGTGGCCGAAATTTCATCCGGCTTTATGAGCGCGCTTACGGCCGGTTGGGCTACGAACGCGACTACGGGGATGCGCTTACGGTGCGGGCGAGCGCTACCTACGAGGACCGCCGCGCGATGCGCAACTCGACCAACAGCAACTGGTTGGGGCTGGACGATGAGGAGCAGTATGCCCTGAACGCTCCGGTAAATAACGTCCGCGGGCTGGTAGAGGAAGTGGAGGATGCGGCCGTGGTGGACATCGAGCTGGCTTACCGGCCGGGCTTACGCTACCGCATCCGTAATGGTAATAGAGAGTTGATTGCCGGTAGTGCGCCCACGATCGGCTTGCGGTTACGGCAGGGCATCCCGGAAATTGGCAAAAGCACGGCCGACTTCACGCAGGTGCAAGCTTCTTACGAACACCGCTTCGACGTGGGGCGGAAGGGGAAAGCCAAGTTGCTGGCCCGGGCGGGCGCGTTTCTAAATGCCGGCAACGTGGACTTTCCTGATTTTCGCCACTTCGAAGGCTCGGAGGTGACCCTGGTGGCGGCCGACCCGTTGGCGAGCTACCGTTTGCTTCCTTACTACCTGGAAAGTACTAACGAGGAGTATTTGGAAATCTTTGCGCACTATCAATTCCGCAAGTTTTTGCTAACGCAGATCCGCCCCGTTCACCTGTTCGGGTTGAAGGAAGACCTGTTCGTTAACTACCTCTACACCCCTACGTCCGATAACTACACGGAGGTCGGGTATTCACTGGACAACATCTTGCGGATCTTCCGTTTGGAGTTCGTGACGGCTTTTCGGGATTTCGAGTACCACGACTTTGGCGTTCGCTTCGGGGTGGCTACCTCGATCGGTGATTTGATCGAACAGTTCTAATGGACTCACTCGGGCGGCCGTAGTTGGTGGGTTCCTTACCTTTGGCCTTTCGCAGGCAAAAAGCAATTATCGATGGCAAAGGATACCGCCGTTTTCCAACTTATTCAACAAGAACTCGAGCGGCAGCGCAACGGCATTGAGCTGATCGCTTCCGAAAACTTCACCAGCCAGGCCGTGATGGACGCCATGGGGAGTTGCCTTACCAACAAGTATGCGGAAGGCTACCCCGGTAAACGCTACTACGGCGGTTGTGAGGTCGTCGACCAGGTCGAGCAGCTCGCCATCGACCGCGTCAAGGAGCTCTTCGGGGCTGCATACGCCAACGTACAGCCACACTCCGGCGCACAGGCTAATACGGCCGTATTTCTTGCTTGCCTAATGCCCGGCGATAAGACCCTCGGTTTTAGCCTTGCTCACGGTGGGCACCTCAGCCATGGCCACCCGGCGAACTTTTCCGGCAAATACTTCGACGCCCATTTCTACGGCGTGGAGGAAGCTAGCGGCCGCATCGATATGGATAAAGTTGCCGAGAAGGCGCGGGAGGTGCAGCCAAAATTAATCATCTGCGGTGCTTCGGCCTACTCGCGGGATTGGGATTACGCCCGCTTCCGGACCATTGCCGATGAGGTCGGTGCCGTTCTACTCGCCGACATCGCCCACCCCGCGGGGCTGATTGCCGCCGGCCTGCTGAACGACCCGCTGCCGCACTGTCACATCGTGACGTCTACCACCCACAAGACCCTGCGCGGACCGCGTGGTGGAATCATTCTGATGGGTGAGGACTTCGACAACCCGTTCGGTAAGAAATTCAAAAGCGGTAAGCTTTACCCCATGAGTCGGTTGCTGGACGGTGCGGTATTCCCCGGCGCTCAGGGCGGCCCGCTGGAGCACGTCATTGCCGGTAAGGCGGTGGCTTTCGGCGAGTGCCTCGATACGGAGTGGAAGGCTTACGGAAAACAGGTGATTGCCAACGCGCGGGCGATGGCGGATGCCTTCGTGGAGCGTGGCTACCACATCATCAGCGGCGGGACGGATAACCACTCGATGCTCATCGACCTGAGTAACAAGGACGTAACCGGTACGCAGGCGGAGGATGCCCTCAACGCTGCCCACATCACGCTGAACAAGAACATGGTGCCCTTCGACAAGAAGACGGCCATGAACCCCTCCGGCATTCGGATCGGAACGGCGGCGGTGACGACCCGCGGCTTCGGGGAAGCCGACTGCGTGAAGACGGTGGCGTGGATCGACCGGATCATTTCGGACGTAGAGAACCAGGCGGTGATCGATGAGGTACGGGAGGAGGTGCACGCGCACATGCGTGACTTCCCGCTTTACGAGGGAGCCAGCGTGCGGGAGACCGCGGCGGTGGCCTAGGCAACCTACCGGAACGAATTTATCTAAGCTTTGGATTATTCCGGTGCCGCTCGGCGTCGCGGATGCTCTTTTTGGTCAGGTTCTGTTCGAGGGCCTCGGTGAGGTCTATGCCGGTTTGGTTGGCCAGGCAGATGAGTACGAAAAGCACGTCGGCCATTTCATCGGCCAGGTCGGTTGGTGCCGTGGTGGCGTCTTCGGGGCGTTTGAAGGACTGCTCGCCGTAGATGCGGGCCATCAGGCGGGCTACTTCCCCCGTCTCCTCCATCAGGATGGCGGTATTGGTCAGTTCCGAATAGTAGCGGATGCCGGTCGTTTTGATCCAATTGTCAATTAATCTTTGTGCTTCGGACAGGGTCACTAGTGTAAATTTATTCACGGTTTAGGTTTGCAAAGGTTTAAATGTCAGTCAGTTAGATTGTTTTTATACTTAACATTAACTTCACAAATATCAAATTGTGTTATTTCATTCACGTGTTTGAAACTGCACATTTGTATCGTAATCAAACCACGCGGACTTCTTGAAAGTGCAAAAGCTCACCGAGACGGAGAGCTTTTTGAGAAGACCAAGGATGATATTCAGATTATCAGAAAACAAGAGTTAACTATTCGAACGCGTTAAGAATTTTCGTGAGATTATGATGTCGCTCCGCTCATCCAAAGGATGGGCGGAGCTTTTTTGTGGTCATAATCAAATACAAGTTAGGCTGTAGCGATGACTTTAGGCGAGCTAAATTTCGGCACGCGCTTATTTTAGAACGACTTTTTCAGTTCGAAGTCATTCCCGTTGACGGTGACGGTATCGCCATTGTGTTTGCCGAGTAGGGCCTGGAAGAGGGGGCTGTTGGTAGAGATGCCCTGGTAGTCGACGCCTTCTACGGTAAAGAGGTCACTGGCGACGGCTACGAAGAACTTCCCCTGATCGGTGTGGATAACGTCGCCGAGCTGGATTTCTTCGGTCGGTTCGATACTGTCGATGCCTTTGAGGATACGGATATCGTTAGCCAGTGCGTCGGCTACGCCGGAACGGGCGGTGATGCGGTTGCGTGCCTGGTCGATCTTGCCGGTTTCGTAGGCGTTGGTTTGCTCCTCCGCCTCCGCGCGGGCTTCCCCGTTATCGAGCCGCTGCATGCGCATAATGTTATCGAGGGAGTCCTGCTTTTCTTTTAGCAGGTGGTTGACGATGGCCTCTTTCGTGGCCTGTTGAGTTCTGGTGAGTTCCATGGTTAGGTTGGTAGATTTGTTTACTAATGGTCTGATGGCCGGCCGGGCCGGGGCAGTCTGCTTGTTTCCAACGGAAGGGGGCAAACCATGTTTGCCGGGAAAAACTTTAGAAAAAATTTAGCAGGGCCTGAACATAGGGTGTCGGGCCGGCCTTATAGTTAGGTCTACCAGACGGGAAGGCACTACAATTTGACACTTCGCCGCCTTGCGCGGTTCTCCTATATTGCAACAATGAACATTACTCGCCCAGTGGAACTGAGGTGGTTGCTCATTGTAGCATTACACCCCTCGAGCGACTGACTATCGCGAGTGTTCCACTGAGGTGGAAGTACTGCTCATGAATTAAGGTCAAGTCTTTTGCTGGGTTTTTGGTTAATGTTCGGGCAGGTCAGCTAAGCTGACTTGCCTTTTTTTTTGGTGAAGAGTGCTCAAAAACTAGCCAGGTGATTCCGAATCCCTTTTATGGTAGAACTAGAAGTTCCTACCTCCGAAAGTATAGCGGGTAGTTTCCTAACCGCCTCCCATACCTCATCTATTATGTTATGCGCTTCAGGCACTTCAAAATGCTCGGCTAGTTCGCGTAAATGACGTACGGTAGGCCGTCTTCCCTCCCCACTGACGGTAATGCTGTGCTCACCGTGTGCCGGGCGTGAATAGGTGAGATCGTAGGCTGGTGCTAGCTGCCAGTTACCTTTCGCGTCCATGAGTAAAGAGAAGTTGTTACTGTGGTCGTCCCGATTATGCGTGAAGACATTGAAGGCGGCCAAGCGTAATACTTTTTGGTAAGCGTGAATGTCCCGTTCG
>OY764701.1:0-17577 GCA_963668285.1 uncultured Lewinella sp. | reverse complement strand
ATCGTAGCTGCTGTCGATTTCGAAGCCGCCCTGCCGCTCTTTCAGCACCCTGCCCAGCGGATCGCGCTCGAACTCTAGTTTGACGGCCCCGTTGCGGGCCAGGGTCAGTTCGCCGTCGGCGCGGTAGCCGTAGTCGACCGTCGTGCCGTCGTGGTAGTCCACCCGTTCGACCCGGCCCATCCGGTCGTAGGTGTAGTCGCTGCGCCGGTCGCCGGGGCGCACGATCGCGCTCACCTGCCCCGCCGCGTCCCGTTCGTAGCGTTTCGTGATGCCGTCGAAGCTGGTCTCGCGGACCACCCGCCCGCAAGCATCCAGGCCGAAGCGGTAGGCGTGGCCGTGTTCGTTGCGGATGCCCACCAGGTCTTCTTCGCTGTCGTAGTCGAACTCGACCCGGACGCCGGCTTCGATTCGGGCCGCCAAGCGGCTCATCCCCACGTATTCGAAGCGGACGTCGTGCTGCTTATCCCTGGCGTGCAAAACGTTTTCTTCCGCGTCGTAGGATAAGGTGCGGACGTTGCCGTCCGGCTCCTCGGCGCGCAGGACGTTGCCCAGTAGGTCGAGTTCCACCCGACGCATATTCCCCCGGGGGTCGTAACTACGGATTATCCGGCCCAGGCCGTCGTACACCCAGCGGTGCTTGACGCCGTTCGGGGCGGTCAGCTCAGTCAGGTTGTGGGCCGTATCGTAAGACAGTCTGGTCAATTCCCCCAGCGGATCGGTGATGGTGGCTAGGGTATTGTCCGTATACGCATAGGTGGTTGTGGCCCCGGTGCAGTCCGTGCGGGCGGTCAGGCGGTGGTGCGCGTCGTAGGCCCAGCTCCAGGCCCCGCCGTTCTGGTCCTTACCGGCTACCAAGAGGTGGTCGGCGTGGGATAATTCCGTCGTCGTGCCGTCGGGGTAACGGATCAGCCGCGGGTGGCCCAGGCGGTCGTATTCGTAGCTCGTCACCCGGCCGAGTTCGTCGATCCGGCGCAGCAGGTTGCCGTCGGCGGCGAACTGACGGCGGGACTCGTTGCCCAGCGGGTCGGTGATCTTCCAGACCAATCCGTCGTCGTTCCAGTGGTAGACGGTCAGCTCGCCGCGCGAGTTGGTGACCGCACTCGTCTGGCGCTCCGGGTCGTACGCCACGGTGTTGTCGTGGATGCCCCCGTCGCCCCAGGTGCGCAGGCAGCGGCGGATGTCCCGGCCGTCGTCGTACTCGAAGTAGAAGCTCAGGCCGTTGCGGTCGGTCTCCTTGACCAGCAGGTGGTCTTCGTAGACGTAGTGGAAGCTGTTGCCGAGGGCGTCGGTGGATTGCACCAGGTCGCCGTGCTCATCGTAGCGGTAGGTGACCAGGCGAGCTAGCCGGCCCGGTTCGGACGGATGGGGTGCCTCGACGGCGGTGATGCGGCCCCGGCCGTCCGTGGTGAAGTGGAGGGTGCGGCCGGCGCTGTCGGTCAGTTCGCTCAAAGAACCCTCCCGGTAGCGGAAGGTGATCTCCCCTACCCCTGCGCGTTCGATGCGGGCCAGGGGGCTGCGGGTGGCGGCGCTCAGCTCGGCGGCCGGGAAGAGGTGCACCCGGTAGGCCGCGTCCGTTACCCGGATGAACTCCCCGTCGTGGGTGAAGCGGAGTTGTTCCTGCCGCAGGTAGACCTCGTCGCCCGGGTACAGGTACGGCACGTAGGCGTTGCGTCCGTCCGGCAAGCGGAGGTGGAGCGATCCGTTGTCGCTGAGGCCCAGGCTCAGGTCGTAGGCGAAGTGCCAGCCGTGGCCCAGCGGGCCGGCGTAGTCGCTGACCGAATACCAGGTGCGTTCCCACTCCAGCGGCAGGGGGCCGGGCAGGGCAAAGTCGACGCGGTCGGTGAAGACCTTGCCGGTGGCCACGTCGACCGGGTGGCCGATCGTATCGCAGATCTTTTTGTGCACCTTGTTCATCCAGTTACCGGGCAGGAACTGGGTGTAGCGGGAGGCCCGTTCGTGCACGCGGGTACACCAGTCGAGGTACCACTGCTCGTTCTTGACGAATTTGTTGAACAGACCGCCCGCGGCGGCGAAGGCAGCTTTCGTGGCCAGCGTGCGCAGGGAGATCGTCGGTGGGCCGCCCACCAGCACCGGCTGGCCGGTCGGGATGGCGATCAACACCGAGGTCGGCAGCTTCAGGCCCGCTTTTGCTTCCTTACCGGGGCGCGGGGGGCCGGGGATGCCGATGCAGGAGCAGCTCAGCACCACGCTGCCCATGCGGCTGAAGGGTTCGTCCTCGACGTTGACGGTGGCGCTGCCGGTGAAGACCTCCCCTTCGTTACCGATGGGTTTGATGAAGGTGCCGCCGAGCGGAAAGTGCGGGATGTTCTTGGCCTCGTTGCCGGCCTGGGCGCGGGGTTGGCCGTTGACCCACACGCTGGCGCCGATCCAGGGCAGGTACTCGGCAACGTCCAGGACCATCCCGATGAAGGGGTGCGGCAGGGGGACGGGCGGCACCGGGCCGGGGGGCTGCACGATGTGGACGTCGATCCCCATCACTTGGTCGAGCATCTTGGCCGCGATCACCGGGCGTCGGATTTGCGCTCGGCTTCGGCCAGTACTTCTTCCCAGTCCGGGCCCACCAGTGCATCCATTCGCTCGCGGATGACCGGGGTTTCCAGCAGGCGGCGGAGGCGGTCGGCCAGGCGCAGGAGTTCGCGGCCAACGTAAGGAAGCGTTGAGTTACGGGCCAGATCATTTGGGATCAAGTCCGCCACGACGAGGGATTGCTGATAGCGATCCCAAGCTGTCTCGTAATTACCGGCTTGCTGGTGGCACCACCCGGCCATGCGGAGGGTTTCGAAGCGCTGAAAGGCTTGGTCCGGCTCCTCCCCTACCCAATCGAGCGCGGCCTCGTAGCATTCGGCGGCTTCCTGCCAGCGCTTCAGGTGAACTAAGCCCGCTGCTTCGAATTGGCGGGCCTGTAGCATCACGGCGGGGCCGGAAGGGTTTTCGGTTTGTACGGCTACCTCGGCGGCGCGGCGGGCACGCACGAAGAATGCCAAAGCTTCCTCCTGCCGCGATCGGTCGGTCAGCAAGTGGCTTCCTTGGGCGGCCAGGATAGTTACGGAAAGGTGCTCCCAGCCGGGTGTTTGGTCGGCCACGGCGAGGGCCAGATCACCGGCTTCCCGCATCTTACCGTAGTTGCGGGCCTGGCCGTGTCGGTTGAGTTCGACGAAGAGGGTCCGGTAGCGGAGAGCGGGGTCGCCCGGGTCGCCATCGGCGGCCAGTTCTTCGGCTACGGCACCCATGTCGAGGTCGGCTTCGATGGTAACTACGCCTAAGTCGTCGCGGGGGCCGAGCATTTGGTGGGCCAGGTCTTCCGGCGGGGCGTGTACCATCAGGATCTGGTTATCCGGTAGGCCCGTTTCTAAGGCGTGTTGGATGGCCGTCAGAAAGGCGCGCTTATCGGTAACTTTAGTCGGGTTGAGGTAGACTACGGTGCGGCCGCGCAGGTTGTGCATTTGGCCGGTCACCCGGTGGACGTACCGCAAAAAGTCGTTAATTCCTTTGATTAAGGGCGGTGGCCGGAAGCCGGCTTCGGGGAAGCCTTGCTCTTTCAGTTCTGCTTCGCGGGCCAGTAGTTGACTACGCAGCACGTCACCTTGCTCTTTCCAAGTTCGCGGCAGGGAAGCCCCGCTTCGCTCCTCCCTACGTTCCTTTGCACCTGCGTCCTCGCAAAAAAAGCTTAAGAAAAGATCGCGAAACACCGCCCCGGGGGTATCCTCCGTCAGGACGAAGGCGTCGATCATCTGAACCTCATCCGGCTCCACGGACCAGAGGCAGAGGCCAGTCGTACGATCGGGGGGGAAGGCCGCGCGGTAGCGGTCCTGTACGAGGGCGAGGCGACGCGTGACGGCGTTGTCGAACTGTGAAGGCAATTGGGTGTGTTAGTAGGGTAAGGACGTAAAGATAGGAATAGTCCGGGAGTTTGGCAGCTCAGGATTATAGTCTAACATCCTAGGGATTGTAAAATTTTGGCGATGATATTTTTTCCTCTCACGAACTGAAAAAACGTAGGCATAGCCTGAGCTACGGCTGCGTAGTTGGGGATGGGGCCTCAACTAAAGCTACGGGAAGTGAGAGGGGAAAAGAGCAAGCCAAAAATCACAAGTCCTGGGTTGTTAGACTATAAACGCGTATTCGATTGAGCTTTCGGCTCCTTGCGGCCGTTATCGCTATTACTATGAATATATTCCGCTACTTACCCACTTACGTATTAATCTTGGTGCCGTGTTTGCTGGCTCTATCCCTCCCGGTGGACGGGCAGACGGACCGGTCGCGCATCTTCGGTCAGGCCAGCACGATGCCCGCCGCTAATTTTAACGTTCCTGAGGTGGGTATGCTGCAGCGGGCCTCGCGGCAAATTCGCGACGGGTTTACGGAGCAGGCCATTTTGAGCTACGACGCGGCGCTCGGTCAGCGGCCGAACTTTCTGCCCGCCATGGTAGGCAAAGCCAATCTGCTGCGGCGGCTGGGGCGGGAGGCGGAAGCGCGTACATTGATGAATAAAGCCAACGGTATCGACCCGCTGGCGACCGGTTTACTGTCCGCGCGCGGGCGCAACGGGCTATTGGGTTACCTCGCCCTGTACCCGCGTTCCGAGGTTCCCATACCGGAAATGAACGAGGCGGAATTAGCGGCTTTTTCCGAAGCGGATTACTTCACGCGGCAAATGCGCACGATTCTCAGTTTATCGGATACCACCGCCCTATCCAAAGTACTCAAAGCTAAGGTTGCGGGCAATCGCGCCGCCTCCATTCAGGAGTTGCACGGGCTGATGCGCTACCACGTCATTGCCGAAGACGTCGGCTTTATGGTAGAAGGTAACCTCGATATGCTGAACCACGATTACCTCGGTGCCGTCGCCGCCTATAATCAAGCCCTGGATTTTCACCTCACCCCGTGGCCGGAGATCAGTTATAACCGGGGGTTGGCGTTTATATTATTAGAAAATTACAGCAACGGCTGTGCGGAGCTGCGGTACGCGGCGCAGCAGGGCTTCGACCCGGCGGTGGGTATGTTCGATAGCCTTTGTAATTTTTAGGCGCCATTAAGTGGCCTTAGTTGAACCTATGGTTTTTAACGCGTCCAACTCCGCCAAACACTTCCCGCCGGTGCGGGCCGTTAATCGGGATCATTAGGTCGTTCTCCATTGCTCAAGTAGCATTTTTGGGCGAGCACGCAGGTGCACAGAAGCGCAAGTGAGGAGCGAAGCGGGGGGGTTCCCCTGCGCGAAGTTGGCAAGCGCGACGTATATCGGGAGCTCATCGGGCGATTCAGGTGGCCGCGAGCCTGAGTAGGACCGGTGGTCACCGCGGCCGAAAGGATCAAACCGATAATTAGGACCGTGCGGCTGCCGGCATCCAAAGCCTACGAATATCAAACGAAAAGGGATCGGCTACCGCGCACCGGAAACGATATAACCATAAATTAATGTTCAGCTTACCTGATCGCCCCCCGCCCGGCCCGTGGTTTACACTAACGACACCTTTACTGGTAATTGATAAAATTATATTAACGGAGCGGAGTCATATTTAAACAGTAGGTAGCGGGACATTTGCCGGCAGCTAAACTAGTAGATATGAAACTGCCGACTACGACGACTTTAATCATTCTCCTGCTGCTGCTAGGCACCGCCCTCAACTGCCAACGTACCCTTACGGGCGCGCTCACCGACCTCTCCGGCGAGCCACTGGTCGGCGCCTCCGTCGTGGTGAAGGGAACTACCTCCGGTACGGTCACTGACTTTGACGGTAAGTACCGGCTGAACGTACCCGATGAAGCCGAGACGCTCGTCGTCTCTTATATCGGTTTCGAGACGGTCGAGGAAGGCATCGCCGGCCGTTCCGTCATCGACCTTACACTGACGGAAGGCTCCGTAGGGCTCGACGCCGTAACGGTTACCGCGCTGGGGATCGAGCGCGACGCCAAGGCGCTCGGCTACGCCGTACAGGAAGTGGGCGGGGAAGAGATCAGCCAGGTCAAGGACCCCAACCTGATCAACAACTTAGCCGGTAAAGTCGCGGGGGTGCAGATCTCGAGCGGCGGCTCCGGTATCGGGGCTTCCAGCCGTATTGTCATCCGTGGGGAAAGCTCCCTGAGTGGCGATAATCAGCCCCTCTTCGTCGTCAATGGCGTACCCGTCAATAACGACAACGGCTCGAATGGCGGCAGCGAAGGCAACCTGGAGGCAGACTTCGGCAACTCCGCCGCGGAGATCAACCCGGATGACATCGAGACCATCTCCATCCTGAAGGGCGCCAACGCCACGGCCTTGTACGGGAGCCGGGCCGCGGGCGGGGTCGTCCTGATCACCACGAAAACGGGCGCCGGAAAGAAAGGCATCGGTGCCAGCTTTACGAGCAATACGACCTTCGAACGCCCCTTACGCATCCCGGAATATCAAAACGGCTACGGGCAGGGCGCGGGGGGCAACTTTGCCTTTGGCGATGGGTTCGGCGCCGGCCTGAACGACAACATCGACGAAAGTTGGGGGCCGGCGCTCGACGGGCGAACGATCGTCCAACACAACAGCCCCACCTCGGCGGGCTTTCGGGCCGGGGACTTCGCCGCCCGCCCCCGCACGGCGGACGGACAGTTCACCGATGAAGCTCAGGCGCTCCCCTGGACGCCGGCCCCCACGAACATCGCGGATTTCTTTGAAACCGGGCTCACTACCATCAATACCGTAAGCATCTACGGTGGCGATGAAGTCCGCAACTTCCGCCTCAGTTATTCCCATACGGATAATACCGGCATCCTGCCCAACACGGACTTACGGCGAAATAACCTATCGCTCGACGTGGGGCAGAATTTTCTCGGAGACCGACTACGCATCAATGCTAACGCCAACTACGTCAATAGCGCCTCTGATAACCGCCCGAACAACAGCTACGGTACGGAGAACGTGATGTACCTCTGGGTGTGGTTCGGCCGGCAAATCGATATGAATACCCTGAGGGATTACTGGCAACCGGGCCAGGAAAATATTCAGCAGTTTAATTACAACTACAACTGGCACGACAATCCTTACTTCACGATGTTCGAGAATACGAACGCTTTCGACAAGAACCGGCTGTTCGGCAACCTGAACGCTACGCTCGACTTAGGCGACGACCTGAGTTTGATGGTCCGCTACGGGCTGGACACCTACGATGAGCTACGCGCCAGCCGGCGCGCCTGGTCGACCCAGCGCTTTCCGATGGGGCAGTACCGGGAAGACAACATCTTCTTTCAGGAGCGCAACGCCGATTTTCTGCTTACCTACGCGCCGCAATTGGGGGATAAGGTGAACTTAAGCGTCAGCGCCGGTGGCAACCAGATGACGCAAGAGCGCCGGTACCGACGCACGAGCGCAAACGAGCTGGCCATACCCGGCGTCTATTCCTTCAATAACGCCTCCGTCCCCCTGACCAACAACCAGTTTAACAGCGAGCGCCGGATCAACAGCCTTTACGCTACGGCCAATATCGGTTACGATAACTTCCTTTACGTCGACCTGGCGGGGCGTAACGATTGGTCCTCAACCCTACCCAGCGCCAACAACAGCTACTTCTACCCCTCGGCATCCCTTTCCGCCGTACTGACCGAAGTGATCGACTTCCCGGCGGCGTTCAGCTTCGCCAAATTGCGGGCGGGCTGGGGGCAGGTCGGAAACGATACCGACCCCTATCGCCTGCTTGGCTACTTCCAATTCGACGCCAATACCTACGGCGGTCAACTACTCGGTACGGAAGACAACGTGCTGGCAAACGGCGACCTCCGCCCCGAACGCCTCAACACACTGGAATTCGGGGCGGACCTCCGCTTTCTACGGGGGCGCCTCGGGCTGGATTTCACGTGGTACAGAAACATCGCCCGCGACCAGATCCTACAGGTCCCCGTCAGTCAAACGAGCGGGTACGGCGCCCGCTTCATCAATGCCGGTGAAATAGAGAGTAAGGGGGTGGAGCTACTGCTCGACGCTAAGCCCGTACGTACGGACGCCTTTAACTGGGAGGTCGCGCTGAATTTCACCCGCGCCCGTTCGAGGGTGAACGCGCTCGCGGAGGGCATCGGCAACTATCAGGTCGGCAGCAATTACCTGCAGGTACTGGCTACCCCGGGCGAACGCATGGGCGACGTCTACGGCACCGGCTTCGTACTCGTGGACCCCGCTACCAACGAACGCATCGAAGTCGACGACGTGGCCGACATACCCGCTAACGCAGCCCACCTGTACGACGAGAACGGCTTCCCGGTCCGCGACCCAAACCTGCGCCGCTTAGGCAACTACAACCCGGACTTCATCCTCGGCATCAACAACAGTTTTCGGGTGGGTAACGTCGATTTCGGCTTTCTATTCGATTGGCGGCAAGGCGGTGTGGTCATGAGTCGGACCCTGTTGATCGGGGGGACCTCCGGCTTAATAGCGGAAACGGCCGAGTACGACCGCGAGCAGGGTACGTTCGTTGGCGGGCAAACCCGCGTGAGCGGTGTAAACGAACTCGACCGCCCGGGGGTGGTAGAAAACGAGGATGGAACCTTCAGCCCCAACACCACCGAACTATCGGCGCGGGATTTCTACTGGAGCCATTTTAATCGGGATAACGAAGCCGTCGGCACGTACGACGCCAGCTTCGTCAAGCTACGCGAGGCCCGGATCGGGTATAACCTACCCAGCAGCCTGACGGGCAAGATCGGCGCCGAACGCATCAGGCTCAGCCTGATCGGCCGTAACCTGCTACTATTCACCGAGAACCCCCATTTCGACCCCGAGGTATTCAGTTATAACGGCGGTACGATCGTCCCCGGGGTAGAAGATATGGCTACACCCAGCAGTCGAAGCTTCGGATTCAACCTGAACGTCACTTTTTAGCCAATAGATCCGCTAAACCACGCACCCGCAAAACACCCTTCATATGATGAAGTATTTCTTTCGACTCCTGGTACTATTCGGGCTATCCGCGTGTGGCGACCTCGAAGAATTTAACGAAAACCCCAACGCCCCGAGCATCGAGCAGGCCAGCCCCGATTTGGTATTACCCAAAATTCTGTACGAGGTCGGAAACCACGTTACGGCGGGCCTGGGTTGGGGCACCGGAAATATATTAGTGCAATTAGTTGCCACCAACAACTTCACCGGCACGGACCGCTACCTGTTGGGCACCTACGAAGCCACCTGGAACCTTCTGTACCGCAACGCGCGGGACGCCCAAAACCTCATCGCGCTGGGCGAACGCCTCAATAATGCGAATTACCAGGCGGTGGGCTTGACCTTAAGCAGCTACTGCCTACAGACGCTGACGGAAATGTACGGGGCCGTACCCTACACCAGCGCCCTGACCGGCAAGACCGACGGTGAGTTCCAGCCCGCCTACACCCCCCAGGAGGAGATCTACCGGGGGCTGTTGGCGGACTACGAACGCGCCGTCGCGCTATTCGACCCCGCGGCTAAGCTCGAAGGCGACATCCTTTTCGATGGGGACGTGGAACGCTGGACGGAGTTCACCAACGCCCTGCGCGTGCGTACGATGATGCGTTTGGAAGGCCGGTGGGCGCAGTTGGGCCTGAGCGCGGCCGACCTTCAATCAATCGTAGCCAACGAAAACCATATGGATGAGTTAGACGATAGCGCGCTCCTCCCCTACCTGCCGGTTGGCGCGAACCGGTGGCCGCTGCACACCGGCCGCGTCGGAAGCTTCGACGAAAAGCGGATGAGCCAGACCGTGGAGACCGTTCTGAAGGAACTCGACGACCCCCGCCTGAACGTCCTGTTTCGTACCGTCGACAATCCGGATAGCGATGCTTTCGTCGGGGTCCCCAACGGTCTATCGGAAGACGCGGCATCCAACTTTAACGGGGGGGCGCTCAACCAGAGCCGCCTGGGGACTCGTTTTCGGGAGGAGGCCGCCGCCGTCGATATGGTCTTCATGCACTATCCCGAACTTCTGTTCCTATTGGCGGAAGCCGCGGAGAAGGGCTACATCGAAGGGGACGCCGGCCAGTTCTATCTCGAGGGTACCCGTACCGCGCTCGCTTATTACGGCGTGACGGCCACCGAAGCGTACCTGGCGCAGGAGGGGGTAGCCTATACGGATGACCCGGCCGAAAACCTCCGCTTGATTGCCCGGCAAAAGTGGTTATCCCTATTCATGGTAGGCCTGGAAGCCTGGTTCGACCAACGACGAACCGGCCTGCCGGCACTCACCCCCGGGCCGAATGCCACCCTGAATCGACTTCCCGTAAGGATTCAATACCCGGGGGACGAGCAGGTACTGAACGAAGAAAACTACCGCATTACCGTAGACCGCCAGGGGCCGGATGAGATAACTACGGAGATGTGGCTGATCGACTGAATCAATAAAATGCACGTCGGCCCCCGACGCGGCTATAGCTCTACGTTCTTCGCTTGCAAGCGCCCGTTTAAAGTTCGCCCTACTTACTTTCCTTGCACCTGCGCGCCGTCGCCCTTTTTATACCCGTCTGTTTTATTACCAAAATATGGAAAGCTAGTCTGGCATCGATCGATTTTACTGCGGGCTTCTGACGACCGACAGGCTAATGCAGCTTCCGTTGATTACATTTATCGGAATAATCGACGAGTATGAATAAGTTATGGGTTTGGGCCCTGACCGTTGCCCTGGGCGGATTTTTGTTTGGTTTCGATACGGCCGTGATCAGTGGGGCGACCTCCCTGATCAAGGGCGAATGGGGTTTAAGTGACGTCGCGCTCGGGCAGATGGTGGCCGCGGCCCTCTACGGAACGGTTGTCGGGGCGCTGTTCGGCGGCATCCCGGCGGATCGCTTTGGGCGGCGGGATACCCTGGTCGGTATCGCGGTGCTATTTTTCATCTCGGCAACCTGGTCGGCACTGGCGGGGGATGTCGTGCAGCTCGGCCTGGCTAGATTCATCGGCGGGCTCGGCGTGGGGGCTTCGTCGGTCGTGGCGCCGCTGTACATCACGGAGGTGGCGCCGGCCGAGCAGCGGGGGAAGTTGGTGGCCTCCTTTCAGTTCAATCTCGTGGTCGGCATCCTGATTGCGTATCTGTCGAACTTCGTGCTGGACGTAGTGGGCTACGGTACGAATTGGCGCTTCATGCTTGGCGTCGAGATCCTACCGGCATTAGCCTTTTTACTGCTACTATTCCGAATCCCCCGCAGCCCGCGTTGGCTGGCGATCAAGGCGAACCGGCCGGATGAAGCTTTGCGGGTGCTGCAACTGGTCGACCCGGCTACCGCCGGTGGTGAATTACGGCAGATACAAGATAGCCAGGTTACGAGTAGCACGGTTTCACTTAAGCAGTTCCTGAGTAAGCGCTACGGTCGGGTGCTGGGCTACGCCTTCGTATTTGCGATGTTCAACCAGCTTTCGGGCATCAACGCGGTGATGTACTACGCGCCGGACATCTTCACGACGGCGGGGCTCGGCCGGAGTAGCGCGCTGCTTTCCAGCGTCGGCGTAGGGGTGATCAACGTGCTCTTTACGTTGCTGGGCATGAACCTGATCGACCGCGTCGGCCGTCGGAAGCTGATGTACGTCGGTTCGTTCGGCTACCTGATTTCGCTGACCGCCGTGGCGGCCGCCTTCATGAGCGGGTACTCCGGCGGGATGGTCGTGCCGATTTGCCTGTTCGCCTTCATCGCTTCCCACGCCATCGGGCAGGGGGCCGTAATCTGGGTGTTCATTAGCGAGATTTTCGGTAATGACGTGCGTGGGCTGGGTACGAGCTGGGGCTGCGGGACGCACTGGGTGTTCGCCGCCCTGATCTCCGCCATCTTCCCGTTTTTGGCGGGTACGTTCGGGGAAGGGCCCATCTTTGCCTTCTTCGCCGTCTGTATGGTCGGTCAGCTACTGTGGGTCCACTTCGTGATGCCGGAGACCAAGGGCGTCCGGCTGGAAGATTTGCAGAAGCGACTAGAAGTTACCGAATTGACTTAAATAAAGCTCATGAACCCATTCGTCTTATCGATACGTCGTGGTTTGTTTCCGCTCCTTTTGTTCTTAGCGACGGCAGGTACGGCACAGGATCGCCCCAACGTACTGTTGATCTGTATTGACGACCTGCGACCCGAACTGGCTTCCTTTGGCGCGGATTACATCGTCTCCCCGAACATCGACGGCCTGGCGGCCAGTGGGCGGGCCTTTCAGCGGCACTACGTCAACGCGCCGAGTTGTGGCCCGTCGCGCCATACCCTATTGACGGGGCGGTACGGGCCGAGCCCGAATACGGCCATCTTCGAACGTGCCGCCGCACTAAAGCGAGGGGGCAATACCATCCCCCCTACGCTGCCGGAATGGTTTCGGGGGCGGGGTTACCGGACGGTGTCCATCGGTAAGGTGAGCCACCACCCGGGCGGTTACGGCGGTGAGGACTGGAATGACAGCACGGACATCGAAATGCCCGGTGCGTGGGATGCCAGCCTGATGCCGGCCGACGAGTGGCAGCACCCGCGGGGCGCCATGCACGCGCTGGCTAACGGAGAGGCTCGGCCGCGGGAGCTCCAGACCATGCCCCCCATACAGGCGCTCGTCGGTTCGGACAGCATTTACCAAGACGGGCGCATTACCGGCGCGGCACTGCAACAACTCGAGGAACTCAGCGGGCGGGAAGAACCGTTCTTCCTCGCCGTGGGCCTCATCAAGCCTCACCTCCCCTTCGGGGCTCCCCGGCGGTACCTGGATCTTTACGCTGACGTGGAACTCCCGGTAGTCGCCAACCCGGAACGGCCGGGGGAGCCGAGTACCTGGCACGAGAGTTTCGAACTGCACCAGTACAAACTGGCCGCCGACCCACTTACGGATACGGATTACGCTACGCAACTGCGCAAGCATTACGCCGCCTGCGTAAGTTATGCAGATACCAACGTCGGCAAAATACTGGCGAAACTGCGGCGGACGGGGGCGGACGAGAACACCATTATCGTCCTCTGGGGCGACCACGGGTGGAACCTGGGCAACCATGCCATCTGGGGAAAACACAACCTATTCGAGGAGGGCTTGCATTCTCCTCTGATCATCCGTTACCCGGGGATGGCGCAGCCAGGCGTCGATAGTGATGCCGTGGTGGAAACGGCCGACTTATTTCCTACCCTCTGCGAACTTGCCGGCCTACCGGTGCCGGATTTCGTGCACGGTCGGTCGCTCACCGAAGCGCTAAACGAGGCCAATACCGGTGGCGGCTCCGCGGTCGGGTATTACCAGGGGGCGGCAACCATCCGGACGGATCGTTACCGTTTGATTACCCACGGAGGTGGTGGAGTAGAGTTATACGATCACGTTCGGGACCCCTACGAGCAAACTAACGTTGCCGACGAGCAGCCGGACGTGGTGAGCGAATTGAGCCGGTTGCTGGCAGAGCGCATGGCAGGAAGAGTAAGTAGTTACGACTAATGGTTACGACTACTAGTTGTTACGCCGCTTAAAGGCATCCAAAAGTTGCCGCTTGTATTTTCCGCCGATGGGTAGCCGCTGCCCGTCGACCAGGAGGTACTCCTCCCCTACATTGATTCGGTCGATGTATCTCCACGCAACGACGTAGCCTCTGTGCGTCCGCACAAAATGCTCATCGGAGAGGTCCTTGAATACGGAAGATAGGGAACCGCGTAAGGAAAGCGATTCCTCCCGCATTCTAAAATAACAGTAATTGCCAACGGACTGAATCGAGCGGATCTCATCGGTATTCAGAGCGACCAAACAACCTTGCCGGTCTTTTACCAAAAAGGGGGCGGTACTGGCAGAGGCGACTGCGTGGTGGCGGAGCGCTAGTTGAATGGCATGGTCCAGCGCCTGCCCATCGAAAGGGCGCACCAGATAACTGTAAGGGCCTAATGCCTTCGCTTCGGTGAATATCTCGGCGGTGTGGTGGGCGGTATAGATGATGAAAGGTATATTCTGGTTGTTCAATTTAGCGGCTAAGGTCAAGCCGGCGGCAGGTACTTCCAAGTGGACGTCGATCAAAGCGAAGTCTATTTTATGGCTTCTGGCGATCTCCAGGGCTTTACCGGCCGTCGAACAAATTTGGTCGTGCACCAGATAGTCGCGCGCGAGTAATTCACCCTTAATCTGCCGGGCAAAGAGGGGATCGTCATCCACGATGAGTATGGTGTGCAACATTAGTAACTTGAAGTGGAACAATCCAGAACTGCTAAACCTGAAACATAATGTTGAATAGCACTTAACGAAAGCGTTTGGATGTGACTAAAGCCTTCAATTTAGTGACAAAACCGCACCTTCCAGTGGCTGGCCTTCCAAAATGGGGAAGGACACTATTACAATCGTGCCGTACCGAGGCGTACTGGTTATCGAGACGGCCGCTTGGTGTAGTGCTACCATGTTCGCCACTACGCGCCAGCCCAATTTGGTCGACGTAGCGTCGGGTTTCCATTTACCGGGGTCGCTTACGAGGGAAGTAAGGGCTCGGGCCTGCTCCGGCTTCATTCCCGTACCCTTATCCTCAACCGACAGTTCTACGCTATTGCCCAGATCGCGCACGCCGACGGTTACGGTGGCGCCCACGGGCGAGTGGTTGACCGCGTTCATTACCAGGTTTCTGATCAGCGATGCGACGCCAAACAGGATACCGTTTATACGGGTATTACCCTGGTTTACGTCGAGCGACAACTGAACACTACGAAACAGGGCAGCCGAGCGTAGGAGGTCTATCTGCTGCCGGCAAGCATCCGCCAGGTCGACTATTTCCAAGGTATCGACGAGGTGTTGCTGCCCCGCGCTCAGGAGCAGGTTATCCAGGGTGAGGAAGCAACGCGTGACGAGAAGATCAATGTCTCTGCCCAACTGATCGAGCTGCGCCGTTTGGTTGGTTCGCGATAGCCGTGCGACGGTATTACCAACCCCTTTAAGGCTCAGTATCGGCCCCTTCAAATCGTGAGCGATAATGTTCAACAACTGTTCTTTTTGCCTATTAAGCGCTTGAAGCTGATCGTTTTGGCTACCGAGGCGGGCCGCGTCCTTCTCGATCTGGGTGGTAGCTCGTTTGATCCCGGCTTCCAGTCTTCCGGCTTGCTCGATCAGTCGCCGCTGCCGCCAGTGGAAGAGTATACCGGTCAGCATCGTAAAGAATAGTATACTGCCGATGACGAACCAGGAGCGGGCGTAGAAAGGAGCCAGAACGGCAAATCCGACCTTCAGGGCCGGGCCGGCGGTGTCGCCATCCGGGTACAGCGCGCGGATCTGCATCGTGTAATCTCCCGGAGGAGGCCTGTTGATTCTGACTTCGGCCCCGTCGGCAGCCGTCCACTCCTCACCCAGCTCGACTACTCTGTACTGGACCTGCGTTGCTGCGCCGTGTAAATTACCCGGGAGCGATACCGGTACCCGCAGAGTTACGTTCGCCGGTCTGAGTACGATCCTACCCCCGCGAAACTCAGCCGATTCCCATTTGGCCTTCTTCAGCGAATACGTACTGATGGGGTCGAGTTGCAGCCGCACGCCGTGGCCCTGAGCGGCAACATCCCGGAATTCTTCGGGTAAGAATTCAATCATACCGTCGATGGTGCCGAAAAACAGTCGTCCATCCGGCCCACGGAAGTGCGAGAAACGGTTGAATTCGTTATTGGGTAAGCCATCCGTCGTCACGTATTTATTGATTTGCCCCGAGGCTAATCCATACTTGAACAGACCGTGGTTGCTCGTCAGCCACAAATGCCCGAAGCCATCGTTATAAACGCAATGCATACTCTGTGGGAAGCCCTCGTCCTGAAGCTGAATACGATTGAAGGCATCTCTATTTCTGTTCCATACGACCAATCCTTTGTCGGTGGCCAGATAAAAAGTATCCCGAACCCTAGCGAAGTGGAATACGCGAAACTCTTCGAGCACCGGAAAGGAGTCGATGAGGCGTCGCGCAGTAGGGTCGATCCGAAGCAACCCTCGATCGGTACTGACCCATAAGCCGTCGTCGAATTCTTCGAGGTAGTACGCGCTCGGCTTCTCCGCCGGCAAGTCTAGGATGCTCGACCACGCACCACTACGCTCTTGGTGAGCCAGGCCCGCCGAGTTAGCTACCCAAAGGGTACTGTCGCTAGTAAAGTACGGCTGGTGGCTATAGATCGATTTGGGGTACAGAAAACTAATGTCCTCCCTGGTGACATCGAGCTTTCGATCGATCCACGTAAGTGCTGCTGCGTGCTTCCCCACCGCGGCGTTTCCCTCGGGGCTCACCGCGATACCCAGGCCGGCGAATTTGGGCAGTGGCCGCTCGAAAGCTGGCTGCCCCCGTTGGATGGAACCATAGGGCGCCAGGAACGTACCCGCGTAGGTATTAACCGCCAAAACGGTATCCCGAATCACTGCCATGCCCCGGCAGCTGACTTTGAAAGGCAGATCGTCCAGTATAGAACGGAAGGGAACCTCGGCTACGGAGAGCAGGCTGATGCCGTCCGCCGTCTCGTACCGAAAACGGCCGTGCGCGTCGGTGCTGACGTAGTTGAAGTCCGCCCCGGAAGCAGCTTTCAAGGCCGTATCACCGTTCGGTGCCAATATTGCGGGCGTTCCGGAGTCGTTCACGAAGGCGAACCCATCCCTACCCCGGACCGGCCGGGGCCCGCCCCCCGTCTTACGTTCGACGTACGCTTTCGCTTTTCTAGCCGTATCGTCGGTGCTCAACCCAGTCAGGTTGGGTGAGGTGGAAAGCTCTTCGTCGCTCGCCTTGCGGGTTACCGCATTCTCGGTGGAGGCGGCTGCCGGTAGTGTTTCCAGTAACTCGCCCGACGGCGAGTAAACGTAGGCATTAAAGGGGTAAAAAATCCACGACCTTCCATCTTCGTCGAAGACCACGTGTTGCAGGACGCCCCGCTCGGGCCGGTCGCTTTGCTGGCTGCGTATCCAGGTATTACCGTCCGATCTCAGCCAACTCCCATTGCGTAGACCGAAGTAACATAGCTTTCCGTTCGGCGAGCAAAATAGGCTGGCCAGATCGTCCAACGGCACGGGGGGCGGATGATTACGGTATATCGTCTCCCAGCTGGTGGGCTCAAGTGTATTGCGATCAAGCAGGATTTCCGTTAGCGTCTCACTAGCCGCCGAATAAGCGGTATGCGCGTCCGCCGTTCGTCTGGCCAAATAAATACTTCCCTTAGGCCCTTCCCGCAAGCTTAGTTGATGCTGATCGGAAATTTGGGGGGGAAAGTGAAGGATGGTCTCCAAGCCGAAGCCATCGTACCGCTGCAAGCGATCGTTCGTGGCCACCCAGGTGAATCCGTAGGAGTCGTACAGCGTACAGTTTACCCTGGTATAGTCGAGGTTGAACTCCGGTACGATCAGGGTAGATCGCACGGCGTAGCCCTTCCCCACCTGGTAAGCCTGGCCCGTAACTACGGTGCAACCAGACAAATACATAATCAGGAAGCCCCAATAACCAGCGCCCCACGTACCGTGCGTCATCAATAGCAAATGTAAGCAAGCTTCGATTTCCGCACCTACGTATGCCTGTTTTCAGTCGCCGCGGCGGGGTTTGGCCGCCAACAAAAAGGGCGCACTTAATCGTGCGCCCGGCAATTTATTCTCATGAAATAAGACAGTTGTATAGTAGCTTATGTCAACGATCCGGCATGGCAACTGAGTAGCTGTCTTGC
>OY764700.1:0-37552 GCA_963668285.1 uncultured Lewinella sp. | reverse complement strand
GCGGGTGTGGTGGGGGGGGGTAGTGTACCCCAAAATTCGAACAACTGGTTAAGGTCCAAAAAACCGTTAAATTTCCAGTATTCCTAAGCGAAAACCGCACACTACAAAGTTTAAAAAGCGGGTTGCTCTTGACGCGATCAAGGATCAGCTCACCGTAGCCGAACTTGCCCGTAAGCACCAAGTCCGCCCTTCCCAGATTAAAGCCTGGAGGAAAATCCTCATCGAACAAAGCGACGGCCTTTTTGAGCACAAAACAAGCGCCGCTCAACTTCTTCAATTGAAGACAAAGACCGCGATGAACTACTACGCATCATCGGCAAGATGCAAGTCGAGAATGAGTTCCTAAAAAAACGCTCGGATGATGCCGATGACCTCACGATTGTCGACAATCAGTACTGGTGAGTACTTGAGTTTGTCGAAGCAAACCCAACTGCTTGGAATACCTCGGGGGCGTTGCTATTACCAACCTATTTCGGAGTCTGAACTCAACCTCAACATCATGAGGTTGATGGATGAACACTATCTCGATCACCCTTATAAAGGCCCTAGACGAATGCTGAGTTGGCTGGCTAGAGTACATGGAATAGAGGTGAATATTAAGCGACTTAACCGTTTGTATTACCAGGTTATGGGCTTGCAGTCCGTCCTGCCCGGACCACATACTTCCAAGCCTGTACCCGGTAGCAAAACGTATCCCTATCTGCCGCGAGGGCTGAGCATCGACCAGCCTAATCAAGTGTGGCAGACCGATATCTCTTACATTCCGATGAGCGGAGGCTACTTATACCTGACCGCCTGGATCGACGTATTCAGTCGCTTCGTGTTGAACTGGTCACTCAGCAATACGATGACCGCCGAATGGTGTGCCGAGATACACGAGCAGGCCGGCGAGAAATGGGGGCTTCCGCAAGTCGTAAACACCGATCAAGGTAGCCAGTACATTTCGGAAATTTCCACCGAAACGGTACTGAAAAAGTCATCGGTCCAGTTGAACATGGATGGCCGGGGAAGAGCAACCGATAAGGCCTTCATCGAGCGGTTATGGAGGACTGTGAAATACGAGTATATTTACCTGTACGACTTCGACTACTATAACTGTGCTAGAGATCACTCTACTCTAGGACCAGGATTACCTCACCAATTTTATCCGACTGGACCTAAATCTCTGTCATAAGTTGTTGGAGGATTGGGGTACGCTTCATTCCACCGAGATTGCGATCGCCAACAAAGCGTTCTTTCAACAATCCCATATTTATAATATCCCCTAATAGTATGTGAAATTTCTGTGCCCTAATTCAAAAGCCACGAGCACTAGTCCACAACCCAACCCTCACCAGTCAAAAAACAGATCTCTCACCAGACCAGTCGGCCTATAAAAAAGCACTAAAATACCCCACGCTAGCGCAAAGTGAACGCGGCCGCCCGCTCCCCATCGGTCACGCAAAATACCTCTGCCCGCTCCCTAAGCCGCTCATCCAAACGATCAACTGGAAACGGGTGGGGCGTAGTTGAATGGTGAATGGTAGCTTCTAGCTGTTGTGCGACATCCCGATCAAATCCTGCGGGGGGAACCAGTAGTTGTGTACGAGGATATAACCGTTGCCATAACTTCCACGGCCCCTGAAAATAAGCAAGTGGCGTTAACTGACTGCCGGAGAGCGGCCCCCGTACGCACTTGCCAGTGATCTGACTAAACAGGTTACGGTCATTACTCCGGTCGAACATCAGCATGTTGGCGTTCCAGACCATTCCGCTGACTCCGAATGATGATACTTCGGTAGGGAGTAAATACGCGCGTGCGCTACCGCTGAGAGGGCTATGAGTAACCGCGAAGCGTACATCTCCTATCCGGTCGTTCACTATCTCGTGAGTAGTAAGTACGAGGCCGGGGTAAGCTCTCGCCTGCCCGTCCAACACAATGCCGATCACCCAATCACTAGGTTGTATCTCCGGGGCTTCGATACTTCGACGTATATCGTAAAATATGGGGTCATCGATGGCCGGGATCACATCTTGAGCTGACCCAGACACTACGCTGTTCACGGGAATGGACCAACCTGATCGGCGCTGCTCGATAATAGTGTCGGGTGTCACATCAGACTCCCCATCTAAGGGTATATTTGGAAACATCCCCGAGCAGGTCCGAAAAAAAACCTTGCCCGCGTGTACCGGGGTAAGCTTAAAGCCTGCATTACCCCCACCAATACCATCACCCCACAAATTGTAGCGGGTCCCGGTCTGATCGCGGAACAAAATCGGTAAGCCTTCGGTATCTGGTTCCGGGATGATAGTCTGACTTGTACTGTCAAGATAAAAAGCAGTCTGCCATTCGCTACCCTCATCGAAAACAACGACTACGCGTCTGTTATTCAGTTCCGTCAGCTTTATAATATGCCGATCCCGTTCCTGGGTGAAAGGGCCTTCACTCGGCATAGGATTAGCAGTATCCGTGCAAGCACTATTCGCCACGCTCAGAACAATAAAAAGGCTAATCAATCGCAGAAATTGCGTCATGCCAAATGGTATATAGTTGAACTGCCTTGGAATTGTGAGATTATGGCGACGCTATTTTTTCGACTCGCCAGGCGAAAAACGTAGGCGAAGCGGTGGCTTCGACGAGGCTTTTCAACGCAGTGAGGCGAGAAAAGAGCTAGACAGAAATCACAAGATCAGGGTGGTTCAACTATATGTAAACGGGGGGCACGCAGTTTAGCGTGGCCCCCCGCATAGTTATAGTCTAACATCCTAGGGATTGTGAAATTTTGGCGATGATATTTTTTTCTCTCACGAACTGAAAAAACGTAGGCATAGCCTGAGCTACGGCTGCGTAGTTGGGGATGGGGCCTCAACTAAAGCTACGGGAAGTGAGAGGGGAAAAGAGCAAGCCAAAAATCACAAGTCCTGGGTTGTTAGACTATATGTCAGAACGTTACTAACGTTTGATCGCTACTGATCCCACCAAACGCGTCCGTCCAGATTATCAGCGCCGTCGAACTGGCGTTCAACCGCCACATCCAGGTTATCGGAATTTAGCGTCGTTTCATCGATTGGATAGCCACGACGGCGGGGAATTTGCTGGGTTTCTAACGGCTCGGGAGCGGGGGAGAGCTCTGGGAAATCCAAGCGACGCCACTCCGCCCAGGCTTCTAGCCCCTGGAAGTATAACGCAATCCACTTTTGCGTGCCGATTCTCTCGCGCCAAATATCACTGTCGTAAGCCACTACGTCCTGACCGAGGTAAGCTGTTATCGCGGCCTCGTCGAGGATGCCGTGCTGGTTCATACTCGCGGTAACCGCCTCACCGTAGAGCGCTTCCGCGTCACTTCCAGTCCAGCCACGAGCCGCAGCCTCCGCCTGTGCAAAGAGTACCTCACTGTAACTCATCAACACTGCCGGGGAGGTAGCGCTGATAAAGGACAGACCCGGGAAGGATACGTCAGTGACGGGAATAGCACCAGATTCGCCCTGCGTCAATCCGTAGGGCATACCGATCACCTTCGGTTCATTTGCCAGCATACTTGCTTCGGTAGGTTGACCGAAAACACCCATGCGCGGGTCATTTCGAGCTTCGAGCGCATCCGTCATGGTGGTGCTGATGGCGTAGTCCGTCCGAGTTTGAAAGTCGTTGAAATACTCGTTGTTAGCCGCCTCGCCCGTGCCTACGTACGCAAATTGAGCCAAGTCATCGTTGCTCTCCATTACGCCTCCCGATAAGGCGAGGGATACCCACTCCTGGGCTAGGGCGGGGTCGGCTTCCGATACCCGCAAGCCTGCACGCAGAATGAGACTGTACGCAAAACGACGCCACTTATCCATGGCACCCTCGAAAATGATGTCTCCCTCAATGGGGCCATCGACGATGCTCGATGCAGCCGCAGTAAGCTCAGCGACAAGGCCTCGGTAAATATCCTCTTGGGTATCGTAAGCGGGCAGTACGAACTCTACACCCTTCAGAGACTGAGAATAAGGGAGGTCACCCCAGATGTCCGTCATGCTCATAAAGGCCCAGGACTGGAGGATCTTGGCTACGGCAATCTGATTAATATTAGGTCCGGTAGCAGAAGCCAGTGTGGCACGCTCCGGATCTTCGTTAATGGTAATAATTTCCTGTAGGTCCGCTAAGCCACCCGTATAGAAGCCATAAAAGGAGGAGTTGACGTCACTGTAGCGCGTGACGTTGGAATATTGCGTTTGCGAAAGATGCTGGATATAATGGACGCCTAGCTCGCTTACGCCGCCCTGGCCGAGAAATCCATTAACCAGCGCACGCTGGCCTTGCGTTAGCAAGTAGGACGTGGGTACGGAGGTCGGGGCATTGGGGTTAGTATTGAGCTCTTCAAAGCTCTCGGTGCAGCCGAAGAAGGCCACACACAGGGTAATTGCTATAAATACTCGTTTCACGAGGGATAATTTTAAATTGTAATTAAAGGATGCCAGAACAATAGCCGTTCCCTTAGAATTTGACGTTCAGGTTAAAGCCAACGCTGCGCACAGAAGGGTTCTGGCCATTCTCGAAGCCCTGGATATTACTGTTGGACGTAGCGGACTCCGGGTCGATGTTCGGTGCGTTGCGGTGTAGGATCGCAAGGTTTCTACCAATCAAACTCACCCGCGCGCTTTGCACGGGGAGGTTCGCCAACCAGCCCGCTGGAATATTCTTACTGATGCTCACTTCGCGTAGCTTCACGAAGCTTGCGTCGAATATATAGGCCTCCCTACGGTTGACGAACTGTTTGAAGTACTCATCAGCCCTGATGTAGACGTCGTTCGGCGTACCGTCTTCCTTAACCCCGTCAGAGCGAATGCCGCCGCCCTCTGCAATGGGCAACCTCCAGTCGGTCCCCCGGTCATTCACCCCCACTGTACTTTCAAGAATGCCGGAGTATTCACCATATCTATTCGTTACGGAATAGAGGCTGCCACCGCTTCGAAAGTCAACCACCGTACCGATGTTGAATCCAAATAAAGTGATGTCATTGATGATGCCCCCTGTCCAGTCGGGGTAGGCGGAACCTCGCGGCTCAAAATCCTCGCGTACAAATAGACCTTCCTCACCCACCAGGCGCTCACCATCATCGTTACGAGTGAACCCGTCCGCCCAGATTGTACCGTATGGTTGGCCAACCGTGGCGGTGAAGCGCGGCCCCCAGCTACCAAGCGTAAGCGTGTTTTGCCCTTCTGCCAACTCAACCACCTCGTTCACGTTACGGGCAAAGTTGGCACCGATCGTCCAGGCGAAGTTCTCCTTCTGGATAGGGGTGACAAAGAGCGAGGCCTCAATGCCCTGATTGGTGATCTTACCCGCGTTGACGAAAGTCGCATTGAAACCGGTCGCACCGGAAACGTCCAGCGGAATGATCAGATCGCGGGACTCGATGTCATAGTAGGTCACATCGAAACTGATACGGTCACGTAGGAAGCGCATGTCAAGGCCGATCTCCCAAGTAGCGATCTCCTCAGCCGTTAGGTCGGGGTTACGTTGCGTGTTAGGAACGGCAAAAGTCGGGTTGCTACCAAAGAAGTCGGTTGCCGTAAAAACGTTCTGTGTATTGTACGGGTCCGTATCGTTACCTACCGTGGCTACCCCCGCCCGTAGCTTACCGAAGCTCAGAATGGAATTGCCGGGCAATAGCTCACTAAACACGAAGCTCGTGGAGACGGAAGGGTAAAAAAACGACCAGTTGTCGGAGCTTAAAGTGGAAGTCCAGTCATTTCTGGCGGTCACGTCGACGTACAGCAAATTTTTCCAGCCTACCCCAACCCGGCCATAGGCGGAGTTAACGCGACGCTGCGACCGGAAGTCCGTACGGGAAGGGCGGTTGATCGAAGCTTCTATGGTATAAAGACCGGGGACGGAAAGTCCGCCATCCGTCCGGGCGCTACTGCTCTGAAAATCTTCCTTGCGGATGTTACCACCGAGGTTGGCGTTTACGGAGAAGTCACCGAAAGTCTTATCGTACTCTAACAGCAGCTCAAAGTTGTTTTCCCGGTTACGACGGGAGCGCAGCTCATAGAAGGCCAGATCGGATGCCGAACCCGAAGCAATGCGGTCGTTCGAAGTAAAGTCGTAGTAGTCCGAACGAGCAAAACCGGTTATACTGAGGCCTTTCGTGATCTCGTAGCTCAAACTTACGTTTCCGAAAAGGCGGTCGCGCTGGTCAAAGTTGAGGTTGCGGTTGACAACCCAGTAGGGGCTTTCCCAAAACAGCGCACCTCGGTTGGTAGGGGAGCGAAGATTCCACGTCCGGGGGGAGCCGTCAGGCTGCTCGAAGTTCGCCAGTCGGTCGATGTCGAGTTGCCGTTGGAACCATTGGTTAAAGTTAGTCTGCACGTTAATTTGGTTGCCGAAGCCGCCATAACCGACCCCTGGGCGTCCTTCCCCGTTCGTTGCCACGTAGGTACCCGATACGCCTACCGAAATTCGGTCACCGACTTTCGTATTGGCGTTGATACTAAAGGTGTTGCGATCTAACTGTGAGCCCGGATACACACCACCCTGATTAAGGTTGGTGTACGAAAGTCGGAAGTTAGATTTTTCATCGCCACCAGAGATGGCAACGTTGTTGGTGTAGGTGGCACCGGTTTCGTAGAAGTCTCGCACATTATCCGGGTTAGCCGTCCAGGGGCGTAGTTCACCAAAGGTTTCGCCGGGGTACCAGGAATCCCAGTGGCGAACCGGAGTGCCATCCAGGCGCGGCCCCCAACTCTCATCGGCATTATAGTTCGGCGTCAGCTGACCGTCAAAGGCCTCCCACTCAGCCGGGTGAGCGGCGGGGTCAAATTCGAAAGTTTGAAAGTCCAGGTTGTAACCGCCACCGTATTGGTTCTGGTAACTAGGCAAAACAGCTACGTTTTGCATCGTTACGCCACTATTGATAGTAACGCCCAGGCCGTTACGGTTCTTGCCGGACTTAGTCGTGATCAGCACAACACCATTAGCCGCCCGAGCTCCATAAAGCGCTGCCGCCGCACCGCCTTTCAATATAGAGATGTTCGCAATGTCATCGGGGTTGATATCCTGGATGGCGTTGCCGAAGTCGCGGCCCGAACTTGCGTTAGCGGTGCCACTGGAGTTAAAATTACTGTTTGCAATCGGAGTGCCATCGACTACGAAAAGTGGTTGATTGTTACCGGTTATGGAAGTAGCACCACGGAGCAGAACGCTGACGGAACCGCCGAGCCCACTGTTGTTCGAGTTGATCTGCACCCCGGCGACACGACCGGTAAAAGCACTCACGACGTTACTTTCACGCGCCTTGGTAAGTTCATCTCCATCAAGCTGCTGCACGGCGTACCCGAGTGACTTTTCGTCGCGCGTAACCCCTAATGCAGTGACGACTGCTTGATTGAGCGTCACACCCTCTTCTAGCGTGACGTCGATGACGCTTTGGCCGTTTATTGGAATCTCTTTGGAGGTGAAGCCCGTGTAAGAAATCACCAGTACCGCGTCATCGTTCTCGACGCCGACCTTGAAGAAACCGTCAAAATCCGTTACGGTACCCGAAGTAGTCCCTTTTACTAATATGGAGGCACCAATGAGCGGCTCTCCGGCCAAATCTTTCACGGTTCCACTAATGGACTGCTGGGCGGCAAGCATACTAATGCAGGCTACCACAGCTAAAATAGTTAGATAAAGTTTTCTCATGTAGGTTAGTATTGAATCAAGCCAACCACCGTACTCATGAGCCATAGCGCTAACAGCGGACTAGGATAAATTGAAAGATTTCAAGCGTTTTGGTCGTGCGTGGTGATACTAGAGAGGAGGTCGAAAAAATCCGCTGCTAGCGCCAAATATAGGACGCTACCTGAACTATATCACCAGTTAATGGCACAAAACTTGTGCTATCCACACGGACTAACATAGGTCGATACGTGTATTTTCTAGTTGTAAGACGCGGTATTTGTTGACCAAAATGATTTGATACAGCTACAATATTTCGATTTTTTCGATCAAATAAATAATAATTTTGCGAGTACGCAGGTGCAAAGTTTGGGGAGTTGTGAAAGCTAAAATGTATCCTTCCGGTTTATGAAATGATGTATCATGCTACGTGGTTAAATCTTTCAGGATGGCGGCAAGTCCGCCCCTAACTTAAATACCACCCCCAAACCAAAATCCCCACTACCTTCGCCCATGCCCTGGTCCGAAACCTCGCTCCACCCAATTCCCCCTGCACCTGCGTCCTCGCCAGAAAAATTCACTTATCCCTTTCACTATACGCCGCACCCGTGGGCCATCGCGGCCACCAGGGATTTGCAGGACTACCTACGGGGGCAAACCCTTTGGGACTACGATTTCGGCGTCGACCGAGCCGACGTGCCGGGGAATTGGGGGAAAATGTTTGGCGTGCTGGTCGTGCGAACGGAAGGCGGAAAGACTGGTTACCTAGCCGCTTTTTCCGGTAAAGTAGCGGACGCCAGCCGCTGGCCCGGCTTCGTACCCCCCGTTTATGACGTGCTCGACGAGGCGGGCTTCTACCGGGCCGGGGAAGCGGTAACCAATGGCATGAACGCGGCAATCGAACGACTGGAAACAGCCCCCGAGCTACAACGCGCCCGCGCCGCGCTGCTACGGGCGGAGGATGACTTCGCACGAATTACCGAGGAGGCACGCAGCGCAAAAAAAACCGCCAAGCGCGCGCGCGACCAACGGCGGCAAGCGGCGGCGCGACTTTCGGCGCCGGAACAGACAGCGCTCAAGGAAAGCCTGGCCCGGCAGAGTATGGACCAACATTTCGAACGCAAACAAACGAAGGAGCAGTGGCAAAAACGCATTGCGGTGTTGCGTGAGGAGGTAACGGCGCTCGAAGCGGAAATCACCGCCCGAAAAGTCGAGCGGGCGGAGCACTCCCACGCCCTCCAACACCGCATTTTCAGCGCCTACACTTTTCAAAACGCACGCGGCGAGACGAGTAACCTGCTCGACCTGTTCGCGGTAACCGCCCACCGAACCCCTCCCGCCGGGGCCGGTGAGTGCGCCGCCCCGAAACTGCTGCAGTACGCCTACCTGAACGGCTACCAACCGCTCGCTCTGGCGGAATTCTGGTGGGGGCAGAGCCCACGATCGACCGTCCGCCGCCACGGGCTCTACTACCCGGCCTGCCGGGGGAAGTGCGCGCCAATTCTGGCGCATATGGTGGTGGGCCTGGACGTGGACCCCAACCCACTCGCCATCCCAGTCGGGCAGGAGGTGGAGGTGCCCGTGATCTACGAAGACGATGCTTTGCTGGTCGTCAACAAACCCGCCGGAATGCTCTCCGTGATCGGGCGGGTACTGGGGGATTCGGTGCAGCAACGTATGCTCGAGCGCTTCCCCGATGCCGAAAATCACCTGATCGTCCACCGGCTCGACATGAGTACGAGCGGCCTTCTGGTGCTCACCAAAAAGAAGGAAGCCCACGAAGCCCTACAACGCCAGTTCCTGAAGCGGGAGGTGAAGAAACGCTACGTCGCCCTGCTATCCGGCCCGGTCGAGCAAGACCGGGGTCGTATCGACCTACCCCTCAGCCTGAATTATTACGACAGGCCCCGCCAGCAGGTGGACTTCGAAGGCGGCAAACCCGCCCGGACAAACTGGGAAGTCGTCGGGCGCACCGACCACGGGCCTACCCGCGTCCACCTCTGGCCCCTGACCGGCCGCACCCACCAGCTACGCGTACACTGCGCTCACCTCCTCGGGCTCAACGTACCGATCGTGGGCGACGAACTTTACGGCGTAATGGGGGAGCGGCTATGCCTCCACGCCGAAGAGATTACCTTTCGCCACCCCACCTCGGGGGAGCTGGTGACCTTCGTCGTGCCAGCTGCTTTTTAGACCTACCTAAACATGCCGAAACAACTCATCCTGGCCTCGAAATCACCGCGCCGCTCCCAACTGCTTGCGGATGCCGGTATCCCTTTCGTGGTTCGTACCGCCAATACGGAAGAAGTGTACCCCGAAGCGCTCGACGTCCATACAGTCGCCCCCTTTCTCGCAAAGCTGAAAGCGGAAGGCGCCAGACACTTGCTCGAGCACCCCGGCGAATTGCTCCTTACCGCCGATAGCGTCGTCATCCTCGACGGTCGTATCTACCACAAACCAAAAGACCGCGCCGCCGCCATCGACACCCTTCGGCTACTTTCCGATAACCAGCACACGGTCGTTACCGGCTGCTGCCTGATGGATGGCGAGCGGGAGGAGGTCTTCGCCGGTACCTCGACCGTCTACCTCAACCCGATGACCGAACGGGAAATCACCTCGTACGTCGACGACTACGAACCCTACGACAAAGCGGGGGCGTACGGGATCCAGGAGTGGGTCGGCCTGGCGAAGGTGCGACGCATCGAAGGCTCCTACGCGAATATCGTCGGCCTACCGGTCGACCTGGTATACGAACGTTGGGTAGGCTGGAAGTAGACCTTACTCTTCTTCAACCACTTCGACTTCCACTAAATAGCGGCTTTCGTCGATCTTTACCCCATCGGCGGCCGGGGCGTCTGCTAAAACTTGCCACTCGGGGCCGGCGGTGATCCTTCTGGAGCTGCCGGCAAACCGCACTTCGAGCGGTAGCGTGAGGCTTTCCACGTCCGCACGCAGCCGATATTCTACCCGCCCGCCTCGCTCGCGCACCAGCAGGATCGGCACGTCGGGGTGCATAAGGTACTGACTGAAAAACGGGCGTAGGTCCTGTTCGGTGTACTTACTGAAATAGTCAATGATCTGGTCGGTACTGACGATACTGCGCTGGTGGTTTTGGTAGAAACTGCGCAGCATCCCGAAGTAGAGCGGGTCGTTATCGAGGACGTGCCGTAGGGTATGCAGCACCCAGGCGCCTTTAAAGTAGTGGTCTGAACTGGTGAAGTCGACGTAGTTGACGCCGGGCGGGCCGATTATCGGTTGTTCGTTCTTGATGTAGGGGCGCTGGCCGAGTAGGTAGCGGCGGGCATCCGCCTGGCCGTAGCGGTACTCTACGTACAGGGCCTCCATGTAAGTGGTGAAGGATTCGTGGATCCACATCTCGGCGTGGTCCGCAACGCTGATCGAGTTGCCGAAGTATTCGTGGCCGGATTCGTGGATGATGATGTAATCCCATTCCATATCCTTCGGGATCATGCCGCCGAGGTACCCGCGCATGAACCTGTTGCCGTAAGCGATTCCGCTCTGGTGCTCCATGCCGAGGTAGGGCGCCTCGATCATGGCGTAACCGTCGTCCCAAAAGGGATATTTGCCGAAGTACTGCTCGTAAGCCGCCAGCATTTGACCGACCTGCTTGAATTGCTTCTTAGCGATCTTTTCGTTGTAGTCCAGTACGTAGTAATCCAGCGCCAGCTCCTCCCCGTCAAAGCTGGTATAGGTGTCTTCGAAGTGAAGGTAGTGGCCGATATTGATGCTGACGTTGTAGTTGTTGATGGGGTAGGAGACGAACCAGTCGTAGCGCTTCTGGTAGCCGTTTTCCAGTTCTACCTCATCGCGCAAGCTCCCGTTGCTGGCCACGAATAACCGTTTAGGAACGGTGACGCTGACCAGCATCGAATCCGGCTCGTCGCTAAGGTGATCCTTGTTGGGCCACCACAGGCTGGCGCCGGTGCCCTCACAGGCCACGGCTACCCAGGTACGATCCTTTTTGTCCAGGCTCCAGACGAAGCCGCCGTCCCACGGCGCGTTCTCGGCCTGAATCGGGCGGCCGCCGTACCAAACAGTTAGGCGACGGACACTCCCGTCGGCCGGTTGCCGGGTCGTAAGGTCGATGAATACGGCGTTGGCAATCCGGTCGTAATGCAGCTGGCGACCGTCCTGTACGATGCTGTCGATGGACATGTTTTCAAACAAATCCAGCTGCAAACGGTCGGTGGGGTTTAGGACGACGTAATCCATCTCCACGCGGCCGTCAATGCGCCGCTCGTTGATGTCGACCTCGAGGTGAAGTTCGTAGTAGGTTACGTCGAAGCCGGTGCGCTCGGGGCGTAGGGCGCCGCGCAGGGTATCCGCCAGGGTGAAGTCGTTGGGGTAGTAGTCCGATAACTGCTGCGCCATCAGGCCGGCGTTCCCGAGCCCGAGCCAAAAGAATAGATAAAGTGCCGCCCGTAGGGACAGCGATAGGCGTACGGCGTGGTGCGTAAGGGAGGAGTAAGGCATAAGTTCGGTTCGACTGGCGGGCGGCCCGCAAGGTAAAGCGAAGACACATAATTCCGGGGCGGGAGCGAACCCAGCGGGGAAATGTAACTTCATTATAACATGGCGCACGCAGAGCATCCGCAGTCTGAAACCAAACGAACGGAAAGCCCCAAAGAACAGCAGGCGAACATCCTTTCCGCAGTGACCCACGAGGTAAGGACGCCGCTGTACGCCATCCTCGAAGCCGGTAACTTTCTACTGCGGGAAGACCCCCGCCCCGACCAGCTCGCCCTGGTCAACGCCATCCGCACCGCCGGAAACAACCTGCTCGTATTTCTGAACGACGTGCTGGACGTCAATAAGCTGGAAGAAGGAAAGCTGACGCTGGAGCCCCGCCCCTTCCGCCTGGTGGAGCTCGTCAACGAGATAGCTACCATCTACGCTCCGCAGTGCCGCAAGAAGGAACTCTACCTGAACACCGACGTGCCCACCGATCAACTGCCGGTAGTCGTCGGCGACCGGGTCAAACTACTCCAGGTACTCACCAATCTGGTCGGTAACGCCATCAAGTTCTGCCCGGCCGGTGGCGTCAGCATCGCGGTCGAATACCAGGCTGCCCGCCCCGGTGGGCCACATACTTTCACCGTATCCGTACACGACACGGGCATCGGTATTGCCAAAGATCAGCTGGAGCGCATCTTCGAGCCCTTCATCCAGGCCAGGCAAAAGACCCGCTACCAATTTGGCGGGACGGGCCTCGGGCTCGCCATCTCCCGCCGCATCCTGCAAGCGATGGGCAGCGAACTCGACGTCGATAGTACCCCGGGTACGGGTACGGTAATGTCTTTCACCCTCCGCCTCCCCGCAGCCCCGGACGATGCACTGACCGAATTGCGCGCCAGCTACGTCCCCACCAGCATTACCCTCGCCCCGCTCAATCACCTCCGCGTTGCCAACGTCGACGATAACCCGGCCAACCTGCTGATCAACGCCCGCTACTTCGATGAGTGGAAGTTGAACTACGATCAATACTCCTCCGGGGCGGATTTCCTGGCCACCCTCAAAACCGAGCGTTACGACATCCTGCTCACCGACCTGCGAATGCCCGACATCTCCGGCTACGAGCTCGCGCGCAGAATCCGCCGCTACGACGACCCGGCGGTCCGCGGTATGGTCATCATCGCGTTGACGGCCTCCGCCTCCCTCAAGCTCAACCCACGTATGTCCGACGCCGGCGTCGACGCCCTGGTGGGTAAGCCTTTCGACCCCGTATACCTGCACCAATTGATACAACAACTCGGCGAGTCACGCAGCTCTCAACGTTTAACCGGGGCGGCGGCCCAACCTGACGAAGAGTTCCGTTTCGACGAAGTCCGCGAGATCTTCGGGCAGGATGATTCGGATGATTTCCGTCAATTCCTCCGCCTGGTCGTCACCGACCTGGCCATTATTCAGGAAGAGCTCAACGCCTTCAAGAAAGATCAGAGCGAAGCACGCTTCCGCGCCATCCGCCACAACACACTTACGACAACCCGCCTCTTCCAACTCACCCGGCTCAACGGCCTGCTCGACCGGGGGCTCAAAAATCTGCTCAACGGTGACGTCGATAAAGCGAACGCCTCCCTGCCCGCTATTCAGGAGCGGATTACCTGGTTCGAAGGGGTGTTGTCGAAGAAGTTAGCGGAGTAGCGGTGGGTAGGACGGGTTGCGGCACCTTAGTGTGTCAACCTAAGATACTAACCCACTAAAATACTGACACCCTAACCCATCAATTCACGGCCTGATCCCCGCCTGCCGGCTATCCGACAGCCAATTCTGCACCGTCGGGCAACCGTGGTAGCGCTCGTCGACGCTAATGAAGGTAGAACCGATCTTTTCTTCGATCCAGTCGCTGAGGTACTGTTGCTGTTTGGCTTGAATCGTAGCCTGCTGAATTTTGGAGTAATCCTGCTTGAGGGTGGCACGGTGGGGGGAGGTGCGGCTTTGCAGTTGTATCACGCGCAGCATGTCGTCACCGGTCTGGGAGCGGTATTCCATGGGGTCGCTGACGTCGCCGGCTTTCATTTCGTCGATGGCGAAGTAGATGTCGGGGTCGAGGTCGCCGATTTCGAAAAAGGTGTTACCGCTGGCGTTGTTCTGCATCCGCCCGTCGTTGTTGTAGCTCTGGGCCTTGTCGTAGCCGTAGCGCTTAACGGCGAAGCTGAAACCGAAAGTGTCGATGCGGATCAGCTTAGCGATGCTGTCCAGAAAAACGCGGGTCTTCTCGATGTCTTCGTCCTTAACCTCGGGGCGAATCAGGATGTGGCTCACGCGGATGGTGTTCCCCCGCCGTTCCTGCAGCTTGATGAGGTGAAAGCCGAATTCCGATTTGACGACGCCGCTCATCTGCCCGGGGTTAAGGTTATAGGCGGCGGCTTCGAACTCGGGGACGAACTTACCGCGCTTCGTCCAACCCAGGTCGCCACCGGCCTGGGCGGAGCCATCCTGGCTGTATTTCTTGGCGGCGTCCTCGAAAGTGATCGTACCGGCGTCGATGTCGGCGGCGATGCCCTGCAGCTTTTCCATCGTCTCCCTGACGGTCGTATCGTTAGCTACCGGCCGCATGGCAAGCTCACCGATCTCGACCTCGGAGTTGAAATAGGGGAGGCTGTCGTCAGGGATGTCCTTAAAGAATTGCTTGACTTCGGCCGGGGTGACGGTAACTTCCTGCACCACCGTCCCGCGGATGCGTTCGACGGCGAGCTGCTCGCGCAGGTCTTCACGAAACTGCTCTTTGGTGGCGGTGATGGACTGGCCGTAGTAATCCTCGAACTGGTTAATATCCCCACCCATGTAGCTCAGAATGCGGTCGATACGCGCGTTTAGCTGGCTCTCCACTTCGGCGTCACCGACCTCTACGCTATCGAGCTTACTCTGGTTGTAGAGCAGTTTGCCTACGAGGATCTGATCGAGTAAGTTACAGCGGGCATCCGGCGGGATCTCCTGGTTGCTCTGGCTGGCCGCGAGCGCGTACTGCTCTTCTAGGTCCGAAAGCAAAATATACTCCCCACCGATCCGGGCGATCACCTGGTCGATTACCGTCGATTGCGCCGTAGCGAATGAGCCGGCAAGCAGGAAGAGCAGGATGGAGGTGAAAGACTTCAGCAGATACATAGAATTCGTTTTACCCGGCGGGGCCGCAAAGGTACGTAGTATAGGACACCTCGCCTGCCCGGTCGGTTGGCCCGGCAGCTCGCGTAAAGGCTACTCGATCAGCGGGAACACCTCGACGTTGTTACGCCGCACCTCCCGCTGATAAATGTCCTCCCGCGCCTGATCCAGTACCTTATGTTTTCGGTTCTGCAACATCATGCTACGTGCTTGATCCTCAACGTAGCTAAGCGGGGCGACCTCCAGCCTAGGTTTGACCTCGAACAGGCGGAAATAGTACCGGTAGCTCCCTTCCTGCAAACTAAATTCCTTCTTCGACTGGATGTTACCGGCAGTGACCACGCCACTGGGTAACTGGTCGATAATGTCATCCAGGTCGTACCAGTTGTGCACGTCGAGGAGCGATACTTCGGCGTAGTTCTGGCAATAAGCACGCAACAGCAGCGTATCGGTGATCTTACCATTATTCCACAATGCCTGTAGCTGCGCTTCTTCCTGGATGGGGTAGGGGACCCGGATTAGAAAACAACGTACGATAGGCCGTTCCAGCAGGTACTGCTGCTTGTGTTCGTCGTAGTAAGCCTGCAACTCGCCGTGGGTAACGGCACTGTCCATGAGACTGCCGACGAGCAGCTCCTCGTAGTGGTTACTCACCAGGCTCGACCGGTAGTCGCGCACCAGGCGGTCGATATTCAGGTCGGTCGGCAAGTTGTGCTCGGCCTCCCACTGCAGGGCGGCGGTTTTGGTCCAGCGGCTCGTAAAGGCCTGGATGATCAGCTGGCTATCTTGCCGCGTAGCTTGATCGGGGAACATGCCGGCCAGCTCGGAAAGCCGGAGTTCCTTCTGGTGCACGCGCGCAATTATGGGGTCTTCCGGGTTTTTTTCTGCGAGGCCGCAGGTGCAGGCAAGTGTAAGTAAAGAGCAGGCAAAGGCGCACTGCCAACAAAGTTGCCTCACTGGATGATCTTGTTGAGTACCCGCTTGTTGACTTTCACGTCGTACTCCCCGCGTAGCCGTTCGACCCACTGCCGTTCCAGTTCGTCCTGGTAGTCGGCGATCACGTACCCACGCGCCTCGTCGAGTTGTTTGGGTGCCGGGGGCAGCAGGGCGTCGACCCGGTAAAAGGTAGCTACCCCCTTGCGCAGATCGTTCTTGAGCATACTAGTGCTGCCGACGGTGGGCTGGAGCAGTTCCATCTCCTCGAGCCGGTCCAGTTCGTAGTCGTCGGTAGCGACCTGCACCCTTTCTTCGCCGAATTTTTTGATGACTTCCTCGGGGCCGTGGCTCCCCGCGAAGGTGACGACGCTGTTCACGTCCACGTCCGTTTTCGTGTCGATGGTGTACGCACTGACCGTAGCCCGCTCGCCCCACTGGTATTCTTCCCTGTTCTTTTCGTAAAAGGCCAGCAGGCCGGTAGAATCCTCGCTGGCTTTATCCCAAACTTCCATTTTGGTCGCCTCGAATAGCAGTATGCCCTCCCGGTATTCCCGCATCAGGGCGGCGAACTCCGGGTAGTCCTGTTCCAGGCGGCTTTCGGCGTACTTAAAGAGCTCCTCGTCCAGCCAGCCGTCGAATAACTTACGGGCGGCGGTGGCAGCCGTTGCACCGGGGCCGCGGGCCAGTGCGATCCGCTGCCGGTTGTTGCGTAGCAGGTACTGCTGAAAGTCGGCAACCGTACCCTGCCGGCCGTTTTCCGTCGTCCACAGTAGCTTATTCTCCCCCTCCACTTCGGTCGGCTGCCAACGGGCGCTGGCAAACTGGGTGCCATCCAGGCCGCTCAGGTACCCCTCCAAAGCATCCTCCCGAACGGTCAGCTCCGACTGCACGCGTAACTGCTGCAACAGATCGCGCTTGGCGCGGGCGAAACGGTCGTCGCTCTTAACCTTGGTCTCCAGCAGGGGGCGAATTTCGTCGAGCGATGTAACCCGCCGGCGGGATATGCGGCGGATAAGGTGGAAGCCGGCTTTCGTTTCGATGATGTCACTGACCTGCCCGTCCTCCGTAAGGGCGAAGGCTGCTTTTTCGAAAGCCGGGTCGTACACGTTGATTCCGAAAAAGCCGAGGTAACCCGCGTTGTCCTTAGTCTGGGTGTCTTCGGAATACTCGCCGGCCACTTTGGCGAAATCTTCGCCGGATTCGATCTGCGCCTTCGCCGTCTGAATGCTGGCGGGGGGGACTTCCCCCAGCGGGGCACCCTTCGGCTTGCGGATCAGGATGTGTCCGACCTCGATCTCCCCGTAGGCGGGGCGCTCGGCGTGCTTGATGGCGAGGTGATACCCGTTCGTCGTTTGGACCGGCCCGACCACTTCCCCGGCCGGCGCGGTATAAAGAGCGGTCTCCAGGCGATCCAGGCCGCGGGGGAAGGGCGCGCTGACGAAACCGATGCGGCCACCGCGCTCGGCGCTGTAGGCATCCTTGCTCACCTCACCGGCCTTGGCCGCAAAGTTGGCGGGCGTCACGGAAGCTTTAAGACTCACCGCCTCCTGGTAGAGGGCGAGCGTGTCCTCCGGCGTAGGGTTACCGTCGAACGGTAGGAAGATATGGCTGAAGTCGACGTCTTTCTGCTGCCGCTCGTAAAGCTCCGCCACCAGCTTGTCGGTAACCTGGCGGTCGATGATGTAGTTGTCGGTGAGCTGTTGGCGGTATCCCGTCAGCTCGTCCTGCAGTAATTGGACCGTATCGAGCCCCATCGCTCTGGCACGCGCGACTTTCAGTTTGAAGCGTTGGTAGAGATCGAGGTATTCCTGGACGCTGGCCTTGCTAAAGTCGGCTTCCTCCCCGTTACTCTTTGAATAAATGTACTTGAACTCGCCGACCGTGACCTCATCGTCACCGACGGTGAAAAGGATGTCGTCGTCAGCTTGAGCGAACAGAGGCGTCGTGGCCAGGACGAGGGCCAGATATAGGCAGTTACGCAGTACGTTCATATGGAGTGTGTAGTTCATCCCTCGCGGGTTCGGCGGCAGTAGTGCAAGTTGACGGCCGCCAAGACTCAGTTAAGGCGCAAAGCTAACTTTTTCCGGGCTTCGATTATTGCCCCCGGCCCGCTTACATCCGCCGCCGGAAAAGCCGGCCCGCGGTACAGTCGGATGAACGACGGAAGTTAAACTTCTTAACGGCTTCACCCCCTGGCGGTTAAGCCCGTGCTAAAGCCGGGCGCGGAGTAGGCAGTTACGCCCGGTTTCGCTGATTTTAGGCCCGTCAAGCAGTAAAAAACCCACCGCAATGAAACCCTTTCTATCCGCCGCCGCCCTTCTGTTGCTCCTTTTCCTGGCCACCGGATGCTCCGTCCAAGACCAGCTCCTTAACCGGGAGGAACGCCTGATCGGTACCTGGCTCATCGACCGGGCCGTTTTTGATGAGGACGGTAACTTGTTCAACTCCAACATTACCGACGAATACCAGGGGGATGAGCTCAGCTTCTACCCCGACGGTACCGTCGAATACCTGACCGGCGACGGCCGCTTCTTTTCCGGCCCCTGGTTCATCGACGCGCAGCGCGATCTCGACGACGACGTGGAGTTCACCCTCGATGCCGACTTCTTCCTGAGCAGCGGGGTGCTGGCTTTCCGCTGGACGGGCACCATTCAACGCCTCACCGAGAACAGGCTCGTCGTAAACGTGCCGGAAGTCGACGGTACCCTCCGCTTACGGTGGGATAAGTTGTAGATGGCGCATTCCGGGCGCGAAAACATCGGTGTAGTACATACCTTCGCGCCATGCAAGCCAACAAGACCATCCTCTCCGGCATTCAGCCCACCGGTAAGCTCCATTTCGGCCGTTATTTCGGCGCGGTAGAAAACTGGAAGCGGCTACAGGATGAGTATGACTGCCTCTACATGGTCGTGAACTACCACGCCATGACGATGCCGTTCACCGCCAAAAAGCTCGCCGAAAACAGCTGGGAGCTCTGCTTTAACCTGATGGCTTGCGGCATCGAGGCGGAGAACATCTTTATCCAGAGCCTCGTCCCCGAGCACACCGAGCTGGCCTGGATCCTCAATTGCTTCACCAGCTACGGTCAATTGACGCGGATGACGCAATTCAAAGATAAAAGTGCCCGTAATGAAGAACTTGGCGATCAGGGGTTTATCTCCGCCGGCCTGTTTACTTACCCAGCCCTGCAAGCCGCCGACATCCTGATCTACAGAGCCGGCCTCGTCCCCGTCGGTAAAGACCAGGAGCAGCACCTCGAGCTCACGCGCAACATCGCCCAGCGCTTCAACAACTTCGCCGGTAAGGAGTACTTCCCCGTTCCGGAAGCCCTCTACACGACCGTCCAAAAGGTCATGAGTACCGCCGACCCTAACCGTAAGATGAGCGCGAGCCTCGGCGACAAGCACAACATCGACGTCTTCGCCGAAGAGAAACGCATCCGCAAACAAGTCGGTAGCGCCGTGACCGATAGCGGAGATACCGACCCGGGCACCATGAGCGCCGGCGTCGCCAACCTCTTCCAACTACTCGAAGCCAGCGGCCGCGGCGAAGCGCACGCCAGCCTCCTCCAGGATTACGAAAACGGCTCCCTCCGCTATGCCGACCTCAAGGAAGAAGTTGCCAACGGCCTCGTCGCCATCTCCTCCACCATCCGCGCCAACCTCGCCGAGCTTAAAAAAGACCGCAAAGCCGTAAAGAATCAACTCAAGCAAAGCTCCTACGAAATCCGCAAACGCGCCCAAGCCACCATCGTGGAGGTCAAAGAGATCTGTGGGTTGATGAACGTTAGGATGTAGGCACGGTTAGGCAGTGGAACGACCACGTCGACCGACCAACAGCCCACAAACAAACACCCCGTGACCTACCAACAAGCCGTCGCCGAACTGGAAACTATCCTCACCCAACTGCAGGAGCTACCCGCTGACATCGACCAGCTCCACGCCCGCGTAGCCCGCGCCGAGGCGCTCGTCGCCGCCTGCAAAGCCAAGCTACGGGGTGTGGAAGAGCAACTGACGGAACTACGGCAAACCAACGAAGAGTAAGTGATGAACAAGATCACCCTGATCACCGGGGCAACCGCCGGTATCGGCCTGGCCACCGCCCGTAACCTCGCCGCCCGCGGCTACCGGGTGATCCTGCACGGGCGGACGGAGAAAAAGGTAGCAAACGCAAAAGCACTCATCCTACAAGAGACACCGGCCGCGCAGCTGACTACGGTTACGGCCGACCTGGTCGATCGTGCAGCCATCCGTGAGCTCGCCGACGCGGTGATCTCCGGGCACTCCCGGCTGGACGTCCTGATCAACAACGCCGGAGTGTGGAACTCCCACCAGGAGATAACCGAGGAAGGCATCGAGAAAACCTTTGCCGTCAATCACCTGGGCTACGTACTCCTGAGTCACCTGCTGCTACCGCACCTGCTGCGCTCCGCGGCCCCCCGCATCGTCTGCGTAGCTTCGGACAGCCACAAACAGATCAAGGGGATGTTCTTCGATAACATCAACCTCAACGATAACTACCACGGCCTACGCTCCTACGCACAGAGCAAGCTGGCCAACGTACTGTTCTGCTACGAGTATGAGCGCCGCCGCCCGAACGATACCTTCCCCAGTATCTACGCCGTGCAACCCGGGCTCGTACAGACGGACATCGGCCTTAAGGGTAACACCTGGCTCCACCGCCTGGCTTGGCGCGTCCGCCGAAAAATGAGCGGTAACAAAAGCCCGGAGGAAGGTGCGGCCACCAGCATCTACCTCGCTACCGCCCCCACCGTGCAGGAGCAGTCCGGCCTTTACTGGGAGGACTCCCAACCCAAGAAAAGCTATTCCAGCTCTTACGATAAGGACGAGGCGCGAATACTGTGGGAGCTTACCGAAGAAATGCTCGGTATCGACTTCTTTTCGGCTCGATGACTTGTTATTTACCGGAAAACTCAGGCGCCTTAACCGATTGTGTATCAACCACTACGGTATCTTCACGGTATTTGGAAAATAAGCGTTCGAGTATGCGCATTTTTTGTTTTCTGGGGATGACGTAAGCCAGCGACAAAATGGCCCGTACGAGCCAGCCGGGGCGAATGACGTCCTTCCCGCGCAGAAATTCCTTAACCGCCCCGTCCGCGAAGTCTTCGGGTAGGGTAACCAGTACCTTCGCCAACCGACCCATGGCTTCCACCCGCTTCAGCCCGTCTTCGTTCGTAATGACGGGGCCCGGGCAGAGCACGGTTACGTTGATGCCGTAGTAGCGCAATTCCTCCCGCAGCGCGAGTGAATAGTTATACACGAACGCTTTCGTTCCGGTATAGACTGTCTTGTAGGGTAGCGGCAACGTAGCTTCCATACTGCTCATATTGAGCACGCCGCCACGCGTACGCTTGAGGTCGGGCAGCAGGGCCAGGGTCAGCTCTACCATGACGCGGTTATTGAGCTGAAGCATCGTGCTGTATTCCCGCCAGGCGGTGTGCTCGATCAAGCCGCCCCGTCCGAAGCCGGCGTTGTTGATGAGGTAGGTGACGGTGATGCGCTCTTCGCTGAGCCAATCGAGTACGCCTTCGATGGCCGTCGGCGCTACGAGGTCTACCCCGAAAGAAGCGTATACCGCTCCGGGCGTCGCGGCCAGCTCGGCGTCCAATTCTTCGAGGTTAGCGTCCTGCAAGGCAACGATGGCAACGGCGTATCCGCGGCGGATCATGCTCATGGTTATCGCACGGCCAATACCGTGGCTGCCTCCGGTTACTAGGGCCCAAGACTGTCTGGGGCGAGGTATAGGGCTGTTCATAAAGTCAATCGGTAAAACATAAAGGTAGACCCACGGACAGCAGACGACTAGTTTATTGCGATAAAAGTTCCGCCGTCAACTCCTTCGCATCGCGTCCGACGCCGCCCATCAGGCTGGAGTTGGGCCTGCGTAAGTTCTCCAGGCCGAGGAAGGCCACGCTGGCATCCACCGTACTTACGCCGCCAACCTGCAAAGGCCGCCCGTCGCCGGCGAGCAAACGGTCCGGCAAGAATGGGTAACGGTTGCGATAGCCCGTACACCAGATCACTACGCTACGTCGGCCCTGCGCGGGCCAGGGTAGGGGGGCGGTATCCTGGCACCGGAAGTGTAGTGCGCGATCGGTATAGTGCGAGACGTGGCTGGTGATGCGGGTGACGCTAGCCGGCTGTTCCGATTCCCCGACGGTTAGAATGCCCGCCTGCTTCCGCGTCATTTGCTTACCGGGGAAGCGGGTGGTCGGTAAGGTCATAATGCCGCTACCGTAGAGCCACCAATAAATATCCCTGCCCAGTAATTGGCGGGGGAGGTTGGCTACGGGCGGCCCGGCCAGCGTCGTAGCCGCACCCGCTCGTGCGGCCAGGCGCGCCAACTGCTGCCCACTCGCCCCGGCGCCCACGATCAGTAGCGAGGTCCGTTCGTCGGCCAGCTCGGCCACGTCGCGCACTTCCGAGGAGTGGAGCCGTAGGATTGACTCCGGAAAGGAAGCGCCGAGCTCGGCCGGCACATAGCCGTCTTTGTACGCCCCGGTTGCAACGATCAGGCGTTCGGCGCGAAATACACCTTTATCAGTGGTCACCACCCAGGTATCATTCTCTTCTTTTGCGAGTTCGCAGGTGCAAAGCAGGGTGATGGGAAGAGCATGGTGTGAAGCGTACGCCTCGAGGTAATCGGCCGCTGCGTTACGGTCGATGAGATCCCACTGCTTGCCGGGCGGCGGCAGGCCGGGTAAGGCGTTATACCGCTGGGGGGTGAACAGCTCGAGGCCCTCCCACCGTTTTCGCCAGTTATCACCGACCCGCTCGTTAGCTTCCAGGATGAGGAAAGGGATACCGGCCCGCCCGAGGTAGTAACCGGCGGCCAGGCCGGCCTGGCCGGCACCGATGATTAGCGTGTGATACATTCTACTGGATTTACCGCGCCCCCCCTCCGTCTGCATACCACTGAGAAACGGCTAAAGTTTTTAACAGCAGTATTTAAGGTACATTTGCTGCGTATTCTTAAAGTCACCCCATGCCCCACAGCACGATCACCGGCGTCGGCCACTACGTTCCAAAAAACATCGTTACGAACCAGGATCTCACCAAGGTAATGGATACGAGTGACGAGTGGATCCGCGAACGCAGCGGTATCGAAGAACGCCGGTACATCGACCGTACTAAGGAAACAACCACCACCCTCGCCCTCGAGGCCAGCCTGGCAGCCATCAAAGACGCGGGCATCGATAAGTCGGATATCGACTTTATCATCTTCGCCACCCTGAGCCCGGATTACTACTTCCCGGGCTCCGGCGTACTCCTCCAACGCGAACTGGGGATCTCGAATACGGAGATTGCCGCCCTCGACATCCGCGCCCAATGTTCCGGCTTCGTCTACGGCCTCTCCGTCGCCGATAATTTTATCAAGGCGGGTACCTACAAAAAGATCCTCCTCGTAGGCGCGGAAGTGCATAGCGTAGGCCTCGATTTCTCCACCCGCGGCCGTGGTGTCAGTGTGCTTTTCGGAGACGGCGCCGGCGCCGTGATCGTCGAAGCTACGCAAGACAAAAACGTATCGGTGCTGGCTACCTCCATGCATTCGGACGGCACTTACGCCGAGAAGCTCTCCTACATGTACCCCGGCTCCCACGGTGGCTACTTCCTCGAGAAATACGCCCTGGAAGACTTCGACGTCGACTACGACCTACCGAACAACGAATACGGCGGCGTCTTCATCAACCAGGATATGATCGACAGCGCTCGCCTCTATCCGCACATGGAAGGGCAAACGGTCTTCAAGATGGCCGTCCGCAAATTCCCCGAGGTCATCCTGAGTACCCTGGCTAAAGCCGGCCTCGAGCTAAAGGATCTCGATATGCTCATCCCCCACCAGGCCAACCTGCGTATCAACCAGTTCGTGCAAAAAACCCTCCGCTTGCGCGACGACCAGGTCTACAACAACATTATGCGCTACGGTAATACCACCGCCGCAACCATCCCCATCGCCCTCAACGAAGCCCGCAACGAGGGTAAAGTGAAGAAGGGAGATACCGTAGTGTTGGCGGCCTTCGGCGCCGGCTTCACCTGGTCCGCCGCCGTCCTGAAGTGGGGCCGGGATTAATCCACTCCCAGTACCTCCGCTACCGTAAAGATCGACCCACCCACAAAAACGATCTCCTCCGCTCCGGCACCCGCACGGGCCGTTAGGTAGCCCTCCCGCACGGAGTCGTAGGCACGCCCGCTAAGCTTGAACGCAGCCGCCTTACGCTGTAATTCACCCGCCGGTAACCCGCGCGGAATACCCGCTTTCACGAAGTAGTAAGTCGCCTCCCCCGGCAGTAGCCGCAGAATCTGGCCGTGGTCTTTATCGCGCACCATTCCAAGTACCATATGTAGCGGTCGCCCGTAGCTCGTCAGCCAGTCTACCGCCCGCAGTATACCGTCGAGGTTGTGGGCACTATCCGCCAGGCAAAGGGCTTTGCCAGCATCATCCCGCAGTACCTGAAACCGACCGACGTAGTAGGTAAGCTCGTGCAACCGGCCCCAGGCACTGGCCAAACCTGCTGCATCCGGGGTACGGACGCCGAGTCTCTTCAGTTCCTTCAGTGCGGCTACGGCCGTAGCCCCGTTCTCTCGTTGTATGGTTTGCGTAAGCCCGTCGCCGGAGGAGGCGTAGATAAGCGGAGCACCCTTCGCTCGGGCCACCGCCGTGAAAACCGCCACCGTTTCCTCCTGCCGCCGGCCGATCACCACCGGTACCTTAGCTTTGATGATGCCCGCCTTCTCTCCGGCGATCTCGGGCAGGGTTTCGCCGAGAAACTGCGTGTGGTCCAGCCCGATATTCGTAATGACGCAAAGTAGTGGGTCTATGACGTTGGTACTGTCCAGCCGCCCGCCCAGGCCAACTTCGATCAAACAGTAGTCGGGTTCCGTGCGTGCAAAGTAGTCGAAGGCCATCGCTACCGTGATCTCGAAGAAACTCGGGCTGATGTCGAGGCCGGCGGCCTGTAGTCGCTCCGTGAAGTCAACCACTTCGGCTTCCGGAATGAACTCCCCGTCGATCTTGATCCGCTCCCGAAAGTCCTGGTAATGCGGGCTGGTGTACATACCTACGCGGTGGCCCGCTTCCTGCAAGGCGGCGGCGATCAGGTGGCACACCGTCCCCTTGCCATTCGTCCCCGCCACGTGGATGCACCGTAGTTGCCGGTGCGGATTGCCCAACCATTCCAGCAAGGCCAGGATGTTGGTCAAGTCCTTCTTCATGGCAGCCGCCCCCTGTCGCTGGTACATCGGCAACTGGGTAAGCAGGTAGTCGAGTGCTGTGGGGTAGGTCATCTTCGTACTTTTGCGGGCATGAGCCGTAAAGATCAACTTTTATCCCTCCTGGCCGATAGCCCCGACGACGCCTTCCTGCAATTCGCCCTCGCCAAAGAGCTCGAAAAGGCGGCCGATGACGCCGGCGCCCGGGAAGTATACGAAGCGATCGTGCGCGACCACCCAAAGGAACCCGGTACGTATTATCACTTAGGTAAATGCCTCGAACGCCTCGGTAACCCCCTCGCCGCAGACAGCGCATACGCCGCCGGTATAACCATGACCAAACAGCTCGGAGAGAACCACGCCATGCGTGAACTCCTCGGTGCGCGAATGGAATTGGGCGTTGAGGAGGAGTAGGGCGGGCTTCGCCTTCAGTCTATTAGTTCGCTACCCGCTAAAGCGCAAAGCGCGCCCTGAAGAACTACTCCAAATAAACGGAGAGGTAGCGGGGTCGCTTCACGGTATAGCCAAAGGTGCCTTTCCACGCTTGGGCGGGCGGTAAGTTCACGCGCCAGGTGATGATGCCGGTCTCTTCCTCCAGTACTCCGGCGGGGTCGACTTCGGTTTTGATGTCGATCTGCTCGTCACCGCTGATGGGGGCTTGGTCCTGGACAATGAGGTTGATCGCCTGGGCTTTCTTGTTGCGTACGGATAGTGTGTACCCGCGGCTTTCGGTAATGCGGTTACCTAGCAGGTTGCGTTCCCGGTAGTCTTCCGTCTCCTTGCGCTCGACGGTTACGTTAGGGTCCTGCCCCAGGTCGATCTTCAGCGTATCGTTGGTGTTGCTGACCGCCAGTTGGCTTAGGCCCAGGTAGGTACCCTCGAAGAAGAGATTCGCCTCGCCGGGGAGGAGGTCGTAGCGGTCCCAACCCGTCACCGCTGCCTGCAGGTACGCCACCGGTTCGAATTTCGGTACGGCGAAGTGGGTGTACACCGCCGGTAGGGCGTAGCGCTGTATCTCTACCTCGCGCGGTTTGCCGTCGGTCGGGATGGTGTAGGGTAGGTCGATGTCAAAGGTCACGGTAGTGGCTTGGCGGACGGTACTTACCGGCACGGGAGCGGATTCCACAATTTGAACGCCCCGTACTTTTCCCTGTAAACTCCTCGAGATACTGCGACCCCGGCTGGATTTGTCCGATCGGACGTTACTACTATTTCCGGCGTAGCCCGTTACGACGACCTCATCGAGTAGCCCTGCTCCTGTTTGCATCCGCACGTCCACCTGACCGTCGCGTACCTCAATTGCGCTCGATTCGAAGCCCGTGTAGGAAAAGGTGAGCTGACGGGCATTTAGAGGTAGCTGAAGTTCGTAGTAACCGTCAATATCGGTTACAGTACCGATGTTACGCGTTTCATCGTACACGCTTACTCCGATCAGCGGCATGCCTTCGTCGTCAAGAACGTGACCGTACATACGTTGGTAATTGCCTTCGGTGGTTTGCCGGGCCTGGGGGCGGTAGGACGGTGGGGCGCTGCCCCGGCTCATCCGCCAGGTGGATAGGGTAGGTGCGATGGTGGTGGCCGAAGGGTCTCCCGTGCTAAGTTTTAAACGGATGTCGGACCAATCCTCCCCCGTTTCCTGGTGAACTTTGGCACGGTAGCGGAGATCGACCGGGCGGGATATATCCGCCACCCGCACGTCGTAGAGCGGCTGCCAACCGGCTTCCCGCACTAAATAGGCAAGATTGATTTTACCGGATAGGTTACCGTCCGCCGCTACCTCCACGATGACTTCCGAGGTAGCTTTCACGACCTGCTTCGTGCCGAGCTCGGCCCGTTGCTGCTGTAGCGACTCCCGGGCATCCGCAATCTGACGGAGGGTGTCGCCCGCCGCCAGCCGGTAAAGACCGATAGCGGTGAGGCGTTCGCGCTGGTACTCTATGGTGGCGCGGAGCTGATCGAAATCTATACCGGTTTCTTGCCCGGCCACGGCGCGGTTGGCTTTCAAAATGGCCTCCTCCTCGGTGGTAATCTTAACCCGCGTCCGGATAGCATCCTCGCGGCGCTGGAGTCGGTCCAGTTCTTCGGCCAGTCGATCCGATTCCGGCGTAGCGGTCGGTGCCCCGCCGAAGTTGAGGCGGTGGCGGACGGAAAGAACGGTAAGGCGTTCTTCCAGGGCGGTCACCTGGATGCTCCCGGGGTCCAGCTCGGCGGTTAGGCCGGTTAGTATTAGGGTCGTCCGCCCCGGGGGCAATCGGTAATCGGTCGTGCGTTGGACCTGTGCGCCCTCGAGAAACACGGTAGCACCGGTTATGTCGCTACTAAGGTTGAGAGAATCCTGGGCGGAGAGTGCGGCGAATGAAAAAGTACCGCTAAGTAATAAGGTAAGCATCAGACATCGGAAGTGCATAGTGGGGTTTTGCCGGGGTGATGCAGCTAGTGCTTCCTTTGCACAGGTGGGCAGGCTACTTTATACCCGAACCGTTCCCATCCAGGGGTATTAGTACTTCGTCCGGCAACCACCGTTTAGCGAGCGCGCGCAGCTCCGTAACTAAAGCGGGGGTGATGGCTAACGGCTCACCTAACTGGCCGGCACGCTTACTCATTTTGACGCCACGCTCGTCCGTAACGAGCGGATGGTGAACAAACCCGATGCGCTCGAAAAGCGGTGCATACCCTAGCCGGTCGGCCAGTACCGCCTGGGCGGCCGTGCTGGCCAGTAGGTCTTCCCCCCGGCCGGCGTCCGTAATACCATAGTGCAGGTCATCGACCGTACAGGCCAACTGATAGGCCGGCAGGGCCCGCTTGGTGCGAATGGCAAAGTCCGGCATTGCCCGGTGCAGGCTCACCTCGAAGTGTTTTCCGGTAACGTCCGGAATACGCACATCTTCGAGTTGCCGGGTATCCACCCGCCAGGCCACACCGGGCGTGCTTTTGTCAATCGTTGCCTTTAAGCAGTTATGGGCGTGCTCGCCCTCCGCCAGTTGCTTGCGGCTGCACGGGCAGGCAAACACCAGTGGGTCCTTCGCCAGCATGTTCAGGGCCTCCTCGTACGAAGCAAGGCGGTGTTGTTGGGACCAGTTCGCCGCAAAGTCCCGCTCGTCTACGGGCCCTTCGTCTATCTCGATGGCCAGTTGCCGTAGCACGCGAAATATGTCCGTGAGATAAGCTTGTCGGAACCGGCCCCGGTCCAGATCGTCGATCCGCAGCAGTAGGCGGCCGCCGCGCCCGGCCAACCGTGCATTCAGCAGAAAGTTAGCCAGGTTGCCCCGGTGGAGGAAACCGGAAGGAGTAGGGGCAATACGGGCTTTGCGTACGGGCACGGTGGAGTTTAGTTGACGGGTTAAGGTATCGCTTTTCGGTACCATCGCTACGGCCGGCCCCGTTGTACCGTTACTCCTTCACCCGGTATGCTATTCTATGCGGTCTAATTCGTTCTTTTCCCCAACTTTCAGTTTGCTGTTCCTTGCTCTTTTCTTCCCCAAACTATGCACCTGCGTACTCGCCCAAAATACGCCTGACCGACAGGAGAAGACGGCGGAACTCGGAGTGAGAGACGCCGCGCTACTAGACGATCTGATGTACACTGTACCCGGCGTCGCGGCCCCTACGGATGCCATCCGGCAGAACGTCAAAGCGTACATGATGCCGATTCGGGAGGCGCCCGACGCACGCACGGAATGGGCCTATGCGCTGACGTCCGTACTGGAATATTACCGGAACCTCAACCAGAACTTCAAGGATAACCTCAGCCCGGATTACCTCCAGCTCAGCCTGGCCAACCAGGGTACCCGACCGAACCTGGAGGACGGGCTGCGACTACTCGTGCGGGAGGGCACGGTATCCGCCAGTATTATGCCGTACGGTAGCACGCTCGTGCCCGGCGCGGTCTATTCCGTACCGAAAGTCAAGATTGCCAACTACGGCTACCTGTTCCGCGAGGAAGCGCGCCCGCGGAACCGCATTTTCGAGATCAAGAAAGCCCTCAGCCGCGGCAATCCGGTGCTGCTGGAAGTAGCCACCCCGCCGGGCTTCACCGAAGACGCCTCCACCGCTACGACCGCCCCGGTGAGTGAGCTGCACTACCTCTCCGTGGTGGGCTACGATAGCGGCACCGAGACGTTTGAAGTACGCGGAAGCTTCGGGAGAATGTGGGGGGAGGCCGGCTACGCGCACCTTTCCTATACTGCCCTGGCGCAGATGAGCCGGCGCGCGTTCGTACTCATTCCGCACCACCGGGAGGCACGACGATGACCGCGGCGGGGTGGTCGGCCGCCCCTAATCGAGCAAGTAAGGTATCCGCCCCCGCCCGCCCCGCGAGGCGGAGATCGTAGTAAAAGGTATCGACGCCCGGCTGCAGCAACCACGGCAAACGCTCGGAGAGGCTACGCGCCGATTCGTCCGCTTCCCCGCTGATCAGTACCCGGTGGCCGTTGTCGCTCAGCTGTTTTTTGAGGCGTAGCCACCTGTCGGTTCGCCACTTCGTAGAATCGGTAAGTAGCACGACTCTGGTCGATACGGCCGGGCTCAAAGATGTTTTTTCGGGCGAGCACGCAGGTGCAATGATCGAAGTGAAGAGCAGGGCTATGGCCCAGCTTAGGTAGTTACTTTTCATGGCTCGGGGCGAAGAAAGTCAAGGTTGCGCCTTAGCCCCCGGTACTTCGTACGCTTTACCGCCGACTTTTGGAAGACCCGCCGGAACACCTCCTCGGTCATCTCCGTCATCTCCCCGGGCGTCATCTCCGGCAGGTCGGGGTGGGGGGCAAAGGCCGGCTCGGCGTGTGGCTGGCTGAAGCGGTTCCAGGGGCAGACCTCCTGGCAGATATCGCAACCGAAGACCCAACCCGCCATCCGGCCACGGAATTCTTCCGGGATGGCTTCGCGCAGTTCGATCGTGAGATAACTGATGCACTTACTGCCGTCGACGATGTAACCGCCTGGGCTGATGGCTTCGGTCGGGCAAGCGTCGATGCAGGCCGTGCAGGTGCCGCAGTAGTCCTTGATGCGACTATCCGCCGCTAAGTCGAGGTCGGAGATGAGCTCCGCCAGGAAAAAGTAGCTGCCCGCTTTCGGGTTGATCAGGAGGGTGTTTTTACCCGTCCAGCCCGTCCCCGCCCGCCCCGCCCAGTCGCGTTCGAGCACGGGGGCACTGTCGACGAACACGCGGCCGTTCAGGGGAGAACCGATTGCTTCCTCGATGCGCCAGACGAGATGCTTGAGGCGGCCTTTGATGACGTGGTGGTAGTCCTTGCCGTAAGCGTAGCGGCTGATCTTGGGTTCCTGCTCGCTCGGGCTTTGATCCGCGGGAAAGTAGTTGTACAGGAGAGAGACGACCGACCTAGCGCCGGGGACGAGCTTCGTCGGGTCCACGCGTTTATCGAAGTGGTTCTCCATCCAGTGCATCTTCCCGTGCTTGCCCTGGTTGAGCCATTCTTCGAGCCGCCGCTCTTCCGGTGTCATCCGCTCGGCCCTGGCGATGCCCACGAAGGAGAAACCCAGCTCGAGCGCGAGGGACTTGACGGTAGCATCGATGGGGGAGTGGGTCATGGGTGGGGTAAAAATAACAACGGCGGCCCCCCGATTAGGAGAACCGCCGTCGAACAGGGCAATTGGATGATTGCGCTACTAGAAATCGTTGATCGACCGGCCCGTAAAGGTCAGCACGTTCCGGAAACCGATGTAAGATTTGGTAGTATCCTGAAATTCGTAGGTGCGCGTTCCGCACTGGAGGTAGAAGCTGATGTCCTTCCAGCTACCGCCACGGATCACCTTGCGCTTCATACCGATGGGGTCGTCTTCCTGCGCGTCGTAGCGGACGTCGGGGTTGAAGTCGTGCACGAAGCTGTTGGCGTTCTCGAAGAAGGCCGAGATGGTCCATTCGGAGACGTTACCGGCCATGTTGTAGAGGCCGAAGTCGTTGGGGTAGTAAGCGTCGACCGGTACGGTGTAGGCACCACCGTCGTCGGGGTAGTTACCGCGGCCGGGCTTGAAGTTCGCCAGCAGACAGCCTTTGGAGTTGCGGACGTAAGGGCCACCCCAGGGGTACTGTGCGTGCTCACGGCCACCGCGGGCGGCGTACTCGAATTCGTATTCGGTAGGGAGGCGGAATTCCTCGACCAGCGTTTCGTTGTACTGGTTCCAAAGGGTGGTACGCCAGGTGCCGAAGGCGCGGGCCATGTGCCAGTCGATACCGACGACAGGGTAGTCGTCGTAAGCTGGGTGGGTGAAGTAGCTGCGGGCCATGGGCTCATTGTAGCTGTAGGAGAAGTCACGCACCCAGACGAGGGTATCGGGGTAGATGTTCACCGAGGTTTCGTCGATGTACTCGTTCATGCCTTCACCGCTACGGCCTTCGGGGCGGGCGCGGGCGGCTCGGGCCCAGTCTACCTCCCGGTAGTTGTATTCGTAAAGGTTGGTGTTGACCTGGCGGCGGCCGGCAAAGGTTTCGTCGAGGAAAAGCTCGTCGAGGGATTCGTCTTCGTAGTCGATTTCGTAGGACCAATCGATGTTGCCCTGGTCGTCGTAGTCACCGAGGATGTCGTGCGCGATCGAGTCGCGGATCCAGTTGATGAACTGGCGGTATTCGTTGTTGCTGATCTCGGTATCGTCCATGTAGAAGCCGTTGATCGTGATCCGCTGCGGCCGTTGGATGTACGTACCGGTTATGTCCTGATCCGAGTTGCCTACGTGGGCGGTACCCGAGGGGACGTACACCATACCGTAGGGGGCGATGCCCTTCCAGTCGGGGCGGTCCCGCGCGCCGACGAGTTCGCCGGTGTCGGAAGATCCACAGCTGGTTAACAGGACTGTCAGCAGGGATAAGGTTAGAATGGGGTTGAAAATATTCTTCATCAAAAGACCCGAGTTTTCCTCTTGTTCGTAAGTGACGGTGCAAAGATAGCCGAAGGAGCGTTGGCGTTGCCGCATATGAAAGCGATGGACAGTGAGCGAATCAGAGGGATTTAGCTGTCGTATGCTTAGCTGACGAACGCCACCAGGTTTGAGCTTAGTATTATTCCTTGGGGCCCAGGCAACTTTTAACGTTTAAAAAGTGTCCGCTGCGGCCCGTTTACACTACACCACCTCCAATAAGGGGTTGTTTTCAGTTGGTGGGGCCAAGATACGAAAAGTGAGAGTAGGCTCCGTCATCTTATCCTCTAACGTAAGGCCGTTGTCTACTGTTTAGTCCGCGGGTAGTAGATGACGGGCGGAGGTACCCCCGCCCCTATGCGCTTACGTAAATTATACTTCAGCGTAAGCTCGTGACTTCCGTCGTTCACGGTGCGTAAGTCAGACAGCGTGAGGTCATAAGCGTACCCTACCGTGATCTTTTCACTCAGGTTGAACCCCGCCGAAATGATGATGGCATCCGGGCCGTCGGAGCCCCCGGAGCGGTAGGCGCCCCCGCCAAAAATGTTCTCTTGGTAGCGCACGTTGGCCCCCCCGCTTACTTGTGTCTGCGTCCCGTCACTTACCGCATAAGCGAAAGGCAAAACCTCCCACCGGCGCAGCACGTCGAAGCGGGCGGCCAGGTAGCCGTGGTACTGCCGGCCCAGCGTATAGTCCAGCCCGCTAAAGCCGATGACCGGCTCGTTGAGGTTGCGGGCCGAGAGCCCCCCCTCAAAGGTTTCCCCCTGGTAATAAATACCGGCGTTGACGGCTAGTGCACCCTGGCTGACGTTACCGGTCGGTAGAAGGTCGTCGTTGTGGATGACCACGTTTTCACCCGGGTAGCTGCCCTCTGGCGTTCGCAGGCGGGAGCCATCCAGGCCGAGTTGCGTGTAGCGCGCGGAGACGCCGACCGAAAAGACGTTCGTCCGCCGCACGTACTGGTAGTTGTAGGAGGCGCTAAAGCCATTCAGGCTGCGTGCACCGAGCTCGTCCCGCTCCACCTCGATGCCGAAGCCACTACTCAAATAGTAAATGGGTAGGTGGGCGCTGAAGCGCTGCCCGACGGGCTGCCCCTCCAGGTTACTCCACTGCGAGCGGTAGGTGCCGGTGATGCTCAGCGAGTTATCCAGCCCGGCGTAAGCGGGGTTGAACTGAACCACATCCAGCCAGGGCATACTGTAGCGGGCTAACTGCTGAGCGGCGAGTTCCCCTCCGGTCATCCAACCGAAGAAAGCGCAGAGTAAAAAGGCGGGTAGCGGACTTGGCATGAAAAAAGGGCTAATTCGTCGTGCTTAACTGGGAAAGTGCTTCCTGGAGCGTGTCGACCGGCCGGTGGCAAGCGCGGCCTTCGCAGACATAGTAGCGTAACCGGTCAGGAAGATAACGGTTCTCGAACAAGTCAACGTCTTCGCGGGCCGTCTCGGAGGCGGCAACCAGCAGGCCCGGTCGGTAGCGCGACAGGACGGAACGGGCGGCCTGCCGCGCCCCGGGCCCTACGACGACCAATTCGTGCGCCCCGGCGGCGTGCAGTAGGGCTCCGTGCAGCCAACCACCGAAGCTGGTCGGGTAGCGCTGTAGGCTACCGGCCATCGCGGCCAGCATTTCCTCGCCGCTTTTCAGGTAAGCCGCCTTACCCGTTAGCCGGTGCAACCGAAGGAGAGTATGCATCACCTGGCCGTTACCCGAGGGGAGGGCGTTATCGAACAGGTCGACGCTGGCTACCGGCAGCTCGCTATCCCCCCGCCGCCGCAGTTGGAACATCGGGCCTTCCGCCGCCGGGAACCGTTGGAGCACCGTGCCGATCGATGCTTCGGCTGCCTCGACGTACTTCCAGTCGAAAGTAACGTCGTGGAGGTCGAGGCTGGCTTCGCTTAGTGCGGCCAGATCGTCCAGGAAGGCCGGAGCGCCCAGGTGACCGTTCGTGTAGTGGCGGTGCCACCGGCCGTCAACCCGCAGGTGCTCGCCGAGTCCATCCCACAGCTCGGTTGCGTGGTCGAGATAGGTAATATCCTCGGTGGCGCGGTAGCAGTAGCAGAAGCCGGAAACCAACAGGGCGTTCCACTGCAGGATGGCCTTGCCGTCGGCACCGGGGTGGAGGCGGGTGCGGAAACGGTAGTCGTGAAGGGCCTTACGTGCCGCGGCGAGTTGCGCCCGGGCTACGTCGGGTGGTAGCCCCAACTCGCCGGCCACCATTTCAAGGGGGTGGGGGCGGTAGGGGATGTTGGTTCGTTCCTCCGCCCAGTTACCCGCTTGGGTGAAGCCGTAGAAGGCAGCGGCCAGGCGGGCCTGATCGGGCGGCAGGAGTGCTTCCAGCTCGCTTATCTGCCAGACGTAGTACTTGCCTTCAACGCCTTCGCTATCAGCGTCCAGCGCGGCGCGATATAGCTTAGTTTCCAGGCGCATCTCGCGGTCCAGCCATTCGGTGGTTTCGCGGATGGCGGTCAGGAGGCGATCGTCGGGGCGGGCGAGGTGGAGTTTGGCGAGCAGACGCAGCAGCAGGGCATTGTCGTACAGCATCTTCTCAAAGTGGGGTACCCGCCAGGCGGCGTCGACCGTATAGCGGCTAAAGCCACCCCCTAGCTGGTCGTAAATGCCGCCGTCGAGCATGGCCAGAGCAGCATGGTGCGCGAGGTGAACGTCCTGCGGCCGGTCGTGAAGAACGCCGTGGGCCAGGAGAGCTTCCAGCGACTGACTGTTCGGAAATTTAGGCGCGCCGCCAAAGCCACCGTGATGGTGGTCGTAGCCGGCGCGGAGTTTGTCGAGCACGTCGGTGCGCCAGCTTTGGTGGTCGTCCGCGGCGGGTTCGATCTGTAGGAGGTTGTTGCTGCCGGTGCGGATGTTTGCCGTCAGCTTCTCGGCTTGTTCTTCTACCGTGGCCCGGTCGTTGCGGTAGGCGTCGCTGAGGTGCTTGAGGACGTCCTTCCAGCCCGGGCGGTTATAGCGCGCCTCCGGCGGGTAGTAGGTGCCGGCGTAGAAGGGGCGTCCGTCGGGCAGCAGGAAAGCGTTCAGGGGCCAGCCGCCGCTTCCGTTGATGGCCTGGCAGGCTTCCATATAGATCTGGTCGACGTCGGGGCGCTCTTCCCTGTCGACTTTGATGCAAACGAAGTGCTCGTTCATCAGCGCCGCCGTGGTGTCGTCTTCGAAGCTTTCCCGTTCCATAACGTGGCACCAGTGGCAGGTCGAGTAGCCGATACTGACCAGAATGGGTTTGTTTTCGTTGCGGGCGCGAGCCAGGGCGGCATCGTCCCACGAGTGCCAGTGTACCGGGTTGTCGGCGTGCTGCAAAAGGTAGGGGCTGGAGGCTTTACTCAGGTGATTGATCGTGCGGGTATTGTTGCTTTCGAAGGAGTAAGCTCACGGCAAATGTTAAAGTTTTCCTAGGCCGGGAAAATCTCGCGATTCGGGGAATTTGGCTTGCCGTGAAAGGACCGTCCGAGTATCATGACCCTTGGGAGTGAAACGGAAACATATGCGGCCGAATGGAGAGAACGGATATTTTCCTTTGGTGCCCTCTGATAATTGTCATGTAAACTCAAGATTAATTTGGTTGTCAGGACAAAAGAAGTTGCTCACTTTTGCGTCTTCTGATCGTTGAAAGAGGGCACGAAAGCGTCCGCTGATTCGTAAGATGATGTAACGCTAATTCTTAGTCTTCTTATTCCCAGCAAACCACGCTTCCCGATATACTGCGGGTTTGGTTGAATAGTAACCTGCGTGCTCGCCCTAATAACATCTTTAGTAAAGATTCAAAGCTCCCGGCTATGAACCGACTACTTGTCCTTACCGTATTTATCTTCCTGCCAGTATTGGCTAACGCTACGAGTATCTTCGATCAACTCAAGCGGACCGACCCGCACGTCGCGGCTACCGCAACCCTGACGCTGCCCCTGGATAGCCTTACCGCCCGTTCGGTGCAGTCAGAGGAAGCCGAATTCACTTTCGTTGACAACAACGGCCGCCTACAGCATTGGTCCTTGAAAGTCACGCCGCGGGGAAAGTTTCGTCGCCTCCGCTGTGCCATGCCCCCGCTGAAGCTGGACTTCAAAAAGAAGGAGCTCGAGGCCGCCGGCCTTGCCAGGCACGACAAATACAAGCTGGTACTGCCCTGCTTTGAGGGAGACGAGGCGGAAGCCCTGATCCTCAAAGAATATTTAGCCTATCAGGCTTACGAACTGATCACCCCACTCAGTTTCCGTACCCAACTCCTCAAGCTTACCCTGCGGGACGTGAACGGCGGCAAAGACCAAGTCGTGACCGCCTTCCTGATCGAGGATACCGACGAAATGGCCGAGCGCAACCACGCCACCGAGGTCGATACCCTGGTGGGGCAGTCTCCGGAGCGCTATAATCAGGACGCCGAGGCTACCCACGCCCTCTTCCAATACCTTATTGGTAACGGTGACTGGAGCATGCTGCTGCAACGCAACGTCAAAGTAGTCCGGATCGGTGAGGAGTTGTTCCCCGTCGGCTATGACTTCGACTTTACCGGTTGGGTGGGTTCGCCATACGCCGTGCCGAACTCCAACATTGGCCAAACAAGCATCTACGAACGCGTCTACCTGGGTTACGCACAGCCCGACGCCGTCATCCAACGGGTGCTGCCAAAGTTTAAGGAGCAGCGGCGGGCGCTGTTGAAGCTCGTACGTGGCGCCGCACTAGATGAGGGTACGACGCTGGCCGTCCACCGTTTCGTTTCGCGCTTCTTCTCCCGTATTAACGGGCTGGAGGCCACCGAGAAGCTTACGCTTTATGATCTGCTGAGGGGGGACGTTGCCGAGTTCATCCCACTGGGCGAGGCCGCTTCCAGCTTTCACTCTACGGGCCGCTAAACGTGGCTACGTACCGCGTGGAATCAGCGTAGTCGGGAATACGACGATACTTTCGTTGCCGTCTACGCCCACCGAAGAGACGCCGAAGAAGTAGTTGTCTACCACCAGATTACGCATAGTGTGCTCAAGTTTCGTGGCGGGCACGAACCGTCTGTGCGTCCACTGTGGATCCGTGGTCAGGCGGTAGTGTACGTAATAGCCGGCCACCTGAGTTTTCGTTCGGGGGGCTTCCCATTTGAGGCGGGCGCTCGGCTCTACGGTGCCGCCGATCATAACGAGTGGGGGTGGGGGCGGGGCGGCGGCAAGGCCGGCCAGCACGAGTGCATTCACCCCGGTCAGCTTAGCGGCGTAAGGGAAGTTGACGTGCTTTAGCTTATCGCCGTATTCGATGCCGCCCTCCACGCGCAGGTCCTGGTGTTGCT
>OY764699.1:0-16635 GCA_963668285.1 uncultured Lewinella sp. | reverse complement strand
CAGCACCATTAGCGAAGCCAACAAGGCTGAATTCGAGGCTACCCGCGAAGCACTGAATAAGGAGGTCGAAAGCAAACAGCAAAGCATCCTGGACGAGCACCCGAATAGCTTCACCGCCGCCATCATCCGCACGAACAAAACCACCCCCCCTCCCGCATTCGATGGCATCGAGGACGAGCAGGCGCGGCGCGAGGCCAGCTTCCGTTGGCTAAGAGCACACTACTTCGACCACATCGACCTAAAGGACGAGCGGCTGCTTCGGACGCCCTTCCTCCAACAGCGCCTCGACTATTTCGTCGACAAACTTACCGTACAGCATCCGGATACCGTGAGTGCCGCCGTCGACCGCGTCCTGGAACGGATGGACCCCTCGGGGGAGATGTTCAAGTACTACGTGGTTCACTTCACCAACAAAGCCGCCGCGAGCAAGATCGTCGGCATGGATGCGGTGTACGTTCACATGGTCGATAACTACTACGCCAACGGAAAAGCCTACTGGGCGGAAGAGGAGCAACTGGCTAAAATGAGGGAGAATGCCGACAAGACGCGCCCCCTGCTGATCGGTAAACAAGCCCCCGACATAAAGATGAAGACGCGGGCCGGGGAGGACGTCACGCTATACGGCCTCGACGCCGAGTACACCATACTCTATTTCTGGGCGTTCGACTGCGGGCACTGTAAGAAATCGACCCCGCACATGAAGGACTTCTATGCGAAGTGGAGACCCAAAGGCGTGGAGATCTTCTCCATCTGCACCAAGCAGAGCAAGCTCGATCAATGCTGGGAGTACGTGGACGATAAGGAGATCGGCGATTGGATGCACGTTACCGATAAGTACATGCGCTTTTATAAGGACTACGACATCAAGAGTACCCCTACCATATTCGTCCTCGACGAAAACAAACGAATCGTTAGTAAGCGCATCGGTGCCGAGCAGTTGGATGAATTGCTGACCGCGCTAGAAAAGCAGGCCGCCGCTAATACCGCCGGTAAATAGATGGAGACCGACGCTCAGCTCTTCAGCCCTGAAATGAAGGATGTCTACACGATGCTGGCCATCTGTGGCGTACTGTTCATGCTGCTCATCTTCACCGCGCTGCGACTTAGCAAGATCGAGCACCCCGACCCACGCAGGAAGGTGCTCCTGCCAATGCTCGCCTACTTTCTCGCCCTGCTGGCGTTGATGGGTTTTCTGGGTAACTTCTGGTCTACCTTCAAATATCCGAACGTGGCCATCACCAGAACCAATCTAACCATCGGCGGAGAGGCCTACCCCATCCCCCGCCCCCACGAGGTGCGCCTGGATGCCGGCGGGGGCACGGGGTCCTTTAGCGGTGGGCGCGTGCTCCTCGTACAAACCAAGGACCGCCGTACGTGGGCCTTCCCCGAAGACCGTTACGCGATCAACGACATGCTCCGTATACTTCGCCCGGTACAATCCGAATGATGGTGTAAGTAGTTAAGCCGCCGACGCCCGGTACAGGAGTGATTCCTCCGCTCCGACCAGCGTAAACCGTTCACCGGCCGGGACGAAAACCGTCCGCTGCGCCTCGTCTAGAACCACGCTCCCGTCCTCGCTTGTCAGGCTACCCGTCAGTAAAAGCAGGATACAGGGGCCCGAAGAGGTATCTACGGATACAGCACCGGATTCATGCACCTGCGCACTCGCCAAAGAAAAATCAGGGGCCGGGGTAGGGTAGTACTGCCAGCCCTCCGACAGTGGCTCCGGCAGCAATTTTTTCGGCGTTACGGCGTCCGTCAGTGTTTTATCGAGTAACTCCGCAACGTCGATGTGCTTGGGCGTCAGACCTCCGCGGAGTACGTTATCCGAATTGGCCATCAACTCGATGCAGACGCCTTCGAGGTATGCGTGGGGGATGCCGGCATCCTGAAATATGGCCTCGCCCGGTGTGAGGTGGACGATGTTGAACCAGTAGATGCTGAACATACCCCGGTCGTGGTGGCCGTCCTTGGTATACTGGCGTACCGCGCGCGCCGCCCAGAATTCCGGTTGACTACGCTCGTAAGTTTCCTCGTTTTCTAGGGAGGATACCAGTGGGTTGAGTAGCTCATCGACTCGGCCCTGGTCGGCTTCCATCACCTCTCGGTACAGTGCTCGTACACCGTTATTGTCGAGCGTATCCACTAATGACGACCAAGCCGGGACGTCGTTCAGGCTTTCCCGGATAGCCGCCGGGCTTCGAAAACCGTGCAGTAGGTAAAAGTCGGTCAGGGCTACGCCGAGCTCCGGTTTGTGGTTGTCGTCGCGGTAGTTCCGGTTGGGTGCCGTACGGTCCGGCCCGTTTTTCTCCTCCTCGGCAAAGCCTGCTTCGGCTGCCTTTTTGGATGGATGCACCTGGATGGATAGCATATCTTTTACATCCAGCACTTTAAAAAGGAAGGGGAGCCGGTTGTCGAAGCGGTCCGCTACGCGCTGGCCCAATATCTTCTGCGGGTTTTCCGCGATCAGCTCGTCCAGGGTCGCACCCCGATCCAGCAGTTTGCCCGGGCCTTTCGGGTGGGCGCCCATCCAGTATTCCGCTTTCGGCTCGTCGGTCGGGTGAACGTGTTGCAGGAGGCGCGCGAGGTACGTTTGGCCGCCCCAGGCGTAATCTTGGACGACGCCGCGAAAGGGATAAGCGGACATAGGTTAAATGTTTTTTAGTGCGGACGAATACGGGGGGCGAAGATGCTGCAAAAAAAATTTATCTGAACTAGATTCCTACCTTAGCGGCCCGAAAAACCAACATACATGCCTTACCTCTTCACTTCGGAATCCGTTTCCGAAGGGCACCCGGATAAAGTAGCCGACCAGATCAGTGATAATCTGGTAGATCACTTTCTCGCATTCGACCCCGATTCTAAAGTTGCTTGCGAAACGCTCGTCACCACCGGGCAGGTCATTCTCGCCGGCGAAGTGAAGTCCAGCACCTACCTCGACGTACAGCAGTTGGCCCGTGACGTCATCGAACGCATCGGCTATACCGAAAGCGCCTACATGTTCGAGGCGAACTCTTGCGGTGTGCTCAGCGCCATCCACGAGCAGAGCCCCGACATCAACCAGGGCGTCGACCGAGCGACCGCCGAAGAACAGGGTGCCGGCGATCAGGGCATGATGTTCGGTTACGCCACCGACGAGACGGATAACTACATGCCTCTTGCCCTGGACCTGAGCCACAGCCTGCTCCGCGAGCTGGCGGGCATCCGGAAGAAAGGGGAGCAAATGACTTATTTACGGCCGGACTCCAAGAGCCAGGTCACGATCGAATACGACGATAACCACCGCCCGATCCGCATTGACAGCATCGTGGTTTCTACGCAGCACGATGATTTTGACGAGGACGAGGCGATGCTTCGGCAGATCCGGGAAGACATCATCAACATCGTCGTACCGCGCGTCAAGCAACGGCAGAAGCAGAGCATTCAGGCGCTGTTTACCGAGGCCATTACCTACCACGTCAACCCGACGGGCAAATTCGTGATCGGCGGGCCGCACGGCGATACGGGCCTCACCGGCCGCAAGATCATCGTGGATACCTACGGCGGCAAGGGCGCGCACGGCGGCGGTGCCTTCTCCGGTAAGGACCCGAGTAAGGTAGACCGCTCCGCCGCTTACGCTACCCGCCACATCGCCAAGAATATGGTAGCCGCCGGGGTCGCAAGTGAGATCCTCGTACAGGTAAGCTACGCCATCGGCGTTGCCGAACCCACCAACATTTACGTAAATACTTACGGGAGTGCTCGGGTAGCACTGACCGACGCCCAGATCGCCGAAAAAGTCGCCGACATCTTCGACATGCGCCCTTACGCCATTGAAAAGCGCCTGAAGCTCCGCAACCCGATCTATTCGGATACGGCCGCCTACGGCCACATGGGCCGCGCCCCGGAAACGAAATCCGCCACCTTTAAGGATGGCTCCGGACAAACCAAAACCATGGAAATCGAAACCTTTACCTGGGAGAAGCTCGATTACGTCGACCGCGTCAAAGCGTCCTTTAGCCTGGCTTAGTAGCGAATGAGCTTCAGCGCACCGCGGCGCCTACCGTCGTCGAACCGCAGGGTGTAGGTACCCACCGGCAGGTTGAGGTCTAAGCGGGTAGCACCGTGTTGGAGGTGGCCGGCCCATAGCTGGCGGCCTCCCTGGTCGTATAACTCAGCGTCGAGCCTGATGGGAAGTCGGTTGCTGAGTAGTAACGGCCCGGTGCCGGGGTTCGGAGAGGCCGTGACCGAACCTTCGGGCAGTGGCGGAAGCCGGGTCGAGACGAGTTGCTCGCAGTTTAGCGTCATGCTGGTATCCGACGTCATGTTTACCGTGGTAGAGACCTCCGTACCGTCGCAGGTGAGGGTAAGCTCATAGACCCCCTTGAAGCCGCGGACGGCTGCCTGCCCCATCGCGTCGGTCGTCAGGTCGGCTTCCGTCCACCAATCGTTGAACACCAGGTCGGTGAAGGCGGTGTGCGCGGGTTTCTTGTTCCAGTCCTCGTCGTAGAGGTTTGCACCGGGGTTGGCCCAGGTATCTACATCCCACCAGTTCCACATCAGGAAGCCCGTCATGCTCGGGTGGCTGAAGTTAAGGGTAAGAAAATCGCGGAAGTAGTTGTCTACGAGCGTAGAGTCGGTGCCGCCCGGCAGGTCGAACTCGGTAATTTTCGCTTCCAGGCCGAACCGACCGTAGAAGTCATCGAGGGTGGCTTCCACGTCGAGTATGCTGTTGGGCGAGTTGAGGTGACTTTGAAAGCCAATGCCGTCGATGGGCGCGCCGGCGTCGACGATGTCCTGAACTATCCCGAGGTAGGTATCGTAGACGGGGTTGCCGGCGTAATTTTTGAGGCTGAGCGTGACGTAATCATTGAGGTAGAGGGAAGCATCCGGGGCGAGTTCGCGGGCGCGGTCAAAGGTTTCGACGTAGAACTCTCGCCCGTTGGTGTAGCCGGGCGTCCCCGCCAGGGCAGTGGCTAGGTCGGTATTCGTGGTGACTTCGTTGAGGACGTCCCAGTCCGTGACGTATTCGTCGAGGTTTTCCGTCTCCAGTAGTTCGACCAGGTGGCTGTCGACTTGCTGCTTCAGGAACGCTGGGTCGTCACCGTTCTGCTGCATGCGGTCGGGCATGTTACCCCAGCCTGGCCACAGTAGCGTATGGCCGCGCAGGTGAACGCCACGGTCCGTGAGGTAGGGAATGACGCGGCGCATCTGTTCATTGGTGGTGAACCACTCCTGCTCCCACGCGGGCCACTTCAGGTCGTTTTCGAAGACCATGGCGTTAAAGCCGTGCCCTTCGCCGTCCAGGTCGAATATGTTGCGGACGAAGGTGTCGTTGTATTCCTGGCCTCCTTCGAAGCGGGATCCTTTCATCGCCGTACCGAATTTAAATTCGTGTTGCTGCATCCGTACTTGTACCTCGGTTCCGCTCAGTGGTGCGCCGTCCGCATCCACTACCGTTAGGTCCAGGTCCGCCTTGCGGAGGGCTTCGATGCGTACGGCGGCGGCGGCGCGCCAGGGGTGGTCCGCCTCGAACCCGCCGTAGTTGCCCTCGTTGAGTACGCGGGGGAGTTGCTCGAGCGGCACGTCCGGCCCGTAGTTGAGGATGGCCATGCCGCCGACCTGAATGGTCTGCTCGAGGAAGCCGACGTGCAGGCCGATCGTCATGCCGTCGATGGGCTGCTCTCTCGTCATAACCTCCATGGGTACGTAGTAGCGCTGCCAGTTCTGGCTGAGATCGACCGTCGTGAGGATTTCCTTCTCGAAATTATCGTTGCGTTCGGCGAACAGGCTGACGCGGGCGGTGGCATCCCCCGCTTCGTTCGGTTTGGCGCGGAGGTAGACGACCCAAAGTATCTTATCACCGAGGGCGACCGGCGCGGTATTGCGGACGTTCCAACCGGCGCTGTAGGAGAATTCGAGCCCGCCGGGTATGTCTAGCTCGACGTATTGGGTGAATGGTTGGTCGTCCACCGTTCCCAGCGTTTCCTGTACGTTATACGACCCGGCTTGCGTGAGATACTCCTCCTCGGTGTCGTAAAACGGGAAGGTTTCTCCGGTCAGGGTGAACTGTACGCTCAGGGTTGATATCAGGTCATTGTGGTACGCATCGGGTTGCGCGAAGGAGGTGACGCAAAGTAGTAGGGTTAAGGATAGTAGGATCGACTTCATATAAGCATGTGATTTAGGTACTTCGAATGCTTAAAATAGGGACTCGAACCCTTAGAACCTTAATTTTGGTCGATATTTTACTGTACGGCTTAAGCTGGGGCACGGGCGCTTTCGGCCCGAATAAACAAGCAAAGCGGGGGCAGTACCGTACTACCCCCGCTTCCCCAATGGATTGCGTAATTCTTTAACTAGGCCAGCACCTCCTTGACGGCATCGGCTGCATCCTGCAGTGCTACGGCGGATTTGACGTTGAGGCCGGAGTTGTCGATGAGCTCCTTAGCAATGTCGGCATTCGTGCCCTGGAGGCGCACGATGATGGGTACTTTGATGTCGCCGATATTCTGGTAAGCGTCCACGACACCCTGGGCGACCCGGTCGCAGCGCACGATGCCGCCGAAGATGTTGATTAGAATAGCTTCGACCTTTTCGTCGCGTAGAATGATGCGGAAGGCTTGTTCTACGCGTGCGGCATCGGCCGTGCCACCGACGTCGAGGAAGTTGGCGGGGTCGCCGCCGGAGAGCTTGATGATGTCCATGGTGGCCATGGCCAGGCCGGCCCCGTTTACCATACAGCCCACATTTCCGTCGAGATTAACGAAATTAAGGCCGTAGGACTTGGCTTCCACCTCGGTGGCGTCCTCCTCGGTGGTGTCCCGCATCTCCGCGATGTCCTTATGGCGGTAGAGGGCGTTGTCGTCGACAGCGAACTTGCAGTCGACGGCCACGATGCGATCGTCTCCGGTGTGGAGGCAGGGGTTGATCTCGATCAAGCTGGCATCGGCGCCCAGGTAAGCGCCGTAAAGCTTGTAGATGAACTTCACCATGTTTTTGAACGCCGCTCCGCTGAGGCCGAGGTTAAAAGCTACCTCCCGCGCATTGAAGGGCTGCATACCGAGCTCGGGGTCGATGTAAACTTTGTGGACGAGGTCGGGGGTTTCTTCGGCTACCGCCTCGATGTCCATACCACCCTTGACGGAGTGGATGATGACGTTCTGCTTCCGCGCACGGTCCATCAAAATAGAAACGTAGTATTCTTTGTTGGCATCGAAGTCTGGTGCGTAGGCGTCTTCCGCAACCAGTATTTTATTGACTTTTTTGCCGGGGCCCTCCATCCCGCCGGGCGTCTGCGGCGTCTTGAGCTGCATGCCCAGGATGTTGGTGATGTGTTCCTTGGCTTCCTCGCGGTTCTTGGCCAGTTTAACGCCGCCGCCTTTGCCGCGGCCACCGGCGTGGATTTGCGCCTTGACAACCGCGAAACCGCTGCCGCTCTCACTGCTGAGTTGATCGTATTTCTCCATGGCTTCTTCCACCGTGTCGGCTGCGTATCCTTTCTGGATCGGTACGCCGTATTCGGTCAGGATGGATTTGCCTTGGTACTCGTGAAGGTTCATGCGCGGGGTAATTTTGGTTTGCGGGCGAAGATAGGAATTAGTCTAGGAGATCGGCCTTCGGCCTCGGAGTATATTAATACGTCAGTTATAAGGTGGCTAACGGGCTCCCTGACTACAGCTCATCCCGATGCGCTTTGACCCAGGCAGCCCGCTTTAGGATGGTTTCCTTCTGCTCCCCGTCGTAGCGGTCCCAGGTTTTGTACATGAACTTCATGCGGAAGTTGTTTCCGAATTTTTCGCGGTGGCGGTCGAGAAAATCCCAGTACAGGGAGTTGAAGGGGCAGGCGGAGTCGCCGACTTTCTTTTTGTGGTTGTAATGGCAGCTTTTGCAGTAGTCGCTCATCTTGTTGACGTAGTTGGCGCTGCTACAGTAGGGTTTGGTGGCGATGAGGCCGCCGTCGGCGCGCTGGCTCATACCGCGGGTATTGGTTATTTCTACCCATTCGATGGCGTCGATGTACACGCCGAGGTACCAGGCGTCGACTTCGTCGGGGTGAGCGCCGAGGATGAGGGCGAAGTTACCGGTGATCATCAATCGCTGAATGTGGTGGGCGTAGGCGAGATCCAGGCTTTGGTTGACGGCGTGGGCTAGGCAGTTCATCTTCGTCTTGCCCGTCCAGTACCATTCGGGGAGGGTGAGCTGGTGGTCGAGGTCGTTCTTGTAGCCAAACTCGGGCATCTGGGCCCAGTAGACGCCGCGCATATACTCCCGCCAACCGATGATTTGGCGGACGAAGCCCTCCACTTGGTTGAAAGAGATCTCCTCCCGCCGGTCGCGCCAGGCGCTGATGGCTTTGTCGATGACCTCCCTGGGGCCGATCATCTTGAGGTTCATGGCGAAGCTCAGGTTAGCGTGGTAGAGTAGGGGGTGGGCCACCGTCATGGCATCCTGGTAGGTGCCGAAGAAGGGGAGGCGGTTGGCGCAGAAGTCTTCCAGTGCCTCCAGGCATTCGGTACGGGTCACGGGGTAGGTGAAGGTGTCGGATTTCATCCGGCCCATCGTACTTATGTCGTGTCGCTCCAACAGGTCGATGATCTGCGAGGCATCGTGCTCGAAGGTGCTGGCCTCGGGGAAGCTGATGTCTTTGGGTAGGCTGCCCCGATTGTCCTTATCGTAGTTCCACTGGCCGGTCTCGGGTTCGCCGGAAGGGTCGATCAGTACGTTATGCCGGCGGCGCATCTCGCGGTAGAAGGTTTCCATGAGGTAGGTCTTCTTGCCTTTGAAGATGACCTCAACGTCTTCGCGGCCGCTCATAAAGTGCTCCGTATCCACTGCCGCGGTTACTCCTTCGAAGTTTTCTTTGAATAATTTTAATTCTTGGTCGAGTCTCCACTCATCCGGGAGTTGGTATTCTACGCGGTCGGCCTGATGTTGCTTGGCGAGTGCCGCTAGGTTATCCGTGATGGATTCCAGTCGTGCTTCGCGGGTGTCGTCCAGGGTGCGGTAGATCACTTGGTGGCCTTCCGCCCTCAACCAGTCCGCAAAGTTGCGCATGGCCAAGAAGAAGCCGACGATCTTTTGGACGTGGTGCTTGGTGTAGGTGGCTTCGGAGTAGGTTTCGAAGAGGCAGTAGGTGACGCTTTGCTCGGTGTCGGCGTACCAGGAGTGGTTTTGGTTTAGCTGGTCGCCTAGGATCAATCGGAGGGTGGGCATATGGGATAGTATTCCTAAAACCTACCATCGGGCATCTTGCGATGCGAGATGGCAGGAGACTTTAAAGACCCCTTCCGGGGTCTCGTTACGATGCTATGGCGAAGGGGTCCGGCGGGAATAGGTATTTAGCATCAAACTCCACACCGTACGCATTCAGGATGTCAGACAGTTCTTTTTGAAAAGTGTTCTCCGGATTGCCCGATCCGTGGTGGACCTTCTGGTTCTCGATATATCGAGTAATACTACGCAGATCGCGATGATCCATGGAGAAAGTCGAATACCCACCCTGCCATTCAAAACCCAGCGGCGTAGGAAACTTACCGTTCACGAACTTAGAGGAGAACTTCTTGACGTCACGCATAAGGTCCGCTATCGTCTTCACCCGCGGCAAGGAGTGAAGAATGTGCACGTGATCCGCCGTACCGTTGATCCTGATCACATGGCACCCCGCCCCCTTGAACATCGCCACCATATACCGAAGTAGATGTGGCTCAATCTCAGGGGTGATCAACGGCCTACGATACTTAGTCCCGCAAATAGTGTGAAGAATAATCCGGTCGTAAGACTGCGGCATGATGTAAAGGGTTTGGTGTTATTGATTACAATTATAAACAAAATATTGTAAGTAGATATTAAAAACATATATTAAAGGATAAGCGAAAGCGAAGTCCCAAATAGACCCTGAAAGGGTCGGTGCAAGTCTCCTGATATCTGGCATCCCCCGATGCCCGATGTTAGGTTTTAGGTATCTTGCTACCCCAAACCACCACGCCATGCGCTGCCAAATCATTGCTCTTCTCCTATTTGCTTGCACCTGCGTACTCGCCCAAAATACCGAGAGCGAGCAGTACGCCGAATCCCTCCAGTTTCGCAACATCGGCCCTTACCGCGGCGGCCGCTCCTGTGCCGTAACCGGCGTGCCCGGTGAGCCGAACCGCTACTACTTCGGCAGTGCCGGCGGCGGCGTATGGTCGACCAAGGACGGCGGGCAGACCTGGACGAACATCTCCGACGGCCACTTCGGCGGTAGCGTCGGCGCCATCGCGGTTGCCCCATCCAACCCCAACGTCATCTACGTCGGCGGCGGTGAGAAGACCGTGCGCGGCAACGTCAGCTACGGCTACGGCATTTGGAAAACCATTGACGGGGGCAAATCATGGGAACAGGTCGGCCTCGAGAACAGCCGCCACATCGGCCGCATCCGCGTCGATCAGCGCGACCCGGATCTTGTATACGTCGCGGCGATGGGCGATCTCTACAAAGACTCCGAAGAGCGCGGTGTCTACCGTACAAAAGACGGTGGGAAGAATTGGGAACGCGTCCTCTTCGCCAGCCCCGGCGCCGGTGCCGTCGATCTTTCCCTGGACCCCGGCAACCCCCGCGTCCTCTTCGCCAGCACTTGGAAAATTCGCCGCACCCCTTACAGCCTCGAGAGCGGCGGGCCGGGCTCCGCCCTCTGGAAAAGTACCGACGGCGGCGATACCTGGACGGACATCAGCGGCAACAAGGGCCTACCGAAAGGAATGTGGGGCATCAACGCCGTAGCCGTCAGCCCGGTCGACGGGGAGCGCATCTACGCCCTAATCGAGAACGAAGACGGTGGCGTTTACGTGAGCATGGACGGTGGTAAGACCTGGGCGAAACGCAGTGACAGTCGTGCCCTCCGCCAGCGCGCCTGGTACTACACCCGCATCTACGCCGACCCGGTTGACGTGGACGGCGTATACGTGATGAACGTCGACTATCACCACAGTGTAGACGGTGGTCGTACCTTCGAATCGCACCGCGCGCCCCACGGCGATCACCACGATTTGTGGATTGCCCCCGAAGACCCAGAGCGCATGATCATCGGCGACGATGGCGGGGCGCAGGTATCCTTCGACCGGGGGGAAAACTGGTCTACCTACCACAATCAGCCGACCGCACAGTTCTACCGAGTTACGACGGACAACAGCTTCCCGTACCGCATTTATGGCGCCCAGCAAGACAATAGTACCGTCCGCATCCGCCACCGTACGGACGGAGGCACGATCGGTGAATCCGACTGGGAGCCCACCGCCGGCGGCGAATCCGCCCACATCGCGCCGGACCCCAACAACTCCGATATCGTCTACGGTGGTAGCTACGGTGGTTTCCTGACGCGCTACGATCACGAAACGGAGCAGGTCCAGGCCATTAACGTCTGGCCCGATAACCCAATGGGCCACGGTGCCGAGGGCATGAAGTACCGCTTTCAGTGGAACTTCCCCATCTTCTTTAGCCCGGGCGATAGTACGCTGCTCTACACGACCAGCCAGCACCTGCACAGCAGCCGCGACGGTGGCCAGAGTTGGGAAACGATCAGCCCGGATCTGACGCGTAACGAAGCCGAGAAACTCGTTAGCTCGGGCGGGCCGATCACGAAAGACAACACCGGCGTCGAATACTACGCCACCATCTTCGCCGCCGCCGAGAGCGCGCAGGAAGCGGGCCTGCTGTGGACCGGCAGCGACGACGGGCTGGTACACGTCAAACGCCCGGGCGGAGAGTGGGAGGACGTGACGCCTAAGGACGCCCCGAAGTACATCATGTGGAACAGCATCGAGGAAGACCGTACGCGCAAGGGCAGCGCCTACCTCGCCGGCACGGCCTACAAAACCGGCGATTATACCCCTTACCTCTATCACCTTACCGACTACGGCCGTAGCGCCGAACGCATCGACGGTGGCATACCCCGCGATCAATTCACCCGCGTAGTGCGGCAGTACCCCGACAGCCCGAATATCCTCTTTGCCGGCACGGAGAAAGGGCTTTTCGTGAGCTATGATTCGGGGGCGGCCTGGGAGCCATTCCAACAAAATTTACCCATCGTCCCCGTGACCGATCTGGCAATCAAAGACCATAACCTGATCGTCGCCACCCAGGGCCGCAGCTTCTGGATCATGGACGACCTGACGGTACTGACCCAGCTGAAGGGCGTAGCCCAAGGTGCGGACTTTCACCTTTTTGACCCGGTCGACCCCTGGCGCGTCGGCGGCAGCAAGCAGGAAAGCCGTACGGCCGGCCAGAACCACCCGGGAGGGGTGAACTTCCACGTTTGGATGAGCGAAACGGCGGCCAGCGACACCGTGGACTACAGTCTGGTAATCAGCCAAGGGGGCGAGGAAGTCCGCCGTTGGTCTACCGGTGATGACGACAATAAACTGGAGCTGAAAGCCGGCGGCCAGGTCATCAATTGGAACCTGGAATATCCGGACGGCGTCAAGCCCGACGGTATGATACTGTGGTGGGCGGGTGTTGGCGGCCCGATGGCTCTGCCCGGCGACTACACCGTCAGCTTCGGTAAGGAAGGTGAGCTGCAAAAGCGCGACTTTACGCTCAAGGCGGACCCGCGCGTCACGGCCCCCGAGGCGGATCAGGCCGCTCAGTTTACCTTCATGAAGGAAATTCAGGATAAGGTCAGCGAAGCCCACCAGGTAATCATCGACTTACGCAAGGTGCGCACGCAGATCGAAGAGTTCCAGTCCCGACTGCCGGAATCGGTTGACACCGCCATCACGGCGCAGGGGAAGGACATCATCGCCGCCCTCACCGAAGTCGAGGAGACGCTTTACCAAACCAAGAACAAATCACGGCAGGACCCCCTCAACTACCCCATTAGATTAACCAACAAGCTAGCTCACTTGAATAGCTTAGCCGGAATCGGTGTTTTCAAACCTACCGCTTCCTCCTATGCCGTCAAAAAGGAATTGACTACGGCGATCGATCGGGAACTGGATAGATACCGAAGTATCGCGGGCGAAATGGTACCGGCTTATAATCGGGCCGTTCTATCGGCGGGCGTCGATATCATAACGGTTCCTACGAAGGGAAGGGAGGCGCGAAAGCGATAAACGGGATTTATCCACCTTGCGCGTATTCGTAGTGTGGGCAAAACGAGAGTTAGCCCTCCCTGCGTGCAACCGCTCCTACATCGTAGCGATCGTCCGGTTAGCAATGGAATGCCCGTAATTTTTCTTGTACAGTACCTTCCGTTCGAGTGCCTCGACGACCGGCACGGTGAAGTCCGTCCCTTCGAGTATACCGGCACCCCGCAGGCCACCCGGGCTTTCCAGGTTGATTTCCAGCAAGCGCTTGCCCGCGATATCCAGTCCGACGAGGAACATCCCGTCCGCCACCAACTTAGGGCGAATCAGTTCGACCATTTGGAGTATTTCCGGGGTGATCTCCGCTTTCTGGGCGGAACCTCCGGCGTGCAGGTTGTTGCGCACGTCGTCGCCGGCGCTCATCCGGTGCACGGCGGCATATTTGCCATCCGACATGAGGGGTTCCCCGTTCATCAGGAATAGACGGATATCCCCCTCGGCGGCCTTAGGCATGAATTCCTGCGCGATAACAAAACCATCGTTGCTGATGACTTCTACGATCTGCTTCAGATTGGGGTGGTCGGTTTTCCTTACGACGAAAACATTCGTACCGCCGGAGCCGAGCAGAGGTTTTAGAATGATGTCCCCCTCCTCTTGTTCGGCGAACCGTTTGATGTCTTCCAGCTGCCGGGTGATGATGGTACGCGGACGTACGGCCTCCGGAAACTGTTGGAGATACATTTTATTTAGTGCATGGCTTAAGCCGAACGGATCATTGACGACGATCACCCCCTGCTCGGAGGCCAGTTGCCCGAACATGAGGCCTGCGTTGGTGGCCCAGCTTCGATCGCCGACGTCCTCGCCGGGGTCGTTGCGCAGGAAGATGAGGTCCAGTTCGTCGGTATGGACCGGGCGGGCGTTTTCCGCGTTGGCATGCAGGGCTTTATTGTAGGCCTCGTGGTCCGCATATTCGCCGTCGGGAACGAAGTGGCCGAGGCCACCTACGCGGCCGTCCTTGGCGTAAGACAAATCTCCGACACTAAAGTAAAAAACACGGTGCCCCCTTTTGTGAAGGGCTACTGCTAGTACGGTGGTAGTGTATTTAGGTCCCTCGGTGGAGACGTCGTTTACGACAAAGGCAAGATTCATAGTGCTGAGTTTGTGCTGATGGGGTGTCGGCAGGTAAGGCGTGGCAATAAGCCTAAGCCCGGGGGAGGAGGTCGAATACCGACATACCCCTCTGGAGTTGTTTTAATTTTGGGTGGCCGGTATCCGCATCTTCCAGATACCAGCGGGGGGTCAGGGGGGCGGGGCGCAGAATGTTACGACGGATCAATTCATCGACCAGGGGGGCGTAACTCAATTGAAGCTTGCCGATGAATAAGGGCTGCAACCGGCCTCCATTCCCGAGGTGGTCCAACAATTCTACCAGTCCGCGGAGGTATACGGCATCCTTGGTAAAGCCGCCACCGCGGTAGGCGCGCGCCGTAGTATAGAAGGCCGCCCGCTCGGGTACGCGGTGAAACTCATGCAGCAGCTCGAAGGTAGATTTGAAGCTGTGGCCCCGCAGCATGTGCGCGATAGCTACCACCCGGGCGGCCAGGGTGCGAAGGCGGGCGGTGGTGAGGCCGCCCACGAACCACTCGCTCAGTACGGCGAGGCCCTCCTGTAAGTCCTCGTAACCCGGCGTACCGGTGTGAAGCAGGGTCAGTGGCTGGGCGCGTCCGTTCCAGTAAGTGAGGACGTGGGTGCCGATTTCGTGCTGGATCAGTGCCGCTACGCGGTTGCGGGGGACGCGTAAGTGCGTGCCTACGTTAAGTACGCCCTGGGAGACGATCAGTCCGGTCACGTCGTCACGGATCTGACCTGTCGGTTGTGCGGCGGGATACTGGGCTTTTAAATAGTCCAACTCGTGCTGGCAGGCGGTAAAGAAGGTGGTTGCGTCGACGTACTCTACGTCTCGTGCATCCGTCTGCGGCAGGATTGTCAGTAAGCTGGTAGCTACCGCCAGTAGTTTGTCGCTGACACCGCCGAATACCTGTAAGCTTCCGTAGCGAAAACGCTCGCTGCCCCGGTATTCCAGCATGTCCAGCATCTGAAAGGTCTCGTCTCGCTTGTCACGCAGTAACACTGCAAGCGTCGGGTCCTGTACCTCCTCGATCGGTAGATTGAACAGTTGGCGTTTGAGCGCTTCCGGGTTGACCGGTAGCGGGCGGTACTCGAAGTTGGGGGCCTGCCGGTAACCGTTTGCCCGAAATGCTTCGTAGGCGGCCTCGTCGTTCGTCGCCGTGGCCAACATGAGGAATTCGAAGCTGGTGGAGATGTCGACCAGCTCACGGTCGATGCCCCAAACGAACGGGGGTACGTTGGCGGTCAAACTAGCCATATCGATCGGGTCGGCGTGCATAGGGTTAAACCGGGCTGGTTGTCACCACCTGCTCGCGCGCCTGCAATACGGGCCGGAAGGTGGTGGAGAGGGCATCCCGTAGCTGCTGGAAGGTAGTGTCGTGCAGCTCGTTGGTGTGCTCGTCCATGAACACTTTCTTGAATTCGATGGAGAGCACGCAGCTAACGTCCGGGAAGTTCTCGTGGATCCAGTGGTTGAAATAGCCGCCGGGGAATTTTACGTTCTCTCGTACGTCCAGTTTTTGACCGTCGACTTCATGCTGGCGCATCGTTTCCATAAAGGTCTCGACGACCGGCGCCCAACGCTCGCGGTTCATGTTGCGGGTACCGACGTTGACGACCGGGTTCTTTTGTGGGTCGGCGGGCTGGCGGTCGTCTTCCTCCCGCCGGTGGTTGTAGCTGTGGATGTCGTAGACGACGAAGCTGCCGTACTCCTCCACTACCTCGCTCAGAAATGCCGCTACGGCGTCGTAAAAGCCATCATAAGCGCTCAGAGAACCGGCTAGTAAGTCGGGCGTCAGCGGAGACTTCCAGACGTGCAGCCCCCAGGCATCCTCGGGCTTTTGGTAGACGGCCTTTTCCCGCGAGCGGTTCAAATCCACCTCGAAGCGGCTCCGAAGGCCGATGATATTGGGTTCTCTGAGCCTGGCCCACACGCCCGTGTGGGGGTCCTCCTCGTACAGTCGTTCTTTGGCGGTAAGGTGGAATCGATCGCTTAGCTCGCCCCTAACTTCGTGGCCGTCGTGAACGGCAGTAAGGATCAGCGGGGCGGGGCTGCCCTTGATAGTAAAATAGTCAGATGCACTCATGGTGCTGTTGCAACTGGCTTTCGGGGTGGGGTGTTCGCGCCCTTACGCCGGAAGGGTAACTCAGCCACTACTTTAAGTCTGCTCAGATAAGCACCCCCAGTTGCTCGGCTACGACGTACCCGCCGTACAGAAAACAGGCTATACCGGAGGCCAATACCAAACCGAACTGCCACCCCGGCCGCTGCAGGCCCCGCCGCGCGAAGGGTAGACTCAGTAAACCCGCCGCTACCAGCATGCCACCCACGGACCCCAGCCCGAACAGCGATAGGTGAAGGATGGCCAGCACGGGGTCCGACTGCGCCGCAACCACCACCATGAGCAGGGCCCCCGAGCCCGCCAGCCCGTGCACCAGCCCAACGCCGTAAGCCAGCCGGTGGGAA
>OY764698.1:0-87626 GCA_963668285.1 uncultured Lewinella sp. | reverse complement strand
TCGACGCCGTCTTCGGCTGAGACTTCTACTTCCACTCCGCCCTGCTCGATGGAGAGGGTGAATGTAGCCAGTGTAGAACACGTGCTGATTGGATCGGTGACGATCAACGTGTAGGAACCTACCGTACTCGATGGATCGAGCGTAATCGTTTCTTCCGAAGCAGTGAACCCATCTGGGCCAGACCATTCGTAGAGGTAGTCCCCACTAACGGATAGGGCGGGTACGAGGGTTACGGCCGGATCCTGACAAGTAAGTACTAGGGTGCTTGGGGTGGTCAGACCGGTTATGGCGGTTAAGACGGGGGCATCATCCGAGGTTGTAATGACGATCGTATCCGTTCCGACCACACAACCTGTAACATCATTGGTTACGGTAACATCGTAAGTGCCCGGCGCTTCGATTACGTTACTTACTTCGGCGGGCGTGGCTCCTGCGTTCCATTGGTAGCTGAATGACTCAACATCTCCAAAAGATGTAACTGTTGCTGTAAGTTCCAGGCTGGTACGGTCACAGGATAATTGGGTAACGTCGTTATCAGAATTAATGGTAACGCTTGCGAGAGAGGTATCTACCTTAGTGAATGAAAATTCAGTAGTGGTACCACAGGATGATAAGGGGCCCGTTGAGATCAACAGCGTGTAGGTACCCGACAGATCATCCTCATCCAGGCTGATCGTTGCATCGGTAGTGAAGAAGCCCGGCCCGGCCCACTGGTAGGTATAGTTCTCCAGCGTATCCACTAATGGCGTCAACCTCAATGAAGTTACGTCGCAACTGAGGGTCGCTACGCCGTCGACGACGCCTTCAATACCATCTAACGAGAGGCCATCCGCGCTTCCGGTAACGGTGAAGAGTTCAGATACGCTTACGCATCCGGTAATGGTGTCTGTAACGGTTACCTGATACTCTCCCGCGACGGTAACGGTATTCCTTGCCTGGTCGGTGGTAGTACCCTCATTCCAGGAGTAAAGTAAATTGGTAGCGTCACCAGCGACGGATGCGATCAAGACCGTACTATCGATGTCGCAGGTTAGCTCGTCCACGCCACCTTCCGCGGTGATGGCTACATCCGTTGCGGAAAGATCGATCGATACCGTGAAGTTGTAAACCGCGGGGCAGTCGTTCACCGGGTTAACGGCGGTTAAGGTGTAAGCGCCTTCGGGACTTTCCTGATCAAGAGAAATAGTCTCCTCCGTGGATATGACGCCCTGCGGGCCTTCCCAGGTGTAGGTAAAGTCTTCCCCACCCGGGGCAACCGGCTCGAGGGTAGCGGAGGGTTGACCGCAGCTGAGTTCTAGCGTATTGGCAGTAGTCAGACCGGAGATTGAATCGATGGCCGGCACGTCGACGTCCGCTTCGATCACTAGCTCCGAGGATACGACGGCGCATCCAGTATTGGTATCGGTTACGGTTACGTCGTAGCTGCCGGCGGCTTCGATGAGGTTGGTACTCTGGGTGGGGCCAGCGCCCCCGCTCCATTGGTAGGTGAACGGACCCGTAGCGGTACCGGCAACCACATCGACCGTAACTTCCAAAGAGCTTCTGGTACAGCTAAGCTGGTTATCACCCCCTACAATGGAAGCCACGATCCGCGGCTGTGCAAAGTTGAGGTTTAGAGTTACCAATTCCTGACTTGCGCATCCAGTTGCAGTGTTGGTAACCATTAAGGTGTACTCACCAATCGCGCTGGTTGAATCAAGGTCTATAGCAGCGGTAGTAGCGGTAAAGCCGTCGGGGCCAGCCCAACTGAATGAGAAATCGTCGGCGTCGCCTTCGACTGCTGGTTGTAAGGTTATCTCGGGCCCATCACAATTCAGCTCTACTGCCCCCTCGTCGTTAACCCCTGAGATGGAAGTTACCACCGGTAATGCGGCATCAAGAGTAATAGTGATGGGGGAAGAAGTGTTTTCGCAGCCAGAATCTACGTTTACGGCGGTGACCGTATAAGTACCCGGTTCCGTAACCGTCAGGCTAGCCTGAGTAGCTCCGGAGATAGCCGCCCCATCCCGATTGTATGCGTAAGTGTAGGCACCGTCGGGGCTTACCGAAGCTTGTAAGACGACCCCTTCCGGATTACAGCCTAATGTCGTGATATCGTCGGAAGCAGTCAGTACGACCGTAGGCAACTCTCCATCTCTGACCAGGAAGAAATTTATGGACGTATCGCACCCGGCCACCGGATCGGTTGCCGTAAGAACATATTCCCCCGGAACGCTCCGGTCGTCAAGCTCGAGATCGACTCCGCCGAACGTGAAGCTAGCGGGGCCAGTCCATACGTAAGTATAGGCATCAACATCAGCTGCTTGCGGGCGGAGGGTAGCGGACGGAGTACCACAGTTTAGCTCGAGGGTATCACTGATCACATCACTGATACCGCTCACTACCGGCGTTTCGCCTTCTTGACCTATAACTACGCTTTCTGATGTGCTACTACACCCTGAAAGCGTGTCGGTCACCGTTACCGTATACGTACCAGGCTCCTGCACGCGATTAGCCATTTCGGTTGGGTCGAGTCCACTACTCCAGGCATAGGTGAGGTTATCTGCGTTACCATCAACGGTAGCCGTCAGGAGCAGTTCGGTTACGACGCAGGTCAATACGTTAGCTTCTCCCCCGACTATAGTAATCTCAGGTTGTGCTAGGTCCTGCTCGACAACAACCGTGAAGGGATATTCTACGGAGCAATCGCTAACGGGGTCGGTCGCTCTTAGTACGTAGGCACCCGAAGTGCTGGTCGGGGTTATGAAGATGTTGTCATCCGTTGAGCTGACACCTGGGCCGGACCATTCATACTCGTATCCTTCAACGAGTGGTTCGGGAGACAGCAAAAAGAACTGCGTTCCACAGGGTAGCGTGACGTTGTTGGTAGGAAAACCCGCAAGGCCGGTTAACGTCGGCACGTCGTCCGCCGATTCAATTATAACGGGATCGGACACCGCCGTACAGCCGTTCGCTTGGTTGGTGACGGTCACCGTGTAAGAGCCCTCGACTAGCACCGAGTTAGTAGCTTCGGTGGGGGTAACACCTCCACTCCATTCATAGGTAAAAGAACCTCCAGCCTCGGCGTTGGTTATCGCTACGGTGAGGGAGATACTGTTGACCGAGCAGCTTAGCTGGGTGTCATCTCCTACGATGGAAGCGACTATTTCGGGGTCCGTGAAATTTTTGACGAGTGTGATTGTCTCAAAGCTCTCACATCCTGTCGCCAGGCTATTGACCGTTAGGGTGTATTCGCCGGCAACGCTGGCGCTATCTAGTTCAATCGTAGCATCGGTAGCGCTGAACCCGTTGGGGCCCGCCCAGGCAAAGGTAAAGTCAGCACTATTACCTACGAGTTGAGGGGTTAGCGAAGCGGTTAGTTGATCACAGTTAAGGGCGAGCTCTCCTGCACTAGTTGTACCGAGTATTGAAGTAATCTCCGGTAGGTCGACACCTTGAGTTACCGTAAAAGTGGGGGATGAGGCTACGCAGCCGGAAAAGCTGTCGGTAATTTCTACGGAATACGTACCAGGTTCAGTGATTACTATACTATCCTGAGTCGGATCAGTAACCGTAATTCCACTCCAACTGTAGGTGTAGAATTGGTTGTCTTTCGGGCTGGTGATAGCGCGCAAGATCACTTCCTCCGTATCGCAATCCAGCGTACTGACCGCACCGTCAGCAGCGAGGCTTACCGTGGGGTCGGACGCATCTTTTTGGAGTACAAAGTCAATCGTGGATGTACAGCCATTAGTAGGGTCGGTAATCAACAAAGTATAGTCGCCAGCGGCGCTCCGGTCATCCAGTAGTAGCTCGACTTCATTACTAGAGAACCCAGCGGGGCCGGACCAGTTGTACGTAAAGCCGTCAGCCTGCGAGCCTTCCGCACGCAATGTAGAGGAAGGCGTCGAACAGGTCAGGGTTACCGTTCCATCACTAACGCCGATAATACCATCTACGATAGGTTCCTCAATCTCCTGGGATATTGTGATAGGGTCCGATACATTTTCGCACCCCGTTAAAGGATTGGTTACCGTGACGGTGTATGTTCCTGGAGTTACTATGTCCCGAATAGCCTGATCGAGCGACTCACCATCACTCCAGCTGTAAGTAAGCGGGTCGGTTTCACCTTCGACGGCAACGTCCACTTGAATACTTATCGTTTCACAGGTTAAGGTAGTTAGGCCATCTTCCGAGCTTATAGCGGGCTGGGCTAAATTTTGCTGGATCGAAACGGTGAACGGGTACCCAACGCCACATCCGTTAGCCTCGTTGGTAAGCGCAAGATTGTAGGCACCGGGTGTACTTTCCTGATCGAACGCTACCCCCTGCATGGTAGACGAGAACCCGTCTGGCCCGGTCCACAGAAATGAATAGTTTTCGCCGTCCGGTATATCTGCCAGAAGCAAAGCATTTGGCTGATCGCACGTTATTTCTAGCGTATTCGTTGTGGTAAGGCCACTAATTCCAGTTACAAACATCAGATCGTCGCCAGTGACTATTTCAACTTCATTTGAAGTTACCGAGCAGCCATTCGACGCGTCCGTAACCACAACAGAGTAAAGGCCAGGAGCGGCTACGGATATAGCGGCTTCATTGGGGGTATCCCCACCGGACCAATCATAGGTATAAGGCCCACCGTCAGCGGAATTGAGAACGTCTACACTAAGGCGTATGCTCGTTACGGCGCAATTCAGTTCGTTGGTTGGCCCGTCACTTGAAGCCACTACTGAAGGAGCTAGAAAGTTGGTTGTTACAGCCACCGTTTCCATATTGACACAACCGTTCTCACCATCCGTAACAACGACCGTGTAATCACCTTCGATAGCGGAATCGTCCAGCGCTATAGCTGCCGTCGTTGCACTGAAACCATCGGGGCCGGACCAATTATAAACGTAGGATCCGGCACCATCTACCTGCGGCTCGAGTGTAGCTGTCGGCGTTCCGCAGGAAAGATTTAGTTCGCCCTCCCCGGTTGTTCCGCTAACTGATGTTATATCTGGCGCATCATTGTTTGCGCTTACGGTGGTCGGGGTGGAGGTCACGGGACAACCAGACGATACACTGGTTACGGTTACCGTGTAAGTACCCACGGACGTAAAAGTATTGGTAGCTTCCGTCGGGTTGTCCCCGCCGCTCCATAAATAAGTGTACGGCCCATCTTCTGCCGGCGTAGCAACCGCCGATATTTGAATCCCCGGATTGTCACAGGTAATTATACTCGGTCCGCCCGGAAATGAAAAGGTGACCTCCGGTTCCGTAACGTCCACAGAAACGGTAAAGTCCCGGGTATCGAAGCATCCGAGTACTGCATCGGTTACCCTTAGCGTGTATTGGCCTTCCGCACTGTTCTCGTCGAGTACTAGTGTTTCCTCAGTGGAGCTAACTCCGGGGCCGGTCCATAGGTAATTTAAGTCTGTACCAATGTTTACACTGGCTGATAAGGTAACCTCACGGGTACCACAGTTGATATTCACGGCATCATCAATAACTCCCGATATATCTTCAATCTCAAGAGACTGGGTATTTACGGAAACTATAACCGCATCGGAGACGGCCGAGCATCCATTAGTAGTATTAGTAACGGTAACGAAGTACGATCCTTCGGCAGTTACAGTATTAGTAGCTTGATTAGGCGTAGTTCCGTCATTCCAACTGAAGCTTAAATTGTTTGTCGCTTCGGTCGAAGTCACGTCTGCTTCAAGCCTTAGGCTAACGGTACCGCAGGTTAGTTCAATCCCGTCAGGTGTATTTATTTCGACCGATGGTTCGGCAAAATCACTGTTGAGCGTGAAAGACCGTTCCGTGAAACACCCCGTATTTTGATCGGTTACGCGTAACAGATAATTTCCAGGAACATTAGCTCGGCCGATGGTCAACGTCTCATCGGTACTAAGATCGCCATTCGGACCGGACCAATTGTAATCGTAATCACCAGCTTCGGTCAAAAGAACGCTAACTACGGCTGTTTCCTCGTCACAATCGATATTAACTACACCCGGGGAGGACAAGCCCTCAATACTTTGAATAACGGGGTCACCTTTGTTTTCGGAAACATTAAAACTTACGGGATCGGATTCACATCCGGTTGCCGGATTAGTAACGACCACGGAATAGAGCCCGCCTTCATTGAACGTATTTGTTGCGGAGGTAGGGTTCGTGCCTCCATTCCAACTGTAGGTGTAATTTAACGCTGCGGGGGATGGCGTAACACGCAAGGTAACGGTTTCGTTATCGCAGGTGATCACTGCGTCTCCGACGGGAGCAATGGTGGCGGTCGGCGTTTCGGTGTTATTGACTACGGAGAATGTCTCTTGATCCGTACAACCACTGGCGTCATTCGTCACAGTAAGCGTATATAATCCATCGGTAAAACTGCCATCAACCACCAGCGAAGCTCCAGTTTCGCTAATACCCTCCCCGGCCCATAAGAAAGAAGTAGCATCGGTAACCAGAGGGGTCAGGGTAACGGAAGGGGTAGCGCACGTTAAGATGAGCTCCCTATCTTCGTTCAACCCCGGAATGGAGTTAATTTCTGGGTCCGTAGTGTCACCCGTAACGGTAAATTCGATTGGGTCGGAAGTACAACCCGTAACATCATCACTAATAACCACACTATACGTTCCCGCAGCATCTACGGTTAAAACAGGGCTATCCGCAGCGCCTGGAACACTCCACGCATAACTATAATTAGCGGCTTCACCGGGGGAGGAAACTGTCAGAACTACAGCGTCCGCATCGCAATCCAACGCACCATCATTAGTGGCGGAGATAGTTCCCGCAAGGGTAGTTCTGTTATCGTCCACCAGAATAGTAATTGGCTCGGATGAACATCCCGTAATCACACTGGATATCGCTACCCCGTAGGTGCCACCAACATTGACTTCAAGTCGATTATTCGATGCCACCCCTCCACCAAACCAAGCGTATGTATATCCACCCTCTGCATCTACCGTCACTTCAAGCGTTCTGGTGTCTTCCAGACAGGTTAAAGGCTCTACCGGGGCAATAGTACCGGTTGGTAAGTCCTCAACGGTAATTTCGGTCGTCGCTATTACTTCGCACCCATCGATAGTGGCGGTTACCGTAATCGTATTCTCCCCTACTTCACTGTCAGACCACGCAACGGTACCATAGAAATTCCCGTCATTTCCTCCGGTTACGATACTTCCGGTTACGCTCCAGTCGTAGTCGTCAAAACCTGGGCTAGCAGTAATGGAAACCGCTTCGCCGACACAGGGGAATTCCTCAGAAAATGTTATTTCCAATTCCGGAATTTCGGGGCCTTCTACTTCTACGACGCTGCTAAACATGGAGGAACAACCGGCATCATCGGATCTCTCTATGCTAACAAAGTATTCTCCCGGAAGAAGCCCCGCCAGGGTATAGCTTCCGTCGATTTCTACGGAGGTTGTTACGGTAGCCGGTATTCCCGAACGATCGGCGGTAATGATAAAACCTCCCCCAATGGCGGTAGTAGTTCCTGCAATACTACCGTTCGATGGATCACATTCGGTTGCGGCGGTCGGTACGGCGGTGTTGATTCCGGGTGCCCCCCCCGACGCAAGGGTTACGAATTCGTTGCCATTCGTTACGGTGTTGTTGCAGCGGTTTGTTGTAGATCGATCCCTTACGCCTAGATTATACGTCCCGGCGATAAGACCCGGTAACGTAAAACCAGTCGATAGATCAGACGAGCCGGGTAGCTCAACTCGAGTAACTTCATTTCCTTCTTCGTCAAAGGCAAAAACGAGGAAGTCCTTGCCGAAACTCTGCACGGAACCCGAAATACTTCCGCTTGGCTGACCGCATAGGTCTGGATTATCAAGTGCAAAAAGTCCGATAAACCGGGGTACGCTAATGACTTCGACGGTCGCCTCGATGGGTTCTTCCCCCAGGCACCCAAGATTACCGTATGATAGGGTAACGGTAGCCGTACGAGTAGCTCCATTCTCCCAGATGAGGGTGCCGGGGTTAGCACCCGAAGTCGCCCCGCTGGAGCTGGTACCGCCGTCAAAATTCCAGTTATAGGTATCGTAGGTACTGGGGTTAGCCGTTATTAGTGGCGTGGTATCTTCTGCGCAGATGGTGATGGGTAAGCCTTCAATGGTGGGTGGGGTAATGGTGGGCTCTGGAATAACGACTTCGACTACTTCCGAAACACAGGGGTCGCCCGATCGGTACTGTATTGATAGTTCATAGGTGCCCGGTGCTAGTCCGGTTATACTAAATTCACCGGCTTCGGTAGCATTAACGACCTCCCCGGGTTCGGCACCATAGCGAATGGCAAAAGTTGAATTTTCTAATAATGTATCGCCGCTTACAGTTCCGGTGATCGTTCCGTCCGGCACGTCACAGCGCGTCGGGGTGGTTGGCGTCGGCCCCTCCGTGAACTGAGGCGTATTATAGACACCGACTAAGATAGGACTCACCAGGGTCGTGCAGCCATTGCTCTCGACTGTTAGAGATACTTCCTTGATGCCTGGTGTAGTCCACATTACATCGCTACTAAAAGAAGTGTTTGTAGTGACGCCTTCTTTCACGCCCGCACCGAAATCCCAAGTGTATACGTCCAGGTCACTCGGAGATACTGCAAACTCATTTTCATTGTTGATGCATACTAGGCGAGGCGCGGTGTTCTCCCCCGGTTCATAAGCGAAATCGTTTAAAGCAACAGTTACTGCCGGGCCATTAGGATCAACCAGGGAGAGTGTTTCATCGTACTCCAACGGGCAATCGAGGGTACCGACTCTACTTGTAGTTCTAAATTCGTATACGCCCGCCGCAAGGCCGGTCACGGTTACTTCCGTGGAAGGTTCTAAATCCGAGTTTGAGTAATCTGTTGCAATCCAGGCGTCCTTCACTACCCGCTTCTCTATATTCTAGACTGACGGCGTAATCAACCCCTCCGCGAAATGGTTCCAAGGTTACTTTAAACTCACCATCCGTCCCTCCACAAGTTGTCGGATTCTGTATGACTTCCAACGATTCTATTTCCGGTATGAAGGCGACGCGCAGTACTACCGGGCTGGATCGATTTATACACCCCTCTTGTCCGACTACGTATACGTAATTGCTGCTTCCCTGTGGCAGGGTACTAACATCGATGATATTTGATACTTCCGGGCCTAACTCATCCTCGGTGTTACCCGGCGTATTTTCAACGAACCAGGTTCCCCCTGGGTCTTCGTCAGTTAAGCGATCGTTTAAGTTGATGGTTATCTCTTCACCTATACAGAATTCCGGGTCGGTAGTGGTTGCAAGTGTTGGATCGCCGGCGGAGGGGGGTTCTGTTATTGTTAGTTGTCTTTGGTAGACTTCAGTACAACTTCCTTGATCTGGGGTGAAAGTCAACACGAATGGGCCAGGTTCTAAGTCGGAGACGTCGACGGTAAGGGGGGCTCGACCTGATTGGAGTACGCCGCCAGTTGTAGCTGGAAAGACAGCGCCTTGTCGAGCAACACTCCACACACCGGGGACTATATCTCCATCCTCGCGAGATGGTATGTCTAGCTCAATGTCATCCTCTAGCTGACAGATTGGATTCGGGAAGTTCAAGGTGCTAGGATCAATGCCTGTAGATGGTACTCCGGTAATTGTATACGGTCGACTATCCACACTACAGAAATCCTCAATCTCATCCATGTCACCTACAAGAATAAAATTTATTGACACAATAACAGTAACCGTTTCACCAGAACTAATATCTAGAGATAGTGTACCGTCCGCATTTCTAGGAGCTGCTACGCCATTTACAGACCAAATGCGGAAGTCCCTATCGACAGTGGCACCACTAGGTACTGAAAATGGAGCGACCGTTAGTTTAACTGAGGCAGGAGCACATATTGTTGAATTTCTTACTGCCGACGGACTGTCAGATGCTATTATAATTCTAACATCAGCAACACACTGCTGAGCAACTACGTGTGAAGGCAAGAAGATTATCAGACCAAACAAAACCAGTAAAATCAATCGCATAACAATCATATTTTAAAAGTACCCGCCTAAATCAAAAACCACTCCCACCCCATCTAACTCCAGCACCCCACCACCACGCTTACTCCCCTCACAGGAAGTAGCCGACGCAAGACGAAGAGAAGTAGTAGAAGGCGGGCACACCTCCGCATCGAGTACGGTGGTGATCAGGAGGGAATATTCCCGACCGGGCAACAGGCGCCAGCCGAGATGACTTAGGGCAATAGCACGGGGGCCACCCGCCACTTTTTGAGTTGTCGATTCATTGAGGCCGCCACCGCTCAGGTTGATGCGGACCTTCCCGCAACCATCCGTATAGATGGAGAAGCCGCGGAGCTCTACGTCAGCGGTGACGCGGAGGTTTACTTTTAGGGGCCCTCGAGGAACTCCCCGCACGAAGGCGTGAAGTCGGAGAGTTTCGGGCCTACGGTGAGGGCACGGCTCAACTCAGCGAGCACGGGTGCGGGCGCCGCTTCCCGCGCGGGGGGCGGGGCAGGCGCTTCCACGGCCGGCTGATGAACTGGTGGCGAGGAAGAAGTATTGGTCGTGGCTCGGGCCGGAGAACTACTAGGAGGGCTCACATCCGGAGCGGCAGCAGGCTTCGGGCTAGTATGGCGTGGGGCTACGCGATCCGCAAAAGACCAAGCTGGCTCCTCCGGTTCCGGATCTCTACGGGCCTCGACAGAAGATGGCGTATCTGCGTTCTCCGGCCAGAGGGGAGCATCAATAGAGGCTACGGACGGGAGCTCGTCGGATGCCTCCTGGAAGGTGGATGACGTATCTTCTTCGGGAGCACCCGGTGCGACATTTACGGACCGCGAAGTAGCAACCGTACCGCCCACATCCGTCGTGACGTATTTGTGTACGCACACATCCTTACCATGTGGGTTCTTCCGGCACATTGTAATGACGCGCTCCTCCTCGCGCAGGGTATAGACGGTCTTATTGAGCACGTCTCTACCGGCCAAGGCACCGTCAATAATCCAGCGGGGTTTGCCCCAGTCTCGGCCTACGTTAGAGTCATCCTGCAGCAGGAAAGCACCTAGTTCCGTTATCGTGTAGTGAGCCTCCGGCTCCTCACCCACCCCCTCAACCAGCATCGGCTTTACCACGCGCTCATCTACGACCACCTCAAAATCCACCCGCTCCTGACCGAACCGACAGGCGGCAAGCAAGCAGCAACAGACTACCAGGCACAGAGGACGGACCACCATAAATAGGTTAAATCGCGTAAGCGACATGTTGTCAATTAGGGTTGTAATAGGGTAAAACAGTAGCGTACGACAGCACAGTCAGTGTGTATAACCTGGGCTGAAGCGCAGAAAACTAGTCTACAAAGGTACCCAAAAGGTCGGTTACCTGGTAGTCAGGAGGAAGATAAATGTACCTACCTCAGTCAGTTAGGTAGAATCAACCATTTAGTCCAACCTGCGCATCCACGGTGGCGTGGTAGTCTTGGCAAAGTACCAGGCTAACAACGCACCGGTAACGGCTCCTCCAATGTGTGCGAAATGAGCAATGTTGTCACCCGAAATGTTCAGTACACCCAGCAGTAAGTCAATTCCGAAAATGACTAACACGAAGTACTTCGCGGCGAAACCGATAGGAATAAAGAGCAAGGACAGCTTCTCGTTCGGGTAAAGCACCGCAAAGGCGGCAACCACGCCAGCTACGCCACCGGAAGCCCCCAACATGGGTGAGCCCCGCTCGGAATCGATCACGGCCAGCATCAAGCGTTCCGCCTCGGCGATCTCAGCGCTGGTATCACCACCGTAAGCCAGCGCGTTCTGAAGATCACCGGCCACGGCGGCTCCGTTCAGGGTCTTGATGGGCCGGTTTGCCGCATCGAGCTCGGAGTAGTTTGAACTGCGCAGGTCGATGTCCATAAAGAAAGCGTCGAAGTTAGCCAGGCTCGGGTCGGCAGCAAAAGCTTCGTAAGCCTGCTGCAACTGCCAGGCACCAATGTCCGGAATACCCAGGTGGAACAGTACCGCCCCGAGAATGGCCGCAAAGTAGAGGATCAACAAACGCTTACCGCCTAAACGATACTCCACCATAGGGCCCAGGAAGAACAAGCCCATCATGTTGAAGAGAATATGACTGACGTCATTGTGGCGGAAGGCGTAGGTAATTAGCTGCCACAGTTGAAAATCATCCGTAGATGGCGGGTACAGGATCGTCGAACGCGCAAACTCGGAGTTAACCCCCAGCACCATCACGACCAGGAACACGAATACGTTAGCAATCAATAGTTGCTTGACCGTCGGGGTAAGCTGTTGCATAAGCAAGTAGGATTACCCCTCGAACAACCGCGCTACCTCACTTAGTTCATACTTTATGAACACCTTATTGCCATTCGGTGCAAGCTGCGGCTGCTCACAGGCAAAGAGCTGATTGATGAGCGCACGCATCTCCGCCACCCCGAGCGATTGCCCCCGGCGGATTGCCGCCCCCCTGGCCAAAGCACGCGCCAGCCGCTCGTGGCCGTTGTTCACGAGATCGACGTCGTCGCGAAACTGCTGCAGCAAGCGCTCGAGCACCTCTTTCTCATTTTGCTGACCCGCGATCTCGGCGGGTACCCCCCGTACGATGAAGCTATTACCCCCGAACGCCTCCACGTCAAACCCCAACTGTTCGAGATCGGGCAGTAAGGCATTCATAACGCCGACGTCGGCGTGCGCCAACTCCATCGTCTGCGGAAACATGCTCTGCTGACTTGCCGCCGGGGTACTCTGCAACACACCCAAAAAGCGCTCGTACAAAATCCGCTGGTGCGCGCTGCGCTGATCGATCAACAGCCAGCCGGATTTGATGGGGCTAACTATATACTGGGCGTGCAGTTGGTAAGGATGCCGTTCACTCGCATTATCCTGCCTCGGCTCATCACTGCCCACCCGACTGGGCAGTAAATCCCCACTGACCTTGCTCGGCAGTACCTCCCCGGTATCCAAATCGACCAGGGCCGCACCAAACTCTTGCGTCGCCACCAGATCGGGTTGCCGACCGGCCTGCGTACCACCTTCACCGAGCCCGGCGTAAACATCCTGCCAGTGCCGCAGATTATTGGCGTTACGCCTAGCCACGTGGCCGGCATCGGAGGGCACTGACGCCCCCTGGCCCCCGCCCTTACCGGACGGCGGCCGGTAATCGGGGTTCATTCTGCTGGATAGCACCTCGCCCCCAGTATCGTCCTGTCGAATCTCCCCCGTGGTTTTGGAGGGAGAGAACACGTTATCCGACTCAAAATCGATAGACGGCATAATGCTGGCACGCCCCAAACCGTGGCGAATGGTAGCGCGCAGATAGTTGTAGATCATCCGCCCGTCCTCAAACTTGATCTCCTGCTTGGTAGGGTGGACGTTGACGTCAATCCGACTCGGGTCGATCCGGATGAACACGATGTAGAACGGGTAGCTCTCCCGGCTCAGCAGGTTATCGTAAGCGCTCACTACCGCATGGTGCAGGTAGCTGTCCTTAATAAAACGGTCGTTGATGAAGAAGTACTGCCCGACCTTCGTCCGCCGCGCGGCCTCCGGTTTGCCGACGAAACCGGTGATCTGTAATACGTCGGTAGATTCCTCGATCGGCACCAGCAGCTTATCGTATTTACGGCCAAACACCTGCACGACGCGCTGACGCAGTTTGCCCGCGGGCAGTGCCAGGTCCATCCGGTCGTTCACCACCAGATCGAAGCGGACGTCCGAATGTGCCAGGGCGATGCGTAAAAACTCGTCGCGAATGTGGCGCAGTTCCACGGCGTCGCTTTTCAGGAAGTTTCTGCGTGCGGGGATGTTGAAAAAAAGGTTGCGTACGGCCATGGTCGTACCCGGCGCCGCGGCGACCGGTTCCTGGGTGGTTACTTCGCTGCCTTCCACGACGATGCGCGTACCGAGGTCATCGGGCGCGCGGCGGGTCTTGATCTCCAGGTGAGCTACGGCGGCGATGCTGGCCAGCGCTTCCCCCCGAAAGCCCATCGTGCGTAAATTAAACAGGTCGTCGGCGGAGCGCAACTTACTGGTAGCGTGGCGCTCAAGTGACATCCGGGCGTCCGTCTCCGACATGCCACAACCGTTATCCTGTACCTGAATGAGCGTTTTTCCGCTGTCCTTTATGGCGAGTTGTATCTCGGTGGCTCCGGCGTCGATGGCGTTTTCGACCAGTTCCTTCACCACGCTGGCGGGCCGCTGGATGACCTCCCCGGCGGCAATTTGGTTGGCAATCGAATCCGGTAAAAGGTGGACGAGGTTGTCCGTCATTATTTTTGGTTCAGTAGTCGCTAAGCGCTTATTGGGTGTTTACTCCTGCAAGTTAGCTACAATTCTTCAAGCTCCAGCTCGGGCGCACTCTCCGCCGGGGGGGCTTCTTCCGCCGGCGCGGCCGGTAGTTCGGTGTCCAGCCAGTGAGAAAGGTCCGGAAAATAGACCTCGATGGCAAAGTAACTGACTACGAGCAGTCCGATAATGACCATAAATAGCGTCCCGTTCGAGCGCTGCACCCGCTGGTTGCGGTACGTGCTGCTTGCCACCGACCCGCCCGCTCCTTTTTTGAATCCCCCGCGGATGCGCTCTTTCATCCCGTCCACACCCCCTCTTTCGAGTACGCGAATGCGTTCCCGCCGCTGCTCGGATTCTTCTTTTTTCGGGTCCCAGTACCGGGGCTTATAGCTGAATTGTTGGTGCGTCGGTGGCTTGAGGAACTTGAAAATACCCATGGTCGGCGTTTGAAAATAAACAGTTTACTGTACATAAAGATGCGGCTTCTGCACGATATGACGGGCGAGGACGCAGGTGCAGAGTCGTAGCCCGGGGTTTGCAACCCCGGGGCACTAAAGAGCAAGGTTTGAACTGCCACTTATGCGTCAGAATACTACTGACGGTCAACGACCGAACTCAAGCTTCGGTTAGCTTTACGACCACTTCCAGAACTCTTCATCTCAGCTATGCTCTCCCGCCCCCGCAGAAACCGCCAGTCCGCCGCCGTACGTGGCCTCGTCCGCGAAACCATCCTCGACCCCGGCCACCTCGTGCAGCCGATCTTCTTGCTTCCGGAAGCCGATGCCCGCCTGCCCGTCGCCAGCCTACCCGGCACGTTTCGGTTGGGGATAAACGAGGTCGTCAGGGAAGTAGGTGAATGCATCGATCTGGGTATCCATAGCTTCATCATGTTCCCCGCAGTACCGGAAAAGTACAAGGACAAAACCGGCACTTACGCCACCAGCGAAGACAACTTCTACCTGCACGCCGCTACCAAGCTCAAGGAAGCTTATCCCGATATCTGCCTGATCTCCGACGTCGCCCTCGACCCCTATAGCTCGGATGGCCACGACGGAGTGGTCAGGAAGGGCAAAGTAGACAACGACGCTACCCTACCCCTGCTCGATGCCATGTCAGTCGCCCAGGCCCGCGCCGGCTTCGACGTGATCGGGCCGAGCGATATGATGGATGGCAGGGTCGGAAGCATCCGCCGGGCGCTCGACGGAGCCGGGCTTACCGATACGGCCGTCATGAGTTACTGCGCCAAATACGCGAGCGCCTTTTACGGCCCCTTCCGCGACGCCCTGGATAGTGCGCCACGACTGCTGCAGGACGTCCCGACCGACAAGAAGTCCTACCAGATGGACCCGGCCAACCGCCGCGAAGCACTCCGCGAAGCTGCCCTCGACGCCGCCGAGGGGGCCGATTACCTCATGGTCAAACCCGCCCTCAATTACCTGGACGTAATCAGCGACCTGCGCACCGCCCACCCCCTACCGATCGCCGCCTACCACGTAAGCGGTGAGTGCGCGATGCTGTTAGCCGCCGCGGAAAAGGGCTGGTTGGATTACCAAGCCGCGGCCACCGAGGCATTACTGTGTATCCGCCGCGCGGGGGCGGACGTGATCATCACCTACTTTGCCAAAGACTTCGCCGGTTGGCACGCTTCGATACGCTAGTACCGATCCGCGTACAGAATAGGCTCCGGATACTCCTTCGTAAAGGAATAGCGAATGACGTCGAAGGCCGTGACTACGCCTTTCAATTTGCCATCGATGTTTACGACCGGTAACGTCTTGAAGCGCCGGTCCATGAACAACTCGGCGGCGGTGCCTACCTTATCCTTAGGGGCTAGTTTGACGACGTGCTTGGTCATGACCGCTTCTACGAGTGCATCTTCCTGGCCGCCTTCGCTCCGGCAGTGTCTCCAGAGGTCGTAGCTGGTGATCAGGCCGACGAGAACGTCTTGATCGTCGATAACCGGTAGCTGTTGGAGTCTTTTGCGCTGCATGATCTGCAACACTTCGCCGACGGTGGTAGTGGGGTAAACGGTGGTGACCTTGGTCGACATGATGGTCCGCACCTCTTCATTCATCATAACTATGAGGTTTGCGGTTCTTTGGGGTGGGTTGAAAGCGATACGCGTAAACACATCGCTTTCAACCCTAATATAACGATATTACTACAAATGCTTTAAAAACCTTGCTCTTTCCTAAGTTTCTTGGCACCTGCGTTCTCGCAAAAATTCTAAGAAAACAGCGGCGTTGGGTAAGTATTCTCGGCTACCAACATTGCGAAGGCTTCCTGCACTTTCGGCTTGTCTTCCTGGTAAGTAACGCCGTACCACTTATCGTCGGAAACGAGCACTTTCACCTTGGCGGTGCCTTCCTTGATCATCTTATCGACGACTTCGGGGATGAGGTATTCCGCCCGTGGGTTGCCTTTGTTTTCGCGGGCGAAGTTGTGGAAGCCCTTTTCGATCACGTCGAAGATGGAGGGGTGGAAGCCCCAAAAGTTCATGGACACGACGTCGTTATCGGCCAATTCATAGCGGTGGCCGTCTTCGCCGAGGTAGGTAACTTTGCTATCGCCCCCGCGGGAGATCTTTAAGCGTTCGTTGACGTCGCTCAGCAGGTAGTCTTCGGCGACTACGGCTACGCCCCGGTTGACGGTGCCGTGGTCGGAGAGCGTCCGGTGAAGGACGTAACCGCACATCGAAAAGGTATCCGGCGCGGCGTCGGCCACCAGGAAGCCGGCCATTTTCTGAAAGCCCTTGACACCGTAGTAGTCGTCGGCATTGATCACTGCGAAGGGTTCGTCAACCACGTCGCGAGCTACGAGCATGGCGTGGGTCGTACCCCAGGGCTTTTCGCGCTTGGTGTGGTCGACGTCATCGGGCACGAAACTATCCATCCCCTGGAAGGCGTACTCGACCTTGATCTTATCGCCGAACTTACCATCGAACTTCTCGCGGAAGGGGGCTTCGATGTCTTTTCTGATGACGAAGACGACCTTGCCGAAGCCGGCGCGAATCGCGTCGTAGATGGAGTACTCGATGATGCCCTCTTCGCTGGGGCCGACGCCGTCGATTTGCTTGAGGCCGCCGTAGCGGCTGCCCATGCCGGCGGCGAGAATTACTAGGGCTGGTTTCTGTGCTGTAGCCATTGGTTACGTTATAGTGTATGAGAAATATGGGCGTTGCCGCGGATAGGTACGCAGCCCGTCACACCCCTAATTATAGGTAATCCTACAGCAATTTGTTCTCGGCTACTCGCTTAAATCGATAAGCGGAGCGATGCGCTTTCAGGTAGGCAAATCCGTAACACGCCAATAGGCTGAGCACGGAGGCCAGGAAGGAGAGCCCGATCGCCAATTGAGATAGCGGCGTATACTCCGGGTAGAAACTTCTGACGATAAGGATATCCCCCACCACCAACGCGCCAGCCAGTAATATGAACAGGATGAAGGTGGCCCGGCCGGTTTGTAAGACGTTGCGCTGACGGCGAAACAGGGCGGCGCGCAGAAAGCGCACGTTGAGCTCCCGGGCCGGGTCCATACGGATCAACTCGCGCGCTACGTGGGCGGCTAGGTCAAAATTTCCCAGCCGGTAAGCGCTCGCCGCCTTTTTGAACAGAAGGTGCTGAAAGGCGTCGCCCCGAATGCCGTCGATCTTTTGGATGTTGTGCCGCATGCAGGCCTCGATGACCAGGTCGACCATCATCTGATGCTGGCGGTAGGCGCCGGTGGCAAAGAGGGCATCGGCGTAGTACGCGGTCAACTCGAAGTGCTCGGTAACGTCCAACTTCCCAATCTCCGTTTCTCGCTCCTCGTAGGTACGAATGATGCGTTGGTAGTCGCGCGGGTCGACGTCGCGAAGCTGACGGTAAAGTTGAGAGTAATGATTAGTGGACATCGACGGAAGCGGGTATAAACCATCTGAAAGGTACCCCCTCAGAATAGAAGACCGCATAAATTGTTGGCACCAAATCGGTGGGATGCCTACAGCGGACGCCCCCGCAGGGAAATTTTACCGTAATGTGGTCATGCGTGCGCCCGACGTGGCTTGCGTACCTTTGTCGCCCTACCCCACGGCATGGCCAAAACGAAGTACAATAACGCCCGGCTGATCCCCTTCATCCTGATGTCGATCGTCACCCTCATCTTCCTATTCTGGGCGATGCGGCAGTGCAGTAACGGTGGCCCGGCATACGCCATGAAGGCGGAAGAGGACAGCCGCCGCAGCTACCTGGATACCTTGCGCGAACGCGACGCCCAACAGCGCATCCAGGATAAGCTGGACAGTATCGAAAGTGCCGCCAAAGCTTCCGCCCTGCTGCGTAGCCTGACCGTTCCGCTGCCGGGGGATTCCGTCGTCCGCGGCCAACAACCGCGCACCGTCGTCCGACGGGTGACTACCCTCTACTCCACCATCGACGGGCTGAACGTGCGCAGCGGGCCATCGCTATCGCACGACATCCTTACCCGCTTGCCCCTTCACGGTGAGGTTACTTTTCTCAACGAGGTCACCGATAAGCAGTATACCCTCAACCTGGGCGACATCGAGCCTACGGCCCCCTGGGTCAAGGTAGCGCTGAGTGACGGCCGGGAGGGCTGGGTGTACGGAGCGCTCGTATCCTACTACAAATTCAAGCAAAACGGGGTGAATACCGACTGATATGGAGCTCGCGACCCCCGTTACGGCCACCGCCCTCGCCGACACTACCGGCGGTCGACTGATCGGTGACGGCGAATTGATCGTTACGGGGCTGAACGAGATCCACCACGTTCGGGCCGGCGACGTTTGCTTCGTAGATCACCCCCGCTATTACGCCCCTACCCTGGCTTCCGCCGCTACGGTCATCCTGATCGACAAGCGGGTGGACCCGCCGCCGGGCAAAGCGCTGATTGTGCTGGACAGCCCTTTCGAAGCCTATAACCAACTCGTACTTCAGGAGCGGCCGGCCAGCCGGTGGGCAAACCAGCACGTAAGCCCCTCGGCAACCATCGGCAAACAGACCCGCATCGCCCCCGGGGCGGTCGTCGGCCATCAGGTAGCCATCGGTGAAGGGTGCTACTTAGGGCCGAATGCCGTACTGACCGACGGGGTGCGGCTGGGTAACAACGTATATATAGGTGCCGGCGCAGTGCTCGGTGAAGAGGCCTTTTATTTCAAACGCACGGCGGAAGGCATGCTGGGCTGGCGGAGTGGCGGAACGGTAATCGTGGAAGACGACGTCTTCATCGGAGCCAATTGCAACGTCTCGCGCGGGGTATCCTCGCCGACGGTGATCGGCCGGGGAAGTAAGCTCGACGCACTCGTCCAGATCGGCCACGACTGTAAGATCGGCCGGCACTGCCTGCTGGCCGCCCAGGTCGGCGTGGCGGGGAACACCACGCTCGGGGACTGGTGCATCCTCCAGGGGCAAGCCGGCGTCACGCAGAACCTGCGGCTGGCCGAACGTACGACGCTGATGGCCCAAAGTGGCTTGATGGACAACACGCAGGTCGGGAAGGCGTACTTCGGCTCCCCGGCCCAGGAATCCCGCCTGGCTTTTCGGGATTTGCTGGAGGTGCGGCGGCTCAGGGAGCGGTAAAGGTGAAAGGAAAAACGGGCAAACACTTAGGGCAAAGTCAAATAGCGCGTTTTTGTCCTAACGCACACAACTATTATTCCGGCTATCGTTTTTTAGTAACGCATTCCAACTAGCTATGCTACAATCCATTTGGGACGATATGCGCCGGGAGTTCAGCTTCGGCAACATGATCAATAAGGTCATCATCGTAAACGTCATCGTTTGGTTGGTTTTCGCTATCGCCGACGTTGGCTTCCGCATCGCGAACGGTTGGGCGCTCGGCACCTCCCCCATTTTCGAAGGTATCATGCGCTTTTTTGCGGTGACCTACGACCCGTGGCACCTGCTTACGCACCCCTGGACGCTGATTACCCACATGTTTTTGCACGTGAGCTTTTTCCATATTCTATGGAATATGCTCTTCCTGCTCTGGTTCGGCCGCATCTTCGGAGACTTTTACGGCGACCGGCGGGTTTTGCCGCTCTACCTTACCGGGGGGCTTTTCGCCTTCCTTTTCTCGCTCGCAGTCGTGCTGCCTACGGACCTCGGTGCGAACATCACAATGGCCTACGGAGCGAGTGGCGCGGTATCCTGTATTCTGACCGCTATCGGTGTTCTACAGCCTGAATACAGCATACGCCTGTTTATTTTGGGCAACGTCCGCCTGAAGTACATCGTCCTGGTAACCATCGTAATCCAGATATTGAGTTTGGGGACCTTGCAGAACATAGGCGGCACCATCGACCATATCGGCGGCATCATCTTCGGGGTGATATTCGCGGTACAACTCCAAAAAGGAAATGACCTCACGGTCTACGCTACGAAAGCTATGGACTGGATAGGTGCTACCTGGAACCGGGTGCTCACCCCTTCGAAAGACCACAAACGCTCCGGCCCGCGCGCTGCCTACCGCGGTGGAAAATCCGTACGGGAAACCGCTCCTAAATCCCGCCCTTCCTTTATGCGTAAGGCGGAGGGCGGTAGTGGAAAGTCCAGTCGCTCCGGCGGAGATTCTACCTTTGATGATAGTGGCATGAGCCACCAGGAGCAACTCGACGCTATTCTGGATAAGATCAAAGACCGGGGGTACAACTCCCTGAGTAAGGACGAGAAGGATTTCCTCTTCCGCGCTTCCAACCAGCAATAGCTCCTCTGTTTGCTACGTACGCTTCTCCACCTCATCGGTTACCTGTTTACCCTGGCCTGCGCGGCGGGTTTACTGGCGCGTTTCATCCCGCCAGATGTATTTTGGCCCCCGGCGATCATTGCGCTTCTACTGCCGGGTTTACTTATTGGTACCGGTATTTACTCGAATTGGGTCCTTATTCGGCGTGAGTGGGGTAAGGCTGTGCTCCCCGTTATCGTCATTCTTGTAGGTATACCACTCGTACCACAGCTTTTCGCTTTCGGCACGGGCGGCCGGGTCAGCGACACGGATGAGGCCAGGCACACCCTAAAATTGCTGACAACGAACATGCGGCACTTCATCCCCCCCGGGGAAAGGCCGCTCCCGGTTGATTCCGCCCTCCGGTTCGTACACGAGGTAGCCCCCGATATCTTATTGCTGCAGGAGATCCACCTCGGCAAACACCCGGCTGCCATTAACGCGAAGTTCGTAGAAGACTCTCTGGGGTTACCGATGCGCCACCAGGCCGATCTGCGAACGTCGGCGACCTTCAGCAAGAAGCTTTCGCCGGTTGCCGAGTATTACGCCCCCCGCCCGGCGATCAACGGTATCATCGTTACCGATACGGAATCACCCATCGGCCCGATTCGCATCATCAACGTTCATTTACAGTCTAATAAAATTACGGACGTTGCCTACGACCTGGGTGGGGATGGCAACGTGCGCAAGGATGTATCCCGCGCCAAGCACATGTTCCGGGCTTACGCTAACGGAGCGGCCAGGCGGGCGGCCCAGGCGGAAACCGTCCGGAAATTGGTTCGGGAAAGTCCGCTCCCCGTTATCGTCGGTGGGGATTTTAACGACGTCCCGAGCTCCTACACCTACCGCCGTAGCCTCACCCCCCGGCTAAAGGACGCCTGGGTAGAAGCTGGCTTCGGGTTGGGAGCGACCTTTACCGGTCCGTTGCCGGGGCTGCGCATCGACTTTCTGCTGGTCGATACCTCGTTCACCGTCGAACAGATCGAGCGGATCGAGACGGGCTTCTCCGACCATCGCGGCTTAGCCGTGACCCTGAGTAAGTAGGATTACATGTGTAGGGCGCGGTCCCCCGTAGCGGCCAGGGCGGCTTCCTTGAACGCTTCGGTGTAGGTCGGGTGGGCGTGGCTCATGCGGGCGGCATCTTCGGCGCTGGCGCGGAATTCCATCAGGGCGACGGCTTCGGCGATCATATCCGCCGTGCGGGGGCCAACCATGTGTACGCCGAGGATCTCGTCGGTTTCCGCGTGGCTGATGACCTTGACCATGCCTTCGGTGTCGGTACTGGCGCGGGCGCGGCCCAGGGCTTTGAAGGGGAATTTGCCCGCTTTGTACGGGGTACCGGCCTCTTTGATCTGCTCCTCGGTTTGGCCGACGGCGGCTACTTCGGGCCAGGTGTATACGACACCGGGGATGAGGTTGTAGTCAACGTGCGGCTTCTGACCGGCGATGGTTTCTACGGCGAACACGCCTTCCTCTTCCGCCTTATGGGCAAGCATGGCACCGCGAACGACGTCGCCGATGGCGTAAATGTGGGGGACGTTGGTTTGCAGGTGGTCGTTAACTTCGACGCGGCCCCTATCGTCGGTGGCTACGCCGGCTTTGTCCAGACCGAGCTTGTCGGTGTAGGCGCGGCGGCCGATGGCGATCAGGCAGTAGTCGACTTCCAGCGTGGTAGCGTCACCGCCATCGCGTGGCTCGTAGGTGACCTTGACGGAATCTTCCCCACCCTGCACGTCCGTGACCTTACTTTTCAGGTTGAACTTGACGCCCGTCTTTTTCAGTGCGCGCATGAGTTCTTTGGAGCAGTCTTTATCCATGGTAGGAATGATGCGGTCCTGAAATTCGACGACCTCCACGGCCGTACCGAGGCGGGCGTAGACGCTGCCGAGCTCGAGCCCGATGACCCCGCCGCCGACGATTACCATACTCTTCGGCACTTCCTGGATGTTGAGGGCTTCCGTGCTGGTGATGACCCGTTTTTTATCGTAGTTCATCGCGGCCGGCGTGATGGGCTTGGAGCCCGTAGCGATGATGAAGTTCTTGGCCGTCAGCGTTTGATCGTCGCCTTCGTTCATGGCGACCCCGAGTTCGTTCGGGCCGGTGAAGGTGCCGTGGCCGTAGTAGACGTCGACGTTGTTCTTCTTCATCAGAAACTTCACCCCGCCGACGGTTTGCTCGACCACTTCGTTCTTCCGCTTGATCATCTGCGGCATATCGACGGCCAGGTTCTCGATCTTGATGCCGTGCTCGGCGAACTTCTCGTGGGCGGCATGGTAGTGTTCGGAGCTGTCAAGTAGGGCTTTGGAGGGGATACAACCTACGTTCAGGCAGGTTCCGCCGAGGGCGTTGTAGCGTTCTACCAGGGCGGTTTTCATGCCGAGCTGCCCGGCGCGGATCGCGGCTACGTAGCCACCGGGGCCGCTACCGATGATGATGAGATCGTATTGCATGGGAAGGGGGGTTGGGTGAGTTCGCAGGCCGGCATTCAGCTAGCGCCGTACGCTGCCGGATGCTGTAACCGGAAATTAAGCGCAATGGTTGGATGGCAACTGCATTAGATAGACGGTAGACGACAGGCAATTTTTGATGTTCAATCAATACTACCGCAAGCGTCAGCTTTCTGACTGACCGGGCTTTTTGCGGCGGGAGCGGCGCTTCTTACGACCGCTGGAGTTATTGCTACTGGATTTGTTTGCTGACTTTTCGGAGGGGCCGCCGTTCGAGGCGTTCGCGACGGGTTTTTTACGGCCACGTCGGCGGCTGCTTTTGCTCTGCGCGGCCTTACCGGCGGACTTTTTGCCCCCGGCATTACCCTTTCGGCGTCGCTTGCGTTTTTCGGCGGGGAGTTCTACGGCACCGGTTACGTCTTCGTAGGCGAAGAGCTCCTCCGGCTCGTCGATTACTACCTGGGCGGATTGGAGGTCGGCCGGTTCATCGCCCGCTTTGTTGATGGCGATCATCTCGTGCACTTTGGCGACGGGGATGGGATACAGCAGCCCACGGTTCTCTTTGTAGGTGTAGTACATGATGCGCTTGAAGATGTCCGTCTTGATCAGCATTGCCAGGCCGGCTTTCGTACGGATCTTGTTCGCCTTTTTGGGGAACTCCTCGAGGGCTTCCATGTAGGTATCCAACTCGTAGTTGAGGCAGCACTTCAGGCGGCCGCACTGACCGGAGAGCTTGGCGTTGTTGATCGCCAGGTTCTGGTAGCGGGCGGCGGAGGTATTGACGGCGCTGAAGTCACTCAGCCAAGTGGAGCAACAGAGTTCGCGACCGCAGGAGCCGATACCCCCCAGGCGGGCCGTCTCCTGGCGGGGCCCGATCTGGCGCATCTCTACCTTGACGCGGAAGGTGTGGGAAAAGGTGCGGACGATCTCCCGGAAGTCCACGCGGTCTTCGGCGGTGTAGAAGATGGTGATCTTTTTACCGTCCCCCCGGTACTCGACGTCCGAGACTTTCATCTTAACGTGGTTCTGGCGGGCGATGGCGCGGGCTTTGACCAGGGTTTCCTTCTGGCTATCCCGCACTTCGGTGAGCTTTTCCAGGTCGCGTTCGTTGGCGCGGCGGATGATCTTTTGGGTCACCTTCCCCTCCTTAACCTTCTTCTTTTTCATCTGGAGGCGGACGAGGTCCCCGCTCAGGGTAATGCGGCCGACGTTGTAGCCCTTATCGTCCTCGACCACCACGTTATCCCCGGTAAACACCTCCAATTCGGCGGGGGCGTAGCAGAATTGCTGGGTGGTACCGCTGTTGTAGGAGACTTCTACGACGGCTTCCGAGTAGGGGTCGTCGATGCCCAGGTCGGCCAGCCAGTCGTAGGCGCTTCGTTTGTTACAGGCGGAGGTGTTGCACGCGCCCTTTGAACCGCAGCCCCGGGGGGTGCCGTCTTCATTCGTGCCGGTGCCGCAGGATGCGCATGCCATGTTTCGGTGTTTTAGTTTGTTGGTCTGGGAGGTTGTCAGTGTGGCAGGCCGGTCGCTTTGCTCTCCCGGAGTTTCGGACTACCCTTTAAGGCTTGGTGAATGCGAACGCTAGCGTCCAGCAGCAGGATTTTGGGGTTAGCGTTCCGTTCGACGTATTCGATGCATTCGCTGATGATGGTGGAGAGCCGCTCGACGCTTTCGGTGGGTACGAGCGCCGTGAGTTTTTCGGCGGCTTGCCGTTCTTTGGCGGGTAGCCTGGCTTCGTAGCCGTCACCGATTACGGAGAGGAGCAGGAACTCCCGCCAGAAGTGGAGGGCGTAGCGGAGGAAGTGCTTTTGGTTTTCCCGGCCGATGCCGGCGAAGGCGTCCGTCCAGCCGACCAGTTTGGTGGGGGTGCCGCCGTAGCAGGCGCGGATCCATTCGAGGAGGCGGTCGTCGTAGCCGGTCACATCCGTACCGATGAGTTGGAGGGCTAGGTTGTAGTTGCCGTCCGCTAACTGGGCGGAACTAGCGGCCCTGGGGGCGGGGTGGCCCGCCTTTTCCAAAGCGGCGGCGATCTGGGCGGCGGTGGGGGCCGGTAGCTTGGTAAGTTGGCAGCGACTGAGGATGGTATTGAGAATGAGATCCACCCGCTCGCTGACCAACAGGAAGACGGTATCCTGCGGGGGCTCTTCGATCATTTTGAGCAGGCGGTTGCCTTCGTTACCCAGGTATTCGGGCAGCCAGATCAGCATGACTTTGTAGCGGCCTTCGAAGATCTTGAGGTTCAGCTTACGGATGATGGCGGCGCACTCGTCGCGGCTGATGTTACCCTGTTTGTTCTCCGCGCCGATGCGCTGTAGCCAGTCGTTCACCTCGTGGTGGGGGGAGTCGGCCAGGGCTTCCCGCCACTGGGCTAAATAGTGATCACTCACCATTTTGGAGCCGACGACGGGGAAGGCGAAGTGGAGATCCGGATGAACGAACTTACCCGATTTACGGCAGGCTTTGCACTTACCGCAGGAGGTGTCGCCCGCCTCCCCCTGCCGGTCCTCGCACAACAACAGACTAGCCACCGACAGCGCCGCCGGTAAGCCACCCGTGCCCGGTGGTGCGTGGAGGATGTTGGCGTGCGGCATCCGGTCCTCCGCCGCCATCTGGCGAAGTTGGGTGAGTGCGGTGGGCTCGTGAATGAGTCGGTTGAATGGCATGGCCGTGGCGCGTCTTGTTGGCTGGCGTCCTCCTAATAACCCGTACCGATAGTCGACCTGCTTAAGCACACCCGCCGAAGGCGAACTCGTGCTCTTATCACCTGAACCCCGCATCCTGCGTCCTCGCAAAAAAAAACTCGGAAACGCAGGCTATTATATGGATAACTCTCTGAAAGAGAGGCAATTTAATTGGTTGGCTTTAAAGCCGCTACCGGATCGGCAGTTAGTAAAAACGCCCTATCCTTACGAGCAAAGATAGCAAATTATTGTCTGGCTAAACCTCGTCGACCTTGTCACTGATCTCGGGTGGGTGGCCGGTCTGTTGCTCCACGACCTCGCCCAATTCCCCACGCTCGATACGCTCACTCAGCCAGCTACGACAAGCCGCGAAGTCATCGAATAAATGCTCGTATCTCACCAGACCGGGGATCAGGTTGATGCGCTCCATCATGTCTTGCTCCTGCTCGTTCAAGCCTACGAAGGCAACCGCGACGCCGCGGCCCTGTAGCTCCAGGATCGCGTCTTCCAGCGCGTAAAGGCCGGATTGGTCGATGTACGGCACGCGGTCCATACGGATGATGAGCACCTCGAGGTTCGGAAGCTCCTGCATGATGGTGCGGAAGCTGGAAACGAAGCCGAAGAACAGCGGCCCGTCGAGGTGCTTGATGTAGACGCGACTGCCGAGGCGCTGAACCAAATCCCCCTCGTCCGCCCAGGGCTGCTCGAAGCTGAAGTCGGTGAGTGACTCCGAACGCGCGCCCTCCTCCACCTCGTCGCTCGACTTCTTCATGAAGAGCAGGGTGGCCAGTATCATGCCTACGGCGACGGCTTCGAGTAGGCCCACGAAAACGGTGAGTAGTAGCACGACGATCATCACGACGGCATCCCCCAACGGCACGCTACGCAGGTGGCGCAGCCCTTTATAGTCGATAATCCCGATCCCGACGGCAAGGAGGATACCCGCCAGCACCGCCTTCGGGATGAACTGGACGATGCCACTCAGGCCCAGCAGTACGGCTAGTAAGAATACCCCGGCGATGATACCGGAGATGCGCGTTTTGCCGCCGCTTTCTACGTTGATCACCGTCCGCACGGTTGCCCCCGCCCCCGGCAAACCACCGATGAAAGCCGCGCCCATGTTACCGATGCCCTGGCCGATCAGCTCCTGGTTCGGGTCGTGCCGCGTCTTGGTGATGTTATCCGCCACCACGGAGGTGAGCAGCGAATCAATGGCGCCCAAAGCCGCTAAGGTGGCACCGAATTTGAGGATCAGGCCGAGGTTACCAAAATCCAGCAAAGCCCCGAAAAAGCTGAGTTGGATCGCCGGCAGGCCCGCCGGTACGTCGCCGATGATGGGTACCGCCCCCGGCTCGATGAAGAAGAAGGCTACCAGGGTAAAAACGACCAGGGCGACCAGGCTGGACGGTACGGCCTTCGTAATCCTTTTGAAGCCGTAGATGACCGCGACCGTTGCCAGGCCCAACATGAAGTTCAGCCAGTTGATGCCGTTCGGGGTGGAAAAGGGCCGACCGATGAGTTCGAAAACGCCTACCGTTCCCTTCGCCTGCCGCTGGGCGAGTTTGCCGGCGCGGGTTTGAATTTCCTCATCGCTTACCTGCTGAAACTCCGCGGCGGCGCTGGTAACAACCTCGCCATCTACGACGCCTTTGATCTCGGCGGTCTGGGCGTTTTCCCGCAGCAGGCCCTCGACGACCTGCTCCTCGGCCAGGGCCACCTTCCCGGCGACCAATTCGGCATCCTGGCCGGCGTCGTAACCGAGCAGGGGGAAGATCTGCGTCAGGATGATGATCACCCCGATGCCCGACATGAAGCCCGACACCACCGGGTAGGGAATGTACTTGATGTACTTCCCCAGTTTGATGATGCCGAACACCACCTCCAGCGCCCCGGCGATGAAAAAGGTAGCCAGGATCAGGGGGATGGCGTCGGCGACCGTTTCCGCACCGGTTTCCAGCAGGGCGCTGGAGATGACCGAGGCCGAGACGACCGTCATCGGCGCCGTCGGGCCGGAAACCTGGGTAGCCGTGCCGCCGAAAAAAGCGGCCAGGATAGCGATGGCGATGGCACCGTACAGGCCGGACATGGGCCCCAGCGCGGTCTGATCACCGAAGGCTAAGGCGAGGGGCAGGGCGACGATGCCGGCGGTGAGGCCGCCGATGAAGTCGCCTTTGATGTTGGAGAAGTCGAGTTTGAAGAGGTCTGTCATGGTGGGGCGGGGCTGGTAGCAGTGTCTTTCAATGAAGCCTGCTCGGTGGTTGCATGTTCGCCCGCTCGCTCGAATCGGCGGCGCTGGTACCGCCCGCTAAGAAAATAACTATACTTGCGCTTAGGCCTGTGCTTCCAGTATTTTCCGAGACCCCGCATGAACCAGCTTCCAGAGCAGATCGCCCGCGACCAAATTGACGCCCAGCTACGGGCGGCGGGGTGGACGGTGCAGGGAAAAACCAAAGTCGACCTCTACGCAAACGTAGGCGTGGCGGTAAAGGAACATCCAACTAACGAAGGCCCGGCCGATTACGTCCTCTTCGTTGAGCAACGCGCCGTGGGGGTCATCGAGGCTAAGCGGGAGGAAGCGGGAATGAATATAACCACCGTAGAGGAGCAGTCTTTTCGCTACCTGCGGGCCGGAATGAAGTACGTCGATACCGATGCTTGCTCTTTCACCTACGAAAGCACGGGGGTGATTACGCGCTTCACCGACCTGCGTGACCCAAAACCGCGCTCGCGGGAAGTCTTCAATTTCCACCGGCCCGAAACCTTACTTGCGTGGTCCCGCAGAACGACTTCTCTACGGGCTCGCCTTAAAAATCTGTCGGCTTTAGACGAAACGGGCCTCCGCCCCGCCCAAATCGAGGCCATCAATAATCTAGAGCAGAGCTTCGCGGACGATAAACCCCGTGCGCTCATCCAAATGACCACCGGGGCGGGCAAGACCTATACCGCCTGCACCTTCGCCTACCGGCTGCTGAAACACGCGAAGGCCAAGCGCATCCTCTTTCTCGTCGATACCCGCAACCTCGGCGAGCAGGCCGAACAGGAATTTCTGAGCTACCAGCCGCGGGACGATAACCGCAAATTCACCGAGCTGTACAACGTGCAGCGCTTGACCTCCGCTTACGTTTCGCCGGACGCCCAGGTGTGCATCTCCACCATCCAGCGGCTGTACTCCATGCTGAAGGGCGAGGAGCTGAATGAGGGCGCAGAGAATGATAGCCCCCACGAAAGCGGCACCTGGAAAAAGAAGGACCCACTGCCGGTCGAATACAACCCCGCCAACCCGATCGGCCAGTTCGACTTCATCGTCATCGACGAGGCGCACCGCAGCATTTACAACCTCTGGCGGCAGGTGCTGGAGTACTACGACGCCTTCCTCGTCGGCCTCACCGCTACGCCGGATAGCCGCACCTACGGGTTCTTCAACGGCAACGTCGTGAGTGAATATACCTACGAGGAATCGGTGGCCGACGGCGTCAACGTGCCCTATGACGTGTACACGGTCGAGACAGAGATCACCAAAAACGGCGCCGTCATACCGAAGAGCGAACAGCGCATCGAAAGCCGCGAAAAACTGAGCCGCCGCAAGCGCTGGGAGCAGCTCGACGAGGACCTTAGCTATGAGGCCCGCCAGCTGGACCGCGACGTGGTAACCCCCGACCAGATCCGTACGGTTATCCGCGAATACCGCCGCATCCTGCCCGGCCTTTTCCCGGACCGCTACGACGAGCGCGGCGGCTTCGAGGTGCCCAAGACATTGATCTTCGCCAAGACGGACAGCCACGCCGACGACATCATCCAGATCGTGCGCGAGGAGATGGGCGAGGGGAACGATTTCTGTAAGAAAGTGACGTACAAAGTCGAAGAGAACCCCAAGAGCATCCTCAATCAATTCCGCAACGGTTGGGCGCCGCGCATCGCCGTCACGGTCGACATGATCGCCACCGGCACGGACGTCAAACCCCTCGAAGTGCTGCTCTTCCTGCGCGACGTCAAAAGTGCCAACTACTTCGAACAGATGAAGGGCCGCGGCACCCGCACCATCTCGCTTGACGACCTGAAGCGGACCAGCAACACGGCTAAATCGACCAAGACGCACTTCGTGATCATCGACGCCGTCGGGGCTACCAAATCCAAGAAAACCCTGAGCCGCCCGTTGGAGCGCAAGCCCGGCGTGCCAATGAAAGACCTCCTGCACGCCGTAAAAATGGGCGTCCGCGACGAGGAACTATTCACCAGCCTGGCCAATCGCCTCATCCGGCTCGACAAGCAGATCACGCCCGCCGAGAAGGAACAATTCGGTGAGTTGGCGCAAGGGCGCACCATCCGGCAGGCGGTTAAAAAGTTATTGGCCGCATATGACCCCGATGCGATAATTTTTGCGAGGACGCAGGTGCAGGGAAAGTTGATAGGAGAAAGCTCCAATACCATCGAAACGGCAATGGACAACGCCGAACGAGCATTGCGGATTGACGCCGCCCGGATATTCAACGGTCAGCTCGTGGAATACATCGAGAACGTCCGCAAAGTCCACTCCCAGGTGATCGATACGGTGAGTCGCGACCGGCTACTCCGCAGCGAAGCCGATAGCTTCAGTCAGGAGAGGAGTAAGGAGGTGGTCAAGAATTTCGAAGCATACCTACGGGAGAAGGTGGATGAATTTACCGCCCTGCGGATCTACTTCAATGAGCCGCACCGCCGCCGCGCCGTCACCTTCAAAATGGTCAAGACCCTGGTGGAACGCCTGAAAGTGGACCGCCCCAACCTCGCCCCGCACTACGTCTGGTCCGCCTACGAAAAACTGGAAGACGTAAAGGGCAGCCGCCCCGAAAGCGAACTGGTCGCCCTGGTCAGCCTCCTGCGCAAAGTCGCCGGCGTCGACGAGCAACTGACGGACTACCCCGCCCAGGTGGACCGCAACTTCAAACGCTGGATCTTCCAGCGCAACAACACCCCAGAAACGGAACGCTTCACCGAAGACCAACTCGCGTGGTTACGGATGATCCGCGACTACGTAAAGCAGTCGTTTCACCTGGAGAAGGCCGATTTTGAGTTGGCGCCGTTCAATGCGCACGGGGGGATTGGCGGGTTTTACCGGGAGTTTGGGCGGGGGTATATGGAGGTTATTGAGGAGATGAATGAAATACTTGTGGCGTGAGGAGTAAGTGGAGAACAAAGAGTTTCGCGGAGGCGGGCACATGGACGGGGGGCGGAACTCCATCAAAGCGGAAGAAAGAATTTTGGAATGGTGGCACTATCCCGTGGGTTTCCCCCAAGGATATGAAATCGATGTATGTAGATGATACCATCGACCGCATAACAGAGGAAGCAGTTGAGAAAAGCAGTGCTAAATGGATTGCTCCTGGCTCTATCCTATTTGTAACCAGAAGCGGAATCCTACGTAGAAAGTTACCAGTAGGATTAACCAAAAGCAAGGTTACCGTTAATCAAGATATTAAAGCGTTCACTCCGGTAGACATTCTTCCCGAATACGCTTATTACTACTCACTTTCAGTTAGTGAGCAAATACGTCGAGAGTGCGCAAAGGATGGAACAACAGTAGAGAGTATAGATACTAAAAAGCTTTATAATTTTCCAGTTTCCTACCCCTCCCTCCCCGAGCAGCGCGCCGTCGTGTCGAAGTTGGAGGGTTTGTTGTTGGCGTTGGATCGGAGTGTGTTGGAGTTGGAGGGGGCTCGTGCTCGGTTGGGGGTTTATCGGATGAGTGTTTTGCGGGAGGCGTTTGCTGGGCGGTTGACGGGGGCTTGGCGCGTAGAGAACCGGTCGTCCATAGAAATAAATATTAACAAATTTATTGATGAAGCTCGGGAAGTTGAATATAAAAATCAATATGATGAATACGAAGCTTTGTTGCGTGAGTATTCTAAATCTAGTGGTGACGCGAAACGTCCTCGAAAACCAAGAAAGCTCGATATTCCAAACAAACCTACAGAAAAGCACGAAAGCCTTAAATGGGAAATACCAGAGCAGTGGAATTGGTCGCAATTGGGTTCGATAGGTTTCGTAACTAAACTTGCCGGATTTGAATACACCAAGCTAGTAGATTACATAGACGAGGGTACTATTCCCGTAATCAAGGCGGAAAATGCTGGTAAGCGAGGCTTTAAACCGACTAAATTTTCTCGTGTAAACAAGGATACGGTGTTGAATCTGCCTCGAACAGACCTAAAGGGAGGTGAATTACTTGTGACTTTTGTAGGTGCAGGAACAGGTGATGTGGCAATAGTGCCTAGTGATAAAAAATATTTCCTAGGCCCTAACATTGGTATGGTCCGTCCGTATTTAGATGTTTTGCCAAAATATTTACAATACTTCTTTCAATCTCCAGGAGGTCATCAGATGATACTTGCAACTATTAAATCAGTAGCACAACCATCTCTATCAATGAGAACAATCCGCCAAGCACCAATTGCCCTCCCCTCCCTCCTCGAGCAGCATCAGATTGTGGCTGAGATTGAGTCGCGTTTGTCGGTGGCGGAGGTATTGGAACGGGAGATTGTTGTGGGTTTGGAGCGGGCGCGGGGCTTGCGGATGGGGGTGTTGAAGCGAGCGTTTGTGGGTGGGTTGTTAACGGAGGGGGAGTTAAATTCTATCTCTCAGAAACGACCGGTTCCGCCCGAAGCTGAATAAAAGCTCCGGGTGGAGACCTGCCTGCTATGAATTAACTGGAGTCAGAACGACGCTTGCGATTTCATCAGCAATTTCCGTAACCGGTACGGTCGAAGTCGATCTTGCTAATTTGTCTGCGAGTGATGGACTGAAACTAAGTACGTCCTCGTGCTTGACGTTATGCCAAATTGGAAGCATTTGTTGTGTACCACTTAATGAGCTTGACACTATACCGTCGAGTTCGTAGTTCGTCCATGGTTTAGCCATAAATTCTGGACTTACAATTACTATCCCGAAGCGGCTGTTAGAAAGACCACTATCAATTGAACGACGTAAGCTGTCTCCGATTTGCATGCTGATTTCATCAAACCAAACAGTCATCCCTCTTTCTTGAAGTGCGATAACAAGTTCTCTTACAATAGGCTTATCTTCCGAGGCATGTGATATGAACACGTCGTAAGAAGGCGAGGTAGACCCAATACTGGGGGTTCTAGGATTAGGTCTTACTAACGAAGCAAGATCACTCGACCGGTTTGCCACGGAAGGAAGTGCATTGGGAAGAACACGTGCGCTCGATCTCGTACTTCCCCTTAAGCCTTGCATATCTACAGTGATGTGCCACTGGCCACTTCTGGGAATGGTGATGTGGAATGGAGACCGTTTGGGACGGCCTCCATAATAACGATGTTGTGCTCCACGCTTGTACAGACTCAGGTTATGCGAATCCATCAAGCGAACGTTTGCGGATGAGCCTTTAAGAGTTACCTCCACTACGGCTCCTTTCGGCTGACTGCCGAGTTGATGATGATTAAACTTCATGGTAGTGATTATTTTTCTCGGCGAACACCTTTGAATGGTTTCCCATCCTTCTTCACATCCATGAATCGGCCGGTTTTGGAATCCCTCTTTACGTATTGTTTCGTTTTAGGGTTGAGTACTTGAGTGCGTTTACGTACAGCACCATGACGCCGGCCATCGCCGGGAGTTCCATTCTTAGCCATCTTGACAAGAATTTAAAGGGTGAAAGATATGAGGTCACCCAAGCACTTCCGTCGAGTCAAGATTGCAAAAGTAAAGTTGATGCTTTACATTTGCTGCTATCAAACTCTTGGGGTCGCGGCAGAAATGTCGGGGCCTCATTTTGTTATATATTCAAAGATAGGGCATGCGTACTCGCCACCTACAAGATAGTTTTCCACATTCTGTGTGGAAATAAATACAATCTGCTGACTTTCAATAAGTTAACATTTTTCCAAACTTTTCCACATTGTGGAAAACACATTTAAAACAATAGATGGGTCCTAAAATGTGGACAATTCGTGCTCTTTTTGAATACAAGGTCGATAGATGCAATGCAATAGTTTGCATATTCTGATCAGAACAGAGTTAAATCCACAGCACAGTAGAGGATAGAATTATCGTTATTAGAGTTGATAAAGAGGAGGAGTTAAAAGTGTGTCGCCCTAAGCGCGTGCGCCTACAATATTTGCCAGTATCACTCCCTAAATAGCTTGAGGCTTCCCGTAACTTACCGCAAAACGTAGCAAGTTCATGATTGAGGCGGAGCTTAAGGCATATATCAAAGAACAGTACCCGCGTGAGAACGCGGCGCACGAGTGGAAGGGGTGGCGCAGTATCAAGCCAAACGTGAGTGCTAAGAGGGGGAATGATCTTATCTCTTACGTTGCTGGAATCGCCAATATGGAGGGAGGGGCTATTGTTATTGGTGTTGAGGACGGGACGTTTAACGTATTGGGCATCGAAAATTTTCACGACTATACAGCCGAAAACTTGCCCCACCGGCTGTGTGGTAACTGCACGAACCTGAGTAGCGAAGGGCTATACGTAGAAGCTCAGACGACTACGGACACTGACAAGACAATCTGGGTCATTCACGTGCCGAAGCATCGGCCGAGAATGCCCGTCTACGCCCACAAAACCTGTTGGCAACGCAATGGAGATAGCCTCGTGGCGATGCGGCCGGAACGTATGCACGCTATCCTGCGGGAGCCCCTGGGTAGTCGGGAAGATTGGAGTAAGGCCATCATTTCCGAGGCCTCGTTGGAAGACCTTGACCCCGAGGCTATTCGCGTTGCGCGGGAAAAGTACAAGGGTAAGTTTCCTCACTTGACCGCGGAAGTCGACGGATGGACGGACGAAACCTTTCTCAATAAAGCCAAGCTGTGTGTCAACGGCCAGATTACCCGCGCCGCGATTTTACTGCTCGGCTTATCGGAATCAGCTCACTACCTGGGCGGCCCCGAAGCCATCATCACCTGGATCCTAAAGGATAAGGATAACCTAGAGCTAGACTACGCGCACTTCGAACCACCCTTTCTGGTGAACGTCGAAAAAGTCGTGCAGAAGATTCGGAACCTAAAGTACCGCTACATCCGGGAGCGGACGCTTTTTCCCGATGAGCTAGATATGTACGATTACTTCGTCATTCGGGAAGCCTTGCACAATTGTATTGCACATAAAGACTACCCCGCCGGGGGGAAGATCTACCTGGTTGAATTTCCCGACCGGCTGATTTTTGTTAACCGGGGCACTTTCATCCCCGGTTCCGTACAAGCCGCCATTGAGCGCGACCGCCCCGAGTCAGAAAGCCGTAACCCCTTCCTGGCCAATGCGATGTTTCAGCTTAATATGATTGATACCATTGGGAGCGGGATCAAGCGGATGTTTGAGACGCAACGCAACCGCTTCTTTCCGTTACCGGACTATGACCTTCGCAATGAAGAAGTCGAGATGCATCTCTACGGCAAAGTCATTGACTTGGAGTACACCCGCCTTCTTGCCCGCAACAATGACCTTTCTTTAGAAGATGTGATGCTGTTAGATCGAGTACAAAAAAATAAGGAGATCACGCCGGAGCAAGCAAAGCATCTGAAAGGGATGGGTTGTTTGGAGGGGCGAAAGCCAAACTATCAACTAAGCGCAAGTGTCTCTGGACTCATCGGTGAAAAAGCTAAGTACATTAAAAACAGAGGCTTTGACGATAAGCATTACAAAGCTATGATTGTAAGCATGATAGAAGAATTTTCAGTAGTAGATAAGCAGGACATCAAAGATCTCATCTTTAATAAATTATCAGATCTCCTAGATGAAAAGCAAAAAAACAATAAGATCAACACCCTCATTACTGCCTTAAGGAGGAATGGCAGGATTGTTAATCACGGCTCAAAAACGAGACCACAATGGAAACTCAATAGAGCTCAATAGAGCTCAATAGAGCTCAATAGAGCTGTTTTGCTCCCTACCCCCACCACTGCACCCGCGCCCGCGCCCTAAACACCGAAGGCAGTAACCAAGCTCAACTCTACCCCATGTCCAACCCCACTACCATAATAAACAAAGTCTGGTCTTTCGCGGGCGTACTCCGAGACGACGGCGTCGGCTACGGCGACTACCTCGAACAGATCACCTACCTGCTCTTCCTCAAAATGGCGGACGAACAGACCAAACCACCCTACGATAAGGACATCCATTTCCCCCACCTGAAAGACATTGAAGGAAACGAGATCGAGGACGGGCTGACCTGTGACTGGACGACGCTGAGTAGCCTGCGCGGCGCCGAACTCGAAGCTTTCTACGGGCAGATGCTGCGTACGCTGGCCACCGAGCGGGGCATGCTAGGGCAGATCTTCACCAAGAGTCAGAACAAGATTCAGGACCCCGCCAAACTGCACCGCGTCATCTCGATGATCGACGAACAGGAATGGAGCTTGCTGGGCGCGGACGTGAAGGGCGACATCTACGAAGGGCTACTGGAAAAGAACGCCGAAGACACCAAATCAGGCGCCGGCCAGTATTTCACGCCCCGGCCGCTGATCAACGCGATGGTGGAATGCCTGCAACCGGAGCCGCTCAAAACCATCATCGACCCTTCCTGCGGTACCGGTGGTTTCTTCCTGGCCGCTTACGATAACATCATCAAACGGGGGAATCTGGATCGTGACGCGAAACGCTTTTTGAAGAACGAGACGTTTTACGGCAATGAGATCGTGGCCAATACCCGCCGCCTCTGCCTGATGAATATGTTCCTGCACAACATCGGCGAGATCGACGGGGAGCCGAGTATTAGCCCCAACGACGCGCTGATCAATGACGACGGGACCCGCTACGACTACGTTTTGGCCAACCCGCCCTTCGGTAAGAAGAGCAGCATGACGAGTACGAACGAACTTGGCGAAACGGTCAAGCAGGACCTGACCTATAACCGGCAAGACTTTTGGGCTAGTACCTCCAACAAACAACTCAATTTTCTACAGCATATCCGGACGCTCCTCAAGGCCGACGGGCGGGCGGCCGTCGTGCTACCGGACAACGTACTATTTGAAGGCGGGGCGGGGGAAACGGTACGCAAACAGCTGCTCAAAACAACCGACCTGCACACCATTTTACGGCTGCCGACCGGCATCTTCTACGCCCACGGCGTCAAGGCCAACGTACTGTTCTTCGATAACAAGCCCGCCGCCAAAGCGCCCTGGACGAAAGATATCTGGATCTACGATTACCGGACCAATATTCACCATACGCTAAAGAAGCGCCCGTTAAAATTAAGCGACCTGCGGGAGTTCATCAACCTTTACCGTAACGACAATCGGGCGGCGCGGGAAGCCACCTGGACGGAAGCCACCCCGGAGGGCCGTTGGCGTCAGTACCCCTACGACGAAGTAATTGCCCGTGACAAGACCAACCTGGACATCTTCTGGTTACGGGACGAGAGCTTAACCGATCTGGAAAATCTTCCGGAGCCGGAAGTACTGGCGGGGGAAATAATCGAAAGCCTGGAGGCGGCGTTGGAGGGCTTTCGAAACATCCAGGAGACCCTTGACCAAGACTAACCTACTACTCTACACCAGGCTATACGGTACCAAAGCGCATATCCCCCCCTCATTAGGGCAAACGCATCAAAGTGAAGTCTTATCAATTTGTGCTAATTTTTGCTGGAAACGGAGCGGTAGATTCCCTTTTGCGGTAGCTAACCGAGAGCATGAAATACTGCGCAGCAAATTGCCAATCGAGAATCGCATATCGCCAATCAAAAATGCAGCAAACTCGTTTGATGCGTTTGCCCTACCCCCTCATTCCACACTCTCCAAAAACTGCATCTCATACAACTCCCGGTACCGCCCATCCTCCAGCGTAACCAGCTCCTCGTGCGGCCCCAACTCCATAATCTCCCCGTGCTCCAGCACCATAATGTTGTCCGCATTACGAATCGTGCTTAGCCGGTGGGCGATGACGATGCTCGTACGCCGGTCGATCAGCTTCTCGATGGCGTGCTGGATGACGCCTTCCGTTTCGGGGTCGACGCTGGAGGTTGCCTCGTCCAGGATCAGGATATCCGGGTCGAATACGAGGGCGCGCACGAAGGAGATCAACTGCCGCTGCCCCATGCTTAAGGTCGCTCCGCGCTCCTGCACGTCGTAGTCGTACCCACCGGGGAGCTGGTCGATGAAGTCGTGCGCCCCGATCAATTTCGCCGCTTCGATGACGGCCTCGCGGGAGATGCCCGGGTCCCGCAACGTGATGTTATCCAGCACGGTGCCGGTAAACAGGAAGACGTCCTGCAACACCATCGCCATTTTACTGCGTAGGGCGTAGAGCTCGTACTGCCGGATGTCGGTGCCGTCGATCTCGATGCTCCCTTTCTGAAATTCGTAGAACCGGTTGATGACGTTGGTGATCGTCGTTTTGCCCGAGCCGGTACTGCCGACGATGGCCAGCGTTTCGCCCGGTGCCAGCTCGAAGCTGACGCCTTTCAGAATCCATTCTTTGGCAACGTAGGCGAACCAGACGTCCTTAAAGCTTACCCTCCCTTCGATCATGTGGGGCGCGTGCGTACCCTCGTTCTCGATGACGTCCGTCCGGTCCAGCACGCCGAACACCCGCTCGGCGGCCACCAAACCCATTTGCAGCGTATTGAATTTATCCGCCAGCACCCGGATCGGTCGAAACAACATCTGGATATAGATCGGAAAGGCAACCAATGCGCCGAGCGTCACCCCACCGGCCCGCGCCACGTCCTGCGCACCCCACCACACCATCAATGCCAGGGAGGCCGCCGCGATGATGTCGACGACGGGGAAGAAGACGGCGTAGTAAAAGATCGCGTCGATATTTGCCCTACGGTATTCCTTGTTGATCTTGGCGAAGCTGTCCCGCTCGTGTTGCTCCGCGTTGAAGATCTGCACGATACGCATCCCGGTAATTCGCTCCTGCAGAAAGGCGTTCATCCGCTGAATTTGCGTCCGGACGCGCTGGTAGGATTTCTTGACCGCCTCTTTAAATAGGTAAGAGGCAAGCATCAGAAAAGGCATCGTCGTCAGGCAGATCAGGGTGAGCTTCCAACTCGTCAGCACCATCACGGTCAGCACCGCTACGATGGAGAGCAGATCCGCCATGATCGTAATCACCCCCTCGGTAAAAATGGAGTTGATGGACTGGATGTCGCTGATCGCCCGCGTCGTCGAAGTACCGATCGGCGTCTTATCGAAATAGCTGAGGCGCAGGCTGTTGATGTGCTCGAATACCCGCACCCGAAAATCCCGAATGATCGACTGCCCCAGCCAGTTCGAGCTGTAGATAAAGGCATACCGACACAGTGCCTCCAGCACGATCACGCCACCGACGACCATGGCCCAGAACGTCATGCCGTCAACGTCACCGGTAAAAATGTGGTCGTCGACGATCTTCTGTACGATGCGTGGTCGGGCGATGGCGAGTGGGGCGAGCAGGACGGCGAGCAAAACGGCCAGCGCGGCAATCTTCTTGTAGGGAAGTGCGAGCTTCAGTACGCGCCTTAGGAGCTGTAGGTCAAATTTCTTTTCGGGGGTTGCCTCGGCCATGCGGGGGATGTAACAAGCTTTTCTAGGAAAAGATGATGCGGAAAACCATAGTATTTTAGCGCCATGGCAAAAAACGTACTGGGCACTGAACTCATCGGCTGCTGCACGAATCCCGTGACCGGCTATTTTCGTGATGGTTACTGTAACACCGGCCCCACCGACTCCGGCCGTCACGTCGTCTGCTCGATCATGACGGAAGCGTTCCTGACGTTCACGAAATCAAGGGGGAACGACCTGAGTACGCCCCGGCCGGAATACCAGTTCCCGGGGCTGAGGCCGGGGGATGGTTGGTGCCTCTGCGCGCTGCGTTGGAAGGAGGCGTTCGACGCCGGTTCCGCGCCACTGGTTAAGCTAGAGGCAACACACGAGAAGGCGCTGGAGTACGTAGCTTTTGAAGCCCTACTCGAGCACAAACTGCCGTCCGAGGTCGATTAGTCGAATACTTCCAGGCCTTCGAAGAGCGGGTCCAGGTCGTCGAAGCTTTTGTAGCCGACCTTCTCCTCACTGCTGCCGCGGACGGCGAAGCCCAGGATCGAATAGTCGGTAGCGACCACTTTCGGATCTACCTCGCCCAGGGAGATTTGGAGGTACACGGGTTTCGAAGCCAAAATTTCCCGCAACGCGTCGAGGCCGAAGGGGGTACCTTCTTGTAAGTCCTGCCAGGTAATGCCGCCGGCTTCAAAGTCGAGGATGCCCACACCGGAGGTTTCTTCGATCATCTCCAGGACGTCGTCAGCGGATTGATAGCCGGCGACGGGGATGGTTACAAAAACATTTATAGCGGCCGCTTTCAGTTCTTTTTGCGAGGACGCAGGTGCGGTGTTAGGAAGAATAGCAAAGTGTACTCCGTGCTCCGCTAGCTGGCCGGCGAAGTTATCCGTATCGATGTAGCCCCTTGCCGGCTCGACCGCGATCACGGGCCCGGTGATCCATTCGCGCATGGCGTTGAGGGTCGTCCAGTCCAGGCCACCCGCCCCCAGGGAGAAGGCCAGGTAGTCGACTTCCCAGGCGGCGAAGTAGCGGGCATCCGTGAGGTGGGTGATGCCGGTGGCGATGACCTTGGTGGCGAGCATAGAGAATCGGTTTTGCGTGAAGGTATTACAAGGCCTACTTCCCCGCTACCACCACCACGATCTCCCCCTTCACCGAAGGCTTAGCTTGATAGTGGGTGGCTAAGCCAGCTAAAGTATCCGTAGTGATTTCTTCGTGTAGCTTGCTGATCTCCCGGGCGACGCACGCCTTACGCTCCTCACCACAGTGCTCGCTCAGCTGCCCCAGCAACTTCACGATGCGGTGGGGGGATTCGTAGAGGACGAAGGTATGCGGCAACTCCGCCAGGTAGATCAGCCGGGTTTGCCGGCCTTTTTTGTGGGGCAGGAAGCCTTCGAAATGGAAGCGATCGCAGGGGATGCCACTTGCCGCCAGCGCGGGCACGAAGGCCGCCGGGCCGGGAAGGCAGCTGACGGCTACGCCAGCCTCCCGGCAAGCACGTACCAACAGGAAGCCCGGGTCGCTGATGCCGGGGGTGCCGGCGTCGGTGATCAGGGCGTAGGTCGCCCCGGCTCGTAATTCCGTAACGAGGCCATCGACGATCTTGTGTTCGTTGTGGGCGTGGTAGGCGCGCACGCTCGTGTCCACGCCGTAGTGGATCAGGAGGGGGCGGCTCGTACGGGTATCCTCGGCCAGGATCAGGTCGGCGTCTTGGAGGGTTTCGATGGCCCGCGGGCTCATATCCCCCCGGTTGCCGATGGGGGTGGGGACGAGGTATAACATGTAGCGAAGATACTCCCCTACCCTTCTTCCAGCCCCAGGCGGACGGCGCGGCGGACGACTTCGCAAGTACCGACGAAAGCGGCGTGGCCGGCCAGGTTCTGGGCTTTGTGGTGGGCCAGGTCGGCCCCGGCGGCGGGTATCAGCCCGAGTGCGGGGAGGGCCAACTGCTGCGTGGTGGTCATCAGACGTTCGTTGCTGATCTTTTGCGCGTCGGGGATGGCCTCGACGAGGAGGCCGTAAGCTCCACCGATCAGCGCACCCATACCGAATTCGATTATGGTTGCCACCACTTCCTCCTGCTCGTCATTCCAGATGTCCCTACCGGTTGCCTCTTCGATCCCCGCCACGGCGGAGTCGGCGATCTTGTCTTCGGTATGTACCGTATCCGGGGCTACCTCCCGATCTACGATCATCTTTATGCCGGTGGCTACCAGCCCTCCGATCAGGCCGGCGAGCAATCCTTTACCGTAGTTTTTATTAAAGGTTTGGGTGCGGGACATGAACTGATCGACCGAATCTACTTCCTGGCCGGTAAAGCGTTGAATTTCCTTCGCGTCGAAGTTGTTGGTGGCGTCGGAGACAAAAGAGACGATGGTGCCAAAAAACGAATCGGCCATGGTGGGGTTGGGTTATTGACGGGAGTTGTTCTGGTGGTTCGAACGCGGGGTTTCGGGGGGAGGTTCGTCGTGGAGGGGAAGGGAGATGGGTGCGGCCGACCACGACGAACATCACTTTGACGGCTCACGTTTTTCTCACCAACGGTACCCCGGCGCTGATCGCAAGGATGCCTGACTATTGTCTTCAGTAAACTAATCATTGGCAGCGGACGCACCACCGGCGCCGGACAGCACGCTCACTACAGTATCCAGCATCATTCGAGTTGGTTTTAGCCAGCCCGGTGTGGCGCGGGTAAATAAACCCTACAAAGGGCATGAAATTTCTACACCTCCCTCTATTCTTCCTATTCTCTTGCTTCCTCCCCCTGCACGCGCAGGAAAGTGATTCTACCGGTAAGTGGTCCTACGATCCGGAAACCGAAAGGGTATATCGTGTTCGTCACGTAGTAGAGGGGCTTTCCTCGGTCGCCGGCCTCGGGCTGACTACTTTCATGTTCCAACGCATCAATGATAAGGACGGGGTCGACATAAGCGACTTACGCCGCGAGGACGTCCCGGGCATCGACCGGTGGGCCTTTCCCAACGACCCGGGCGTACGCAATAGCGCCGCGGAATCCAGCGACTACGTATTCAATGGATCGATCCTGCTCCCCTTCACCCTATTCTTTGACAAACGCATCAGAAAGGACTGGCTGGACGTGACCTTACTGTACCTCGAGGCGCAGTCCGTCAACGGACTCGTCTATGCCGCCTCCCCCCTCGGCCCGAACTTCCATAATCGCGTTCGCCCCCTAGCGTATTACGACGAGCTTTCCGACGGTGAGCGGCGGGACCGGGGTAATAAAAACAGCTTTTTCAGCGGGCACGTGAGTACCGTTGCGACGGGTACCTTCTTCTTCGCCAAAGTGCTCACCGATTACCACCCGGAGTGGAGGGGCCGGCAACGGGCGTTGATCTATGGTTTGGCCAGCTTACCACCGGCTTACGTCGCCATACAGCGAGTGCGCGCCCTGAAACACTTTCCTACCGATACCGTGGTAGGTTTTGGTGTCGGGGCAGCCGTTGGAATCCTGACGCCGCACATCCACAAGCGGTGGCAACGGAATCACCGATCCTCTCTGACCGTGGGCGGGTCTTTCGGTAGTGGCGCCGGGGGGGTTGGTATCGGATTGACTTTTTAGAAGTCGGGGGTTACCAGACCAGATCTACATACCGTCACACCCCGGCTTAGCGTCGGTGCCCGCTTCCAGGCGCACGTTACTTAGCCCGACGTCCGTGCCGGCATCACCGGCCAGCACTAAGGCGGAGCTGATCTTGGTGACGTCGATACCCAGGTCTTGGAAGCAACTGAGGCTCAACCGGTACGCTTTCCAATCGCCGCCGTCGATGGTAAGGTCGATGGATTTATCACACGCCCCCGCACCGTCGCACATTCCTACCCGTACGACTCCGCTTCCGGAAGCGAATGATTTGGCAGAAAAGGTGAGGTCCATTGGGCCCTCTGAATGGCCGGTCATATCGCTCGCCGAAGCAGTGCTGATGCGTACCTGATCGCCGCCTGACTTGGTCCACCTCATGCGTAAAGCGTCCTCCTGGGCTTCGTGGTCGGTTTTACTGACGGTCAGCCCGCCGGCGGAGGTCGGGTAGCTATCGATCTGCTCAAGTTGGTCACCTGAGCTGATCCAAAGACCCCATGGCGCGACGGGGGCACCTTTACCGTAGAATTCAACGGTGGACGCCACGTCGCCTGCTTCCAGGCCGGAGGTTTCCGGGAGGCCGGCGATGGCTTCGTCGTCACCGTAGGAAAGGCCGTAGCCCAGGGCGAATAGCGGTTCGTCCTCCTCGGAAGGGAGGGCGTTTGCGGGCCAACGGAAGGAAAGCTGGCCGGTAAAGTCGTATTCGGCCTTCCGCTGAAAGAGCAGATCGGAAACGCCGCCGCCCTCGCTGCCGGGTAGCCAGGCGGCGATGAAGGCGTCCGACTGGTTCATTTCGGGGTTCGTCCAGAGCGGACGGCCGGAGAGGAAGACACTGACCACGGGGATACCATTACTCCTGAATTCGGTTAGTTTATTGACGTCGAAACCGTTCGGCTTGAAGTCGAGGTCTTCCCGGTCGCCCTGGAATTCGGCGTAGGGGTCTTCTCCGTATACGGCGATCACCACGTCGGCCGGGGCGGAGGAGCTACCGTCGGCGGAGAAGATCACTTTACCGCCCTCTTCGCCGGCGGCTTCCCGGATGCCGGCGAGGATGGTTTCGCCGTTAGGGAACTCCTCGTTGGTGTGGCCGGTGCCCTGCCACGAAAGCGTCCAGCCACCACATGCTTTAGAAATGCTTTCAGCACCGTCGCCAACGACCATTACCGTTTTGGAAGCGTCGAGAGGAAGCACCCCATCGTTATTTTTGAGCAACACCATCGATTCGCGGACGGCCTGGCGGGCAATAGCGCGGTGTTCCGGCGTAGCAAGTTGGTCAGTATCGCCTGCGTTGGCCCGGGTACTCGGTGCCCCCTTCTCGAAGATGCCCGAGGCGATCTTTACCCGGAGAATGCGGCGTACCGCGTCGTCGAGTCGTTCCATGGGGATGGTTCCGCTCTTTACGTGCTTGAGGGTACTTTCGTAGAGGCCTTTCCAGCTATCCGGTGCCATATACATATCGAGGCCGGCGTTCAGGGATTGGGGGCAGTCGGTATTCGTGCAGCCCGGTACCTGTCCGTGGCCGTTCCAATCACCCACTACGAAGCCGTTGAAGCCGAGGCGGCCCTTCAGCACGTCCGTCAGTAATTCTTTATCGCCGTGCAGCTTACGGCCTTGCCAACTGGAGAAGGAAGCCATAACGGTTTGCACCCCGGCCGGGATGGCGCTGTAGTAGCCCGCGGCGTGTACCTCCCGCAGTTCTTTTCCGTTGATTTTGGCATCGCCTTGGTCCACGCCACCTTCGGTAGCGCCATCGGCCAGGAAGTGTTTGGCGCTGGAGATGACTTGCCCCGCGCCCATAAAGTTCTCGTCGCCAATCCGGCCCTGCAGGCCGTGGACGATGCGGTTACCGTAGGATTGTACGATGCTGCCGTCTTCGGAAAAGCCCTCGTAGCTTCTCCCCCAGCGAATGTTTTGCGGTACGGCTAGGGTTGGTGCGAACGTCCAGTCGTGGCCCGATACCGTCAGCTCGTGGGCGGTCACGCCGGCAATTTGCTCGATCAGATCCGGGTTGCGCATTGCCCCGAGGCCGATGTTGTGGGGGAAGACGATGGCGCCTTCCAGGTTGGCGTGCCCGTGCACGGCGTCGATACCCCAGATGAGTGGGATAGCTACCTCGACGCCTTCGGGGTCGACGGAAGCATTGTAGAATTCATCGGCCTTTTCGAGCCAGGTCTTGGCGTCGGCGTAGGGTTTCGGCCCGGGGGCGGAGTTGCCGCCGCTCAGGATGGAACCCAGTCGGTATTCCTTCACCTCGGCGGGTGTGATGGAGGCGTTATCCGCCTGGATGATCTGGCCGACCTTTTGCTCCAGCGTCAATTTGGGTAGTAGCTCGTCGATGCGGGCTTCGATGTCGGGATCCAACGGGATGGGGTCGATGGCTTCCCAGTTTTCGGGGTAGACCTCCTTTGATGACTCCGGCGTGGTAGATGATGGCTGCTCCTGTTCGCAGCTCCAGCTAAGAATAGCTAAGAACGTGAGAAGAAGGATGGTATGGACGGACGTGCTCATTTTGTTTGTATGCTTCATAAAATCTATAGGCTGGCAAAAGGCTGCAAGGTATACAGCATTCACCAGTGATGAGCACAGGTCGCAACCTATTGGTACTTCGAAACAGCTTTATCCGCAGGCTCCAAACCCTGTAGGTAGCGGTTTATTTCAGCATCGCTTTTCAGGATGCGGACATCTTTCCGTTCGCTATACGCCGCCAGTTTGGTCAGTATAGCGGGTCTCCTAGTAGCATTGAAGGTGGCTACGTAATGGTAGAACTCCAGGTCAAAGCGCTCCCGGCAACCATCGGTCATATCCGGTCGAGTTCGCCCCCAATATCTCGCTATCCGCTTGGTGATTCGCCAGAGGCAGGTAGCCGTCGGGAAATCCAGATACAGTACGGTGTCCGCCTTTAGCAGGCGCACATCGAGGGTACCGGCATAGTTACCGTCCATGATCCAACGAGGCCGTTCGACAAGCTTACGGACGATTTCGCCCCATTCCTCCGGCTCGGATACCTCCCAATCGGTCTTCCAGTAGTGCTGATCCAGATGAATGACCCCCAGGCCGGTTGCTTCACTTAGCTGCTTCGCTAGAGTAGACTTGCCCGCACCGCAACAACCAAGAATGAGCACTCTCTGCATGATTCAAATTTACCTCCCTCCCCCGAACAAGCGCTTTACCCAGTGGTCTTTCTTTCTCTTTCGCCGTGGGTCCTGCTGCCGTTCTCGCTCCAGGTAGCGGGCGATGCGGATGGCGTATTCCGTTGCCGATTCGCTGCCGCGGCGGCGCTTGCGGGCCATCATCCGCTCGATCTCTTCGTTCGTGAACCGGCGCAGTAACGTTCGCACGTCGACCTGTTCCCCGGCCCCGCCGGTTTCGTTGGAAGCCAGGAGGATCGGGATCTCTTCTAAATAGTCCGGACATTGCACCTGCGCACTCGCCATCTTATCTAATTGTGAAAAACTGCCGCCTTTATAGAACTTCAGGCCGCGGCTTTGCTGCACTTTGCGCATGAAGGTGCCCCAGATCGGCAGGGCCGTCTTCGTGGCCGAGCCGCGCGCCAGCGTGCGGAAGTGAACCGCCGGGAATTCTGCCCCCACCCAGCTACTCACCACCAGCTTCGGGGTAAAGCCGACGAACCAGCCGTCGCTCTGATTCTGGGTGGTGCCCGTCTTGCCGGCGAGCGGGCCGGAAAGCCCGTACGTACCGCGCAGCTTCGCGCCCGTGCCGGTATTGACGACGCCTTCCATCATGTAGGTAGCGAGCCCGGCGGACCGCTCGTCCAGCACCCGGCGCGTCTTCGTCGGCCGCTCGAACTCGACGATGACGCGGCCGTCCGCCGTCGTAATCTTATCCAGAAAGTGAATACCCTCCGGGCGTAGACCACCACTTGGGAAGGCGCTGTAGGCCGTATTCATCTCCGGCAGGCTCGCCTCTACCGTACCCAAAGCGAGACTGGGAATGGCCTCGACCTCCCCTTCAATACCCATCATCCGCACTTGCTCCGCGACCCGATCCAGGCCACTACGAACGGCGACGTTGACGGCGACGGTGTTGACGGATTTTGCCAGGCCACCGCGCATCGAATAGGCGCCCTCGTACTTACCACCGGGGTTGCGCGGGGTGTAATCCTGAAAATTTTCCACGGTGAACTGAGCGGCGGGGGTGTACTCACAGGGTTGCATCCCTTCGCGCAGGGCCGTAGCGTAAACGATCGGCTTGATGGTAGAGCCTACCTGCCGCCGCGCCCGCACGTGGTCGTACTGCACGAAGCGGTAATCCACCCCACCGACCCAGGCGCGGACGACGCCATCCCGCCCCTGAGTGACCAGTAAACCGGCGTTCAGCAGCGTGAAGTAATGGCGCAGGCTATCCAGCGAGCTCATCGTCGTATCTATGCTGCTCACCGTCGTCGGATCGTATACCGTCATGCGGCGGGGGCGGGCCAGCTCGGCGTCGATAGCCCGTGAGTCGAGGCCGGCATCCGCCAGCGCCCGGTAGCGCTCGCTCCGTTTTACGGCGCTTCGCAAGGCGGCCTCCCATGGAAGTTGGCCGACGCCCCGCCAGTCGCGCGTGAAACTGGCCTGGATGAGGGGGAGCTGCTCGCGGACGGATTGCTCGGCGTACCGCTGCAAATGGCTGTTGATGCTGGTGTGGATCTTCAGGCCGTCGCGGTCGATGTCGTAGGGCCGCCCGCCGGGGCCTTCGGTTTCGGCCAGCACCTTTTCTACTTCGCGGCGAAGGACGGCGCGAAAGTGGGGGGCACTGCCTACGGCCTCGTTGTAGCGCCGATAGGTGGTTTTGAGCTCGAGCGCTTGCAGGCTATCGGACTGGGCGGGGGTGAGCTTGCCGTTTCTGGCCATGAGGGCCAGGACGACGTCCCGCCGTTCCCGACTACGTTCCGGATGGGCGCGGGGGTTGTAGGTGGTGTTCGCCTTCAGCAGCCCGACCAGGACGGCGGCCTCTTCGGTTTTGAGCTCAGCGGCGCGTTTGCTGAAAAATCGGTTAGCGGCAACCTCGATCCCGTAGGCATTCTCTCCGAAGGGGACGGTGTTGAGGTACAGCGCCAGCAGTTCGTCTTTGCCGTAGGCCTTTTCCAGGCGGCTGGCGATGATCATTTCTCGGATCTTCGTTTTCAGGATACTGCCCATGCCGTTATCGCGGCGGGGGAAGAGTTGCTTGGCGAGCTGCTGGCTGATGGTGCTGCCGCCGCCGCTACTTCGGTGCTGCATCATGAGCGTTTTTACGATCACGCGGCCCAACGCCCGGGCGTCGATGCCCTGGTGCTCGAAAAAGCGGGCGTCTTCGGTAGCGATCAGGGCGTCCTTCACGCAGGAGGCGATTGCACTTAGTGGTACGCTGAGGCGGTTGACGCTGTAGTACTTAGCGATGACCTTATCGTCTTCGCTAATGACGGAGCTGGCTTCGGAATTTTCTACGGCCAGGAGGGCGGCGTGGTCGGGCATGGGGCCGTAGGCGCCTCCGATAGCCCGGAGGTAAATGAAGCCCAGCGTGAGTAGCCCGAGTAGTAGGGCGCCGCCAAGTGCCATAGAGGCCAGCTTCCAGCCCGACGTGCGCCGCACGAAGCGGTATCCGGCGCGTAGGCCGGCGGCGGTGAAGGATTTTAGGGCGCCGATGCCCCCGGCGGGGGTGCTGCGCTTGTTCTGCGGCATATAAACGGGGGTAGGACAGCAACGTAAACGAGTTACGGCGTGGAAAGATTTTCCTTCGCCCGGGTCCTTAAAGCATCGGCACGCCAAGCTTATTAGCGGCCTAAAGTATAATTTTCGCGGTATTTAACATTTCTGCAATCGATATTATTAACCCTACGTAAGGATTTTAATTTTCTACATACCATATTTGTGAGAGTCGACGAAGTCCATCACGCCCGCGTAAACCACTAATTTGTACCCGGCTGCCTTGCACGGCAAGCTCGAACGGTGTTACCTCCCATTCCCTCTGGCTACTTATGCTGCGGGCACTTCTTGTGCCTTGCCGACGAACACATCGCTTTTTATAACCAACACAAGTCGACCGTCCACACATGATCGCAATTTACTTCCCATCCTTCCGCCAGCCCCTTCTTAATGTAGGGATGCGGAGGGCACGACCACTTCTCACCCTCCTTCTACTTTTAGGCTTTACGGCCGTGGGGTGGGCCTCCAACATCGTCGAAGTTTCGGCCGTTTCCGATCGTATTCTGCTACTGCGGTTCGACGATGGCCACATCGATTACGGCCAGACGAACGGTGGCAACATTATTTACAACGCGGCCCTCGATACGGCGAACATCGGTAACCTGGGTACCTGGGGCATCAGTAGCTCCGACGACCCGAATTTCAGTGGTGTCGTCAGGCCGGTAGCCGTAGGGCGGAAATCTAAAGCCGGTGACGTCAATACGCTCTTCGTTGAGAAGGAGCGGCAGGTCGTCCTGGATCATTGGGTTTACCTTCATCTACCGCAGCCCCTCACGGAAGGGCGTACCTACACGATTGACCTCGGTGATTACGCCGCTAACCGTGAGACGTTCGACTTCACGTTCGACCCGCGGGAGCGCTACTCGGAGTCGGTCCACGTAAACCAGTTGGGCTTCGTACCCAACTCGCCTAAGTACGCTTACGTCAGCCAGTGGATGGGTGATATGAACTTCGGTGACATCGTAGATGGCCGCGGTCGGTTCGAGGACTACAACGGTACGCGTTTCGACCTGGTCGACGTCAACTCCGGCCAGTCGGTTTTTAACGGCACCGTACAGATGCGCAAGCGCGTGACCGACGGTAGCCCCGCGACCAACGACCGCTTCGACGGATCGCCCTTTTGGTTCGGCCTCGGTGGGGACGGGCCGCCGCCGCGCATACCCCAGAACTATACTTTCTCCGACGTACTCGAGGCGGACTTTTCCAACTTCACCACGCCCGGCACCTATAAGGTCGTCGTCAGCCGTATGGGCTGCTCGTTCCCCTTCGACATTGCCGCCGATGCTTTCCGTACGCCCTTCTCTTACGTAATGAAGGGGATCTTCCACCAGCGTGCGGGTATCGTCCTGGAGCTCCCCGACGGTAAGGTTCGGCCCCGTGATTACCACCCCGACGACCTTCCTTTGGAACGGTTCCGTTACGATCGAACGCGTTGGCTGGATTCCCCCGGCGATAAATCAGAAAGCGCGCCCGGCGACTTCAACAACGAATTCCTGCCCGTCTACGGTTGGTACCACGACGCGGGGGACTGGGACACCAACCCGGCTCACGCCCGGGTACCCTTCTCCTTAATGCTGCTCTACACCCTGAAGCCGGAGAACTTTGGTGACGGAGACGTCGGCAACCGGTACAAGCTTAACGAGAGCGACGCCAACTGGATCGACGAAGGCACGGATGGCCTACCCGACATCCTCAACGAGGCTCGCTGGCTGATCGATTACTACCGACGCGCCAAGGATGTCGGCCTCGCCCGCGGGATCACCACCGGCGGCGTTCCCGGCGGTTACGCCGGGGTGGATGCCGGGGCCATCGACGGCTTCCCCAGTTGGGAGGACCCGCGCTCGCTTCGCTTCATGGCCGAAGACCCTAATCAAACCTTCACTTACGCCGCGGCGGCAGCCTGGTACGCCTCCAGCCTCCGCCTCTCCGGAGGTAACGCCGGTGAAGTAGCCGAGTGGATATCCGAAGCCGAAAACGCCTATGCCTGGGCGGTGAATAACGCCACGCCCGCCGACTACGAGCTGTGGGCCCAGGCCACGCGCAGATCTCGCATTCTCGCCGACGCAGCCCTCTACCGAGCTACGACGAACACGGCCTACCAGTCGAGTTTTCGCGACGGCCTGAGCACGAACGACCGATTCATTAGCGGATCCGAAGGTTGGGGCGCCCCCGAATACTGGGAGTACGCCAGTGTGATCTATTCCTTGCTCCCCGCCGACTTCCCGGGGCTGGACGTAGCCTTTCAGAACGAGGTGAAAGCCAAAATCCTCCAGGTTGCGGACGACAACTACATCGCCCCCAGCGAGCAGCGGGGCTATCGCGTAGCCTTCAACACCTTCAAGGCCCACATTATAGGTATGCAGTCCACGCCCATGCTGACGCTGTTACTGGCCGCCAGCGAACTGTCCGACGATACCAAGTACATTGACGCCATCCATACTTCCTCCGCCTTCTTCCTGGGTGGCAACCAGGAACACATCACTTGGATCAACAATGTGGGGGAGAAGTCGGTCAAGTACCCCTTCCACCCCAACAGCTGGTGGCTCAACGACGTCAACAGTAAGGTTTACTCCAATGAGATCGTAACGGGCTACGTCCCTTACGGAAGTTACCAAAGCCCCGACTTTTTCGGTTTCGGTTTTCAGTGGGAGGGGGACGAGGACTTCTCCAAATTCACCATGTACCCGCGTTATGAGTACCAGAACTGGCCGCTGATGGAGCAACGCGTCGAAAACCGGACATCCATCGCGGGCTCGGAAAATACCGTATGGCAGAACAACGCCTCGGCCGCCATGGTGTACGGATTCATCAGCAACCCCTCTACCGGAAACTACACGTTCAACGGGCGGCCCACGGTAGCCATCGACGCCCCCGACCAGATCGATGCCGACTCGGGTGCTACCCTGAGGGCGAACGCTTCGGGCGATACGCGCCGCGTCGGGTACTGGCTGGAAGAGAATTTCATCGGCTATAGCTACGACCGGGCCGGCAACTTCGCCTTCAACTGGAAGCCCCTCCTCCCCGCCGGAACGAACGACTTGCTGTTGACCGCCGTTGCCTGGGACGATAAGGGCCTCATTTCCCTACCCTCCGACTCCGGCGATAAGCTGATCGACCTAGTCAGCGGCGGCGGGGTGACGGCCATCGAGATCGTCCCCGGCGATCTTCAATTCGACGGTGAGGGCGAGACGCGCCAACTCGAGGTCGTCTTCACCCCCTCTACCGCTACTAACCAGGGGGTCACTTGGTCTAGCTCGGACCCATCGGTGGTTGTTGTTAGCGCGGACGGCCTCGCCACGGCTTCCAGGGTTGGCATCGCCACCATTGCCGCTACCGCGTCAGATAACGGGGTGACGGATGAGATCAGCGTCAGAGTAGGCGATTTCGTGGAGCTGGAAAGCTTCACCGTGACGCCGGCGCGTGCGACCCTATCGCTCTCGGACACCCTCTTTTTGGTAGCCACCTTCAACCCCACGAACGCCAGCACCCGGGAGCTGACCTACACGAACAGCAACCCGAATGCCTTTCGGGTGGAAGACGACGGTCGCATAATCCCCCTGGCCCCCGGAAGCGGGACGGTCACCGTCCAGGTAGTCGGCACCGACCTATCCCAGCAAGCCGACATCAACGTAACTGACCCTAGTTGCACCGGGGGGCTGGTAAATCGGGATTTCTTTAATGGCCTCGAAGGTTGGAATACCGTATTGGGGACCGTAAGCGCGGCCCAGGACCAGGGCGAATCCGTCCTGCTCGCCCCGGCCGAAAGTGGTGGTGACCAGCGCATCCCCAGAGCCCTCGCCGAAGGCACGACCGTCACCATAACCGCGCGTGCGCGTACCGCGGAGCCGGACGCTTTCGCGCTGCTCGGCATCGACTTTAAGGACGCCAGCGACGAGACGATCACCACGACGAACGTAAAGGTCGAAAGCACCGGGTACGAAACGATCGTCTATACCCTGGATGCACCCGCCGGCACCGAAGCCGTCAACATCTGGTTTTACTGCGGGACGGGGACGCTGTACGTAGACGAATACTGCGTCGACCTCCCGGCCGAAGGGTCGGATATTAGACCGAGTACGACGACCTCGACGCTCGACCCTATGACCGGGGCGGTAGGTACCGATTCACCAATCGAGGTGAACGTGTTCCCGAACCCCTCGCACCGGGAGATCGTGCAACTGCGCTTGGATAAGCCGGTCAATGGCCAAATAACCGTACACGACGAAAAGGGCAGGTTGGTCCGCTCGCTACCCATCCGGGGTAACAGCGCCGAATTCCGCCTCCTCGCCCGCGGCGTTTACCTGGTTCGCGTGAGCGATGGCGTGAATAACTTCGTTACGAAGCGACTTATCGTACAGTAGGTTAGCCCCCCCGCGAGGTGTTTCAATGGGGGGCGGGGAGCCCCGTCCGAAGCACCTCGCGGGCAATGCGGTCGAGCACCTCAGGGGAGCCACTGAAGTGATACACCTCGTGAAAGTGATACAACTGCGCCCCGCGGGGAAGTGGACGGATGGCGGAAGTGCTGCTCAGTTCACAGTACCCGGGTTTGGCCCGAGTGGCGGCAATTACCTCTTCGGCATAGGGATCGCTCCGTACGGAAAAATCAGTATTTCCGTAGCGATCCGGGCCGGGGAGGGAATAACGAATAATGGTCAGGCGCTCCCGGGCGGGGTCGTAATAGCCGTAGCATTCGCGAGCCAGCCGGTGGGGGATACCGACTTTGAACGGTGGCCCGCCGCCCCACCCGAAGCTGGCTACGGCACCGTCGACCCGTACCCGGCCACCGGTTGGCGACGGAGGGTAGAGGAGTAACTCATCGACCGCCGCGGCCCGCTGTAGGGGAAACACTACCGAAGCGCTTTCGGACGGCGCGAAACTCCCTACGCTCCAAATGCCGATTAGGCCGGTAGCATCCGTCGAGCCCCCCCGGGCGGTATTGATCAGGCGGTGTTCGCTACGGAAAGCGACATGGGGAATGCCCTTTATTGACGGCAGATGCAGCGTGGAAAGGATCTCCCCATCCGTAAGCAGACTGATCCGACGATCGAGGCTGAGGGAAAACGCGGCCCCGACGTGGTTAACCAGCCTGTAATCGTGGTGCAATACGACCTGCCGCTGACCCCGCTCAACGACTTCGAAGGCGGCTTCGGCCAGGGCCGCGGGGGCCACCGCGTTCAGCTCATTCAGCTCATCGGTCGGCGGGATGTACGGGGAGTGTTGACTGCCGAGGGGGGTAAAGCGCAACTGGTCTTCCCCACCGATTCCCATGCCACCAAGGTCTTCAAACTGCCGACTGAAATAACCGTTGGACGCACCTTTCATTCCGCCGTAGGTGCTCGTCAGGATGCGCCCCTGCCAGCCGGGTACTACGAGTAACCGTTGCTGACCGTCACCGCCGGTAAGTTCGACGGCTTCGGTGAATCGGCGGGCGGCTTGCAGATCTTCGCCGTAACGCGGTGCATCGCTATCGGCGCAGGTACACAGCAATAAAAGTGTACACAATAGGGGGGTTCTCCTGCCGGCCATGGTACAAGATTAAGCCTTTTGTCGATTAGGGGCGAGTGCGTCCCGCCTAAGTGCGGGGTGCGGGTGTTGCCGGGTAAGGAGCAAGCTTAACCAGGCTTTTACCTTTGGTTCATCTTCGGCGGCGAAGTTTGACGGCAATGCACTGTCTGCCTCCAACCCTATCGGAATTACCCCGGGCCTTACGACTCTTAGCCGTGAACAGAGGCTTCCCACGTGGCGGTTACCTCTACCGGCCGGCGCAACGGATGGAGACCGTATTCGTCGTGCGTAGCGGGTGGATCAAGATCGGGTCCTACAAGACGGAGGGGGCGGAAGTCGTCTACGATACCGCCGGGCCGGGGGATTTTTGCGGCAACCTCAAATACCTCGGTGGCGCGGGTTGCTTTCAGGAATTCGCCCGCACGCTGACCCCGGTCGAAGCCTGGGCGTTCAATCTGACGGGGCTAAAGCGCCTAATGGCCTCCGAGCCCGCGCTTCACGACTGGCTTAGCCGCCTGATGGTCAGGCGGTGGGCTGGAACGGAACAGAGGATGTTTCGCATTGCGGCCCTCCCCCCGGTCGATCGCCTTACGGCACTGTTGGCGGACTTTGGCGAGCAGCGAGTAGCCGCACGCTCCTTTCTGACCCAGTCGGATATGGCCTCGCTGACGGGCTTGAGCCGGCAGACGGTAGCCCGGTTGCTCCACGCGATGTAAAGTTCGCCGCAGCGCACCATTAGCCGGGGGTTAAGTTGATTTAAGCCAGTGTAAAGTATAGCCGGCCGGGGGTACCGATGTTAAAATGTAACATTCGGGGGGTGAACTGGCCGGATAAATTTGTCAAAATCAACTACCCGACAAATGAAACCAGCTTTACCTCTCTACCGATTATTCCTGCTCCTATTTCTGCTCTCTCTCGGCGTCGCCTGCTTCGCGCAGGCTACCAATGCTTCGGCGCGCGGCACCGTGAAGGACGAGAACGGTGAGACCCTGATCGGGGCAACCATAACCCTCACCAATAAGTCGACCGGTTTTGCTACGGCGACGATCACCAACACCCAGGGGCAGTATACGATACAGCAAGTACCCCTCGGCGGGCCGTACGAGCTTACGGCGACCTACGTCGGTTACGCCACTGCTAAGCGCACGGGCTACACCGTCAATCAGGGGGATGCCGTAGTGGTAGATTTTTTGCTCGACGCCTCCGCCAGCGAACTGGACGTGGTCGTCGTATCGGGTAGCGACCTCCGCAACCGCACGAACGAATTCGGGGCGGTGACCGAGATCAGCTCCTCTCAGATCCGCAACTTACCCACCGAGGGGCGCAACTTCACACGCTTAACGAGCCTCTCCCCCCTCCAGGGCGGCGGCAGCATCAACCTGGGCGGCCAGCGGCGCACCTCGACCAATGTGACCATCGACGGCGTGAACGGGCGCAACCAGCTGACGGCGGGCGAGATCGGCCGTGGGCCGTACACCATCTCCCAGGAGGCCGTCCGTGAGTTCGAGGTGAGTACGAATGACTACGACGTTACCGAAGGGCGGCAGGGCGGGGGCTCCATCAGCGCCACGACCAAATCCGGCACCAACAAATTTCAGGGCAGCGCCTTCTTCTTCCACCGCAACGATGCGTTGCAGAGCAACGTCGACATTCGCGGCAATGACCGGGACGCCGACTTTTCCACCAGCCAGTACGGCTTTAGCCTGGGCGGGCCGCTCATTAAGGATAAACTGCAGTTCTACACCGTCTACGAACGGCAGGACGAGGTTACGCCCGTCTTCATTGCCGATCTGCAAACCGAAGCCGATGAGAACCGCATCGGCATCACGCGGGATAACCTCGACCGCTACCAGGACATCGCCCGCCGCCTCTACGGGGTCAGCAGCGAGCAGCAGACGGGGCAGTTCGAGCGCAGCACCGCCGCCAACACCTGGTTCGCCCGGCTGGACTACCAGATCGACGATCGCCACACGCTGACCTTGCGCAACAACTACAACCGCTGGAACAACCCCTTTAGCGTCAGTGACAACAGCAGCATTGAGCTGGCCGAAAGCTTTTCGGACTTCTCTTCCATGGAAAACAGTACGCTGTTGAGCCTGCGTTCCACTTTCTCCCCTACGCTGCTCAACGAGTTCAAGGTACAGTACCAGCACGCCGAGCGCGCCTTCGTCCCGAGTAGCCAGCTACCCGCGACCAATATCCCCCGGGCCATCGTCGATGTGACCTCAGTACTTCCCAATGGCTCGGACCGGACGCTGAGCGTACAGTTCGGCGGCCAGCGGTTTACCCCGGAGACCAACCAGGAGAACATGCTACAGATCACGAACACTGCCTACCTCACCGCCGGCCGGTTCAACTTCACTTTCGGTACCGACAACATGATCACCCGCCTGCAGACCCTACTTTCCAACGAGCAGAACGGCCGTTTCTTCTTCGATTCGCTGGATGACTTCGAGGCCCTCAACCCTTCGCGCTACGCCCGCGAAGTGCCTTTGCAGGGCTTACCGTTCGTCGAGCAAACGGTCATCGACCTCAGCCTCTTCGCGCAGATGCAGTGGGAACCGGTACGTCACCTGAATGCTACGATTGGCTTGCGGTGGGATGCGACCGCCTTCAGCGACGCCGCCGACTTCAACGAGGTAGTTTTTGAAGACTTGGCCATTCGTACGGATAACCGCCCGTCCGATTGGGATAATATCCAGCCGCGCTTACAGCTTACTTACGATCTGGGTGGCAAGACCGAAGACATCTTTCGGCTCGGTGGCGGCGTATTCAGCTCTCAGCCCCATTACTACGCTCAGGTCAACAACATCCAGAACAGCGGGGTACTCCTCGGGGCAATCGACGTGACGGGTGACGACGTGCCCCTGCCGAACTTCCCCGCCTACCGGGAGGACCCTTCCTCCGTACCCGGGGTGGTCGAAGGTCAAAGGCCGTTTTCCACCATCAATGCCGTCAGTGATAACTTCGAGGTACCGACGATCTTCAAAGGCAACTTCAGCTATACGCACTTATTTGGCGACCGTTATAGCCTCGGCGTCAACTTCCTGGCGAGCCGGACGGTAAATAACTATACCTATCAGGAAGCCAACCTAAAGGTAGAACCCGACTTCATCTCCGGAAGCGACAACCGCGAGGTGTTCGTCCCGGCCGAAACCATTACCGAGGAAGGGAATACCGACTGGAAGGATTCGCGCATTTCCGACCGCATCGGCCGTACCCTGCTGCTGACTTCCGACGGGGAGTTAGAGCAATACGCCGTCATCTTCGAGGCTACCGCGCGTATCGGCAAAGACGGCTACCTGAATGCGGCCTACACGTTTAACCAGGCGCGGGATAATTCCAGCTACAACTGCTGCGTGGCCAATACCTCCACCTTTCTTCCCGTGCAGGGCGACCCCCGTGCGCTAAACTGGGGCTACAGTGACAACAACTTCCGTAATAAGCTCGTCGTGAACGGAGCGACACCAACCATCGGGGGGTTCAATCTTGGCTTTACTTTAGTGGGTACGGGCGGGCAACCTTACGGCTTCACGGTGAATAATAACCGGAGTGCTAACGGCGATTTCAACCTGCGCAACGACGTGGCCTACATCTACCCCGAATTTCGATCCACGACCCCCGACGCCATCCGCGATGCGTACAGCGATATCCTGACCGACCGCGACATCCCCGACCACTACAAGGAATACCTCCGCGAAAGCTTCGGTGGCTTCGCCGAGCGCAACGGCGGCAAGAACCCCTTCCGCGCCATTATCGACCTGCGCGCCGCCTACCAACTGCGCCTACCCAACCTCCCCCATGGCCTGGAGCTGACCGCCGACATCTTCAACTTCGCCAACCTGCTGAACGAAGAGTGGGGCCGTACGAACAACTACCGCCGCGAAAACCGCCTGATGCAGATTACCGGCTTCGACCAAGAGAGTGAATCCTACGAATATTCGGTTAACTCCGGCGTAGCCAACGAGCCGATCAACGGGACGCCCTGGCGGTTACAGCTCGGCGTTCGTTACACCTTCAATCAGTAGCGCATGTTAGCACGAGCTTACTTATTCCTTCTCCTCCTTTTTACTGCGCGCAAGGTAACCCCCGCTTTGCTCCTCCTTACGTTTGTTTGCACCTGCGACCTCGCAGAAAAAAATGAGGCCGCCATTGACCGAACCTTACTGGCTAACGGTTGGGCCCTTACCCCGCCACCGGAGCAACTCCCCCTAGGTGATTTACCCCTGAATGCCGTGCTGAACACCGCGGGCGACCGGATGGCGGTAACGAACAACGGCCAGAGCACGCACAGCCTCCAGTGGATTGACGTGGCCGGCCAGAAGGTGTTGCACACGCTGGAACTCCCCGCCGCCTGGCTCGGGCTGGCCCTCAACCGCGCGGAAAACCGCCTGTACGCATCCGGCGGCGAAACGAATAAAGTGTGGGTCGTCGAAGTGGTAGACGACCGTTTGAGCTTGGTGGATTCTCTCGTTCTGACCGCCCCCTGGCCCTCCGACACCGCCAGCGTGGCGGGGCTGAGCCTGGACGAAGCGCGCAACCGCCTGTACGCCGTCACTAAGCGCGACAGCAGCCTATACACCTTCGACTTGACTAACGGCAGCCTGATCGAACGCACCCAGCTGGGCGCTTCGGCCTATACCTGCCTTTACGACCCCCGCCGCGACGAACTGTACGTATCGCTCTGGGATGGCGAAGCGGTGGCCGTAATCGACCCGAATACATTGGAGCTAAGGCGCAAAACGGTGGTCGGCTATCACCCCAACGATCTGCTGCGCCACCCCGTCGACGATCGCCTGTTCGTGGCCTGCTCGGACGAGAATGCCGTTGCCGTAATCGATCTGACTACCAGCAGCGTAATCGAGCAATTGAACTGTGCTCTTTACCCGGATTCCCCGACGGGCAGCACGACCAACAGCTTGGCGATAAGCACCGACGGAGAAACGCTGTACGCCGCGAATGCCGACAATAACTGCCTGGCGGTATTCGACGTAGCAAAGGCGGGCTTCAGCGAATCCGAAGGCTTCATCCCGACGGGTTGGTACCCGACCGTTACCCGGGTAGCCGGTAATCGACTATTGACCGTAAACGCAAAAGGCCTGAATACCGCAGCTAATCCTAACGGCCCCAACCCCTATACCCGCCGTACCCCGGAGACGGAATACATCGCCCGCCTATTCACCGGTACGCTGGGTTTTCGGGACGTACCGGACGCGGACAGCCTGCGCACGCTCACTGACGTCGTGTACGGCAACACCCCCTACACGAAAGAGAAGCAGGAACTGGCCGCCGGGGTGGACGGCGGGCCGATCCCCCGGCGGGTCGGTGAGGCCAGCCCGATCAAGTACGTATTCTACATCATTAAGGAGAACCGCACTTACGACCAGGTTTTGGGTGATATGCCGGAAGGAAACGGTGAGGTTAGCTTATGCATTTTCCCGGATAGCGTCAGCCCTAATCACCATAAGCTTGCCCGCGAGTTCGTGTTGCTCGACAATTACTTCGTGGACGCCGAGGTGAGTGCCGACGGCCATAACTGGAGTACGGCGGCCTACGCGACGGACTATACCGAAAAAACGTGGCCGACGAGCTACGGGCGGCGCGGCGGCACCTACGACTACGAGGGGCGGCGGCCCATCAGCTACCCCAAGCAAGGGTACATTTGGGACTATTGCCAGCGCGCCGGCATCAGTTACCGGACCTACGGCGAATTCTCCAACCTCAACGAAACTTATCTGGAGAGCCTGGAAGGGCATATGGCTACGGAATACCCGGGCTATAATTTAGGTATTAAAGATACCCTACGCTTTAATCGGTGGCGGGCGGATTTTGATTCTTTGTTGGCTATAAATGCCGTACCGCGCTTCAATACGATTCGCTTCGGGAACGACCACACGGCGGGCGCGCGGATCGGGCGCCCCACCCCGGCGGCCATGGTGGCGGATAACGACCTGGCGGTCGGGCTCTTCGTAGAACACTTATCGAACAGCCCCATATGGAAAGAATCGGTCGTTTTCATTACCGAAGACGACGCCCAGAACGGACCGGACCACGTGGATGCCCACCGTTCTTTACTGTTGATCGCCTCGCCCTACACGCGGCGGGGCCACGTCGAATCCACGATGTATTCTACCGCGGGTGCCCTGCGAACGATGGAACTGATTCTCGGGCTACCGCCGATGAGTCAGTATGACGCCGCGGCCACCCCACTGTTTGCCTGTTTTCGTACCGAGCCGGATAAACGCCCTTACCGGGCCTTACCGAATAACATCGACCTCGACGAGCTCAACACCGAGCGAAACGAGTTATCGGACTTGAGCGAACGGATTGATTTGAGCCGGGAAGACGGGGTGCCCGATAATTTGTTTACCTCCATCATCTGGCGTACCGTGCGGGGGCCGGATGCAATGGTGCCAGCGCCACGCCGGGGGGCATTCGTACGGGCGGAGACGGAAGAAGAGGAAGATTGAGGTGCCTCCGAATCCTGAGTTGATGGCGCGTTGAACTCCCCGATTCATTACTCAAACTTGAACTGATACGTCAGGCTAACCACCGGCGCGCCGAAGATGGACAGCCGGTACTGCCGTAGAGGGCTGGTGCTGATATTGCCATTGCGAAGCGGTACGGTAATGGGTACGAAATAGTTATTGAAGGTATTCTTCCGTCCGTAGAGGTTATAGACGGTAAATATCCAATCTCCCGTCCAGCGGCGCTTACCGAGGGTAGGGTTGTGAATGCGCCAGCTGAAATCCAGCCGGTGGTAGACGGGCAGGCGGCCGTTGTTACGCTCTAAGTAAAGGGGCACGCTCAGGCCATTGGAGAGCACGAAACCATTGGGGACGGTATAGGGGCGGTTCGACTGCACCGTCAAGGACAAGTTGAACGTATTGGCTACGTTATCCTTGGCAGAAAGGCTGATGTTAAAGTTATGCGGCTGATCGAAGTAGCCGTTATACCATTCACCGTTATTGATGCTGGTACGGAAGGTGGGCCCCTCTACGCGGTTTTCTACGCGGGCGTAGGTATAGCTCATGCGCGCCGTCAACGGGCCTTTGTGTTCCTCTACGCTCAGTTCTACCCCGTAAGCGCGGCTTTGCCCCTGTAATATGTCCGTTTCGACGAAGGGGGTCAGGAAGAAGTCAGCCCCCGGTTTGTATTCGAGTTGGTTCTGCATCCGGCGGTAATAGCCCTCGAGGTTGAACTCGAAGGCACCGTTGGCGGTGAGCTGGTGTAAGCCCAAACTCACGATATCCCCCCGCTGGGGGGCGACGTTGTTATCCGCCACCTTCCACCGGCTGGTCGGCAGCGGGGTGACCGCATTGTAGATGTTCAGCAGGTACTGGCGGGTAATACCGTAAGATGCCTTTAGGTTGGTATACTGCCCTACCTGGAAGCTGAGGCCGGCGCGGGGCTCCCAACCATCGAAAGTATTCAGCGACCCGCCATCCTGCTCGGTCACATCGGTCAAATTGAAAGGCGTTAGTTCTTCCCCTTCCGCGTAGCTTCTGATGCTGCCGGGGGCAAGCTGATCGAAGCGGGTATACCGCAACCCGAGTGACAGGCGGAGCTTATCCGATACCCGCCATTCGTCTTCGATGAACAGGCTGGTTTCCAGCGCGGCTTCCTTAGCCAGGGTGCGGGCTTCGAAGAGGCTGGCACCGTCGGGGTCGAGGAAGCCGGGGTCGAGGTCGTACCGGGTGAGTTGAAAGCCGCCCGAGAGGTGATGATCGTTCGCCGTCGTCAGGTCGGCCGTACTCTGCACGCTCCTGAACTGGATGCGGGAGCCGTAGCGGGGGTTTCCTCCCCCTTCCCGCTGTGGGAAGATGATGTTCGGCTTGTGGTCGCTACTGACGAGGCGGGTAGATACGTTTAGCCGCTCGTTAACCACGTATAGCCAGTTCAGGCTACCGTTCAGGGTACTGTAATCGTACTGGTTGCGGTCAGCCGAGATACCGGCGAAGTTGCTGAGCAGATCGATGGAGTAAAAGTCCTTACTGTAAAAGCCGGAGGCCGAGAGGCTGTGGCGGTCGTTCAGGGCGTAGCGCAGTTTGACGATCCCATCCCCGAACTTACTTTCGGTGTTCTTGAGTCGCTCGATGGCTTTAAAGGCCAGGTCGTTGAAAGCCCCCCTGGCGGCTATGAGTACTTTAAGTCGCTTATCCTTCGTTACCGGCCCTTCGAGGGAGAGGTTACTGGAAAGTATGCCCAAGCCGCCCCGCAGCAACCACTTATCCCGCGTCGGTTCTTTGGACTGAACGTTGACGACCGACGATAAGCGCCCGCCGAAGCGTGCGGGGATGTTACCGCGGTAGAGATCTACCCCACCGACTGCGTCCGGCGTAAAAATGGAGAAAAGCCCGAAGAGGTGGGTGGGCGTAAAGATCGGTGCGCCGTCAAACAGGATCAGGTTTTGATCGATCATCCCCCCACGCACGCTGACCCCGTTGCTGACCTCCCCCGCGGAACTGACCCCGGATACCGTTTGCAGGCTGCGCAGTACGTCCACCTCCCCGAGTACCGTCGGTAGTACTTTGAGGTCTTCCGTCGACAGTCGCTTCACCCCCATCAAGGGGCGGAGTTGGCGTTCGCGCGCGTCGTCGGTGCTGACGGTGATGGTCTCCAGCGTTTCGGCGAAGGGGTCCATCAGGATCACCAGATCCCGATTAGCTCTTAAGCCGATCTCGTAGGGTTCGCTGGCGTAGCCTATGGCGGAGGTCAGGATGGTAACCTGGCCGGTGGGAAGGCGCACCTCCCACGCGCCATCGGCATCCGTCGTGCCCTGGGGGCCGTCCACAATTTGGGCGCTGACGAAAGGCAGGTGGTCGCCCGTCACGGCGTCGCGGGTGAAGATGCGCAGGCGAAAGGTCTCCTGGCCGTAAGCCAAACCGGGCCCCAGAGTAATAAGGAGTAGGAGTAGTACCCGCCGCAAGGCGCGTCCGTTGGTCGATGGTGTATTCATTCTTCCCAGCCTTCCGGTTTGATTTGCGTACGGCGATCACCCGTACAGGGGATTCTGGGCGGGCAATCTCCACACGTCGGCGGGTCGGGCTCGAGCATGATCGTCTCAACGCCCTGTACGGGGGTGCCGTCTACGTCCTCATAGCGGATAAACGTACGCGCCGTATCCACGGCGACCGCCCCGAAGTAGCCCAGCACCTGAACGTCGGGGTTATTCACGTCCCGCATATTACCGATGAGGGCGGAGGGGGTCACGGAATTCAGGCCGCCCGACTCAAAGGCGAGCTGTTGTAGTTGGCGGGCGTAGAAATAGTGCGCACCCGTTAGTTGCTCCTGGCTAAGCTCGAACAGGCGACCGCCGGAGGGGCGGGTATAAACTTGCGACCCTACCGCTATACCGCGGAGGGCGCGGCCCTGTGAGAGGCCATCATCCTGCAACTCGAATTTGAGGGAACGGACGAACTCCCAACACAGGCCGTCACATAGATAGTCCCACCGTTCGACACCGAGGGCGCTGGGGTGTTCTTCGCACCGCCCGTTCCGGTACCGCTGGAAGGAGCAGGATGCGCAGACGGCGATTTGGCGAAAGACACGGTAGCGCCATCGGTAGAAGTTATTGACCTCCGGCGGGTCGTCGACGTCAACCAGCAGCGTATGGGCGGGGACGAAACGATCCCGCACCGGGTCGAAGAAAGCTTCCTGTTCGAAGTCCAGCCGAAAGTTCGAGATGGGTACCGGAGCGGGCATCACTTCCGGGTCCGACTCCAGCACCGTTCCGTCGCGCAACTCCACCCGGACGAAGTACGACCGCCCCGGCTCCCCCGCATAACCTTCCGGCGCTCGGTACGTGACGTCATCGTCGGAGGCGATCCACTCTGCCGAAGCGCCGCCTTCTTCCACGGTGAAGACGCGCGCACCCGGGAGGGCGCTGAGGAAGTACAGCTCGTCGCGCAGCTCACTCCGACTCACGGATATTTGACCGCCCCCGCCGACGTTCGTGATCTCTCCCTCGATCAGGTAAAACCCATCGCGAAACTGGTAGGTAGGGTCGATGAGATCGGTACAACTGCTGCCCCCCAATAGGATAAGGAACAGGTAGACTGTAAGGCGGGGCATAGGTGTGATGGTGGGTTGGGGCCTCAAGGTACCACAATAGTGAGGGCTGGCCCATTTCCGCGCATCATTCTTCGCTATCGGCACGGCCCGGTATTTGAATATTATCCTTATGCAAGTAGGTAAGGGTAGCGCCCTGCTCCTACATCCGATTGCCTGCACCTGCGTCCTCGCAAAGACTTTTCTTGATATCCCGCACCAAGCCCGGCCCGGCGTACACCATTCCGCTGTATACCTGCACCAGTTTGGCGCCGGCATCGAGCTTTTCCTTGGCCGAGGCCGCGTCCTCAACCCCCCCTACGCCGATGATGGCCAGCGAGCGGCCGCTACCCTCGTAAAGGTGGCGTATAACCTCGGTGGACCGCGCGCGGACCGGGGCCCCGCTCAGGCCGCCCATACCGATCTTTTCCACCGCGGCGGCGTCAGTGGCCAAGGGGGCACGGGCGACGGTCGTGTTAGTGGCGATGATACCGGCGATGTGGGTATCCCGGACGATCTCCAGGATGTCGTCGAGTTGCCCTTCGGTAAGGTCGGGGGCGATCTTGAGGAGGATGGGTTTTTGGTTCCATAGCTCCCCTACCCTACCTAATTCGACTTCGGCCTCGGTCGTGCGCGCCAGCTTCACGTTAAGTTCCTGGAGTGTCGACAGCAGCTTGGTCAGCGGCTCCCGATCCTGCAATGCGCGAAGGTTAGGCGTGTTGGGGGAGCTGACGTTGACGACGAAATAATCGACGAGTGGATAGAGGCGGTCGAAGCATTTGACGTAATCGCTCGTAGCCTCCTCATTCGGGGTGGTCTTATTCTTACCGATGTTACCACCCAGAACGACGTTACCGGGGCGGCCGTGCGCCAACAGGCGGCCCGCCAAAGCTTCCACGCCTTCGTTGTTGAAGCCCATACGGTTGATGAGCGCGCGGTCCTGCGGCAAGCGAAAGAGCCTCGGTTGGGCGTTACCGGCCTGGGGGCGAGGCGTGACCGTACCCAACTCCAGAAAGCCGAAACCCAGACTTGCCATGTGGCGATAGTACTTCCCGTCCTTGTCGAAGCCGGCGGCCAGGCCGATAGGATTAGAGAAAGGTAAGCCGAATACCCTGCGCCGTAATGCCGGCTCTTCCAGGGCGTAGCGCGCGCGAAAAACGGAGCTGAGGCCGGGTAAAGACAGCGTTGCCGCCAAACCCTGCACCGTCAGATGGTGCGCCCGCTCCGGCGCCAGGGAGAACAGCAAGGGCTTTAGAAGTTTGTACATCTGTTTCGGGGTGGATTTCACAACAAAGGTAACCGCCCTCGGTTAGGTGCCGGCACGGCCGTAACGGACAGAAAAAAGCCCGGCCCCGAAGGGGCCAGGCGCAAACAATCATAATCTCATGAAAAAAAGACGACCTAAAATTCTTAGTGGGTAAAGTTTTTACCCATTTCGGTCACTATAACGGTACATCTTAAAGAAATGTTGTATAGGACTGTGTGAGTTGTTGTTATGACAGTGAGCCTTCTAAAGGAGTGCTCTTTTGTTGTAGCGACAAATGTAAGACGCACTTAGTGTAAAAAGGTCACGAAGGTGGGTTAAAATAGTTGTTTATGCCTTTTCCCAGACTAATTACGGCTTTAGCAGAGCTTCGTAGCGCGCTTTATCCGTAAGGATTGCTATGGCATCCTGCACTTCCCGGTCGTTTCTCAGGCCCATTTGTACCTGCCCCCTCTGATAGTAGTAACGCCCGGCGATCTCCTTTTCGATGATGTCGACGATCTCCTCCTCGTACTGTTGGATGGCGGTCAGTTGCTCCCGGTCTACCTTTTCCTGGATGGCTTTTAGCTGGTCGGTGACGGCATAACCTTCGGCTTCGGCTGCGGTCAGGGCCTTTTCAAGTGCTTTTTCCGCTTTGGAGTCGTACTCGAAATCGCCGCGTTGGATAAAAGCCTCGAAAGCCGGCCAGTCGGTGAAATGGAAGTCCGCTACCGAATCGATCGTCGGGTGCCCAGCCACCCATTCGTTGACGAAGTCGAAGATCACGTAGTTATCGAGCAAGCCCTGCGTGATGGCCTTCCCTCCTAATAGTGGGACTTCAAGGTCGGGGGCTACCCCGCCGCCGTCGAGTACCTCACGGCCGGCGCGGGTCTTGAACCTGGCGCGCTGGTCGTCGGGGATGTCGACCGGCTTACCATCGACGTATTCGATGGCCTGGATACACCGCTGGCTGGGGATGTAGTACTTCGCCGTCGTGATCTTGACGCGGCTACCGTAGCCCGTCTCCATAATATTCTGTACCAGGCCCTTGCCGTAACTCCGCTGGCCGATGAGGACGCCCCGGTCCAGATCCTGCAGGGAACCGCTTACGATCTCCGAGGCGGAGGCCGAGCGGTCGTTGATCAATACGGCAACCGGCAGTTCGGTATCCAGGGGGTTACCCTTTGTTTTATACGTACGGTCCCACTCACGCACTTTTCCTTTCGTCGTTACGATCAGCTCGTCTTTGGGCACGAAGATGTTGACGATGTCCACGGCTTCGTTGAGCAGGCCGCCTCCGTTTCCGCGCAGATCGAGTACGACGCCCTTTAGGTCGGGATTGTCCGCCCGCAGCTGACTTACGGCATCACGTACGTTCTTGCCGGCCTGCCGCGTAAAGGTTGTCAGGGCCACGTAGCCGACCTCGCCGTCCAGCATCCCTGAGTAGGGGACGTTGGGGATGCTCACGTCGCCGCGCAATACTTCCAGCTCCTGCTTGCCGCCGCCGGGGCGTTCGATGCTTAGTTCCATCGTCGTTCCGGGGAAGCCGCGCATGACTTCTTCCAGCTGTTCGCGGTTGTAGCCTTTCGTTTCACGCCCGTCTACCCGCAAAATGCGGTCGCCCGTTTTTAGGCCGGCGGCGTCGGCGGGTTGGTCCTTATAGAGGGTCAGGATGGTCGGGAGGCCGTCGATGTACTCGATCTCGGCCCCGATCCCCTGGTATTTACCGGCTTGGTTGAGGCGGGCGAGTTCGACGTCGGTCTCGGAGATGTAGTTGGTGTAGGGATCGAGCGATTCTACCATGGCCTCGATACCCGTGCGCATCAGTTTATTCGGCTCGATGTCGTCGACGTAGTACTGGTTCACCTCCTTATAGACGTTGGTGTACACCTCGATCGCTTTCATGATCTCGAAAAACTTATCGTTGGCGGGGGAGAGCGTAGCAGCGGTGAGGGAGAGGAAGGCGATCAGCACGAGCGTGCCGGATACGAGTTTGTTCTTCAGCGACATAGGAGACGGTTCTTAGCAGGTAACGCACCGGCGGAAGTTTAGATTATCGCCCTTAGAGCCTAGTTTCACGAAACATGTAGGCACTTTAGTTACTTATGAAGCACAACCATCTCATAGCCTCATGTCTAAAAGTTTTCTCCTGTTATTCCTCGGTACCGTCTTGCTCGCTTCCGGTTGCCGGTTGGTCAATCAGTACGACCCTTTCCCGGACGATGACGACGACCCACTGACCTTCCCCGACATCATCGACTTACCGGATGGCTTTGGCCCGGAAGGGATCGTGGCCGGCAACGGTACTGACTTTTACGTGGGCTCCCTTGGCGGCGGTGCCATTTACAAAGGTGACTTTGAGGACGGTGCCGGTGCGATCCTCACGGCCGGCGCATCCGGTGCATCCGCAGTGGGGCTTGACTTCGACCTCCGCACCGAATTTCTTTTCGTTGCCGGCGGTGCCACCGGTGGCGCCCGCGTCATCAATACGCGCGACGGCAGCGAAGTGGCGGCGTACGACTTCGGAGGCGGCTTCGTGAACGATGTTTCCATCGGCCCGGACGGTGCCTACTTCACCGATTCCGCCAAACGGAGCATCTACAAAATTCGCCTTAACGCGCTGGGTATACCCGGTAGCGGCGTCGTTACGATCCCCGTCAGTGACGCGTTTTCCTTCACCGAAGGGCAGTTCAACGCCAACGGTATCGCGGTTACGCCCCTGGGTCGCTTTTTAATCGTGGCCAATACCTTCACCGGTGAGCTTTTCCGGATCGACCGCAAGTCGGGCGAAGCGCGGTTGATCGATTTGGGCGGTGCTTCGGTAGCCTCTGGCGATGGCATTCTGCTGCGTGGCCGTCGGCTTTTCGTCGTACAAAACTTCCTCAATCAGATCTCGGTGGTCGACTTTAGTGGCCTTGACTACGCGGAGGCCAGTGTAAGCTCTATCATCACTAACCCTGACTTTCGCATCCCTACCACGGTCACGCATTTGGGAGACGAGCTTTACGTCGTCAACGCCCGCTTCGACGTGGCCCCTCCCGGCCGTGCCCCCGCGGATACGGAGTTCGAGGTAGTGCGCGTGAATCGGTAGCCGGCCACTACCCGCTATCGTTTACGACTGCAAGGGTACCTTAGCGCCATGCGTTTTACCTCCGTTCTACTCCTGCTATTTGCCGTTCTTCCCTTGATGGCGCAATCCGACACTTACAGCATCGTCATCGAAGGCTTCGATTGGGGCCCGGCCGTCACGAAGGTTATTATTCCTTATTCGAAGCCTGACTCGGTCGGGGGAGGTGCAGAAAATTGGAAGGTAAGCGCAATGCGGACCCATGCCTCCGGGCTTAACCAGCAGGGCGACCGCCAGGTGGTATCCGCCTACGCTTCCGATAGCCGGGGGAGGCGGCTAAAGGAAGGCGACCACACTACGCTGGTACTAGCCGTAGGCCCCCACCTGAGCATCGACAATCCGATCACGTATCTGGGGGATGCCGGCCGCAACGTATTCATCCGCTATTCGCTGGACGTAACCCACGTCCCTACCGTCACGAGCTTCGCTACGGAAGACCAGCAGTACTTTCCGGGGCTGAAGGGCATTGACCTGAGCGGCGAATTCGAGCACACCGACGGCACCGCACTGACCTACGCGCACTTCACCCCCGAGGCCTCCGATAAGCGACCGTTGATCGTTTGGCTACACGGTGGCGGGGAAGGCGGCACCGACACCCGTATCCCCCTGCTCGCTAACCGCGCAACCGCTTACGCCGAAGAGGCGACCCAAGCTATTATGGGCGGTGCTTACGTTCTTTGGCCCCAAGCCCCCAGCTACTGGATGGAGACTACCGGGGGCAAAGCCAGTTGGGGGGAGGAAGAGAGCCGCTTCACCCCCGCCCTGCTGGCTTTGATCGAGTCCTACGTTGCCGACCGCCCGGGCATCGACCGGGGCCGGATCTACGTAGGTGGCTGTTCTAACGGTGGGTTCATGACCCTGAAGCTACTGCTGCGTAAGCCCGGTTACTTTGCCGCCGGCTTCCCCAGCGCCCTGGCCTACCGCAGCAAGAACCTGAGCGACGCGGAGATCGCCGAGTTGGCCACCGTCCCCCTCTGGTTCGTCCACGCCGAGGACGACCCAGTTACGTTACCGCTGGAAACGGTCGTCCCGACGGTAAGCCGTTTGGAGGCGGCGGGTGCGGCAGACGTTCACTTCAGCTATTTCGACCACGTGACGGACCTAACCGGGCTTTACGGCGGGGAGGATTACTGGTACAACGGCCACTTCAGTTGGGTCCCCTGCCACGCCAACGCCTGTTGGTCGGAGGTGAACGGAGAAAAGATAACCATTATGGAATGGTTAGCCAAGCAGGAGCGCTAAGGGGCGTACCCGATAAAAATACAGCATCAACCTTTTCCGGTAGTAAGGCGTAACTGCCGGTAGAAAACCACCCGGCTATGATCATTCGCATACTTCCCTTTCTGCTCCTACTATTTGCCTTTGCCTGCAACAGCGAGCCCCTCGCCGATGCCGCCACCGAGCAGGAAGAGATGGAGACCCCCACCGACCCGGCTGCTAACCTTCCGGCCGATTTCAGAAGTGTGCTGGAAGCCCACGGTGGTTTAGCCGCCTGGCAGAAGCAGAACACCCTCTCCTTCTCCTTCCCAAAAGGTGAAGGAAAAGAAAAGCACACCGTTGACCTTAAGACCCGCCGCGAGCTCATCGAACAACCGACGGCTACCATCGGCTACGACGGTGAAAAAAGCTGGGTCGTCAGCGAAGGGGAATACGAAGGCGACCCCCTCTTCTACCGCAACCTCATGTTCTACTTTTACGCCATGCCCTTCGTGCTGGCGGACCCCGGCGTGAACTATACCGCCACCGAGCCGCTGGAATTTGACGGCAAGAGCTACCCGGGCATCAAGATCAGCTACGACTCCGGCGTCGGCCTCAGCCCCAATGACAACTACTACCTCCACTACGACGCCGACACCAAGCAGATGCGCTGGTTGGGCTACACGGTTACCTACCGCAGCGGCGAAGTCAGCGATAACGTCAGCTGGATTCATTATCCGGAATGGGGAGAGCACGCCGGTATTGCCCTACCGAATATGCTGGTTTGGCACAAAGTAGAAGCAGGTCAGCCAACCACGCCGCGTGATCCACTGCTAATCTCCGAGGTCATGGTTTCGGAGGAGGTGAAAGCGGATGCGTTTTTTGCGGTTCGCGAGGGGGCGCAGTTGTTTGAGTAGGGATTGAGTGGCTGCGTATTTAAATAACCTACTCATTCGGAATGGTAAGTCGATATACTTTAAATGACCCTGCCTCCGCTACTTTTTCTTCTAAGTAACTCTTCACCCAGGGGGCCTGTAGTAGCTGGTTATTATCGATGTAGAGGTAGGCGGCCCCGGCGCGTAGCATATTTTCAAAATCAGCTTGATCAAGCTGCGCACTGTTTAGTGTCCAGCCGTACTTTCGCAGGTGATATAAGTAGATGTAGGGGGATTGGTCGATACCGACAATCACGGGAGTACCGTCGGGTACCGCACTCCGCAGTGCTTCGCGGTGAATGTATAGATCTGGATTGTAGCCCGCATATTCAGTGGACCAAGCATGACCTAAGCGCAAAAAGCAAGCAAGCGGCGCAAATACGAACAGCAGCGGTAATAGTAACCGAAACCATACGGCCCGGCCCTCCTGAGCTACGTACCAATTATGGCAACCATACAGTACTACGAGGAATATTACGGGCAGATAGGGATAGAGGTAATAATCGTGTGCCTTACCGAGCGCATTCAACTCATAGAGGAAGAAGGCTACCAAACCTACCCCAAGTAACCAGAAGTATCTGTAGTGCGACCACAGGTGCTTGCGGTTCCTAACCGCTGCGTAAATACCGTAAAGAAACGCGGGGAGTGCCGCGAAGCCTAACAACATCTCGGGCAGGGTAGAAATCAGATTGTGCTGTAGGTAGTCCGCCAGCCGCAACCAATCGGCCTCCGTACTTAAGATACCACCAATGACGGGGTTCCCGCCCCATTCCGGAGTGACAGTCAGGTACCACGCCGCCGCCGGGGCTAGACAAAGCGGAAGAATTATGGCGCGCAACCCAACGTATTTGAGCTCTCGCGGCGGCGGGTGATGCAGTAACCCGGCTACCGGAAGCGCAAACAGCAACACGAATGGCAACTTAACTAAGGTAGCTAAACCGATCAGCACGTTACCCATTATCCAGTAGCTAGTGCTTTGACTTTGAATGGCCCTTACGACAAAAGCCAGCCCCCAGCAGCCGAAACAGAGCGCTATAGTTGAACCACCCTGATCTTGTGATTTCTGTCTAGCTCTTTTCTCGCCTCACTGCGTTGAAAAGCCTCGTCGAAGCCACCGCTTCGCCTACGTTTTTCGCCTGGCGAGTCGAAAAAATAGCGTCGCCATAATCTCACAATTCCAAGGCAGTTCAACTATAGATTATCGGGCATCGGGTTAAACCCGTGATAAGCGAACGTAGGACCAAAAGTAAAAGCCCAGGTGACCGCAACGGCCAACCAACTGATACGCACGAAGGCAGCTAATCAATAGTACATGCCTGGAATGGTCAACACGCTAAGTCCGAAGGCAAAGCCCCGCATGACCCATGGGGTCGTTCCCACAATCGAATAAACTTGAGCGGAAAGCCAGGGGTAGAGGGGAAATTCAGATCGGTATACCTTCCGCTCCGCCCCCGTATTGCTCTGTCGCGGTCGTAAAATATTGTTGCCGACGTTCAGGAAATTCAGTGCGTTGGCATTGGTTTGGCTTTGCCGCCAGGCGTGCATCCCGAGTATGTCTTTATTGAAGTGGGGCGCGTTTAGGGCAAGACTTACTAGTATAGCACCCAAGAGAACGACCAATAGAGCATACTTAGCCATGAAAATGCTTACTGAATGGTGCGAGATTATAGGTCATGAACGCTGACCGCGCACAAATTAAGGGGACGATCCAGTCAATTTGGATACGCCTTACACGTAAGTAACGTAGACAGCGGAATAGGACTTACTCCGTGCAAGTTCCACCACACGTATTACCCCTGCTGCAAAAAGATCGTCGTAACTTTTGAAAGATTACAGGTTACCTACTAATTTGTAGATCACTTAGCTACTCCGACGTACCAACGCTGTCAATGTTGGACTGTCGTTGCAGTGATTTAGCGCATTTCTGTTTTCACTCCTATAACCTAAATATTATGAAATTCTCACCTACGGCCCTTGTGGTTCCATGTATACTTACATTACTGATTGCTAGTAGCTGCGCCACCATCGTCAGTAAGAGTGCTTACCCATTTTCCGTTAAATCCAGCGCCCGGGATGCGGTCGTTGATGTGACGGACCGAAGTGGAGCAGTCGTGTTTTCCGGCCCTTCCCCCGCAACGATGACATTATCGGCGAGCGACGGTTACTTCAAGAAAGCGGAATACCAAGTAACCGTAAACGCACCCGGGGTAGAGCCTCAAGTACGTACCGTCAACTTTAAGCTAGATGGCTGGTACATCGGTAACCTGGTATTCGGTGGTTTGATCGGCTTCCTGGTGGTTGATCCATTATCCGGGGCGATGTACAAAATTGACGAACCAGGTATGTACGTGGATATGGGCGGTGGCACCGGCGATCTGGACCTGGGAGCCGTGGAGCTATCTGCGCTACACGTCGTCCAGGTCAACGATCTTCCATTACAGTGGCGTGAATGCCTCGTAGAGCTTCCGGCCTTGCACTGAGCAGGTTCGCTACGGGGGGGGGGAACGTGTGGAGGCCCCAGCACGGGGAATAGCGCTACAGTATCCATGACTATGAATAGATTTCCGGGATAGTCAACTATCCCGATAGCTTACCCATTGAAGGTTGCTTTTACCTATGCATCTCGATCTCCATGGCTCGCTCCCCCACCCTCGCTTTCCGGAACACCACCACCCCGTCAAAGACATCCAGCACCAACTCACTCCCCGGCTGAATATCATTGGCCAGTAGCTGCTTGGAAAGCTGACGCAGCACGCGCTTCTTGATCACCCGCTTCAACGGACGGGCGCCGAATTCCGGGCTGTACCCTTCCGCGGCCAACCAATCCATGGCTTGCTTCGACATCGTCAGGTGGATGTCCTGATCTTTCAACTGCTCGGCAACGGCGTGGAGTTGGAGCTCGACGATTTCCCGGATGTTGCTTCGGCTCAGGGGGCGGAACATCACTACGTCGTCGATTCGGTTGAGGAACTCAGGGCGGACGGATTTTTTCAATACCTCAAAAAGGGTATCCTTCGTCTCGGCGACGATCTCCTCTTCGTTGTGCTCGTCGATCTGCCCGAACTTCTCGCGGATGATCTCCGAGCCGATATTGGAGGTCATGATGATGATCGTATTCTTGAAGTTGGCGACCCGGCCTTTGTTATCCGTTAGGCGGCCATCATCCAGCACTTGCAGGAGGATGTTGAACACGTCCGGGTGCGCTTTTTCGATCTCGTCGAGGAGGATGACGCTGTAGGGCTTGCGCCGTACCGCTTCCGTCAACTGACCACCTTCGTCGTAGCCGACGTAGCCGGGGGGCGCGCCGACCAGGCGGCTGACGGCGTGACGTTCCTGGTACTCACTCATATCGATGCGCGTCAGCATATCGGCGTCGTTGAAGAGGTACTCGGCGAGGGCTTTGGCCAGTTCGGTCTTACCGACACCGGTGGTACCCAGGAAAAGGAAGGAGCCGACGGGGCGGTCCTGGTTGCTGAGACCGGTGCGACTTAGGCGGATGGCATCCGCTACGGCTTCCACGGCTTCCTCCTGGCCGACAATGCGCCCGTGCAACTCGTCTTCCAGCGTCAACAGCTTCTCCCGCTCGGATTGTAGCATGCGGGTGACGGGGATGCCCGTCCAGCGCGCGACGATCTCGGCGATGTCCTCACTGTCAACTTCTTCCTTCACCAGCATTTTGGCGTTGGTTTGCATATCGACGAGGCGATCGTTGAAGCCGGCTAATTCCTGCTCTACTTCGGGGATCAATCCATAACGGATCTCGGCCACGCGGCTGAAATCACCGGAGCGCTCTGCCTGTTTCGCATCATTTTTAAGGTTCTCGATGCGCTCCTTGGCTTGTTGGATACCGAGGACGACTTCGCGCTCCGACTCCCACTGCGCGCGGAGGGCGTTGCGGCGCTCTTCCAGATTGGCCAGGTCGCCGGCGATGCGGGTAAGTTTGGATTCGTCGTTCTCCCGCTTGACGGCTTCGCGTTCGATTTCGAACTGGCGGATCTGCCGTTCGATCTGGTCGAGTTCTTCCGGCATGGAGTTCATCTCCAGGCGCAGGCGGGCGGCGGCTTCGTCGATCAGGTCGATGGCCTTATCCGGTAGGAAACGGTCGCTGATGTAGCGCTCGGAAAGTTGGACGGCGGCCACAACGGCCTCGTCGAGGATGTTAATCTTATGGTGCGTCTCGTAGCGCTCCTTCAGCCCCCGGAGGATACTGATGGCATCCTCTTCGGACGGCTCGTCAACCAGAACTTGCTGGAAGCGGCGCTCCAAAGCCTTGTCCGCCTCGAAGTATTTCTGGTATTCCGCCAGCGTGGTGGCACCGATTGCCCGGAGTTCACCGCGCGCGAGGGCCGGTTTGAGGATATTCGCGGCGTCCATCGCACCTTGCCCTTTACCGGCACCGACCAGGGTGTGGATCTCGTCGATAAATAGAAAGATCTGCCCGTCGGCCTGGGTGACTTCGTTAATGACGGCTTTGAGGCGCTCTTCGAATTCCCCCTGGTACTTGGCACCGGCGATCAGGGCGCCCATGTCGAGGCTGAAGATGTCTTTATCCCGCAAATCTTCCGGCACGTCGCCATTAACGATACGGTGGGCGAGGCCTTCTACGATGGCGGTCTTACCGACGCCGGGTTCACCGATCAGGATGGGGTTGTTCTTACTTCGGCGTGCCAGAATATGGAGTACCCGGCGAATCTCCTCATCGCGGCCGATCACCGGATCGAGCTTACCATTGCGGGCACGCTCGTTGAGGTTAATGGCGTACTTCTCGAGGCTGTTGTACTGGTTCTCGGCGGAGTTACTGGTTACGCTCTTACCCTGCCGCAGCTCCTGTATGGCTTGCTTGAGCACCTTCGGGTTTACCCCCGAATCGCGCAGCACATCAGCGGCTTGGTCTTTTACTTTGAGCGCCGCCAGTACTAGGTGCTCCAGGGACACGAACTCATCCTCCATCTCCTTGGCTACGACATTGGCTTGCTGGATCATCTCCGCCGCCGTCCGGCTCAGCATTTGCTGGCCGCCGGTTACTTTCGGGTAGCCGGCAACGATGCTATCCAGGGCGCTCTTTACTGCGTTGAGGTTCGACCCCATTTTTTTAAATAGGAAGGGCGAAACATTCTCATCTATCTCGAAAACCGCTTTGAGTAGGTGTGCCGGCTCAATGCTTTGTTGGCCGTTCCCAAGCGCTATTTCACCCGCGCGTTGCAGCGCCTCCTGACTCTTAATCGTGAAGTTATTGAAGTTCATCACTTTATATTTTGCTCAGTCTCGCGACTGTCGTTATCTACTTAATGCGTAGGAGCGAGCAAAGTATATGCCCGAGATGGTGGGTGAAATTTTGTCAGGTGCATTTTACGGTCTAGCTGACTATTTTTCAGGCGAGGCCGCAGGTGCAGGGTTCGTAGTCATCCTTTCTACTGTGCATTGAGCGAACCAATTTCTGACGTCCTCCAAACCATGCATACCGGAGGCTACCTCAATGGTGAAATCAAACACGAACTGCTCTTCAATCGACCAACCTTCCTCTATCGATGGATCGTGCCGATAACCATCGGGGACTTTGATGTCAAAACCATTGATGAAGAGGAAAGCAATAGCGGCAGACAGTCCGGTCCGCTTGTTACCATCTTGAAATATGTGGTTACCTACAATTGAAAATAGGTATACAGCTGCTTTGTCGGCGATAGAGGGATACATCTCTTGCCCGAAGTATTCGGCTTCGACGGCTTCCACTAAATAATCTAAAGCGGAGGAATTTAGCAGGTTATCTGGTGGAATGAATTGTCCACCGTGGCTTTCAACGGTCCGTTGGTTAATACGAATAAGCACCAACCGGCTTAAAATACGTGCCATCAAGCCAGTGCCCGTAGGGCGTTGTCAAAACGAGCGAACACTACATCGATAGCCTCGTCAACCTGAGCATCATCAGCATATTGATGTTTTCTGTGCTCGGTCAATTCCACCATCACTTCTTGAAGCATACTCGGGTCATTTGCCATGACATCCTGTAGTAAGTTAGAGAGTTGCTCTTTTGTAATCTGGATTGAAACGGAAACCATAATATTTACTGCTTTGAATCGTATACAAACGAATCGACTGAATTAGTTGCTTCGGAAGGCTGCAAAACAACACTTAAGGTACTACCTTTTCTTCGCAGTCTGCTTCGCTTAGAAGGGGGTTTCGACTTTGCTCCTCCTTCCATAACACCGCACCTGCGGCCTCGCCCATATCAACAATCCGTTACTACCTCCTCCACCCTATCCGTAGTCCGTTTCAGCACTTCCTGGTAATAGGCTTCGTATTTTGGGAGGATTTCTTCGATATCGAATCTCGCTGCTTGTACGAGGGCCGCGGCACGGAAATCATTCAATACTTTATCGTCGGTGAGAATGCGCAGGGCGTCTTCGGCCATTTTATCGACCATACCGACTCCGGAGGTAAAGCCCGTCTGCCCGTCGATATTGACTTCGGGGATGCCGCCTACGTTGCTGGATATCACGGGCACCTCGCAGGCCATTGCTTCCAGTGCCGCAAGACCGAAGCTTTCGCTGGAAGATGGCAGGAGGAATAGATCGGCCACGGCCAGTAGCTCCTCGACGGCATCCTGCTTACCTAAAAAGCGAATATCCTTCGTCAGCCCTAAACGACGACTTAGATCCTCACATTTCGCACGCTCCGGGCCATCACCGATCAATAATAATTTGCTGGGGATGGCCTCGTGGATAATTTTGAAGATAAAGATGGCATCGTCCACCCGCTTCACTTTACGGAAATTGCTGACGTGCATCAGGATGCGCTCGCCGTTCGGGGCAATGGCCTGCTTGAAATGATTTTTATTCTTCCGCTGAAATCGCTTAAAATCAATAAAATTATATACGACCTCAATGGGGTTACATATCTCGAAATTGGCCAGCGTATCCGCTTTCAGGCTATTGGAAACGGCGGTTACCCCGTCGGATTTATTGATGGCGAAAGTAATGGTGGCCTCATAAGCCGGGTTGGTACCGACCAGCGTAATATCCGTACCGTGCAGCGTAGTAACGAAGGGGACGTAGCGACCGCGGCTGATCAGGATTTTACGCGCCATGTAGGCGACCGAAGCGTGCGGAACGGCGTAGTGCACGTGCAACAAATCCAATTCGTAGTTCTCGATGACGTCTACCAGGCGGGAGGCGAGGGCGGTTTCGTAGGGCGCATACTCGAACAGCGGGTAATCGGCGCCGCTATCGACTTCGTGATAGAAAACGTTAGCCTGAAAGCCCGCCAGACGCGCCGGGCGGCGGTAGGTGATGAAGTGGACCTCATGCCCCCTACGGGCCATCCCCATACCCAATTCAGTAGCCAGTACGCCACTTCCCCCGTAGGTCGGATAACAAACGACACCGATTTTCATACGCCTAGCTTCAGTTCCCTGAAGAAAGGATTAAAGCCGCCCTTTAGTTCGTCCCCGGCGGCGGCCAAACTATCGCCGGAAGACACGTATCGTCCGCGCGGCCCCATCCGCCTGCACCCTCAGCAGGTACATTCCAGCCGGGAAGGCGCTCAAATCCGTATCCGCCCGTAGACTTTGTACGCGGCCATGGGCCACGCGCGAGAGGCGGTGACCGGTAGCATCGTATACCTCGACGAGTACGGTGCGGGGGGTAGGCAATTCGAGGTTTAGATTTAGCAGACCACTCGTGGGGTTAGGCGTCGCCGTCATGCCGGTTAGTACCCCGGTCGGATCCTCCGTCCCCACGAAATTTTGGACCCGTACGTCGCCGATCGTCGTGCACCCGAAGCGGTCCGTAACGGTTACCTGGTAGCGGCCGACGGGTAAGCCATCTACCGTTTGCGTAGTGGCACCGGTCGACCACAGGTAGGTGTAAGGCGCTTCGCCTGCGTTCGGAAATACGGTAAGTCGGGCGTTGGTCGCCGTAGTAGTGGTTGCCGGTATGACGTCGATGATCAGATCGAGCGTAGGCGGGCAGCGGCGGATGTTGATGTCGTCGAAGCCGGCGGTTGCGGAACCGCGAACGGCAATAAGTTGAAAGAGGATCAACCCTCCGGTTCCCTCATCAAGATCGCTGAGAGGAATGGCATACTCACCACTCTGGATCGAATCCAACATCACGCCTTCCGCACCGATCGTACTACAGCCAAAGGTGATCAGGCGAAGGTCGTAGCGATCGTCGGGCATCGTATCCGTCAGGGTGAGCGTAAAACGGAGCGTATCCTCTATCCCTTCCTCGAATTCGTAGAAGGCGGTGGTGAATGACATTAACGTGTCACTTTCACTCGCAGCGTCAATCGATCCTATAATTGCGAGGGAGCCCGTAGTTGGGTCTGCGCCGACTGCTGCGTTGCTTTCAAGCAGCCACTGCTCCGGTAGTTCCCCGTTCGTAAATTCTTCGTAGAACGGTAGTTCGGCCACTTGCATCAGGGGCAGCGTGCCCACGTCGTTATTCGAGTTTTCATCGTTCGTGGCCGTAACCGTAATGGCGACCGGGTTGCCTATGGGGCCATCGGCACTCGTGCCGGGAGGGAAGGTGAAAGATCTGACGTTGCCGGGTGCAAGGCGTTCCACTACGGTTTCCTGACGAACGCCGCGAAGTGTCGGGTAACTAATAAAAACGGTGTCGACCACCGAGGTACCTATATTTTGGTAGGAGACCGAAAGGTTGAAGGTCGTAAAATCCAGTGACTGTGGGCAGTCCAGATCCCCATCGATGGCCACCACGGCTACATCGGTCATCGGGCGTTCGGCGATGGAAACGGCGTCGAGGATTATACCTTCATCCGTATCGTCCAAACTAGTGCGAAAGGCGAAGCGAAGTTTTACGACCTCCCCGGCCGCCCCTTCGAGTAGGTTAGCCACTACGCGCGCCTCACCGCCGAAGCCACCGTCGCCATCCCACACCTGGCGGGGGCGGTCGTTATACCAGTTCACGTCAGCCGGGCTGATGCCGACGGTGCTCCAGGAGTCACCGTCGTCCGTACTCATTTCGAGCCGGAGGTTATCCAGCCCTTCCTCCGTGCGTACCACGAGGGCGGCGGAGAAGTAGGGGTCCTCACTGAAACTGGTGAAGTCGAAGCAAGGGGACACCAGGAAGCTCTCCTCATTATTGAAGTAGTCACCAAACAGGTTGGTGGCCCAGGCGTTGCGGCCCTGTGGTGCGCGGTCGTTGAACGTACCCCGTGGCCTGCCCCACGCCCAGCTTGCCGGGCCGCGGTTTCCACGCTCTACTATCCAGAGCCCATCGTTGGCTTCGAAATCTTCGTGGTAGGGGTAGTTGAAGATAGTCGGTTGATTGACGATCCTGATGTTCACGGTATCGTTGGAGCGGTCCTCATCGTCCTCGATGTCCGTGTAGGCGGATATTATGTACTTGCCCGGCCCGTCAGGTAAGGCTATTGTATTATCCAACGTGAAAAACTCAGTAGAGTCTACCCCGACCACACCGGTAAAGAACCCGTCGAACGGACGGTCGATGTCTACCTCCACGCCGTCGATGGCGTAACCGACGTCGAACAATTGCTGCGGGGCGCCACCGTAATTCGTGATACCGAGGGTTACCGGAGCGAAGTCCGCATCACAACCGGTGATCGGGCTTTGCACCAGGGTAATTCCCAGATCGATCTCTTTCAGCGTATTGATTACGAAAGGGCCGCGGCGTTCGGAGGTGTCCGACGGTACCCCACACACCGTAGAGAAGAAAAAGGTATAGGCGGTATCGGCCTCCAGCCCTTCCACCCGGAAGAGGCTGTCGGTAGTGAGTAGTTCGGTAACCTCATTAGTATCGGGGTCGAAGTTCACGCCCGGGACGTATTCTACCCGGACGGTAGGCATCTCCTCGTCCGGGTTCAGGCGCAAGCTGACGTCGACCGAATTGAAACGCTCGCGGAACAGGCTAATGCTGTTGGCGGGTGGTGGTGCACAGGCAACGCAGGCAGCCGTGAAGCTGAATAAGTCTTGCCCGGTCGGGGGTGCGGTGACCTCAAAGACCGTCTCATCGTTGTTGTTCAGTAGCCGAAGGCTCGTCTCCTCGGGGAAGGCACCCTGCAGAAAATCCAGCCGTACTTCAGCACCCGTATCTATGGGCAGGTAGACGATCTCTTGCCGGCCACTACCCAGTGTATAGGTACTCGGTACGCCATCGACCCGAACGGTCAGTTGGCCACCATTCCATCCGTCCTCGCTAACCAGGTCTTCAAGTATCAATTGATAGGCACAGCTTTGGGCGGAAGCGACATTTACGCAGTAGAACAGTAATAGCGGGGTGAAGAAGTAGCGCTTTATCATAGAGGTTAGGGTTGGTCCTGCAAAATACGAAAGCCTTTGCCGCTCGGCCGGAGAAACCGGGGGAATAGTCCTGAATGCGGCGGAGTGCGCCCGCTGAACCAAAAGCGGCAGCCGGCGTTAGTCCCCCACGCGTCGAAACTTCTCCTTCTTTCAGGCAAATACCTACCTTGCCGCGCTTGTAACCGAATTTTGCCTTCCCCGGCGGTATCCCACCGCTTCAAATAACCCGCTTGCCCCCGTGGCCGTGTACTCCATCAGCGACCTTGAAAAATTGACTGGCATTAAAGCCGCAACTCTTCGTGCGTGGGAAAACCGCTACGATCTGGTCACCCCCCGGCGTACCGCCACCAACATTCGGTACTACCTGGACGAAGACTTGCGCGAACTGCTCAACATCGCCCTGCTCAACAAAAATGGCCTCAAGATCTCGAAGATCGCCAAGATGCCGGCCGAACAGCGCGCGGAAAAGGTGGCTACCCTCAGCTCCATTACCGTCAGCGAGGATACTCAGGTAGATGCCATGACGCTGGCCACGGTAGAGATGGATGAGTTCAAGTTCGGTCACATCCTCGATACCAACATCCGCCAACGCGGCATTGAGAGCACCATGCTGGAGGTGATCTACCCTTTCCTCGAGAAGCTTGGCGTCCTTTACTTCACCGGGTCGGTGACCCCCGTACAGGAATCCTTTATCGGCAACATCATTCGCCAAAAGGTTATGGCGGCCATCGATGCCACCCCGGTACAGCGGAGTACGAAAGCCCCGGAGTTCGCCCTTTATCTGCCGGACGGGGAACGGCAGGAATTAAGCCTGCTTTTCGTGAGTTATCTTCTCCGGCTACGCCGCTTTCCGACCGTATACCTGGGCGGTGACATCAGCGTATCCGATCTGACGGATTTTTACCGCGTCCGTCAACCCGACTACCTGTTCACTATTGTCAGCAACGCTTACATCCACGAGCCCGTCGAAAATCACGTGGCCGGGGTACTGGAAGCCTGCCCGCATAGCACTTTACTCCTTACGGGCTACCAGGCGTCCATGCACGATTTCGGCCACCTCGACCGCCTGAAAGTCATCCCCGGTTTGGACGACATGCTGAAGTTCGCGGATGGCCTGAAGGCCAAGTAGTCTTAACAGATCGTCCGAGCCGTTTAACCATTCGCTAACCAACGCGCACGTATCCCCCGCCTAATTTTGCTTCCGATACTACACCAAGATACGTGAAGCGATTTCTCCCTTTTTTACTCTCTCTTGTCGTCCTGACGGCGATTACCAGTCTCAGCGCCGCCTACCACCACGGGCACCCCGGCCCACAACTTTACCGTTGCTATTTCGATCCAAACCCGCCGGCAACCGCCCAACCGGAACTGCGACGGGCTACCACCGCGATGCTGGCGGGCGACTACAGCGATGCAAGGCGGTTACTACAGGCCGTACCGACCCAGGATGCCCGGGCGGACGGAGCGGCGCTTTGGTACCTGAGTTTGTTGGATCTGCGGGAGGATAACGTACTGGCCGCGCGGGGGAAGCTACAGTTGCTTTCCCAGTCTCCCCACGCCGCTCCCTATCCGGTCACCGAATTGCTCGACCGGCTGGAATACTAGCCGTGGCGCTTAAGGTCGGAAAAGCCTTCCAAAGAAATGATTTCCCAGGCATTCATCACCCGCTCTACTTCGGCGGGGTGAATGGCGGCGATGGCCACCAAGGTCGTCCCGTGGTCGGGGCGAGGCACCAGATCGTTGTAGTACTCCGGGAAGCTATCCCTTTCGGTCTGGGTAGCGTTCTGGTGGTTTTGCCGCGTGGTACGCGTAGCGTTACTCCACACCTCGAAGCCCAGGCCGGCCTCGAAGCAGAGCTTTTCGAGTTGCTTGACGGCCGCTTCCTCACTCGAATGCAGCAAGCAACTGAAGGTAACGTAGGGGGAGCGCTTCAAACGATCGAGGGAGGGGTACACGGTGATGCGCCGGCGGGCATGGACGTTGCTGCCGACAACTGTACGGTAATCGTACAGCATCAAGTCACGAAAGCGAAGACCGCTCTGCGGGTGGGGTATGCTGAGGATGCGCCCACGCGCCGCATCCAACGGTTGCATCCAGAGGATTTCGTAGCCCTTTGCGGACTTGACCTCCAGGTTAAGTGGCCGGTCGGTAGCCAACCCGCCGAGGCCGAACTTATCGTGGACGCTTCTGGCGACGCCCAGCTTTTCCAAGCCGGCGGCGGCGAGGCCGAGTTGCCACCAAGCTTCCCGCCGGTCCACATCCAGGGCTACGGCTTTCCCGTGGTAATGAAATGCGGGCTTCCATTCCCGTCTTTCGAAGTAGACATTCCCCAGCGCTTCGTAAGCCTCCGCCCATTCGGGCATTACCCGAATTACTTTTTTGAGCAACTTCACGGCCGTATACACGTCGCCGACCTTGCGGTACCGAAGGGCTTCTTCGTACAGAGCGAGGTAGTTGGGGTCCATGTCGTTACGTAGCGGCAAAAAGCGGTCGGTTACTGGTTGATGAAGAATTGGTGGCGGGTCCGGTCAAACGTCTGATCCGTAGCAAAGTTGACGACGACAATATAGTGCGCGTAGGCTTCCGCGGGTGCAGGAAACGGCGCGACCGTATCTTTGCCGGCAACCGATCGTCTTAGCGCTTGTTTTACCTATTTATTGTTATCGCCCCACAGCCGTAGTCTTTTTATGTCCGTTGCCGCCCCCACCAAGTTGAAAGACATCCGCGCCCTGACGCTGGATGAATTGACCTCCGCGCTGATCCTGCTGGGTCAGAAGCCGTTTCGCGCCAGGCAGGTTTACGAATGGCTGTGGAAGAAGGGCGCCCGGGGATTCGACGAAATGACGAACCTCTCCCTGCCCCTCCGGGAAATGCTTAAGCAACAGTTTGTTCTTCAGCCTATTCGGGAGGATAAGGTCCAGCGCAGTGCTGACGGGACCATCAAGAACCGTTTTCGCCTGCACGATGGCCACCTGATAGAGTCCGTCTTGATTCCCGTAGTCGCCGACGGTCGCTTTACGGTTTGTGTATCCAGCCAGGTGGGTTGTAGCCTGACGTGCTCGTTCTGTGCTACCGGCCGTATGAAGCGCCTGCGTAATTTGACGGCCGCCGAAATTTACGATCAGGTCTTCCTCGTCAACGAGCAGTGCATGAGCACCTACGGCAAACCGTTGACGAACGTCGTTTACATGGGCATGGGGGAGCCGTTGCTCGCCTTTAAAGAGGTCGTGCGCAGCGTCGAGTTACTGACTTCCCACCGGGGTTTACACATGGCGCCGCGGCGACTGACCGTCTCTACGGCGGGCATCGCCAAGATGATCCGTAAGCTGGCGGACGAAGATACGAAGGTCAACCTCGCGGTCAGCCTTCACGCAGCCGACGATGCCAAACGCAACGAAATCATGCCGATCAATGAGTCGAATAAGCTGGAGGTACTCGTCGATTCCCTCAAGTACTTCTACGAAAAAACGAAGAAGCGCATCGGTTTCGAATACATCACCTTTCAGGATTTTAACGATACGCGGGAAGACGCGGAGCGGCTTTACCACATCTGCAGGCAGGTACCCTCGATGGTGAACATCATTGAGTATAACCCGATCGACAACGCTCCTTTTCGCAAAAGTACCGAGCACCGCATCGACGACTTTGCAACATATTTGCGAGATCGCGGGATCATGGTTACGGTGAGAAGGAGCAGGGGTAAGGACATCGACGCCGCTTGTGGGCAGCTAGCGAATAAAAATTAGGCCGGCGTATTGGCTTGTTGGAGGTAGGTGTTCAGCACAGTCAACAGTTGTTCCTGTTTCGGCTCGTTGGCGATGAGGTAAATGGGAACTACCCGATGCTCCCCCGACTTGGTAGTCAACCGAAGATCGCGAACGTTCAGACGCTCTACCCCGGCCAGGTCTTCCAAAGGCAATTCATGGGTTGTCGGGTCTTGCGTTAGGGACCACCGAATGGCGTCGTCGCTGACGGTCAGGAACCGCTCTTCCGGGTGTGACTTGCCGTTCAAGTGCCGAAGCCCGGCGTAGGTTAGTAGCCCGCCCAGTGAAAGATAGAGGACCGCCAGAGCGAGGTACCACCAGGCGTGGTCGTCTTCCGCCGCCGACCAATCCGTAAAGAACAGGAAGAGCTCGTATAGCCCGGCAAGCAGCAAAAGGAAGGCCCCGGCGAAGAGCAAAAAACGCATCCAACGGTGCTGGTGGCCCGCGTTGTGCTCGGAATGGTAGGTGTACCGCATCTGGGGGTCTGGCTTACTTGATAAAAACAATTTTGCCTACGGCACTCTCCGGGTCTGCCCCGCTGAAGCGCACGTTGCTGGAGGCAAAAATAAGGTAGACGCCACTCTGTACGCGCCGGCCGTTGTAATCGGCCCCATCCCAGATATACTGCCCGCCGGTAGCGGTACCCTCGTTGATGAGTTTCCCGGAGATGTCCGTAATCTTGATACGAGCATCTCTGATCAGACCGTCTATGGCAATCGGGCCGGCGTAACCCGGTTCTACCGGGTTGGGAAAGATGGTCAGATCTTCCCGGAAGGTACGGCCCGCCTGCGTAGCTACCGCCCGGTAACTGATGATGCCGGATTCGGTGCCGAAGTAGACCGTCCCGGTATTCGGGTCGATGGCGATATCGCGCACGACGTCATCCAGTAAAGGGCTATTGCCTGCGTCGAAAAACAGCAACTGCTCTTCTCCGTTGGGAGAGAGCAGGTAGGCACCACCACCCGTACTGATCCACTTGCGATCGCCCCCGTCTACCGTGATCGAAAGTATCTCCTCCGTTCCTAGCAGAAAGGCATTACCGTCTTCCGCCTCAGCTACCGGCCGGCGGCCCAGGCAACGTTCGGTATTGAATACGTCAGACAGGCATTCGAAAAGAACAATGCCTTCGGCAGTCCCGATCCAGACGACGCCATCCAGGTCGACGGCTATGCTGCGGACGATATTCGTCGGTAGATTACTGTTGCTAGAGGTAAACGTTCGGCAGCGGTCGTCGGATGCATCCATTGGTGTTCCCGCGTGGTCGATCACGGTGATTCCGCCGCCTGGGTTATCAGCGTGGATAACCCAGATGAAGCCGGACTGATCCAACGCGATATCCAGAGCTTGATTTTCACCGCAGTCAGCGCCGAGCGCCGCCCAATCGCCCTCGGGGCTGCGCACCTGAACGAACTCACGGCTCTTCGCGCCGCGGTTAGCTACGTACACGAATCCTTGAGGGTCGGTTACCGCCCCGACCGAACGAATGCGGCTCTCGATCTCACCAATGGCTTCGCTTAGCGTACTGTTGGTTTCGTCAAATAGCTCACCGCTCTGGTTAGCGAAGTCTAATGCCAGCGACCCTTCGTAGTAGGACGAAACCCAGTGCCGGTCGTTGATCCGATCGTAATAGATATCGACTATAGTGGTCACCTCATCGTCTCCGCCAAGTACTCCATCTCGCCCGAATAGGTAGAGGGCTTCCTCGCGGTAGTTTGTCCACGTCCCCTCGAAGAAGCGATCGAAGCCGCCAAAGCTAAGCGGAGCACTAAATTTAGGGTCGAGAACGCCCGGGGCTACCCACAGTGCCGTACCGTCGTGCAACAGCCGGTTGTTATCGTCCGAGCGCGGCCCGCCGAATTCCAGATCGGTACACTCCGCATCATCCACCCCGTTCAGGTAACCGATACCACCTATGTCTTCCCGCTCGGCGAACCAGATGCGCCCGCTAGTTTCCTCCAGGGCGTAATTGGTACGAAAAAGACAGTTCTGAATGCGATCGACGCCCCCATTCTCGTCAATAGTGATCAATTGGCGGTCGAAGCAGGGGATATCATCGTCGTCGTCACACCGATAACCAACCAACAGATGCTCCGGCCCCGAACTCATGTAGCGAATGTAATATTCCCCCTCTTCCGCCTTATAAGCAAGCGCCGCCCGGCCGCCCTCCAACTTGTACACGTCCAGCCCGACGGAGAAGTACACCTGATCACGAAACACCTCCATGGCGGAGGAAGAATAGTCTCCGGGCAAACCGACACCAGGCCCCAGTAGGCGCCAGTTACCGAAGTCGTTGAGGTTCACGCCGGTGCGCGGTGCGCGGTACACGCCCTCGTTCGTAGCCAGGTAAATAAAAGACGTTGTTTCCGCGCTCGCATTTACCCTAACGCCGGTGAAGGTGGTGAACTGAAAAGTTTCTTCCACCAGGTCCAGCACCGTCAGGCCGAAGCCGGCGGATATGTATACAAGGTTATCGTTTCCGAAAAAGAGGCTGTAGATGGTTTTGTCTCCGTTGAAGTTGAAATTGTCGATCTGCCGGAGCGTAATGAACCGGCCGTCACGCAGTAGGTCGATTACGCCACTTTCGTAAACAATGACAAGCGTTTCGGTAGGTAGGTGGTAACGCACCAGTCTGATGCGGGCCTCCGTTAGGCCGTCTTCCTTAGTCAGGGTTGTTATGCTGAGGTCCTCCTTAT
>OY764697.1:0-14576 GCA_963668285.1 uncultured Lewinella sp. | reverse complement strand
TTCGAGATCCCCGAATACACCCCGCTGGGGCTCGACGTTGACGGAGAGTACCTATGCAATGCCTCTGGTTCAACTACGCTCAGTTTACAGCCGACCGGCGGGAACGGACCGTACGAACTCTATCGCATTGACTGCTCCGACCCACTCAACCGCCTTCGAACTTATGGAAGAGATATTGATACGATCATAGATATTGACGTGGAGGAACTCGGGGTATACTGCTTCGTCATCCGCGACCAGTGCGGCATTACGGCGGATTTTCAGGTAGAGGTAAGAAACCTGGAGGACGCCCTACTATACGCCTATAACTGTGACGAGACCCTGACGGTATCCGCCGATACAATCGCCGGGTCCTATGAGTGGTTCGATGCTGCCGGAACTTCCCTGGGCACGGGTTTCTCCATCACCGTGCCGGCGATCGCTACGGACCAAACTTTCGAGTTACGGGTAACGACCGAAGTGTGTGACCTATCGGCAACCGTAACCGTACCGACCAGGCCGATTACCCCTTTACTTACCGTTGGATCTTCACCATTCATACAGTGTGATGAAGATACCGTTCTGCTTTCTGCACTTACCGATACGTTCTCCCTCATTTCCTGGTACCGGGCCATGGCGGGCGATACGCTAAGAGTAGATTCGACCGATACCATCTCCGTAATCGAGGCCGGTAACTACCAAATAACCGCCACTAACGATCTGGGATGCCGAACTACCGGACGGGCCGAAGTACGGCGCTCCCGCCGCCCCACCCCCCGTATTGCTACGGTCGAACCACTTTGCGCCGGCGTCCCCGCAAGACTATCCGTAACCGCGGACCCGGAGTTCACCATCGAGTGGGGGGGTAACTTAGGCGCATCCGATGAGGTATCCGTGGCCGCGAATACAACCTACACCGTCGAAATTACTAACCCGGACGGCTGCGTCGGTACGGACAGTTTCAACCTAATGATGCCCCCGCCACTGGAAGCTACCGTTTTTAGCGATTCCCTTACCTGCTTCGACTCAGGTGATGGTGCCCTAACCATCGAAGCCGCCGGTGGGACCGGAAGACTAACGTACGGCATCGATACGGCCGGCTATTCGGTGCGCGATAGTATAACCGGCTTACCGGCGGGAGCGTACAACGTGCAAGTAGCGGATGCGAACGGGTGCTTACTGAATGTCCCTACCTCCGTCAGCCAGCCGGATAGCGGATACATGATCCCGCTTTCCGTTGACTTCGTCTACGATTGTACCCCATCCGTAGTTCTGGAAGCCGCATCCGTACCCGGGGCCGAGTACGTCTGGTCGAGCGCCACGGCGAGATTATCGGGCGTGACCAACCCCCTAACCGTCCCCCCCGCCGGTGAGGACTTGGTATATACCGTCATGGCGGATGATGGCGTCTGTCAGTGGGCGGGGGCCGTCACCGTAGCCGCGCGGGATATTCTGCCAGTACTTTCCCTGAAGGCCACATCCCTAGCAGTCTGCGCCGGTGACTCCGCACGCCTCGGTGCCGCGGTGGATGGGCTAAGCGACCTTAATTGGTCCTTGGCGGATGTACCCTTACGCACGCAGGTGCGCCCCTGGGTAAGCCGGGCGGGTGACTACGTAGCCACCGCCACGAATGACCTGGGTTGTGTGGTGCGCGATACGGCGAAGCTCATAGTCAATGCGCTTCCGACGCCGCAGATCGAAGTCACCCCCGACTATTGCCCCAACGAACCGATCACGCTTAGCATAGCGACTCCCTCCGGCGAATCCGTCTACTGGTGGCCGACAACGGATACGACCCGCTCGACCTTGGCCGCCACCGAAGAATGGTATACGGTAACCACAACGGACGCCATCGGCTGTCAGGGTACCGACTCCTTACTGATAGCGCTGCCCGAACCATTCCGATTGGACCTTTTCGCGGACTCCGTATCCTGTGCCGGGGCGGAGGATGCTACTTTATCGGTCGCCGGGGCCGGGGGCAGTGGTGCACTACGCTACGCACTGGCGGGCGACACCCTGGCGGTCGGGCAGCCTACCCCGGGGCTTGCCGGCGGGCAATACACCGTATCCTTAGTGGACGATCACGGCTGTACCCGGCAGGAGCGCATCTCTATCTGGGAGCCAGATACCTTTCAGCTTGACCTGGGGGAAGACCGACTCGTCGTTTTCGGTGAAACCACCAGCCTCAGCCTTGTTTCCAACCGGAGCGCTGTTCAGTTGGTCGATTACCCCCCGGGGGTCGACTCACTCGACTTGCTCTTTGGGTTGGTCTCCTACAAGCCCGATCGCACGGGCGCCTTCATGGTTTCCGCACTCGACGAGCGGGGTTGCTTAGCGGAAACGTCCGTATTGCTGACGGTCGACCGCGATCTGCGCCTATACGCCCCGACCGCCTTCTCCCCCAACTCCGACGGGCAGAACGATGCCTTCACGCTGATGGGCGACCGCGAACAAGTGGACCTGATCGAACGCTTACGGGTATTCGACCGCTGGGGGTCGCTGCTATTCGAATCCGAAGCCGCCGAGGTGAACGATTTGACACGAGCTTGGCGTGGGTTGAGCCCGAACGGCCGCGCGCTTAAATCCGGCGTTTACGTGTGGTCGGCCGCCGTTCGGTACTTTGACGGAACGGTTAAGGAGGTTAGTGGGTCGGTTACTTTAGTGCGATAGGCATCGCGTAACAACAACTCATCCGGAAAATCTGATAACCGCTTTTTATGACCGGTATTTAAGCTATTAAGATGACGTTAGTGCGCCAAGAAGCGGCCCAAGGGCACTAAAGCCTAAAGTAGTCACGTAGCTATGGCTATGTTCCTACTTCATTCGGAGCATGTCCACTACCCTACCCGAACAAATCCTCATACAACTCCCGCACCGTCGCCAGCGTCGTGATGCGAATGCCGTACCGATCGGGGTCGAGGCCTTTGACGTTGTATTTGCTGACGTAGATGCGATTAAAACCGAGCCGGTCCGCTTCCGCGATGCGTTGTTCGATGCGGGTGACGGCGCGTATCTCTCCGCTTAACCCTACCTCGCCGGCAAAGGCCACCTCCGGGGGGATCGTGACGTCCATGGCCGAGCTGAGCAGGGCGGACACTATGGAGAGATCCATGGCGGGGTCGTCGACCTTCAGGCCGCCGGCGATATTCAGGAATACGTCCTGATTACCCAAAGGCAGGCCGGCACGTTTCTCCAACACGGCCAATAACATGTTGAGGCGCTTCATATCGTAGCCGGTACTCGAGCGCTGGGGGGTGCCGTAGACGGCCGTAGAGACCAGCGACTGAACCTCAACCAGCATTGGGCGCAGACCTTCGAGGGTAGCGCAGATGGCGGAGCCGGGGAGGTCTTCGTCGCGCTCGCTGAGAAGCAGTTCACTGGGGTTACTGACTTCGCGAAGACCGGTTTGGTCCATCTGGTAGATGCCGAGTTCGTCGGTGCTGCCGAAGCGGTTCTTCAGGGTGCGGAGGATGCGGTAGGTATAATTACGGTCGCCCTCAAACTGTAGCACGGCGTCAACGATGTGCTCCAATAGTTTCGGCCCGGCGATCGACCCTTCCTTGGTAATGTGCCCGATGATGAAGGTCGGTACGCCGGATTCCTTGGCGAAACGCTGTAACTCAGCTGCGCACTCCCGAACCTGACTGACCGTACCGGCCATGCTTTCTACGTGGGGGCTGGCAATGGTCTGGATCGAATCCACGATGAAGAGATCCGGCTTGACGGCGGCCGCGTGCTTAAGCAGTTTATTCGTATTCGTTTCGGTAATGAGGTAGCAGTTGCTTGCCTCACCGCCAAGTCGGTCGGCGCGCATCTTGATCTGTTCCTCGCTTTCCTCGCCGGAGCAGTAGAGTACCTTCTTACCCAGGCGCAGGGCGAGTTGTAGTAATAGGGTGGATTTGCCGATGCCGGGTTGGCCACCGAACAGCACGATGCTCCCGGGCACGATGCCGCCGCCGAGTACGCGATTAAGCTCCCGGTCGGGGCCCACGATGCGGGAAACCTCCCCCGCCACTACGCGATCCAGTTGGACGGGGACGGGCCCCTTACCGAGTGGACCGGCACCCATCGCCTGTTTGGCCGCGCCGTCACCTACGTCACGCCAGTTGGGCGCGTTGTTCAGTCGCTCGTTTTTACTCTTGACGACTTTCTCTTCGATGAGGGTATTCCACTCGCGGCAGGAGGGGCACTGCCCCATCCATTTCGGGGACTCGGCACCGCAATTGCGACAGAAGAAGGCGACTTTTACTTTAGCCTTAGAGGGCATGCTGCTGTTGTTTTCAAAGCGTAAATATAAACAATTTGTAGGTTATCTACTACCATAACTTCTCCGTCACGGTCCGTATGAGCTATCTTGCCGCACCATGGAGCTAACCTACCACGCCCTTCCTTATTCTGGCCTGACCCTGGATGGATTGTACGATATTCTGCGCCTCCGAGCCGAAGTATTTGTCGTCGAGCAGGACTGCGCGTATCAGGATCTGGACGATAAGGACCGGCAGGCGCTACACGTGCTGGGGTGTACGCGGGAGGGAACGTTGGCCGCCTATACGCGCTTACTGCGCAAAGGGGTCTCGTACCCGAAATACGCGAGTATCGGGCGGGTGGTTACCGCACCCTTCGCCCGGGGGAAGGGTGCCGGCCGGCCGTTGCTGCGGCGGAGCCTCGGGCTATTATTCGAGCATTACGGCGAGCAGCCGGTGAAGATCAGTGCGCAGGCTCATTTACAGGCTTATTATGCTTCGGTCGGTTTCGTCGGGGAAGGGTCGATATACGAAGAGGACGGCATTCCGCACCGGGCCATGGTATATACGCCACCGGGATCTTAAATAATTAAATTTATATCCATGCAACCCCTCGCCGAAAGAATGCGCCCGACGACACTGGAAGAATACGTCGGCCAACAGCACCTCGTGGGGCCGGGGGCGGTATTGCGCAGCGCCGTCGAAGCCGGTCGCATTCCCAGTTTCATCCTTTGGGGCCCTCCGGGGGTCGGCAAAACGACGCTGGCAAAGATTATTGCCGGCCAGCTGAACGTCCCGTTTTATATGCTTTCGGCAATTAACTCAGGCGTCAAGGACGTGCGGGAAACCATCGATAAGGCCAAACGCGGAAAGTTCTTCGAACGGGCGAGTCCGATTTTATTCATTGATGAAATTCACCGGTTTTCAAAATCCCAGCAAGATAGTTTGCTCGGGGCGGTAGAGGCAGGCATCGTTACCCTGATCGGAGCTACCACGGAAAACCCGAGTTTCGAGGTGATCCCCGCCCTCCTCAGCCGCTGCCAGGTATACGTCCTAAAACCTTTGGGCGCGGAAGAATTAAAGCTGATGGTAAACAGGGCGAGGACGCAGGATGCAAGGTTAAAGACCATAAAAGCGGAATTCAAAAGTTATGACAGCCTGCTTCGTTACAGCGGCGGCGACGGAAGGCGCCTATACAACCTACTGGAACTCGTAACGGCGGACGTACCCGCCGGGGGAACGGTCGTGATCGATGAAGCGCGCATCAAGGCCCGTATCCACGAAAATCCTACCCGGTACGATAAAGGCGGCGACCAGCACTACGACATCGCCTCGGCTATGATCAAATCCATCCGCGGGTCCGACCCAAACGGGGCGTTGTACTGGCTGGCGCGCATGATCGAAGGCGGGGAAGACGTAAAATTCATTTGCCGCCGGTTGATCATCTCTGCTTCGGAGGACGTCGGGCTTGCCAACCCGAATGCGCTACTGATGGCCACCACGGCCGCCCAGGCAGCTCAGATGGTCGGCTACCCGGAGGCGCGGATCATCTTGTCTCAGGCAACGGTCTACCTGGCAACCTCCCCGAAAAGTAACAGCAGTTACCTGGCCATCGGGAGTGCGCAATCCGCCGTCCGAAAGCATGGCTCATTACCCGTCCCTTTGCACCTGCGTAACTCGCCAACAAAATTAATGAAGCAATTGGATTACGGCAAAGACTATAACTATAGCCACGATAACCCGGGCAACTTCCAACAACAGGAATATCTACCCGAGAAACTGAGCGGTACGCGGTTCTTCGAGCCGAAGCCGAATAACGGGACGGAAAAGACCATTCTTGAACGACTTAAAAAATGGTGGACGGGTAAATATTATTGATATTCGTAGACCCGTACGTAATCAATTACGTACGCTTGCGGGAAGATCGAATCATCGATCGCCGGGCCACCGAAATTACCCCCGACGGCTACGTTTAAAATAATATAAAAGGGCTGGTTGTACGGCCAGTTATCGGGGCCTTTACTGTCGGGGGCATAAACGAATACCCGTTCACCGTCGAGGTAGAAACTTATGCGCTCCGCATCCCACTCGACGGCGTAGGTATGAAAGCCTTCCTCGATGTCGGGGGCGGGCGTAATTTTACTGATGGCATTACCGGCGTGGTTGGCGGGGTGGTGCAGCGAGGTGAATACCTGCCCCGGTAGTTTACCTACGTATTCCAAAATATCTATCTCACCGCACGCCGGCCACCCGACCCGGTCGATGTTTCCGCCGAGCATCCAGAAAGCCGGCCATATACCCTCGCCTATCGGCAGCTTGGCCCGGGTCTCGATACGCCCGTACCGGTACTCCCGCTTACCCTGGGTATTGATGCGGGTGGAGCGGTAGCTCTGGCCTTCCTTGGTGATCGTAATGGTCAGCATACCGTTGGCAATACGGTGGCTGGTGTCGGTATAGATCTGTTTTTCGTTATTCCCCCATCCACAGAGGTTCGGGCAACCATCGCCGGTACGGACGTTCCAACTATCCGTGTCCAGGCTATTTCCGTCAAACTCGTCCGACCAGATCAATACCAAGGAATCCGGCTCGGGGTCGGGGGTCACTTCCGTCGTGTCCACCGTCATCGGGGGCGGGTTGAGGGGCACATTGTCGTCGTTCTGATTACAGGCGGAGGCGGATAGCACGAATAAGGACAACAGTAAGAAGTACTGCACGATCGTTATTTTTACAGGTCGAAGCCGATATCCGCGCGGTATTGCACGCCATCGAAGCTGATCTTCTTTGCGTTTTCGTAGCAAGTCGCCAGGGCGGTTTGGAACGTATCGCCGTAACTCGTTATGGCCAGGACGCGCCCGCCGTTGGTGACCACTTCCCCCTCTTCGTTCAGTTTGGTGCCCGCGTGGAAGATGCGGCACTCGTCTACCTCGGAGAGCCCGGAGATGGTCTTCCCCTTATCGTAGCCGCCGGGGTAGCCGCCGCTTACCAGCACGACGGTGGCCGCATTCCGCCCGTCGAGGTCGAGGGTAGCCCGGTAGACTTCGCGGTCGGTTGCATAGAGACAGAGCTGCATCAGGTCGGTATTCAGGCGCGCCATGACGGACTGGGTTTCGGGGTCGCCCATGCGGCAGTTGTATTCGATCACGTAGGGTTCACCGTCTACGGCGATGAGGCCGAGGAAGAGGAAGCCGCGATAATCCAACCCACGTTCCTGGATGCCCCGGAGGGTTGGCCTGACTACCTGCTTTTCGACCTTAGCCATCAGGTCGGCGTCCACGAAGGGCGGGTGGCTTACGGAGCCCATCCCGCCGGTGTTCGGCCCGGTATCCCCTACCCCGATGCGCTTGTAGTCTTTCGCTACGGGCAGGGTGAGGGAGTCCTTACCGTCCGTCAGTACGAACACGGAAAATTCGATACCGTCGAGGAAGTCTTCTACCACCACTTCCTCGCCGGCGGCACCGAACTTACCACCCAGCATGGCTTTGAGCTCCTCTTTGGCCTCCCCGCAATCGTTGAGGATGACGACTCCTTTGCCGGCCGCCAGGCCATCCGCCTTGAGCACGATCGGCGTGTGGCAGTCGCTTAGGTAATCGAGGCCATCCTGCAGGGTAGCGCTCGTGAAGGTGCGGTAGCCGGCCGTGGGTATCCCGAACTCGGCCATGAACTCTTTTGCGTAGGCTTTGCTGCCTTCCAACTGCGCGGCTTCTTTGCTAGGCCCGAGGAAGCGCACGTGCTGCAAGCTTTCCTCCGTGCGAAAGTAATCCTGCAGCCCCCTTACGAGTGGCTCCTCCGGCCCGCAGACGACCAGGCTAATGGTGTGCTGCGCTACGGCGGCCTTGACGGCGGGGAAATCATTGACGTCGAGCTCCAGGTTTTGGCCGAATTCGGTCGTTCCGGCGTTTCCCGGGGCGATGAAGAGTTGCTTACAGAGCGGGCTTTCGGAGAGCCGCCAGGCCAGGGCGTGTTCGCGGCCGCCGGAGCCGAGTAAAAGGACGTTCATAAGGAGCGGTAAGTGGTGGGTCGGCGAAGGTAACCCATTACTCTTTTGCCCTAATAATTTATTGCCCCTCCACAAACGCCATCGCCCGCAAATCCATCCCGTTATGCGCCCGCCCCCGCAGCATGAACCCGACGTGCCCGCCACGCGGCGGTTCCTCCAAAGTAATCAACGGGTGCTCGGCCGCCAGGGCGTGCGGCGAGCAGGCGGGGGGGACGATGGGGTCGTTCAGCGCATTGACGATGAGTACCGGGGCCGTCGTACCCGCGAGGAAGTTACCGGAGGAGAGGTAGTGATAGTAAGCTTCCAGCGTATCGAAACCACCGATCTTTGCGGAGAAGAAGCGGTCGAAATCACGCCACCGCTCCACGCGCCGTAAATCCGTCGGGTCGATCCTACCGGGGAATTGGGCTTCCTTGGCCATGATCTTACGGAACAGCGAACGGCGGAATTTGATCCGGTAGATGAAGTTCCCCGGCAGGTCGAGGCTATCGGCGCTGGGGGTGATGAAGACGGGGGCGGAGAACGCGATGCCGTGGGTTACCTCCGGCGGCCGGCGCTCCCCCAGTGTACCGAGGTACTTCAAGGTAAGGTTACCGCCCATGCTGTAACCGATGAGTACGATTTGCTCGAAATCACCTGCCGCCAATGCGTGGTTCACGACCGTTTCCAGGTCTTCCGACTGGCCGTGGCTGTAGAGCCTGGGCGTTCGGTTCATCTCGCCGGAGCAACTGCGGCAGTTCCAGGCCAGGGCGTGCCAGCCGTGGCGGTGAAAGTAGCGCGCGGCGCTGGCAACGTAAACCCGCCGGCTGTCCCCCTCCAGCCCGTGGGAAAGAATGACGAGCCGCCGGCTGCCGGGGTGGTCGAGCCAGTCCAGGTCCAGAAAATCACCGTCGGGGGTATCGATGCGCTGGCGCCGGTAGTCGACGGCTACCCGGCGGAAGAGGTTAGGGTAAATGGTCTGGTAGTGCCCACGAAGTCCGATCATACCGGGCGGGCGATTTCTCCGTAAACGTCGTCCTGCTCGACGCGGCAGGTGACGGCGGTGTCGTAGTTGAGGCTACCGTCTTCCGCGTAATCGTAAAAGGTGGTCACCTCTCCCAGGGCGTACGGGGCGAATTCGTAGCGGTGGACGTAGCGACTGTTATCGCCATCTTCCAGCCACAGGACATTATTGGGGAGTTCTTTCTGCAAGCGCGGTTCAGTTATGCGGCAAATATCACACTTTTATTCAGGCCCGCCGATCGCACGGAGGTTGAAAAGGATCCGGACCGAAACAATTTGCCGGTAAACCTATTTTGCGAAGGTTCCCCAAACTTACTCATGCCCGTTACCACACCCACGCGAATCGCCCTGCTGTTTCTGATCGGCCTACTCAGCTTCGAATTGCTGGGGCAGACCGCGGCGGCCGATCAACTACTATTCAACGAGGCGAGCTTATCGCACCAACGCACGGCAATGCTTACGCTGGGTGGCTGGGCGGTGGTGAACATCGGTGCCGGGCTGGCGCTACGCGGCGGGGCGGAGGGAAGCACACGGCACTTCCACGAGATGAACGCGTTGTGGAATACCGTCAACCTGGCGATCGCGGGCTTTGGCTATTACTCCGCAATGCGCGCGGACCCGGCCGGTTGGGATCTGGCCACCAGCATCAGTAAACATCACGGCTTTCAAAAGATCTTACTGTTCAACGCCGGGCTCGATGTCGGCTACGTTCTCGGCGGGCTCTACCTTACCGAACGGGCGAAGCGGCCCGGGGAGAATACCGATCGGCTGAGGGGGTTCGGCAATGCGATCATGCTCCAGGGCGGGTTCCTGTTTGTCTTCGACTTGGTGAATTACCTGGTTTCCAATCGTCTTGAAATTCCCTTAACCATCACGCCCGCGGCTAGCGGGTTGGGGCTCCTATATCAGTTTTAGCGCGTTAGCTGCCTCAGGGGTAGCTTCTCGTCTACCGCCGCGGTTCCGTCCAGCGTGAGCAACCTGAACTGAATGCTGTCGGTACTCGCCCCGCCCAACCAGAGGTCGATCATGCCGACGTTGTTTCCAGGGACGACCTCACCTACCCGGTTGCCGTTGGGCTCCGTATTCGGCCAAGTTTCGGTGATGCCGCTCGAGGTCAGGTCGTACAGTGGGTAGCTACCGGCAACGTTTTGGCGGGAAAGCTCCCCCCAGTGTACGTCACCGCTCATGAACACTACCCGCTCGGCTCCGGTCCGCTGGATGAGTTCGATCATCCGCCGGCGTTCGTGGGGGACGTTCGTCCAGCTTTCCCAACCATTGTATTCGTGGCTGAACTGATTGCTACTGGCGATCAGGCGGGCGTCGGCGGGTTCCCGTAGGGTAGCCTCCAGCCAGGCCCACTGGCTCGCCCCGAGGAAAGTACTGTCCGGATCTTCGTTGGGTAGGTAGTCATTCTTACCCTCAGTGGCATCTTCGGGGCGTAGGCGGAGCTCATCGCGGAAGTAGCGGGTATCCAACATAATCAGCTGGACGCGTTTACCCTCCTTTTCAAGGTACTCGACGCCGTAGATACCGGGCCGGCCCCGGCGCTCGCTGTTCGGGGGGACTTCCCAAAAATCCAGGAACAGGACCTCCGATTCTCGTTTTAGCGGATAGTGGCGCCCACTATCGTTCCAACCGAAGTCGTGATCGTCCCAAACGGCGAATAGCGGGGTAATACTTTTTAATTGTCGGAATTCCGGACGGGCAGCCAAACGCCCGTACTTCGCGCGCAGCGTATCGAGGTGGTAACTGTCACCGTAGATGTTGTCGCCCAAGTACACGAAAGCATCGGGTTGTTGCCGGGCGGCGACGTCCAACAGGGGCTGAGCCTTATCCTGATTTCCACAAGACCCCAGTCCGATACGGAAGTGGACGCTCGGTGTTGCTTGCTCTTTACTTCCGCTGCATGCACCTGCGAACTCGCAAAATAAAATTAATAGTAAAAAATGGAATATGCGCATATTTAAATTATTAGCGGTCCCACCAGACCCGGCTATTGACGTTATCGCCCCCGATATTTTCCGCGGCGGCCCGGTAGTTAGCCATATTAACCGATTGCTCGATTGCCGGGTACATTAAGCGCACGGGCACTTCCCCGCCGTTGACGGTACCGGGGCCCGCCATAATGAACCCCGGCTTACCCGTCCGCCGCCAGTGGTGCCAGGCTTGAACGGAGTTATGGTACAGGGCCAGCCATTTCTGTTCGTGTAAATTATCTACGCTATACGGGGCGGCGGCGGATAGATACCCCTCCGGAAGCGTCAGGCCCCACCGGGCGAATGATAGCTTAACGCCTTCGGCGTAGAATTCTTCCGCGCCGCCCGTTATTAAACCGAGTTGCGCGGCCTCGGCCAGGATAAATTGTATTTCCGCCGCCGTTAGCCACATACTACCGATGCGGTCGGATCGATCGAAAAACTCCGCCGCTTTGCTCGCGAAATCAGCGGGCCGGCCGACGTTGCCGAGCGTCTGCCCCGGGGCCGTGCCCAGGTATTCATCGTCCGTACCGGCGCGGGGGTCGAACCACACTTCCAGGCGCGGGTCCGCCTTATCCTGCAAACTCCCGATCAGGTGCGTCGTCGGTACGCCGAGGTAGTAGTCGTAAGCACGCCCCCGTGGCGCAGAAAAAGGGGATAAGTTCGGCAGTACGCCCGAATACCGGTACACCGCATCGTGTTCGTTATTCTCGAAAATCGGGAACCGGCCCGGGTTATCCAATATCTCCTGCATTTCCGCCCCGTTATCGCTCACGTTCGAACTGCGGAGGAGTAACCGCAGGCGCAGACTATTGGCGAACCGCCGCCAATTCAACATATCCCCGGAATATAGTAGGTCACCCTCGATAGATTCACTGACGTCGATGCGGTCGTTTGCCGCTTCGAGTTCTAGAAGCAAGGTGGAGTAGATGCTTTCCTGGGTATCGTATACCGGTGCGAATACGCCCGCGTCGGCTTTACCCGCTTCGGAAAAAGGTGCGTCCCCGTAGGCATCGGTAATTAATGAGATACCGTAAGCCCGTAAGATCGTCGCTACCGCGTAGTAATTATCGTCACCCGTACGTTCGCCAAAATCGCGGATGTCCTCTACGTCTTGCAGTATCCCGTAAATACCCCAGAACCTACCGTCGCTCGTCCAATCGTACAGGTCCAAATCATTGAATTCATAATTCGCGGTATACTGGGCGATAACGTTGCCAAAAACGTAGTTCTGCGTTACCCCGAGGTCGGCAAAATCAAATAAAACGGCGGGGAGCAGCAGCGACGGCGGGGCCGTTCCCGGTTCATTGGTATTCGTATTAATTTCCTCAAAATCATCAGTGCAACTTGCGAGGACGCAGGTGCAAAGAAGCGAAAAGAAGAGCAAGGCGGGGGGTAGCCTCAGCGCAGTCGGTGTATAGAGCAGTCTCATAGTGTACGCGTGTATTGGGGGGGTGAACTAGAAACCGAGGTTGAGGCGAAAGCCGAACGCCCGGGTGGAGGGCAACTGCGTGACCTCGAAACCCGGCACCAGGGTACCGCCATTCAGCGCCTGCGCTTCCGGGTCGACGTTCGGTACCTCGGTCCACAGCGCCACGTTGTTTCCGGTAAGCGCTACGCTCAGGGAACCGAGCCCGATGCGCGATACGAAAGCCTCGGGAAGCTGGTAGCTGAGGCTCACCTCCCTCAGTTTTACGAAAGAAGCGTCGAAACCGTTGGCCTCCACGTTGTCGCGCGAATAAAAGCTGTAGTACCACGCCTCGGCGGTAGCCACCGTCGTATTGGGTACGAAATTACCGTCCGCGTCGCGCATCACGCCTTCCCCGACGATGCCTTCCTCGTGGCCCCGGGCCGAGTGGGTCAGTAGCCCGCTCTCGGCCCCGATCGCATTGGTGTAAGAGTAGAGGTAGCCCCCTTCGCGGATGTCGAGCAGCGCGTAGGCGGAGAGGCCTCTGTAGGTGAGGCGGGTGCTCAGGCCGAGGAGGAAGTCGGGGTTGTAATTCCCGATGCGTTGCCGTTCGGGGGAGATGGCGGCCAGGCCGTTGTCGTTAAAGATGATCTCGCCGTTGGGCGCGCGGTCGTACACGTTTCCGTAGACATCCCCCAGCCGGCCGCCCGGGCGGGCCTCGACGGTAGCGCCGGCCGGCCCGTTCGCGATGATGAAGGTTTCGAGGCCCCGGTATACAACTCGTTGACCTCGGCCCGGAAGGTGCTGAAGTTCGCCCCGACGTTCCATTCGAAATCGTTCGTCCTGACGGGAGAGCCGTTGAGGCTGACCTCCAATCCGTTGGTCTCGATCTCCCCGGCGTTGACCACGATGGAGTTGAAGCCGCTCGCTTCGGAGATGTCGGCACGGATGATCTGGTCGCGGCTCAAGACCTTGTAGGCCGAAACGTCCGCACTCAGGCGCCCGCCGAAGAAGCGAACTTCGGCCCCCGCCTCGAAGGAAGTATTGGTTACGGGCCTCAGCTCGGCGTTGGGCAGCACCGATTGGTTGGTCAGGCTATTCGGCAGGGTCGCGAAGCTATAGGTGCGGCGGAGGCTGAAAGGATCGGTATCCAGGCCCGATTGCGCTACGTTCGCGCGGAGCTTCAGGTAGTCTACCTTGCTTCCGAGGGAAGCGATTTCGGAGACCAGGAAGCTGACCGACGCCGACGGATAGAAGTAACTGTTGTTACCGGCCGGCAGGGTGGAAGACCAGTCGTTACGGGCGGTCAGATCGAGGTAGAGAAAGTCTCGGTAGCCGATATTGGCGAAGGCGTACACGCTGTTGATGCGCCGCCGTGAATCGAAACGGTCCAGGCTGGGCTGCACGTTGATGTTGCCGAGGGTATAGATACCGGGTACGGCGAGCCCGTCGCCCTGGATCGTACTTTGCTTAATGGTGCGGTCCATCCGGTTGGCACCGACGCTGACCACGGTCGTGAATGCCTCGCCGTGCCGCTTATCCCAGGTCAACAGGGCGTCGATGTTGCGTTCGTTGAAGTTGATGGACTGCTCGCGGTACATACCGTTGGGGAAGCGGACGGCACTCCAGGGGCGGCGGCTGGTACGGAGGTCGTCGAAGCCATCGCTGCCGTAACGGAGCAGTAGGCTCCACTCGTCGGTGAATGCGTAGGTGCTGCTAACGTTACCGAAAAGGCGGGTCTTGTCGAAGCCGTTCAGGTTTTCGTTGGCGATGAGGAAGGGGTTGTCCCCCCAGCTGAACAGCTGATTTTGTTGTACGTCCTCCTCTACCCAGTAGTCCCGCAGCCAGTCGAGATCGACGTTGTTGTAGTTCCAGAGGAGCGTATACATTACGCCCTGGTTACCGTAGCCGGCGACCGGCAGGTTGTCACTTCCGCTCGTGATGAAGCTACCGCTAACGGTGGTCGACCA
>OY764696.1:0-15418 GCA_963668285.1 uncultured Lewinella sp. | reverse complement strand
TCACAATCATCGCCCGTTTGACGGGTGACGGTGATTGGGTTAGACAGATCGTAACAGCCGTTCAGCCCACTGACGTTTGCGCCTACCTCGGCACCGGTCAGGCCGTCATCGAAACCGAGGCCCCAGACCTGGCACTCACCACCCGCCCGCGCCTTCGAAGTCGAAGTCAGCGCCGTCGGTGAGCATGAGGATTTCACCGGCTTCGTTCGTGACTACGTAAGTAAAGTTGTCGCCGCCGTTGCCGGCTACTGTTACGGAGAAGGGGTCCTCGATACCGGTCGCCGGCGCAAATGGTGAGGCTCGTGCCCTGCATGCCTACGAGGCTTAAGGCACCGCCGTTGACCCGGCAGGGGTCACCACCGTCACCACCCACCAGCGAATACTTCGTTGATCTTGTTTACGAGGGGGGAGCTTACGTCAGACCACCGTTTGAGTTTGGTGCCGAAGGAAGTTGGCGAGCCACTGAACTCGAGGTCGCCGTAAGTCGTCCAGATGATGGTACCACCAAGGTTATTTTCGTTGATGAAATCGGCTTTTATGCCGATGGATTCTTCGTCGTCGTAGCTTAGGAAGAAGTTATCCTTGACCAGGTAGGGTACTTTGGCCTCATCGTCCCACATCCGCGTCCAACCGCTACCGCTCTGTAGGGCCTGTTGCTTGATGTAAAAGTAGTTGGGGGTTCCGTCGTATACGTCTCTGGGCCAGTTAACGAAGTCGGAAGACGTTGTGATGGCACCGTCGGGCTGAACTGTTTCCTGGCGTTTCTTGGTGTCTTGGCCCAAGCTAGCGGTGCCTTCGGTTATCACACCGCGGCCGTAGAAGGGCATTCCCATATTGATCTTACCGGGGTTGACGCCTTCTGCGAGCAGGGTGTTCATGGTGCTCTGCCAGTTGAAAGCAGCCGTTTCGGAAGCGGAGTAAGGGTAGACCGGGGCGTTGTGGTTAGCCTTGTCGGAGAAGCCACCCGCCATGTCGTAGGTCATCATGTTGAAGTAGTCCATCGAGCGATCCAGCCGTGGCCAGTCCAAACCCGTCAGCTTTTTGGGGTCGGCGGACATAGCGGCGGTGATCAACTTATCCGGTCCGATGGCTGCGCGGATCTCCTCGACCAGGATGGCGAAGTTTTCGTAGTCGGCCTCGGAGCCGGTAAAGTTCATGCCCGCGAAGGGGCCGGGGTACTCCCAGTCCAAATCGATGCCGTCGAAACCGACGTCGATCAGGATTTTGCAGTCTTCGATGAAGCGCGCGCGCTTGACCGGGTCGGCGGCCATTTCCGGAAAGTGGCGGCACATGCTCCAGCCCCCGATGGAGGCCATTACCTTGACGCCATTCTGCTTACTCAGCTCCAGCAGGCCTTTGGCACCGTCTTCCTTATGTAGCGGCACGGGCAGATCTCCCGAAAGCTTCCAGGTAGGGTGCTCCCAGCCGGAGCCGCCTTCCTCAACGACGAAGCCTTGCGCGGCGGCGCGCTGCGCTCCTTCGGCACTGATGTACTGCAGGGGTTCGATTTCACCGAATAGGATGGGCATCTCCCAGCTGGAGTAGACGTCGGTAAAGAAGATATCCCCCGGCTGTTGTACGGTGCCCGTTTGGTTGATGTTCGGGTTGCGTAGATCGCCGCTGTGCAACGATCCGTCAACGGCTACTCCGAAAAAAGAGTAGTTCAGGATGGTGTACTTCGAGTAGTCGATGTTGAGTTGGGTGAGCGCCCCGGCCCCGGGTACGCCGGCGCGGGAGTTTTTCCACGCATCCCAATTCGTGATGTACCCGATTACCTCCTTGTTGTGGTCGGAGGTGCGTGAGGACCCACCGGTGTTGACCTGAGCGGTAAGATAGGTGGTTAGAAAAGCGCCGAACAGTAGTAAGGCGGTAAATAGTAATCGTCGATTTGACGAATACCGCGTAGGAGCGTGAGACCCCGAAAGCGTATAGTTAGAAAATGTCATAAAGTAGATTCAGTGATTCTACCCGGGGATGTGTGCAATAGCCCCCGGGTGGATTAAAAAGGATAAAGAATGGACACTACCCACATAAGCAGGTGGTTTATTCGAACGAATGCTTTTATTATTTGACAGTACTTTCCGGCGGTATGATCCTGCGGCGGCACCGCAGGGCGGAGTTTAACGCTTCACAAAGCGCTCCAGCAACAACTCCCCGCTCGCGTGCGCTCTCAGGAGATAGGTGCCGGCGGGTAGATGATCAACGCTTATCGTAGCGTCGGTTAGCGAGGGGCGGCTCAGTACGGTTCGTCCGGCCATATCCATGATCTCTACCTGCATGCCCGGTGCGTAGTGCGCCGGTGCAATGTGTACGGCTCGATCCGTCAGGGTCGGGTACAGTAGCCCGTTGGTATTATTTCCGGCGGTGAGGCTCGCTTGATCCTTGCTCGCCGATTTCGTTACCCTGCCTCCGTCCAGCGACCGAATATTCATCCAGTTTAGGTTCCAGCCGGACTGCGAAGCGAAGACACCGAGATTGTAGGTGCCGGCGTTTACGTAGACGCGTTGACGTACGGAGGTCCAGTTCTGCCAGCCACCGGTAGATGGAACGTTTACTTCGCCAAGGCGAATGGAGCCGGCGTTCAGATCGGCTGCCAGCCGCCCGCCGTAGCCGGCCACCCGGTACTCTATCTCATACGTACCCGAGCGGGAGAAACTGATGTTTCGGTAGGCCATCCAGTCCCCATTGTCTATGTAGCCAACGTTGAGGCCGCCTTCGGAGCAAGCTTCGGTCTGTATGCCGGACATGTCGTAGAAATCTTCCGCTTCTATCCGGCTCGAGGTGCCGCCGCCGCCGCCGCCGCCGTTTCCGCCACCATTGCCTCTCTCATACACGCGAACGTAATCGACGCGGTATTCCGCTGGCAACTGGTTTTCGTCAATGTTCCAACCCGGGAAGCGACCGCCGATGGCGAAGTTGAGAAGTAGGAAGTGGGGTTCGTGGAACTCTTCGGTGCCGTTGATGCCGCCGGCGATGTTGACTTCGTGGAACTGCTGCCCGTCCATGAACCATTTGATGGATTGATCATCCCACTCGATGGCGTAATTGTGCCAGCCACGGAGGGAGGTAAACCGATCGCCACCGTAGGTAGCGTAGTTGTTATTATTATCGCTCCAGTGGATGGTGCCAAAGAGTTTGTCTTCGGTATTGATGTGTTCCATGATGTCGATCTCCCCACAGCGGGGCCATCCGACGGTGGAGATGCTTTCGCCCAGCATCCAGAAGGCGGGCCACTGCCCGTTACCGTAGGGAACGTTCAGGCGCGCCTCGATACGCCCGTAGCGAAAGTTTTTCCGGCCCTGCGTCTTCATGCGCGCCGAGGTATAATTGCGGCCGCCGAAGTTTTCCCTTTTGGCGGTGATGACCAGTTGGCCATTTTCGACCCGCGCGTTTTCGCGGCGGTAGTATTGTAGTTCTTCGTTACCCCAGCCCCCGCCGCCGGTCTCGAATACCCAGTCGGGGCCGATAGCGCCATCGAACTCATCGCTCCAGACCAATTGCCAGCCAGATTGCGCGGCCATCGGTTTACTGAGGAAGAACGAAGAGAGGGAAAAAACAACTATTAAGGTGTATATGTGCTTCATTTAAACTACGTGTTGTAAACTGAACGCCGGTGATCGAACTGAGATAGATACATACAAAGCATAGCGGTCTGCGTATAGCCTCAGTCACCTGAAACTTCAAGACTACCTTAAGCTATACTTTTTGGATGGGAACGACTAAAAGAAAACCGGTCGTTAAGTTTGGTGATAGACGGTTTTGGCCAAAAGGCCTTATAACTCGCTGCTAATGTAGGCTTATTTTTGTCGGAATCTTACGCGGTTTCCATGTTTCCACGTTTGATACAGATAAATTTAATACTATCGTAACCTAAATGACGAAAGCGCCGATTTTGGCGTTGTTCGGCGGCATAACTTTGGGGGAACAACGGGTTTATTGGACGATCCGTCCGCGTTAGATGGCAATACGTTACCATCTTGTGTATTAAGTTGTTTGCATACATTTGTCGGTTCCAGTAGGCTTATCTGGTATAAGCTTACCGTGACCGAGTCGATAGAAGGGCTTTCCAAATTGCGTGATGCTTGACACTGTTCCCCGCTAATTCAGTCGGGGGGAAACTATTCATAACACGCTATACAATTATGTCGCACATCTTTACTCATACAAAGTCCATCTTTGTAGCCAGTACCATATGGGTGCTATTATTTGCCGGCAGCAGCTACCTGAACGCGCAGCGCTTGCCCTACGAAATCGCCAATAACTCCGAATTTGCCGATTCGGAAGTGTACGTCGCCATTGTCGGTGAGGAACTGCCCGGGGGTAAGTTCATTTGGGTCGACCCGGTGAACGGCCAGATCAATCGGATGAGCCGGTCGGACAATACCGTGCCCGGCCCCATCATCGACGGCAACGCCGGGCCGGGCCTCGACGGTCGGTACGCGAACGCCTTTCGGCGGCTCAGTGACATCCCCAACAAGACACTGCAGATACCGCAAATCGCCGGCTGCCGAATTTTCATCTCCTACGAAAGCCAGCTTTTCCTCTACTTTTTCGGCTACGACGGTGCCCCCCGCGGCTACGCGGGCGCTAACCTGGAAAACGAAACCGACCCTAACCAGGGGATCACGTTCGAGGTGATCGAGTTGACCTACAATCAGTTCGGCATATTCAACAACACTTCGCGGGTAGATGCTTTTCAGTACCCCATCGGCCTGGAGGTAGAAGGGCCGGGTTTCTTCAAACGCGTCGGCGAGCTCAAAACCCGCGAAGAGATCTTTAGCGAGTGGGAGCGTACCGCACCCCCTGCTTTTCGGGGCTTGCTCGACCGGGGGAAGGGCCGCATCATCTTCCCCACCAAAAGCGAAACCTTCCCACGTGACTACCTAGATGGCTACATCAACGACATCTGGAACAAATACCGCAACGACGAACTCTTCTTTAGCAGCGACGCCGGCAACTGGCGCGGCCGCGTGGAAGGAGACGCCTTCGTCCTGCGCCGTGAAAGCGACGGCCAGATCGGCCGCATCCCCGGCAAACCCTCTACCCTCGAAGCCATGGAAGGCAGTGGTGTCATGGCCAGCGGCGGCCGGTGGGACCTCGTCGTGCAGGCGCAATTCGTCGCCGCCATCACCCGCCACGCCATCGATCTGACCGCACCCTCGGGTCAGTTCCAAAACTGGGGAGACGCCAGCCGTTACTACCAGGTCGAGCCCTATAATTGGTACTCCAAGTTCCTGCACCGCGAAGACATATCCTTCGAAGGTCAGACGTACACGTTCGCCTACGATGACGTATACGACCAATCTTCCACGATCGCGTTTTCGAACCCTACCCGCGCCAAAATCACCCTCGGTACCATCAACGGCGGCGGTGGCGACCCTCCTCCTCCACCCCCGCCGAGCGCCGTGGTCACCGTTTATAAGGACTGCTCCTTCGGTGGCTACGCCGTCGGGCTCGGTGAAGGCGACTACAACCTCAGCGACCTGCAAAGCCGGGGCGTATTGGATAACGACATCTCCTCGCTCCGCGTACAGGGCGGGTTTGAGGCCGTACTGTATCAGGAGAATAACTTCGGCGGCCGCACGCTCGTAGTAGGCGGGGACGATCCGTGCCTGGTCGACAACGGCTATAACGATCTGGCCAGTTCGCTCCGCGTACGACGCGTAAACACCGGCAGCGGCACCACGACCCTACGCATCGAGGCGGAAGACTTTACCGCCCAGGAAGGTATGGAAACGGAAAGCTCCAGCGAGGGCGGCCTCAACATCGGCTTCGTAGACCCGGGCGACTTCCTGGCTTATCAAAATGTCGTCTTTCCCGCTTCGGGGCAGTACACGATAGAATACCGGGTAGCCAGCGCCATCGGCGGCGGCCGGATCTCTACCGACCTCAATGCGGGGAGCATCGCCTTGGGTACGATCGACGTACCGAACACCGGCGGCTGGCAGAACTGGACGACCATTCGCCGTACCGTGAACGTCAACGCCGGTACCTATCCGCTGGGACTGTTTGCCGTCACCGGCGGTTGGAACCTTAACTACATCAATATTACCGGCCCGGCGGGCTTAGCTTACGTACGCGCCGCCGGACTTCCCGCCGCCTCCCACACGCCTTCGGCGTCAGCGGCTGCGGTAAGCACCGCGGTAAACCTGTACCCGAACCCCTTCACCGATGCGGTGACGGTAACGGTCGGAGACGTGCCAACCGACGTTCGGGTGGTCGACGCCCAAGGGCGGGTTGTCTTCAACCAAACGGACTTACGCTACCGTTCCGCGCTCGATCTCGGGCACCTCGCGGCGGGTGTCTATTCGGTACAACTCATCCGTGGCGATAAGTTGGAGCAGACACTACGGCTTGTAAAACGGTAAGCCGTAAAGCCGTAAATCCGGTACCGTAACTATCTCGTGGCCCGTCGGGCTCGGACAGTCCAACTGTCCGAGCATCGACGGGCCACGAGTATTAGGTAGTGGCGCGTGCGCACTTGTCCTATCTTTAAGGTTACCGGGTCTGGATGATTAAAAGGGCTGACGGATCGTGAGCTCACCGGGCCTACCACTCAGATAGTTGAGTCATAGCTTCAATACCCGCCCGAGGTCCACGTACTTGAAGTTCTGCGGCACCGTCGTATCCCCATCGTAGTTGAACCCGTCCTGCACCACCAACAGACCGTGCGGGAAGCGGGTACCCAGCGCCCGTGGCGTAGCGTCGAGGCCGTCCGTTTCCTCGGCACCGTCGATGTCGCTACCACCGATGATCTTGAAGCTGCCTAGGTAGGCGTTCTCACCGGCCCTGTCGAACAAGGCGTAGGAAAAACTGCCCTGAATGCTGGCGATGAGGTAACCCGCCCCGGGCCCGGTAGGTACCAGCGTCAGGCCCTCGACGTCCGCCACGATGGCGGGGTTGCTGCCGACGCCGGCATCCACGATGAGTCGGGCGGAATCAGCCGCGGCGGGGTCGATGGGCAGCGACCAGATACCGGCGGCTTCCTCACCGACGTAGAGGCGCCCCAGCTCCGTATCCGCCACCATGCCTTCGGTTTGGGAGGGGAATGCGTAACGGCGGGCCAGTTGCCAAGCGATCCCTCCCGTGCCGTCGGCCCGTAAACGGTACTGCTCCAAGACGCCATTCTTACCGTTAAGGACGGCATAGAAGTCTTCCCCCGCCCGGGCGAAACAGAAGCCGTAGACGTCGTCGATCACCGAGCGGTCCACCAGTAAGGCCTGGCGGTCTAGCGCGGTCAGGGAGCCGTCGGCGGGGTCTATCCGCCAGAGGTTGATGCCCTGAATGGTGCGGTTGGTACCGCCGAGGAGGGTGGCGGTGGTGCCGTCCGCCAAAGGGAAGTCGTAGATGACGTCGACATTGTTGATGTTACCGACGGGGTAGTAGGCGACTTCGGTTCCCGCTAAGTCATAGGCGGCCAGCCCGCCGGTTTTGTTGGAGCCATATACCAGGCTGCGGGCCGGGTCGGCGGGGTGGACCCAGATGGCGGGGTCGTCGGCTGCGTCGGCTGCGGTGGCGGCGTGGGCGTTGCCGGTTTCGGCGGTGGCGGGTACGGCGCGGGTCACTAAACCTTGAGCGGCGTAGGCGGCTGCCAGGGCTAAGCTGTCTTCGCGGGCTTCGGTTTGGGACGCGTCGGGTGGTGGCGGGTTCTTGGGCGTCTTTTCGTTACAACTTAGTAGTAGCGTGATTACTAACAGTAGTGTTCCTCCGGCCGGGGCAGGGCGAGTTACGCCCAAAATTTTCTCTTTACTATTCATAAGCTTGCACCTGGGCCGACTCAGTCGGGGCAAAAAAATCATAGCGGGGAGTACGAAACATAGCAGTAAAACTTAACGCTCAAAAAGATCGTACTTCAACCCCAGGTCAAAGCGCGAAGCGTAAAACTCCTGCTGAAAAGTCAACTCCTTACGGCCCTGGTAGAAGCGCAAGGGCTGATTCAGCAGGTTATTGGCGTTGCCGTAAAGCGTGAAGCGCTCGGTGAGGCTGACGTTGAAATTGAAGTCGAGGTAGGTGACGGCGTCGTAATAGATGTCGGTGAAGGCCGTCTCGCCGACTTCCTGAATGAAGTCGGCGGCGTAGTTGAAGCTGAGGCGGGTGGTGAAGCGGCCCCCGTCGTAAGCGATGCTGGCGTTAAGGCTATGGTCGGGCGAACCGGGTAGGCGGAGGTCGTCGTCTTCGCGGCCCTCGAAGTCGAAGTCGGTTACCTTGCTGTCGAGGTAGGTATAGTTGAGGTAGAGGCTGAGGGGGGTGAGGGCTTTGGCGATAAAATCGAGGTTGCGTTGGTAGGCTACTTCCACGCCCAGCAGGCGCGCCTGACCGCCGTTGACCGGCTGGGTGAAGTCGGCCCACTCCGTCCCCTCGAAGGTAAAGTTGCTGAGTTGGCGGTTGACGATGAAGTCGGTGATGTCCTTGTAGAAAACGGCGGCGCTGACGAGGCCTACCGTACCGAAGTAGTGCTCCAGGCTTAGGTCGAAGTTGGTGCTGGTGGTGGGTTCGATGCCGGGGTTGCCGATGGAGAGTTCTTCGCCGTCCTCGATCTCGCGGTAGGGTACGAGGTCGAAGTAGTTGGGGCGGGCCAGGGTATTCGTGAAGGCGAAGCGGGCTACCGTGCGGGGGCGGAGCTGATAGCGCAGGTGCAGGCCGGGCAGGACGTTGAGGTAGTCGCGCTCTTCCCGGGGGGTGGCGGTCAGGGTCTCGGCTTCGTCGTCGTAGCGGAAGCCGGCGTAGCTGAGGTCGGTGCGTTCGAGGCGGAGGCCGACCAGGGCTTTCAGGTTTTTACCCAGCTGTTGGTCGAGGCTGACGTAGGCGGCGGTGATGGTCTCTTCGGCGTTGAAGTTGCCGGCCAGTTCGCTCAGGTCCCGCTCGCCTTTGAAGTCGGGGCCGGTAAGGTCGAGGTCGGCTAGGTAGTCCTCACTGACGAAGCGCCCGGCGCGGTAATCTCCGGCCAGATAGTCGTCTTTGCTCTCGTCCTGCAGGTTATCGAGGCTGGTGGTGAAGGTGTTGCCGCTGGTGGGTTCGTACTCGTAGAAGTCGTTGGTACGCACCTTATCCTTATCCCGTAGGCGGAGGCCGAACTGGAGCTCGTTGCGGTAGTCGCCGGAAAGGCGGAGGGGGAGCTTGAGGTCGAGGCGGGCGTTGAGGTCTTCGTCGGTCGTGAACTGGAATTCTTCGGTCAGTTCGCTGAACGCCCAGGCGGCGGAGGGGTCGCGGAAGGCGGCCTCGGTGGGCACGACGCGGGGGGTGCGGGTATCGCTGAGGTCCAGCTCCACCGGTACGGCCCCGTCGGTGGCGTATTCGAAGTAGCGCTCGTTGGGGCGGTCTTCGCTGGCGCGGGAGTAGGTGGCGCTCCATTTGGCGGAAAGAAGCCCGAAGGCGTGCTCGCCACCGAGGTTGAAGCTCATCATCTTCTGGTCTTCGAGGCGGCGCTGTTTGGTGTCGTTATTGCCGCCCTTGGTCTGGCGTTCCAGCTCGGCGGTCGTGACGCCGTCTTCGGTGGCGATGTCGGAGAAGACGGCGCGGTAGCGGTTTTCCCAGTCTTTGCGGTCGTTGAATAGCCCGCGGAAGGTAAAGGTGTGGTCGGAAGTAAGTCGGTAGTCGAGGCTGAGCGAGTAGCTCTGGCGGATGCGCTGCAGATAATACTGGCGGATCTGTATTTCCTCGGGGCTGGCCGTTTCGTCGGCATCGAGGCGGCCGTTGTCGTTGGCGTCCTCGAAAACCCATTCGGCCTCTACGTTGTCGCTGCCGAGGCGGTTATCGAAGTAGCTGCCGCTGAGGATCACCCCGAGCTTGTCGTCGAGGAAACGGTCGCCGGCCACGACGGAGGCATTGAGGCTGGGTTTGTCGACCAGGGCGTTGTAACCCGCCCCCAGGGTACCGCTGATGCGCCGCCCGGCGGGGGCCGCCCGGGTCACGATGTTGACCGAGCCGCCGATGGCGTCGGCATCCATATCCGGCGTGACGGCTTTGTTCACTTCGATGGCCTGCACCATATCGGCCGGGATGAGGTCGAGCTGAATCGAGCGCACTTCGGCTTCGGCCGAAGGGATGCGTTCGCCGTTTACGGTCACGCTATTGAGCTGCGGGGAGGTACCGCGGATGTTGCCGAAGCGCGCTTCCCCCTGGTCGTACTGCACGTTGACGCCCGGTACGCGCTTGAGGGCGTCACCCAGGTTAGCGTCGGGGAAGCGGCCGATCTGGTCGGCGGCGATGATGTTGGTGACGTTCATCCGCGTCAGTTGCTGGTTGAAGGCGCGGGCCTGCCCCCGTAGCGGGCTGATGACGGTAATGGCGGCAAGCTCGACGCCGGCCTGGAGGGTGAAATCGAGGTCGGTGGTCACCCCGTCTTCCAGCGTCACACTAGTGGCCGCGTCGGTAAAGCCGATGTAGGTGACCGTGACGGTCCGTTCTCCGGCGGGCAGGTTTTGTAGGCGGTAGCGGCCGTCCTGATCGGTGACGCCCCGTGCTTCGTCGTCTACCAGCAGGGTAGCGCCGGGTAGGGGGAGGGCGTCGGCGTCCAGCACGCGGCCGGTCAGGCTGGCGGTTTGGGCGGAAAGTAAGCAGGTGGAAAGAAGAAATAAGGTAGTGAGTAGCTGTCTATGCATAGGTATCTGATAAATACCGCGCAAAGGTTGCTAAGTAGGATTAACGTGGGGTTAAGCGAATGCTAAGTTGGTGTGAGGGCCTGGCCGTTTATCCGTGCGATCGTTTACCGTGGGTTAATGCTTGTGGGGTGCACGTATTTTCTCTCCGCCCCTCAGTCGTTCCCATAAAAACCCGGCGTGCGCCTCAAAGCGCGGCCAGCACCTTCCGTGCCCGCGAGTAAAACCCCGCCGTGTGCTCCCCCTCCTCCACCTGCCGCTCGATCAACCCCCGCACCTCATCTTTCAACTCCGGATGGAGAGCTGCGAAGTTGCCCAGCGTCGTCATCGAGAATACCTTCATCGTCACGGTAGCTTCCGGGTCGTTCAGGTAGTGGAAAGAGGCTTCTAGTAATGCCCCCTGGTCTTCCTCCGTCACCTTCGCCAGCGGTAGCTCGGAGAAGTACCGCGTCACCGCCCGCGGAATAGCCGGGTCGGGGCTCTCGGCCGCGAGGCGCAGCATACGGCCGTGGTAGGGGAGCAGCCAGTCGGGTCGCGCACGCCCCAAATCGCCCAGTACCATCGCGGCGCGTTTGACGAGTTTGGCGTCCGCCGGGTCGCTGCTGCTGACGACTTTCCAGAGTGCCGCCGTCTCCACCTTATTCTTGAAAAGGTAGGCAAGAATCAAGTCGGCATTAGCGCGAGAATGAGCGACGGCAAGCTGTTTGCGGAGGTTCATCGTGGGGTATATACCTGAAGCGGAACGGTTTGGGGCTTTTCTACGCACCTATTTTAGGAGGGCTCCGCCAACGCCTTGCCCACCAACCCCCGTACCCGCTCCGCCAGCGGCAGCGCCAAAGCAAACTTCCGCCCTTCCTCCGACATCTTGCCCCAAGTCTTACGGAGGATGTCCACCACCTTTTCGTCGGGGTGCTCGTCGGCGAAGTCCTCGGCGTAGTACTGCAGGAAAACGTGGCAGATGACGTCCTCCAGGGTTTGGGTATCCCCGTCGCGCTTCAGTTTCTTCTTTTGCAGGAGGAAGGCGACGCGGTCCAGCGTTTCTGCATCGTAGCCGTGGGGCGCGAGGAGCTCGCGGGCGCGTTCGGCGTGGAATTTTTTCAGGTCGGCGCGCCAGCGGAGGTAGCCGGGGCGGCCCGTGGGGTAGGCGTCCCGCGGGCTCTTCCAACGCTCGAGGTGCTGGGCGCGGGCGGCCAGTTTCAGGGGGGTGGGGGCATCCCGGGCGTAAGCCTGCAGGGCCTCCGTCATCCGCCGGCCGTAGAGGAGTTCGTAGGGTTGGCCGCCGGGGGAGCGGGGGTCGGCGGCGTTGGCTTCGTCGATGGTCTGGTAGGCGGCGGCGAGGCGTTCTTCCGGGGTCATGGGGCGGGGCTTTGCGGAAAGCTACAGGTTACACCCCGGGGGCACAAGTTTTTTGCCCCCGCACGTCTGTCCTTATCGCTGGCGCACCGCTGGTTGGTCGTACTTCGGTACGGCGAACTGAGCTGGTAAGGTGTTTTTTTGCGAGGACGCAGGTGCACGGTCGCTAGGTGCTCCGCCCCTAGCTTCGAAAGTAAATAGCAGGGTGCTAGGGGAGGGAGGCCGCTGCGCTCCTTCGTAATCCGGGAGTCTGGGAGCCCGGGGGGGTGTTGTTCGCGTGGCGTACCTTGGCTAGACCTATGACCCACACCAAGCGGCACCTAAGCTGGCTCCTTGCCTTTGCACCCCTGCTGGTCGGGCTTGCGTGCGGGGGGGAAAGCCAGGTAGTAGCCGGCAAGCGCCTGGCCGGGCAGTACTGCCAAAGCTGCCACCTCTACCCCGAGCCGGGCCTGTTGCCCCGCCGTACCTGGGCGGAAGACGTGCTGCCGAAGATGGGTGCCCTCCTCGGCCGGTACGATACCCTGGGGCGACAGTATTACTTAGAGCCGGGCACCACTACCGCTGACAACTTCCCCGAAGACCCCCTAATTTCCGCCGCGGATTGGGAAGCCATCGTAACCTACTACACCACCGAAAGCCCGGATAGCCTGCCCGCCCCCTCCGCCCCGGAGCGCGTGGATACCGTTGATTGGTTCACCCCGTCCTGGATCGGCACGGTGGGCGGCCCGCACCTGACCACCCTGGCCCGAGCGGACTCCGCGGGCCGGATCGCCATCGGCGGGATCCTACCGTTTACCAATCCGTTTACGCTGTACGATCCGGCCGGTAACGTTTTACAGCGCCGTACCCTGACCTCCCCGGTAGTAAGCTGGGCGCAGCATAAGGGTACGGACTACCTGGCCTGCGCCGGCCGGCTCAACCCATCCGACCGGGCGGACGGCTCCGTGGTCGCCCTGCCCGCCGACCCCGAAGACCCTTTGATCGACGTTCGGGATTCACTGCGCCGGCCGGTCGATCTGGCCTTCACCGCCGCGGAAGAACTGATCGTCGCCGAGTTCGGCCACGTAGCGGGCAGCCTGAGCCTGCGCGGCGCCGACGGTACGATCCGGCAGCTGGCCGCAAACTCCGGCTGGAGCCAGATCGAACTGACGGATTGGGACGGCGACGGGCGGCAAGATTTTCTCGCGCTGGCGGGGCAGGGCGACGAACGACTCGACGTCTTCTACGGCCGGCCGGAGGGGGGCTACCGGCGGCAAAATCTCCTCCGCTGGCCACCCAGTTACGGCACCATCTCCTTCGAACTGGCGGACCTCGACGGCGACGGCACCACGGAAGTACTGACCAGCCACGGGGATAACGCCGACTACACCCCCTTCCCCAAGCCCTATCACGGTCTGCGCCACTACCGGCGTACGCAAGACGGCGGGCTGAGGCTCGCAAACTTCTACGCCCTGCCGGGTGCCTTCAGCAGCGTTACCGGTGATTACGACCGCGACGGAGACGCCGACATCGCCGTCATCGCCCACTTCCCCGACCACCAGTCCGCCACCGCCAACCACCTCTGGCTACTCGAGCAGACGCAGCCGGGCAACTTCACCCCGCGCACCACCCCACAAAGTAACGCCGGCCGCTGGATCACCATGGACCGTACCCCCGACGGCCTGCTACTGGCCTCCTTCTCCGCCTTCGCCATCAAGCCCGACCCGCACGGTTGGAACCGGCGGTGGCGGGAGTTCCCCTCCGTGATGCGGTTGGTGGTTGATTAGTATGGGAGGGAGCGCAGACCCCCAACTCTCCGATCAAAAACAACCGGAGCGACCATTCGCTTTGCTATCTTTGCGGCCAACGACAAACCCCGCCGCCCATGGAGCCCCAACCCGCGATCCTTTTACTAGCTGACGGAACCACCTTTTACGGAAGGGCAGCCGGCAAAATCGGTACTACCGTCGGAGAGATCTGCTTCAATACCGGCATGACCGGTTACCAGGAAGTGTTTACCGACCCCAGTTACTTCGGCCAGCTTTTGGTGGCTACCAACGCCCACATCGGTAACTACGGTACGGCGGAGGCGGATGCGGAATCCAGCAGCGTAAAGATTGCGGGCTTGATCGTGAAGAACTTTACCGTCCCCTACAGCCGGAACCTGGCGGATGCTTCCATTCAGGAGTATCTGGAAAAGGAGGGCCTGGTCGCCATCAGCGACGTGGATACCCGGGCGATCGTCCGTCACATTCGGACGAAGGGAGCCATGAACGGCATCATCTCCAGCGAAACTTTCGACGTCGAAGAGCTGCGGAAGCAACTGGCCGAAGCGCCCGATATGGAAGGCCTGGAGCTATCCAGTAAGGTCACCACCAAAGAAGCTTATACCCTCGGCGAAGAAAGCGCAAAGTACCGCGTGGCCGTCCTCGACCTCGGCACCAAGCAAAACATCCTGCGCAACTTCCTGCGGCGCGATTGCTACGTAAAGGTCTTCCCCGCCAAGACGACGATGGACGAGATCCGCGGCTTCGAGCCGGACGGCCTGTTCATCTCCAACGGCCCCGGCGACCCCGGCGCGATGGATTACGCCGTCGATACCGCCAAAGCCATGCTGGATGAAGACAAGCCGATGTTCGGCATCTGCCTCGGCCACCAGATCCTGGCCCGCGCCGTCGACATCCCGACCTATAAGATGCACCACGGCCACCGCGGCATCAACCACCCCGTCAAAAACCTGATCACCGGCAAGTCGGAGATCACCAGCCAGAACCACGGCTTCGGCGTCAGCCCCGAGGCCATCGAGCAGAATACCGACGTCGTGGAAATCACCCACCGCAACCTGAACGACGACACGATCGAGGGCATCCGCGTGAAGGGCAAACCGGCCTTTTCGGTGCAGTACCACCCCGAGGCCAGCCCCGGGCCGCACGACGCCGATTACCTTTTCGATCAGTTCGTCGACCTCATCCGGGAGCATCGGGGGTAGTCACCCGCCTTCGTCTTTCCTTGCTCTTTACTTTCAAAATATTGCACCTGCGTCCTCGCCCATATTGCCACGCAGTGAATAAAACCACCCATTATGAGTAGTATCCTCGATATCCGCGCGCGCCAGATTTTGGACAGCCGCGGCAACCCCACCGTCGAAGTGGAAGTGATCACCGGCGAAGGCATCATCGGCCGCGCCGCCGTCCCTTCCGGCGCCTCCACCGGCAAGTACGAAGCCGTGGAGTTGCGCGACGACGATAAGGATACTTACCTGGGCAAGGGCGTCCTCAAAGCCGTCGCCAACATCGAAGAGACCATCGCCGAAGAACTCCTCGGCGTCGACGTGACCGACCAACGCTACATCGACGAGACGATGCTCGAACTGGACGGTACCCCGAACAAAAGCAAGCTCGGTGCGAACGCCATCCTGGGTGTCTCCCTGGCCGTCGCCAAGGCCGCCGCGCTCGAGCAAAACATGCCGCTTTACCGCTACGTCGGCG
>OY764695.1:0-51241 GCA_963668285.1 uncultured Lewinella sp. | reverse complement strand
AAGCAGTTTGTTTTCAAGATTATTCTACCGAGCGGCTTTTTTCGCGGCCTTACGGGCACGCTTAGCAGCTTTTCTCTCGGCGCGAGCGGCACGCTTGACTTCCCGGACGGCGCGGTAATCGTAGTAGACATCGTCGCCATTCCCGTAGACGCGAACGTCGGTATTATTATCCGACTGGCGTGCCCGACTGGTTGACCTATTGGTAGTACGCGGGGCAGACGACCGAGTAGTGGATGCGCGACGGGAATCTCGTGTGCTCCTAGTCGAACGACTGTTTCCGAAGGCTCCGTTATTACGACGAGTAGTTGAACTGGTGGTCGAGCGACGATTTCCACCCGGTGGGCAGTAGGCGGGGTTACTCGTACGTCTGGTAGTCCGATTCGTACTGGAGGTGCTACGCCGTGCGGGCGCACTACGGGTAGTAGTCGTGCGGGTCGAACGCGTTGCCGTACGGTTACGGTTGACGTTCGGGGCGTTTTGCCGTGGGGTAGTTGCTCGCGTCCGGGTGGTGGTGCTACCGTTTCGGGTAGTGGTGGGTCGCTGAGCTTCCGCGGGAAGCGACATTACCGTGAGTACAAATAGTAGTAAGGCGGTTAAAGAGAATTTCATTCGCATGGCTTATGGTGTTTGATGATGTATCAAAGAAAGGGGGTAGGACGCCAGAAAACTAATTCTAGCGTCCGCTTAACCTCAGTTTCACTTCAAATGCTAAAGAACATTTAAGGTCATCATTATCAGTGCGTTAGATTTAACATCCGCGAACGCCTGAGACTAGATTGCGAGGGCCAATTTACCATTGTCCTTACTCTCCAGTACCGATGCCGCCCCCATCAGGAAGCTGTCGACCGACCGGGCACACTCACGGCCTTCGCTTATGGCCCAAACCACTAGGCTCTGCCCGCGGCGCATATCGCCGGCCGCGAATACTTTGGGTACGCTGGTCTGATAGTTGTGCTCGGGGCTCGCCGCGACGTTCTTACGCGCATCGAGCCCGACACCTAATTGTTGCAGCATGCCCTCGTGCTGTGGGTGTAGGAAACCGGCGGCGATTAGCAGCAGCTCACAGGGGATTTCCCTTTCGGTGCCTTCTATCTTAACGAAGGTGTTCCTGCCGGTGTGGTCCTTACCCCAGCGAATGTTAACCGTACGTATGGCTTTGAGCCTACCTTCCTCATCGCCGACAAACTCCTCGGTGAGTACCGCAAATTCACGTTCGCACCCTTCTTCGTGGGAAGTCGACGTACGAAGGATCATCGGCCAATTCGGCCAGGAGTGGATATCGCGTTCGCTCGGCGGCATGGGCATGATCTCGATCTGGGTGACGGACTTCGCGCCATGGCGGTTACTCGTTCCGACGCAGTCCGCTCCGGTATCTCCACCACCGATTACTACGACGTTCCTTCCCTTGGCGTGGATCTCGGATACGCCGGTCAGGTCATCCCCCGCCACGCGCTTGTTGTTTTGCTCCAGGAACTCCATGGCAAAGTGCACGCCCTGGAACTGACGCCCGGGGGAAGGGATGTCACGGGGCATGGTGGACCCGCCAGCGAGCACGACAGCGTCGTACTCACGCATCACCTGCTTGACGTCGACGTTTACGCCGACGTTGGCATTAACGCGAAACTCGATACCCTCGGCGGCCATAAGGTCCACACGCCGGTCTATAATGTGCTTTTCCATTTTAAAGTCGGGGATACCGTAGCGTAGTAGACCACCGATTCGCGTGTTGCGCTCGAAGACGGTCACGTAGTGCCCCGCCTTATTTAGCTGCGCGGCGGATGCAAGACCGGCGGGGCCGGAGCCAATGACTGCAACGCGCTTACCCGTGCGGGTGGTGGGTGGCTTAGGCCGGGCGTAACCACGCTGGAAGGCTTCTTCGGCAATACTTTTTTCGATGTGCTCGATTGCTACGGGTGGCTGGTTGATGCCCAGTACACACGCCGATTCACAGGGGGCCGGACAGATGCGCCCCGTGAATTCGGGGAAGTTGTTCGTCTCGCTAAGAATGTTGTAGGCTAGCAGCCAGTCTTCGTTGTAAACGGCGTCGTTGAACTCCGGAATGATGTTACCGAGCGGACAACCATTGTGGCAGAAGGGTACGCCGCAATCCATACAACGACTGGCCTGCGAGATGGTCTTCTCTTCCGCCATCGGCTCGTAGAGCTCTTTCCAATCTGCTTTACGCTCGGTCACCGGTCGTTTGCCGGGTAGTTCACGCGTTACTTTAAGAAATCCTTGGGGATCGGCCATGGTGGTATGTATTGATTCGGTAGTGTAAAATTGGTAAGGCGAAAATTAAACCGGAACGGCGAGCTGAACGTCGGGCTCCATGGATTTTTCCTCCAGGACTCGTTTGTAGTCGCGCGGCATGACTTTGACGAATTTGCCGAGGGTCTGCTTCCAGTCCTTCAGCATGTCCACGGCGGTTTTGGAGCTGGTATAGACTCGGTGGTTTTCTACCATCCGCCGGACTAAGTCGCGGTCGAAATCATTGAGTTGTTCGAGGTCGGCCATATCACCGTTGAGTCGGGTACTGAAGGTGCCATCCTCATCGAAAACGTAGGCCATTCCGCCGCTCATGCCGGCACCGAAGTTCTTGCCGGTAGCCCCAAGCACCACTACTACCCCACCGGTCATGTATTCACAGCCGTGATCGCCGATACCTTCGACGACGGCTTTAACGCCCGAGTTACGAACGGCGAAGCGCTCACCAGCTTGGCCTTTAATGTAAGCTTCTCCGGCGGTAGCACCGTAAAAAGCCACGTTACCAATGATGATATTCTCGTGCGGGTCGAACTTAGACAGGCGATCCGGCACGACGATCAACCGACTACCGCTCAAGCCCTTACCGAAGTAGTCATTCGATTCTCCTTCCAGCAGAAATTCTATTCCCTTGGCGCCGAAGGCACCGAAAGACTGGCCGGCCGACCCGCGGAAGCGGTACTTGATCGTACCGTTCGGTAACCCTTCGCCGTGGAAACGTCGGCTGATCTCATTGGAAAGCATCGTACCTACGGCACGATCGGTGTTGATGATGGGGAACTCGGCGACGACGGGTTCCAGATCCTCCAGTGCAGGTTGCGCCGTGGCAATCAACTGGCGGTCGAGCACGTCGCCCAACTCGTGGTCCTGACGTATTCGATTGTGTAAGCCCACCGTTTCATCCGCCAACTCTTTATGCAGGATCGGGCTCAGGTCGAGCGCTTTATATTTCCAGTGATCGGCATCGCTGTTGACTTTAAGATGCTCTACTTTGCCGACCATCTCGTTAACGGTTCGGTAGCCGAGCTCGGCCATGATCGCGCGCATGTCTTCGGCCAGAAAGCGGAAGAAATTGATTACGTGATCGGGGTCGCCGGTAAAACGCTTACGCAGATCCGGATTTTGGGTAGCGATACCCACGGGGCAGGTGTTGACGTGGCATTTGCGCATCATAATGCAGCCTTCAACCACCAGGGCGGCGGTGGCCACCCCATATTCCTCAGCCCCCAAAAGCGTAGCGATCACGAGATCGCGCCCCGTACGGATCTGGCCGTCGGTCTGCACGACCACCCGGTCACGCAGCTTATTACGCACGAGTGTTTGGTGCGTCTCGGCGAGCCCCAGCTCCCAGGGGAGGCCGGCGTGACGGATCGAGCTCAGCGGGCTGGCACCCGTGCCGCCGTCGTGGCCGGAGATCAGGATCGCGTCCGCCTTAGCTTTCGCAACGCCCGAAGCGATGATGCCTACGCCCGCCTTGGATACGAGCTTTACGTTGATACGCGCACGCCGGTTAGCGTTCTTTAGGTCGAAGATCAGTTGGGCGAGGTCCTCAATGGAATAGATATCGTGGTGGGGCGGCGGCGAAATCAAACCCACCCCCGGGGTGGAGTTGCGCACGCGGCCGATCCAGTCGTCGACCTTGTAGCCCGGTAGTTGACCGCCCTCCCCCGGTTTGGCGCCCTGGGCCATCTTGATCTGTAGTTCATCAGCATTCGTGAGGTACTGACTGGTGACGCCAAAGCGACCGGAAGCAACCTGCTTGATGGCCGAGCGCATATTGCGGCCGTTTTCGTCTATTTCGTAGCGAACTTCGTCTTCGCCGCCTTCACCGGAGTTGGACTTTGCCCCGATACGGTTCATGGCAACCGCCAGCGTGGTGTGCGCTTCCCAGCTAATGGACCCGAATGACATGGCACCGGTAGCGAAACGCTTCATAATGTTTTCGGCCGGCTCGACTTCCTCGATTGATATGGGGTTGCCCTTACGGAACGCCAACAGGCCGCGAAGCGTGAGCGCCCGCTGCGTCTGGTCGTTTATTTCGTCCTTGTATTTCTCGTAGGCGGCCGCGTCGTTCTTTCTGGCTGCGAGCTGTAGGTAGTGAATGGACTTCGGATTGAACGTGTGGGCTTCCCCGCGGCGCTTCCACTGGTAAACCCCACCGACTTCCAGTTGCGGATTGGCAACTGGCTTATCCGGGTACGCCAGGTGGTGGCGGACGATGACCTCCTTGGCCAAACCATCATAACCTACCCCCTCGATCCGGCTAATGGATCCGCGGAAGCACTCGTTTACGACTTTATGGTTCAGTCCTACAACCTCGAAAATCTGGGCGCCCTGGTAGCTCTGTAACGTAGAGATGCCGATCTTGGACATAATCTTAAGTAGCCCCTTACCGATCGCCTTGCGATAGATCTTGAGGACCTGACTGCGCTCGATGCCCATCTCGTCGAAGATGCCTACCGAGTGCAGATCTGAGAGGGCGGCATACGTCAGGTAAGGATTGATTGCACTTGCGCCGTAACCGATAAGGGTGGCGTAGTGATGGGTTTCCCGGATATCCCCTGCCTCGATGACCAGGCTGGTCTCAGCACGCAGACCCAGTTCCACCAGGTGGTGGTGAACCGCTCCGGTGGCCAAAAGGGATGGGACCGGTGCGTTACTGCTATTAGCGGCACGGTCCGAAATGATAAGTATATTATAGCCCGAGCGGACGAGGCTCTCGGCCTGCGACTTGATGTGTTCGATGGCGGACTTCAGTCTGCCGGCCTGACCGTCCGTCTTGAAGACGATGTCGATCACCCCGCTGCGGAAGTCTTTGTGGTGTAGCTGCTTGAGCGTCGCCATCTGATTATTGGTCAGGACGGGCGAGTCCAGGTGGATGTTCTTAGCGTTATTCGGCGTTACGTTGATGATGTTCCCCGTACCGCCGAGCATGCCAAACAAAGACATTACGCTGCGCTCCCGTATGGGGTCTATGGGGGGGTTGGTTACTTGGGCGAATAACTGCTTAAAGTAATTAGCGATATGTTGGCTCTGTAGGCTTAAGGCGGCCAGCGGCGTATCCGCCCCCATCGAGCCGATCGGATCCTTCTTTGCCTTGATCATCGGCTCCAGCAGGAAGTTCAGGTCCTCTTTGGTGTAGCCAAAAAGTTGGAGACGCTGGAAGAGCGTTTTTTCGTCCATACTGATACCGGCCCGACGGCGCAGCGGCAGCTCGTCGATGTGCGTACGGTGCTCATCGAGCCACTCCCGGTAGGGCAAACGCTTGCAGATCGTGTTTTTCAGTTCCTCGTCCCCGATAATGCGGTGTTCTTCGAGGTCCGCCACCAATATGCGACCCGGCTGAAGCCGTCCTTTCTGAATAATGGTGCTCGGATCGACTGGCAGGGCGCCCGCCTCGGAGGCTACGATCAGCACGTTATCTTCCGTCAGGCACCAACGGCTGGGGCGCAGGCCGTTACGGTCCAGGGTAGCCCCCACCAGTATGCCGTCCGTAAAGCAAATGGACGCGGGGCCGTCCCACGGCTCCATCAACCCTTTCGTGTATTCGTAGAAAGCGCGCTTGTGGTCGGGCATGAGCTCATCGTGCTGCCAGGCCTCGGGCACCATCATCATCAGGGCGTGCGGTATGCTGACGCCGTTGAGGGTAAGGAACTCCAGTACGTTATCGAAGTTGGCCGAGTCGGACAGACCGCTACCGCAAACGGGGTAGATCTTGTCGAGCTCGTCCTCGGTGAACTTAGAGGTCTCGCGAATGAGGCTTTCCTTAGATTTCCACCAGTTGACGTTGCCCTGTATGGTATTGATCTCGCCGTTGTGGGCGATCATCCGAAAGGGTTGAGCCAGCTTCCATTTCGGGACGGTGTTCGTCGAGAAACGGCTGTGAACGAGTGCGATCGCCGACTTGAAGTCGATGTCCTGCAAGTCACCGTAATAGCCGGGTAGTTGCCAAGTGGTCAACTGACCTTTATATACTATGGTCTTGTAGCTGAAGCTTGCGATGTAAAATTGATCCTGCGTTTCGGGGTAGGTGAGGTGGATCTTGTGGGTAGCGAATTTGCGGAGCACGTAAAGCCGGCGCTCGAGGGCGGCGGGTTCCATTCCTTTGCGCGGGGTAACGAATACCTGCTGAAAGCGCGGCTCCACGCTGCGACTCGTAGGGCCGACTTCCTCGTGGTCCGTCGGAACTTTGCGGTAGTGTAAAAGATCGAAGCCCATTTCGTCGGCGTAATCTTCGAAGAGGAACAGGCAGCGCTCCGCGAGTTCTTTCTCGCGCGGTAGAAACAACGTACCAACCCCGTACTTTCCGGGCGTAGGGAGAACCTTATTCTTGGCCCCTAGCTGCTTGGCGAAAAACTCGTGCGGAATTTGCGTTAGAATGCCCGCGCCGTCCCCCGAGTTCGGCTCACAGCCACAGGCCCCCCGGTGCTCCATGGCAATGAGCATCGTGAGAGCATTGGCGACCGTCGCGTGATCGGCCTCGCCACTCAGGTTGGCGATGAAGCCGGTACCACAGGCGTCGGATTCAAGATGGGGAGAGTAGAGACCTTTGGTAACGGAAGTGGTGTGGTCTACGTAACGCATATTCTAGTCGGGGTTAGCTAGTGGTGGTAACCACGAAAAGTGGTTACCAAAAAATCAAATCGATGTTGCTGGTAAAATTCGGTTTGCCGACCTGGAAATACCGTGGCGGTCGGCCGGGCATCGCGTTCTGCGGGGTACTGTTTCAGGATCGCAATGTACTGTTATAACAACACTATAAGTTAAGGTTTAGCTGCGTATTCTGCGTAGAAATATTCGAATCTAAGCAGATAATGAATGGAAATAGCGAGCGCATCCAACATTAATTTTACTTTAGCCGCCTACGCAGATTTTAAATTTGCCAATGTCACATAATACCAAATCAGCATTACATTTAGGTCCTGGCAATAAAATGGCCCGCCAACCCGCAGCTAGCCGGCCTCAGTGACGGGCGGCGTTACTATTTCTTAGCTTACACGTCCTGACCGTGACGGCACCGGTCGGCATCCGGTGAACCGCACATTATTTTTGCGGTAACAAACTGTTAACCCTACGGTACGGTTCAGCTAATACATAACTCCATAATCTTGCGCTTTTTAGTCGGTTTTCTCGTCTCGTTCATCGCCGCCCTTCCCGTGGCGGCGCAGGTCGATGAACTCGATGGCCCCTACATAAGCTACGGTGAGCGTGGGGTGAGGATGGACTGGGCCTACCCCGAGCAACAGCGCAAGGATCACCTCTACTGGACGGAGGCCACTACCCCAGGGGACTATCCGAATTTTGCCGGCTTCCACCAGGAAAGCTTTGCCGCCGATACCAATTTCGTGATGAAGCGGCAGTTGACTTTTAACAAGGTTAAGCGCGTAGCCGCACTAAGCGATATTCACGGCCAGTTCGACGTCGCTCGTAAGCTGCTCGTCTCCCACGGTATCATGAATGAGGAAGAGGACTGGACCTTTGGCGCGGGCCACCTCGTAATTGTCGGTGACGTATTCGACCGCGGCGATCAGGTCACCCCTACCCTATGGCTCATCCATCACCTTCAGCGGCAAGCCGTCGACGAGGGGGGCAGGGTCCACTTCCTACTGGGTAACCACGAAACAATGGTCATGGAAGGAGACGTACGCTACATCAACAACCGCTACCTGACTACGACGGGCCTACTCGGAACCCCCTACCGCGATCTCTTCGGCCCCGAGACCTACCTGGGCCGCTGGTTGAGGACGTTACCGCTTACCGTAAAGATCAACGACGTGGTATACGTACACGGCGGCTTTAGCAAAGAAGTCATCAAAGTCGTCGGCGGCCTACAAAACATCAATCGCATCTATCACGATTACCTGTTAGGCCAAGATGCCCCCCTCGCTAGCCTGGACGAGGAAAAGCTGGACTTGCTCTACGGCTCCCGCGGGCCGCTTTGGTACCGCGGCTACTTTCAGAATCGAGCCTTTAAGCAACGGGACATTGACCGTATCCTGAAAAAATTGGAGGCTAACCACCTGGTGGTCGGCCATACCTCGTTCGACGCCATCAAAAGCTACTTCGGTAACCGCGTATTCGCCGTGGACAGCAGTATTAAATTCGGCTCCATCGGCGAGCTTTTGCTCATCGAGGATGGCGTCTTTCAAAGAGGAACCCTCGGCGGTGACGTGCTGAACATCGAGGTCATGAAATGAACCCATTTGATAAGTAGCAGCCCGTTCCTGGCCGAGTAGCCGTGGGGATGTATTGGACCCTGCTCTTTATCTTCCCTCGCCCGGCACCTGCGCGCCGTCGCAAAAAATGTACTCATTAATCCTGGCGGGTGGACTACCTTTGCGCGGCTTAAAAAACGTACCCCGGTGGCGAATAAATATTTTGACCTTATTGATCAAACGTTTTACTTTCCGCAGAGCGGCTTTGATCTGGAAGGGGGCTATTTGACCTTTAATAACGTGCCGCTAATCCACTTGATCAAGAAGTACGGTACGCCCCTGAAGCTCACCTACTTACCCAGCATCGGCAGCAAGATTAAAAAGGCGCGCAACCTATTCCGAAGAGCCATGCGCAGCCAGGGTTACGCCGGCAAATACCACTACTGCTACTGTACGAAAAGCTCGCATTTCGCCCACGTGATCGATGAAGCGCTCGACCATGAGGTGCAATTGGAAATCAGCTCCGGTTACGACGTCGATCTCATCCGCAGACTCCACCGGCGGGGGAAGATCACCAAACAGACGATCATTATTTGCAATGGCTTCAAACCGGAAGGTTACCTGGAAAAGATCGTCGGGCTGATCAACGATGGCTACGAAAACGTGACCGCCGTAATCGATAACCCCCGGGAGCTCGACTACTACGACGCGCACGCCACCAAAACGGTGAATATCGGTATCCGGATGGCCACCGAGGAAGAGCCGAGTTTCGAATTCTACACCAGCCGCCTGGGCCTGAGAGCCGCCGACGTCGTACCGCTATTCGAGGCACGGATCAAAGACAACCCCAAGCTAAAGCTCAAACTGCTGCACTTTTTCGTCGATACCGGAATAAAGGACAGCCTGTACTACTGGGGCGAACTGAAAAAGGCCGTACAGTTGTACGGGGAGCTGAAGCAGCACAGTGACTCACTGCACGGGCTGAATATCGGGGGCGGCATGCCGATCCGCAACAGCTTGGGTTTCGAGTTCGACTATAAGTACATGGTCAGCGAAATCGTATCGAACGTACTCGAAGCCTGCGAGGAACTGGACGTACCGGAACCGGATCTGTTCACGGAGTTCGGGAAGTACACCGTCGGCGAAAGCGGTGCGACTATTTTCTCCGTCCTGGAACAGAAACAGCAGAACGACAGTGAGATGTGGTACATGATCGATAACTCGTTGATGACCACCCTGCCCGATACCTGGGGTATCGGCGAACGCTTCATCCTCCTGCCGATCAACAAATGGACCAACGACTACCGGAGGGTTAATATCGGCGGGCTGAGCTGTGACAACTCCGACTACTACAACAGTGAGGTCCACGAAAGTCAGGTCTATCTACCGATCATTAAGGCCGACGACGAGGAACCGCTTTACCTCGGTTTCTTCCACACGGGGGCGTATCAGGATAGTATTGCCGGATTTGGCGGCATCAAGCATTGTCTGATCCCCAGCCCGCAACACGTGGTGATCGATTTGGACGAGGCCGGTAACCTGACCGATCGCCTTCTTTACCCGCTCCAGAGCGCGGAAAGTATGCTCGACATCCTCGGTTACTAACCATCATTATGCACCTCGCCGTCATACCCGCACGTTACGCCAGCACTCGCCTACCCGGCAAGCCGCTGCTGCTACTAAAGGGTAAGAGCATCATCCGGCGGGTTTACGAGCGCGTGGATAGCTGCGCCGCGATTGATAAGGTGCTCGTAGCAACGGACGACCGGCGCATCCACGAGCACGTCGCCTCGTTTGGCGGTGCCTGCGTCCTGACCGATAAGGCGCACCGCAACGGTACGAGCCGGGTGGCCGAGGCCGCCGCCGCTTACCCGGGCGCCAAACTCGTGATCAACGTTCAGGGCGACGAACCCTTCGTCGACCCGGTTGATCTCGAACGGCTGTGCGCCTGCTTCGAAGACCCGGGCACCGATCTGGCAACCCTCGCCCACCCCATCACGAACGAGCGGGCCTTGCTTTCCCCCAATGTCGTCAAGGTGGCCTTGGCGGAAAGCGGCAAGGCGCTCTATTTTAGTCGGCACGCGATTCCGTACCTCCGCGACGTACCGGTCGGTCGTTGGATAGACGAGCGCAAGCACCTGCAACACGTCGGAATTTACGCCTTCCGCGCAGCCGTGCTGCCTGCGTTGGTGAAGCTCCCGACCACCGATATCGAGCAGCAAGAATCCCTGGAGCAGTTGCGCTGGCTTGGCGCCGGCTACGCCATCCAGGTAGCTATGGCGGGAAGCATCGGTATGGGCATCGATACGCCCGAAGACCTGCTGGCCGCCGAAGCGATGCTCGCGAAGGAGTGATTTATTTGGATGCCTCCCCGTAGCCGACTTCCTCCACGCTGTCGACGGAGGCGGGCAGGCGTACTTGCCGGCTGCTTTGGCTTAGAAAGCCACTACCGAGGTAGCACTCCCGCACGCTGACCCGGCCATCCGAATGCGTAAGCTTGAGGCGTTGCGTAGTGAGGGCGGGAGTGTACCACCGACCTCCGCCGTCGTTAAGCCGGTAGGCGCGAGTCGGGCCTTGGTTTTCCGCCGCGATCACGACCGGGTCGTCACCGAAACGTTTGCTTACGACGGACCTTCCGTTTCCCGGTACGTACAGTCCGCTAGTTCTAAGGTCCGCCGCCGCGAATGATTTCGTAGAAGGCTCGAAAAGCAGCGCGACGCCGTTAAGCGCGTCGATGCGCCCGCCGCCGGGCTCGGCACCGTATTCGTTGCCTACGGCCACGACGTCGAGGTAGCCATCTTCGTTCAGGTCGGTTAGGGTCGCACCGAAGAGCGGGGCGAGTTGGGCGGCCGCCGGTAATTCGTGGAACGCGAACGCTCCGCCACCGAGGTTCTCGATCCAGGCCGATCTGAGGTAATTGGCTTTAAGTGCGATGGCGTCGGCCCCACCGAGCGCCTCCAGTAAGGCCGGCATCGTGGTACGGCCGAAATCCAGGTGCTTGGGGTAGCGATCCTTGACGGTAATGAGCTGCTTTTCGGTGTCCTTGCGTTGGTAGAAAGGGTACTCCGCGGGCTCGCCGTCCTCACCCAGCGCGCGGTGGCTTACTAGCAGATCCAAACCGCCGTTGCCGTCAAAATCCTTGCCGTACAGCGCCACGAAGTCTTCACCCCGGTAGTGATACTGATGGTTACCACCGTAGTTGGTGGCCAGGTAGTCGACGTCGCCGTCGTGGTCGAAATCCGCGCCGTTAAGGCCGTTCCACCAGCCGACGTGATCCCCCAGCGTAGTAGACCCGGATGGATTCAGATTACCCGCTTCGTTAGTGAACAGCACCAAAGGCATACCCTGGCCGGCTACCAGCAGATCGACCCAACCGTCGTTATCGACGTCGGTGAAGAGGGCGTCGGTCACCAGACCAAGACGAGTGAACTGATCGCCGGAGGCCCTGGTGAAGCGCCCCGTGCCGTCGTTGAGTAGTAGGTAACTATCGGCGGGCTCGGGGAAGCGGGCCGGCACCAGTCTGGTACCCACGAACAGATCCAGATCGCCATCGCGGTCGACGTCCGCGGCGCGTACGCAGGAGGTGGAGCTCCGGATCTTGGGGAGGTTGTCGCCGGCAAGGGTATACCCGCCACTACCGTCGTTGAGGTACAGGCGGTCCAGGTAGGCATCGCGGTCGAGCGACATCTCGCTGCCCCCCGTACCTATATATAGGTCTGCGTCGCCGTCGCCGTCCGCATCGAAAAACAGACACCCCAGCTCTTCGGCTTCCGCGTCGGCTTCCGCAATGGTGATTTTCGCATACCCGCCCCCGGCTTGCTGTACGAGCAACTCACCCCGATAAAAATGGCTGCCGCCACGGTAAAGATCGTCTAAGCCGTCGCCGTTGACGTCCCCAACCGCCAGGCCGGGGCCGTACTCGGAAAGCAGGTGCGGTAAGAGAGGCTGAACGTTGAAATCTATGAATAGCGAGTCCTTGTGGACGTCCAGCCCGGCCACGATTTCCGGACGCTCTTCCAGTAGTCGCCGCCCTGCTACCGACTCATTAACTGAATCAAGGCGATCCCCGTCACGTCTATCGACGGTGACCCTGCGGTTGAACCCGGTGATTGGGTGGGCGCTTACCTCGCCCCCCGGCCAACTTACCCGCAGGGATTTGGCCTCGGTGGTATCCAGGGCAAAGTAGAGATCCTGCGAAACGCTCGAAAGGTAGCCGCGGACGGGGTGCTGAAAGTCGGTCGCAACGATGTTGCCGTCCGCATCCAAGACGTCGACCCGGGATCCGACCGCCTGCGGGTTACCCCCTTCCTGTCGCAGGCGAACGCCGAGGTAGGTCTTAGTCGAGTCAGCGTCAGCGTCGGCCAGGTTATTTCGGAAGAGGAAGCACCCGTCGTTAATGTTGTTGACCACGTAGTCGAGGTCGCCGTCGTTATCCAGGTCGGCGTAGGCGGCGCCGTTGCTGTAGGACGGTACGTCGAGGCCCCAGTCGCTCGTGGCGTTGCGGAAGGTGGGCACCTCCCCCCCGAGGTTCTCCATGCCGTAGTTCGCAATTTTGACCGCCGGGATTTGCGGTAACAGCATATCGCGGCTGGCAATGTTACCCATCGTCACGTTGTAGTCCATGAAGTCGTGGTCGGTGACGTCCTTCGGGAAGCCGTTCGAGATCAGGAGATCGCGATCGCCGTCGTAGTCCACGTCGACGGCGAGTGAGCTCCAACTCCAGTCGGTGGAGGCGACACCGGCGAAGCGACCGACCTCAGCGAAGAGCGGTGACGAACTGCTATCCGTACGCGCGCCCCGGTTCAGCTGTAGCACGTTCCGGGTAAACTGGTACTGGTATCCGAAGCGATCGTTGTTGATGTACGACATGTAATTGTTGGGCGGCATCATGGTCTTCCGCCGCAGGTTCGTTTCGGGGTACATGTCGAGGGCGACGACGTCGTCCAGGCCGTCACCGTTCAGGTCGGCCACGTCGTTGCCCATCGCGGAGTAGGCGGTGTGCTTGAAGTACTCGGCGGCGCGGTCGGTGAAGGTCCCGTCCTGGTTGTTCACCCACAGCAGATCGTTCGACAGATAGTCGTTGGTGACGTAGACGTCGGGCCACCCATCGCGGTTGATGTCGCAGACGTTCAGGCCCAGCCCGTAGCCGTCGAGGGTGATGCCGGCTTCCCGGGTGACGTCCGTAAACGTGGGGTGGCCACCGGCGCCCGTCCCCTCGTTCCGGTAGAGTCGATCGTTGCGTATGCCGCCGCCATCCCGGTTTTTCTTTACGTAGCGGTTGGGGATCAGGCGGTTGTCCATTTCGTCGATCAGCACGTAGAGGTCCAGGTCGCCGTCGCGGTCGTAGTCCAAAAATGCGGCGTGGGTCGTGTGGCTGGTATCGGCGATGCCGTACGCCTCGGCCCGTTCGGTAAAGAGCGGGTTACCGGCTTCATCGTTGCCGGTATTGATGTACAGAAGGTTACGGCGCAGCTTTGCGTCCGGATAAACGGTTGCGGAGACGTATAGGTCCATTCGGCCGTCGGCGTTGACGTCGGCGGCGGTAACGCCGCTGCACCACCTACCGCTCGCCGCCGTGCCGGAGGGGGCGGTGGCGTCGACAAACTTCAGTTGGCCACGGTTGACGAAAAGTGCGTTGTCCACCGTATTGCCGGTAAAGTAGAGGTCGGGCAGGTCGTCGCCGTTGAAGTCCGCCACCGCTACCCCCCCGCCGTTATAGACGAACTCAAAATCGAGTATATTATAGGTCTCGTCTTCGGCGATGTTATTCGCAAAGGTCAGCCCGGTAGCTTCGGCGCCGAGCAGGGTAAACAAACGGCCCGGTTCGGGGGAAGAGCAGCCGGAAAGTAAGCAAATTAGCAGGACGAGAAGACCGTAAGAAGTACGCAGCATGAATTCGATTGACCACTTCGTAGCGTGAATAGGGCGACGGAGCGCAGGTGCAAGGTAATGGAAGGTAAGAGACGGATTAAACGCGAACCGCCGTATTTCCACCTTTGCACGAGCAATCAACCGGCCATACCGCAAAGTAACCGAACGAAGGTTGGTGAAAATACGGTCAGTGTCCGCAAAAATACGCCGGTAGGGGTTTGGTTCCGGTAAAAAAGTGATAAATTGCGGCTCGTTACACTTACTTAACTTAGGGTTAGCGTAGGCCGGCTTTTTATCAACTGCCCGGTCGGCTGACCCATCGATCATCATCATCACTACATTCGCGGCACCCGGTGCAACGCGCCGGCGCCGGCTCAAACCGACCTACTGCTCGACCTGGATTGGTCTTTACCGATCCCGCGTTGCGGCTGGAGGTTTATGTTGGTTGGAGCTACTTTCCAAACTTTAGGGTGAATCCTTGATTTTCAAGCCCATAGCTCTATTATCTTCTTTACATTTTAACCTACGAAGTTTATGAGACAACTTTACTGCATGCTGCTGTTCCTGCTTGGGACTACGGCGGTTTGCGCCCAAACCACGGTTTCGGGAACCATCTTAGATACCGATGGCTTTCCCCTCCCCGGCGCCACCATTTTGGCGGAAGGTACCGGCTCGGGTACCGTCGTCGATCTCGACGGCAACTTTTCCCTTAACGTTCCCGAAGGAGTCAGCAGTCTGATTGTCTCCTATACCGGTTACGAAACGCAAACGATCGCCATTGACGGGCGTAGCACCATCGATGTCGTTCTCTCCGAAGGTGTCTCCCTCGATGAAATCGTCGTAACGGGCTATACCGTGACCAATAAGCGACAGACTACCGGTGCCGTATCAACGGTTTCCACCGAAGAGCTCTCCGCCATCCCCAGTGGTAACGTCGAACAGCAACTTCAGGGCCGCGCCCCGGGGGTTACCGTCATTACCAACGGCCAGCCGGGTACTACCTCGATCATCCGTGTGCGTGGTTTCGGTTCCTTCGGTGGCAACCAGCCCCTTTACGTGGTTGACGGCGTACCGGTCGATAACATTGAATTTCTTAACCCTGATGACATTCAGGCGACTTCCATTCTAAAGGATGCGGCGTCTGCTTCTATTTACGGATCGCGGGCGGCCAGCGGGGTAATCGTCATTCAGACCAAGCGCGGCAAAAAGACCGCTTCCCCCCTGAAGGTGAGTTATAACGGGCTCTACGGTTTTACTACCCCGGGTACCGGGCCTGAATTCCTTACCCCCCAACAGGATGCCGATAAGGCCTGGGAAGCACTCCGCAACGACGGGCTCAGCCCCGGTCAGGACGGTTGGGGCCACCCCCAGTACGGCAACGGCGAGAACCCCGTACTTCCGACTTACCTGATCGCCGCTACGGAAACCGGTGAAGTCAATGGCTTCAGTGGCGACGTCAACCTGGAGCAACAGGAGGAGCTTTACAACGTCGACGCACGCGCCGGGTCTTTACGCCAACTGGTTCGCGCGAACCAGGAAGGTACCGATTGGTACGACGAGATCACCAGAAGTGGTATCCTTCAACGCCATACCCTCGGATTTAGCGGCGCTACGGACGCCTCGCGTTACTACGTCGGTTTTGGTGCGCAGCTTCAGGAAGGGATCCTGAAGAACAACGATTTCAAGCGCTACACTTTCCGCGTAAATACCGAATTTGACGTTGGCCGTTTCGTTCGCATCGGCGAAAACTTACAGCTGACCCACCGCCAAACCGACGGTCTGCTCGGAGATGGTGGCGGAGCCGGCGTTGCCGACGACGAGAACTCCATCCTTGGCGCTTTCCGGATGAACCCCATCATCCCCGTATTCGACGAATTCGGTGGCTACGCGGGCACCCGCGCCCCGGGCTTCAACAACCCACGTAACCCGGTTGCCGAGCGAGACGGAGTAGCCGATAACCGCGGTTTCAGTAATCGCATCTTCGGTAACTTCTACATTGAGGTCGAACCGATCGAAGATCTGGTCTTCCGCTCCAGTTTCGGAGGCAGCTTCATCGGCTTTAACAGCAACTTCTTTAGCCGACAGACGTACGAGAACTCCGAGAACAACGGTAGCTTCGGTTACGGTGAAAATCAAGGGTACTTTAACGACTGGACGTTCACCAATACGATCAGGTACGATCGTTCCTTCGGTGCCAATAACTTCGACGTTCTTGTGGGTTACGAGGCCATCGAGTCCGGCAACGGCCGGGTCAGCGGTGCAAGCGGTATCAACCCCTTCAGCCGCAACCCCGACTTCATTAACCTCTCCAACGTTACGCCTAACCCGCCGTTCAGTAGCTACGGCGTCCCGGTCAAATTCGCTTCCGTTTTCGGTCAGTTGAATTACAACTTCAACGACAAGTACTACGTCACGGCAGTACTGCGCCGCGATGAATCCAGCCGCTTCGGAGCGAATCAGCGTAGTGGTACGTTCCCTGCCTTCTCCGCTGCGTGGCGCGTGACGTCCGAGCCTTTCATGCAGAACCAGAACTTCATCACGGACTTGAAAATTCGTGGCGGCTGGGGTCAGATGGGTAACTCCAACAATGTAAGCGCCATTAACCGCTTCTCACTCTTTGCCCAATCCCTCGGTGCATCCAGCTACGCCATTGACGGTGGCAACACTGCGGCGACCATCGGTTTCTTCCAGAACCGCATCGGCTCCGAGAATGCCGCTTGGGAAACATCCGTGACCAGCAACATCGGTATCGATGCCACCATCCTCGGTGGCAAGGTCGACGTAATCGCAGATATCTGGCGTAAGCAAACGAACGACCTACTCGTCGTGCTTCCGCTTCCAGCCGTAAACGGTGCCGCGGCGGCTCCATCTACCAACATCGGTAGCATGCTGAACCAAGGCCTCGACATGGCAATCATCTACCGCGATAACTTCACCTCTGACTTAAGTTTCGAGCTGACCCTGAACGGTGCGTTGCTTCACAATGAGATCACCAAATTTACCGATGACGTCGATTTCTTCGACGGCTTCGGTACCCGCATCAACGGCAACGTCGTTCGCAACCAGGTCGGTCAATCGCTGTCTTCCTTCTTCGGCTACCAGGTCGAAGGACTATTTCAATCACAGGGCGAAATTGACAACGCACCCACGCAGCCGGGTGCCGCCCCGGGCCGTTTTCGCTTTCAGGACAATAACGGCCGTGATGAAGATGGCGAGTTGACGGGCGTACCCGACGGTGAGATCACCGAAGCGGACCGTACCTTCCTCGGTAGCGCCGTTCCGGATTTTACCGGTGGCCTACAGCTTAAACTCAACTACCGCAACTTCGACCTGACTACATTCTTGTACACCAGCCTGGGTAACGAGATCTACAACAACTCCAAGTGGTTTACCGACTTCTACGGTACGTTCAAGGGGGCCTCGGTTTCCTCGCGCGTACTCGACAGCTGGTCGCCGGAGAACACGAATACGAACGTACCGATCTACGAGACTACTTCCAACTTCAGTACATCCAACGAATCCACCAGCTACTACGTGGAGGATGGGTCTTACCTGCGCATGCAGAACCTGACGCTTGGTTATACTTTTAGTGAAGATGCTTTCGGTGGCGCCATAAGCAGACTGCGCGTAGCCGTATCGGCCAATAATCTGTTTACCATTACCGGTTACGACGGTTTGGACCCCGCCGTAGGTGGATCCGCCGATACCGACTTCGGAATTGACATTGGCAATTACCCCGTCACCCGTAGCTTCAACTTTAACGTGAGTCTGGACTTTTAATAAAGGTCTTTTCAAAATTATATCAATATTATGAAAGCACTTTCTCGCTTTTTTCTATTGCCGACAGGGGCTTTATTCCTGGCCTGCTTGCTGTGGGCGTGTAGCGAAGATTTTCTAGAGGTAGCACCCCGCGGTGCACTCGATGAGGTAGTCGTCAGCTCCGAGGCAGGCATGGAGGGTGCCCTACTGGGTGCCTACGCACAACTCGGTGGCCGCGGTAACTATTTCTCGAGCGCCTCCAATTGGGCGAACGGTTCCATCCAAGGTGGTGAAGCTAATAAAGGCACCAACGACGGTGACTTTACCGACATCAATGAGCTCGTCCAGTACCGTCTACAACCCACTTCACGCATCCCTGCCGATCGGTGGAACGGTTTGTTCGACGGCATCACCCGTGCGAATGCCGTCCTTAGTCTTTTACCCATTTCGACCGACGTCCTACTGACGGACGAAGACAGAGCACGCTTAGAAGGAGAAGCGCGCTTCCTGCGTGGCCACTACTACTTTCAACTAAAGATCTCTTTCGACCAAGCGCCGGTCATCATGCCGGGGCTCACCGTCGAAGAACAACAGTTGATCGCTTCGACCAAGGACCTGTGGGCTGAGATCGAAGCCGACTTCAAGTTCGGTTATGACAACCTTCCCGAAACGGCCGCGCAGGCGGGCCGTGCCAACAAGTGGGCGGCGGGTGCCTATTACGGTAAAGCACTCCTTTACCAGGAGAAGTGGGCGGAAGCGCGCACCGTACTCCAGGACGTGGTCAGCAACGGTCAGACGGCCAACGGTCAGGCTTATGGTCTGCTCGATCGCTACGCTGACGCTTTCAACGCGGAATTTGACAATAGCCAAGAGTCGGTATTCGCAGTTCAGTCCGCCGTAAATACAGGTTCTACCAACAACGCTAACCCCGACTTCGTCCTGAACTTCCCACACAATACCGGCTCCGATGGGCCTGGTAACTGCTGCGGGTTCTTCCAGCCGAGTTTCGACCTGGCAAACTCGTTCCGCACGCAAGACGGGCTGCCGTTGCTTAACAATACCTACAATAATGACGATAACCGCCTGGTTAACGATCAAGGTCTCGGTGGCAACGCTCCATTCACCCCCGATGCCGGCCCGGTCGACCCCCGCCTGGATCACAGCGTCGGCCGCCGCGGTATCCCCTACCTCGGTTGGGGCCCGCACCCCGGTTCACCCTTCATTCGCGATCAAGCGTACGGTGGCCCCTACTCACCTAAGAAGTTCGTCTACTACGCCGGCCAGGAAGGCACCCTTTCGGACGGTACCTCCTGGACGCGCGGTTACGGTGGTATGAACTACAACATCATTCGCTTTGCCGACGTGCTACTTATGCTCGCCGAAGCTGAAATTGAGACGGATAATCTCGATGCCGGCCTGGCCCTCATAAATAGAGTTCGTGAACGGGCGGGTAACGATGAAGGTCGCATCAAGGTAACCGTTATGGAAGGAGAAGAGTCCGTACAAGTGGACGCGGCTAACTACGAGATAGCTACCTACGATAGTTTTTCCAGCAAGGAAGATGCCTTACGGGCCCTCTACTTCGAGCGTAAGCTAGAGTTGAGTGGCGAAGGTCACCGCTTCTTCGACCTCCGCCGTTGGGGGATCGCCAAAGCCGAAATTGATCGCATTATTGCTAACGAAAGGCAATTCCTACCCGTAGCTTATGCCGGTGCTGCCTTCACTACCCCGCAGGATCTCTTCTACCCCATTCCCCAGGGTCAGATCGACCTTCAGGGCGCGGACGTTCTCCCGCAGAACGACGGCTACTAAACCGAGCCTTTCGACTGACCGGTGTAGTCCACCATAGCTACCCCAACCACAAAGCCTTCGATCATCCGGCGCATACCCCGCGCTCTTGATCGGAGGCTTTTTACTTTTGCCCAATCGTACGGATCAACCAATACATTAACCAGATGAGCTCGCCTGCCCATACCGTCTGCCAACACACCATCTTGCTACTCTGCGTAATGGCAATGGCAGCTTGCACGGACGAGACGACAACCTTCACCCGCCTACCCGCAGAACATACCGGCGTAACCTTCACCAACCAAACGGGGGAAAACGACTCTTTCAACATCCTCACCAACGAGTACATCTTCAACGGCGGCGGCGTAGGGGTCGGTGACTTTAACGGGGATGATAGGCCGGATATCTTTTTTACGGGAAGCGCGGCCGAGAACGAACTCTACCTCAATGAAGGTGATTTCAAGTTCCGTAACATTTCGGAAGCAGCCGGAATCGGCGGCGGCACCCGCTGGAACAATGGCGTCACCGTTGCCGACGTGAATAACGACGGACTCCCGGACGTATACGTCTGCTCCGCTACCCGGGACGATCCGGCGGATCGCGCCAATCAACTCTTCCTCAACCTGGGTAACAACACTCAGGGTGTGCCTACCTTCGAGGACGTAGCGCCGCAATACGGCATTGCCGACACGAGCCATAACACCCAGGCCGCCTGGTTGGACTACGATGGCGACGGAGATTTGGACCTGTTCCTGCTGGTCAACAAAATGGTCGATAACAAACGACCGAACGATTTCGGCAAGCGCGTAAGCGACGGCAGTGGGCCACGTACCGACAAACTATTCCGGCAGGATCGCAGCGGGGGGCAAATAAGCTTTACTGAAGTCGGCCCGGAAACCGGCATCCTCTACGAAGGCTTCAGCCTGGCGGCAACCGTCTGCGATATTAATCAGGACGGTTGGCCGGACATCTACGTCAGCAACGACTACCTGAGTAACGACTTAGCTTACATCAATACGGAGCGGGATGGCAAACGGTACTTCGAGGATCGTGCCGCCCAGCTTACCAAGCACACAAGCTACAGCGCAATGGGCAACGACGTGGCCGACCTCAATAATGATGGCCTGCCCGATATCGTCACCGTAGATATGCTCCCCAAAGACAACCTGCGACGGAAAATGATGCTAAGCTCGAATAATTACACTTACCTCATTAATCTGAACCGCTACGACTACCAACCGCAGTTCACGAGAAATACCCTACAGATCAGCAAGGGTTTGCGGCCGGATAGCCTAGCCGCCGCCCCCGACTACAGCGAGGTCGGTATGCAAGCCGGCCTGCCCGCAACGGATTGGAGCTGGACGCCGCTGGTAGCCGATTTCAACTTGGACGGAATGAAGGACGTCATCATCACTAACGGATTCCCGAGGGACATCACCGACAAGGATTTCGCCGACTATAACTTGATGAATAGTCGATACATGAAAGTAAGCGAGCTACTCAAGCAAGTCCCATCCGTAAAGCTTACCAACGTTGCCTACCGAGCAAAGGAGATCGAGGACGGCATACCTACCTACGAGGATGTAAGCAAAGATTGGGGGATCGACGTCACCAGTTTTAGCAACGGAGCCGCCTACGCCGATCTGGACGGTGACGGCGACCTGGATTACGTCGTCAATAACTTCTACGACCCGGCTCATATCTACCGCAATAACACGGAGATACCTCCCGGCGGGCAGATTTCTAAAATTTCGGTGGGGGAAGACATCCCGGACGCAGTCGCCTTCGGACTCTCCGTAACTGCCCGGCAGGGCAGTACGAGGCAGCAGTACTACCTCCATCCTCACCGTGGCTACCTCTCCAGTTCCGAGCCGGCGGCTTACGTCGCCATGGCCGATAGTTTACCTTTCTACATCGATGCACTGTGGCCGGGGGGCCGGGCGGAAAGTTATGGCCCCTTTCAGGCGGGGGATGTCGTGAGGCTGAAGCCGGGTGCTTCCCCCGAAGCTGTACCCCGACGGGGTACTGGACAAGGTAACGACCAGCCTACGAAGCCCGCACAAGGGGCCCCTCTACTAGGTCCGGCCCCCACCCCAGCCTATCGGCACCGTGAAATCGACTTTACGGACTTCAACGTGCAACCCATGCTGCTCCGAAAGCTCAGCCAACAGGGGCCCGGCCTGGCCGTTTGCGACCTCAACGGAGATTCGTTCGATGATCTGTACGTCAGTGGCAGTCGGGAACGCTCCGGCGCTTTTCTACTGGGTACCCCAGAGGGCTTCGGTGCGCCTACCAATCTATTCGACGACACTGACGACCTGCCGGAAGAGATGGGTTGCCTATTTTTCGATGCCGATGGTGACGGCGACGAAGACCTCTATATCGTAAGCGGTGGCTACGAGGTCGCCCCGGACGCACCGGAACTGATGGACCGACTATTCGAAAATCGGGACGGGAAGTTTATAGATATTTCGAGTGCCTTACAAGGGCAAAAAGCCGTTTCCGGGTCGTGCGTCCGGGCCGCCGACTACGACGGTGACGGTGATTTGGACCTGTTCGTTGGTGCGCGCCTCCGTCCGCAGAACTATCCCGCACCGGTGCGTAGCGAAATATGGCGGAACGAATCTACGCCCGGTTCACTCCGCTTCGTTCGAGATGAACCCGCATATGACGTATTGCAATCGGCGACTAACGTTACCGATGCCTTATTTACCGACGTGAACGACGATGGAGATCCCGATCTGCTAGTTACCGGAGAGTGGGCGCCCGTACGTTGCTACGTCAACCAAAGCGGTACGTTCGTCGAGGCTACCGAGGATATGTCTTTGTCCGGGCATTATGGCTGGTGGCAGTCCATCAGCCCGGGGGATTTCGATAATGACGGAGATATCGACTACGTTGTCGGTAACCTGGGCAGAAACTCGATCCTTCAACCGAGTGAGGAGCACCCCGTGACGGCCGTATACGCCGACGTCGATCAGAACGGACGTATGGATTTCGTACCCTTTACGTATTTAAGTGACGAAAGCGGCACCCTCCAGTCCTACCCCTATTTCGGGCGTACCGATTTCGCTAAGCAGATCAATAAGATCAAGGCCATTCACATCGACCACCGCAGCTTCGCGGGGGCGGGGGCCGATGCCTACACCGCAGGTGTCGCCAAGGAAAACCGCTACCGGGTAAACACGGCCACCACTACCCTATTGGAAAATACGTCGGAAGGGTTCGTGCTGCACACGCTTCCCGCATCGCTACAATCCTTTCCCGTATTCGGTACGCTGGCGGTAGACGTGAATAGTGACGGGCTGCTGGACATAGTCGCTATCGGAAACGATCACGGGGTGGAGACCTCCCAGGGGTATATGGACGCCGGGAACGGGCTAGTCCTGCTTAACGAAGGTGGCTTAAGCTTCAAGTCCTTGACCTCCGCGGAGAGCGGCTGGTACGTCCCCGGGGAAGGTCGATCGATGGCGCTGGTGAGGGCAGCTAGCGGTCTACAACTCATAGCTACGCAAAATAGCGGTCCGCTGGTAGTAGCGAATGTAGGCGACGCCTCACCAATTCCGACCGGAAGAAAGACGGAAGTTTACTGGGGCTGCGGCTATCTCTCACAGGGGATGTCGGTGGATTTGCAATCGGAGAGAGGTAACTTTTCGGCGCAAACACCCAACAAATAGCCATATTTTTACGAAATAAACATAAAATTTAAGAAAAGCGACTGAGAAACTTGTAGGTTCTGTTGGAAATGTTTTAATTTGCTAACATAAACAACTGATACCACACATGATTACTCAAGACCGTCGGGAGTTGAACGACCGTTTCAAAGAAGTCTTCCGCATATTAGAGGAGCGTGGCGAGATCATCAAGAACGACCGGAACGGTCGGGGCTTGGGAGATTTTGCTAAGCGTATTCTGAATAACCGTTCCTACGGCCATATCGTGCGGGCCTATTTGAATGATGACGATAAGCGCTGCATCAATTACGAGCAGGCACGTCGCGTTTGCAACGAATACAACGTAAACCACGGCTACCTACTCGAGGGTGACGGAACGCCATTCGGCTTCGACCTGCCCGAGCCAGTAGAAGTGCCCGGGTCCAGCGTCCCCCAAAATATCCTCTATACCACTGTGGAAGCATTTGCAGGTTCTCCGATCGATAATGACAGCTTCGTGAGCGAGAAGACCGACTTTTTCCGCGTCCCCGGTATCTCCGGCAGCGGCTACGTCGCCTTCCCCATCTCCGGTAATTCTATGGAGCCGGTCATCAACAACGGCGACGTCGTGATCTGTAAGGAGATCGATAGCGTCAACCAGATCAAGGACAACCGCATCTATGCCGTTCGCAGTAACGGTAAGATTTGGATCAAGTACGTTCACAAGATCTACGATAAGGGCAACCGCCGCGTCATCGCGCTGAAGCTCATTTCCGCCAACTACCTCGAATACGACCCCTTCGTCGAAGAAGTCGATATGTCAACCAAACTCTACGAGGTGGTTCGCCGGGTCAGCGAGATCTAATCGGTCTCCCCCACCCCACCCAGCAATCCAAGCGAATAAGAAGTCGGAACCCGTCAATCCCTAAACCGGGGCTGTCTTCTGTACCGACTGCTGTTTTTTGTTTTGTCTCCCGGCACAGCCTCCACGGTTAGCGCCGGGAGCTTGCTGTCTGCGCCGCGTTAGGCTTACAGCTAAACGATCTCCGCCTCACAGCTTCTGTGCGTCTACAACTTCGTGGCCATCAACCGTGAGCTATACGCAGCGACCGCGTCCAGCGACGCTACCAGATCGTTATTGACAGCAAATTGTACTTGTCGCTTGATACCGGTAATTACTTCCGCCGGCTTTTGCGCCAGCGTTGCGGCTAACTCCTGTGCGTACGCCAGCATCGCCACTTGATCCTCGCGTAAATTGTCGGCAAGACCAAACGCGAGCGCCTCCTCCGCTAACACCTTGCGGGCTGTCATACTCAGTTCCATTGTACGGCTCGGGCCGATTAGATTAGGTAATCGCTGCAACGTACCGATATCGGGCACAATCCCGAAGTCAACCTCCTTTACGCAGAAGTGAGCATCCGGGGTGATCACTCTGAAGTCACAAGCGGTTGCAATGGCTACGCCGCCTCCAATACAGGCACCCTGGATGGCGGCCAGAACGGGCTTACCACAGCCTTCGATGGCCGTAACGCACGCTTGGACCTCCTGAATGAAACCGTATAGAGTAGCTGCTTTATCGGCACTCCCCGGCACACGGAGCGCCAGCCCGTTGAGGACGGACAAATCCATCCCCGCACAGAAGTGATCTCCCCTGCCGGTCAGTACGACCAGCCTGACCCGGTCGTCGGTATGCAATGCCTCGAAGGTGGTTTTGAGCTCGCGCCAGTCTTCCAATCGTAAGCTGTTCGCGGCTGCCGGCCGGGCGAAGTCTACGGTAGCTAATCCTTGCCTTACCGTGGTGGTCATGCGACGCTGGTTTGGGTGTAGTAGTCGAGCCGCTGCTGCTGCTCCCGCATGGCGCTCACCATATCACGACCCAGGCGCTCGATCAACTCGGCGGCGGGAGGATTGTCGTTGATGGTCGCCACGCCGTGCCCGGCACTCCACAGGTTTTTCCAGGCTTTGGCCTCGTGCTCTGCACCGAAGTCCGCCTTGGCCTTTTGGTCCCACATGTCTTTGGTGATACCGGCCGCTTCCAGACTACCCACCATCCAGTTAGCGGGGATGCCACTTACCGACGCCGTGTAAATGATCTCGCGCGAGCCGGAATCGATGATCATTTGTTTATAGGCTTCGTCGGCGACTGCTTCTTGCGTATTGATAAAGCGGGTGCCCATATAGCATAAGTCCGCACCCATTTGTAGCGCGGCGGCAACGTCCCGGCCGGTGCTGATCGCGCCGCCCAGTAAGATCACCCCGTCGAACATTTTACGTATTTCGGAAACGAACGGCATCGGATTCAGCGTACCGGCGTGCCCACCGGCCCCCGCCGAAACGAGGATGAGACCATCGCAGCCCGCATCGATGGCTTTCTGCGCGTGGTAGGTATTCGTGACGTCATGAAAGACCAGCCCCCCGTAGCTGTGCACGGCATCCACTACCTCCTTCACCGCCCCCAGGGAAGTAATGATGATGGGTACCCGCTGGCGCACGACGACCTCCAGATCCGCCTGCACGCGAGGGTTAGTCTTGTGTACGATCAGGTTCACGCCATACGGCGGAAGGGGGCGCCCCCTACGCTTTGCCTCGGCCGCCAGTTCGGACTTAATTTCGATCAGCCACTGCTCGAATCCTTCGGTAGTGCGGTTATTCAGGGCTGGGAAAGTTCCTAGAATGCCCGCCTTACAGCACTCGATAACGAGTTGTTGGCGGCTGACGATGAACATGGGAGATGCCACGATCGGTAGTCGAAGGTGCAGGCGGTCCAGAAGCTGTTTACGATCACTCATATGGGCTAAGGTAATAAGCTACCAGCGAAAATTCGCTAGGCCCTTCAACGGATTATTCAACCTGCCAGCAGACGTACTTGGTAGTCAGGTATTCCTCGATGCCATACTTTCCACCCTCGCGGCCAAAGCCAGACTGCTTTACACCTCCGAAGGGTGCCGCCGCGGTGGAAATAGCACCGGTATTGACGCCGACCATACCATAGTCCAGCGCTTCGGCAACCCGCCAGATGCGCGCGTGGTCTTTCCCGTAGAAGTAAGCGGCCAGACCGGCCTCCGTAGCGTTCGCAAGCTCGATCGCGTCTTCCTCCCGGTCGAATGGCAGCAAGGGTGAAACCGGCCCGAAAATTTCCTCTCGTACAAGCCGCATCGCAGCAGATACCTCGGTCACTACGGTCGGAGCTAAGTAGTTGCCCGCAGGTAGGTCGCAACTAAGCGGCGTCCACACGACGGCACCTTCGGTCCGCGCCTCATTCAGCATTTCAGTCACTTTGGTTACGGCTTCCTTATTAATCAGCGGACCGATCTTGACGGCCGCGTCAAAGCCGTCGCCTACTTTGAGCTTACCGACCTCCCGCCGTAGCTTATCGTAGAACTCGTCGTAAACGGCCCTTTGCACGTAGAATCGGTTGGCGCAGATACAGGTCTGACCCGCGTTTCTGTACTTACTGGCAACCGCGCCGGCGACTGCGGCGTCCAAGTCCGCATCGTCAAAAACGATAAACGGGGCATTACCGCCCAGTTCTAACGACAGCTTTTTGAGCGTACCGGCACACTGACGCATGAGCAGCCTACCGACTTCCGTCGAGCCGGTAAAACTGACCTTCCGCACCGACGGATGGGTGGTCAGTACCTCGCCGACTTCCTTCACCATGGTGGTCGGAAGTACATTGAATACGCCGGGGGGGAAGCCCGCTCTGTCGGCCAGCTCGGCGAGTGCGAGCGCGCAAAGGGGCGTTTCTTCGGACGGCTTCACGACAACGGTGCAGCCGGCCGCAAGGGCCGGGGCGACCTTACGGGTGATCATGGCGACCGGGAAGTTCCAGGGCGTGATCGCGGCAACGACGCCTACGGGCTCCTTCAGTACGACGGTTCGTTTATTTTGCGAGGACGCAGGTGCAAGGTCCCCATATATGCGCGGTGCCTCCTCCGCGAACCACCGAACGAAACTAGCGCCGTAGGTGACTTCCCCTTTTGCTTCCAACAAGGGTTTCCCCTGCTCCAGAGTCAGCAATTGCGCCAGGGCTTCCCGGTGGTCGGTGATCAACTCGAACCAGCGGTATAGCAGGTTGCTTCTTTCGCGTGCCGTCCGCTTCTTCCATTTCGTAAATGCGTTTGCCGCCGAGGACACTGCCGCCCTCGTCATTTCAGGGTCGGCCTCGGTTACCGTAGCGATCACGTTGCCCGAGGCTGGGTTACGGACTTCGAAAGTCGCACCGTCCGTAGTTTGCCAACTTCCCCCGTAGTAAGCTTTCGATCTTAGTAAAGGGTTAGTAATCGGAGCATCCGCGGCCGCCATAGTGATGGTTATTGAGCGATGAAGGTATAGAACGGCCGGCCATCATCAGCCTTTCGATCGGCTCGCACGACTCCATACCGTATGTCTAGTGTCGATGGAACGTATCCGGTTGGGTTTACTGCGGGCGATAATGAGATTAATTATTTGATACCTATAACCATAATTCCATCGGTAAATTCGATTGGGAAGCAAAGAGGAGCTACTCGACCGCAACCCGGATGCGAAGACCGTAGAACTGTTACTAACCGATCACCTTTTTATCGAACGGATTCAAGCCTACTCCTCTCACCTGCGCTTCCGCCTCCAGGCGGTACTCCGAAGAAGCATTGCGCGTTTGCTTGGCCACCCAGGCCAGGCCTTTAAACAATACGTTCCGACTACCGAATTCCTCAACCGGGGATTGTACGGGGGCAAAATCAATCGTAAACGGTACTTCGACGGGCAGCTCGTCACCCGGCACGCTAATGGTTTGACGTAACACGCGGGTACCTAGTTCGTACTCATCCACCAGCGTACCGGCTTCGCGGCCACGGGTGTATTTCTCGATCAGGGCGATCTTAATGGCGCCGACCGTTTGGGGGTGTTTACTGGTGAGGCTGATCGTGCCGGCGAGCGTACGGGCAGCCGGATCGAAGGAATCGGGAAGCTGAATTTCCAATTTTACGCCTTCTATGCCGAGCCACTGCTTTACTTTTCCAATCATACTTGATCAACTAGGTACGTTACTACTGGGCAAACGTGACAAACCGCCCGCCGGTTGGTTACCTTCACGGCAACGACCGAACTAGCCGCTTGGGTCAGTTGACAATCTTCCCTCATGCACCTACTCGACAACGAACAAGTCCGCAACCTAGGCAACTTCGAATTACTCGCCAACCAGGTCGTCGAAGGCTTCATCATCGGCCTACACAAGAGCCCTTTTCACGGATTCAGCGTCGAATTCGCCGAGCACCGCATCTACAACCAGGGGGAACCCACCAAGAACATCGACTGGAAAGTCTACGCGCGCACCGATAAGCTCTACACCAAGCGCTACGAAGAGGAAACCAACCTGCGTTGCCAGATCGTACTCGATACGAGCTCTTCCATGTTCTTCCCGGAAGTAACGACGGATTCGGAAGATTACGTCAACAAAGTACGCTTCAGCGCCCTGGCCGCGGCCAGCCTCATGAACCTACTTAAGCGGCAGCGGGATGCTTTCGGCCTGAGCTTTTTCAACGAGGGGATCGGGCTGCACACCCGCCCCAAGTCCAGCACCACCCATTACCGGCTGTTGCTGACGCACTTGCAGCAGTTGGTCGACAACCCCACGCGGGAGGTAAAGACGGCCACCGCCGCCGCCCTCCACCAGATTGCCGACAGCATCCACCGCCGCTCGTTGGTCATTTTGTTCAGCGATATGTTCGACGAGACGGAGCGAGAAGAGGAGCTTTTCGCCGCCCTGCAACACCTCAAGCACGCCAAGCACGAAGTCGTCCTTTTTCACACGGTCGATAAGCGCAAAGAGATCGACTTCGAGTTCGAGAACCGCCCCTACGAATTCATCGATATGGAATCCGGGGAGCGCATCAAGCTACAGCCAAATCAGGTCAAAGAGTATTACGTAGAGCAGGTGGTCGCCTACAAAGAACGCCTGCGGATGAAGTGCCTCCAGTACAGCATCGATTACGTGGAGGCGGACATCAAAGCCGGCTTCCGCAAAGTACTACAGCAGTATTTGGTCAAACGCAACCGGATGATGTAGCGAGCCCTTCTCCGCCGCAACGTTTCGTACGGAGAAGGACGGAGTAGCGGAGATAGACGGAGCCGATACGTTCAACACCTCCGTTTTCCTCCGCCCCTCCGTTTAACTCCGTACGAAACCGCCGACAACCATCCAGCAGGTTTTCCAGTTACACCGGCATGCAACAAGAACTCGGCGAACGTGACATCGACCGCATCATAGAAATGGCCTGGGAGGACCGCACCCCCTTCTCCGCCATCGAATACCAGTTCGGCCTCACCGAAGCCGAAGTCATCAAATTGATGCAAAGAGAGCTGAAGCCGGGCAGTTGGAAACGCTGGCGCGCCAGGGTCCAGGGCAGAGCGACCAAACATGCGGCACTACGGCAACCCGACACCTTACGCTTCAAGAGTAAGGCACAGAAGCAGATCACCTACAACAAGATCTCCAAGAAGAAATATTAGCGGTAAAGCGGCGGCGTACTCACGCTTCGACCGCTCGCGGTGCGACTTTAGGATGGCTCGACGTAATAATTTTTCGTGCGAGGACGCAGGTGCAAGGATAGGACCATAAGAGCAAGGCAACTACACCGTGGGAAAGCACGAAAAGCCACGGGGATTCATCTACGGGTAAATAGCTTACCGGTGACATAACCCGCCGTCAATCAACCGTAGATCGCGAAAGCCAGGTAGATACCGAAGAACACCAACCAGGTGCCCTGGTAAAACTTGGCGATACTTTTTTTACTAGCTAGATTAAGTAGCCGCGCGTTAAAGGCAAAGCCGAACAACAGCAATACCAGGCACGCGGCCAGGCCCGTCCATTCCCGGTACAGGGCGTAGCCGCTAGCAGTCAATAACGTAACCCCCAGCAGCAGAGCCCCCGTCCGGTACACCCACTCCGGGGAGCGTGCCAGGGTGAGCGTCCTGATGCCGTACTCATCGTCTCCTTCCGTGTCGGGTAAGTCCTTGAACCAGGCGATGATCACCCCGAATACGAATACGATCGAAGTCAGCAAAACTATCGAACCCTGCACCTGCGGACTCGCCCCGATTAACGAAAGCTCGCCCGCGAAATGCAGATACAGGCCGAGGTTTACGATCAGCCCGCGTACCACGATGATGCAGAATGCCGCCCAAAAATGAAAGCGTTTCAGGCGCAGTGGCTCCAGACTGTAGGCAATACCCAGGCCGACACTCGCCAGCACGGTAGCCATGAAGTAGGGCTGGTAGATGAGGCACCCGCAAACCGCCAGCAAACCGCTGATCGTCACGATCATCCGCCCCGTACGCATCGAGTAAGCCCCGCTGGCCAAAGGGAGATAAGGTTTATTGATGCGGTCGATGGCAACGTCCGTAAGCTGGTTCAGCCCCGTAATAAACACGTTCGCCGCCAGGCAGATGAATAGGCTGTAGGCGAACATGCCCCAATCGGTTGCCCCGGTATGGCGCGTGGCGATCAGGTAGAGGGCCAGTAGCGAAAGCGTCGTCCCGATCAACGTGTGGGCGCGCCCGAAGCGGAGAAACGTGATCATTTATCCGGTTTGGTGGCCCGCAGAACCGCGTAGCTAATGGTATTTGACTGGAAACCCTCGCGCATGTACTTCATCGCCCAGGCACCCTTGATCGTTTGCATGCCCGCCTTGATCAGGCCCGGCCAGTTGCGCGGATCGAGGCCGGAGCTGATGACGGCGCCCCAGAATGGTTCTACGGCTTTCGACCAATCCTCGGTGGCTACGTTGGCGAAGCCGGCCCGGCCGGCGGCGGCGTGGAGGCGGCTTTTCGGCACGAGGGGGGGTAAGTGATACAGCCGGCAAATGCCGTCGATGACTTTACGATCGCGCCCGCTTAAGGGCGGGGGCAGCTCCCGGTGGCACCAGGTAGCCATCAGCAACTGGCCACCGGGGCGTAGCAGACTATGGAAGAGCTGCATCAGGCCCTCTTTATCCTCCATATGCTCGGCCGATTCCATGCTCCAGATGATGTCGTAGGGGCCGTCGGTCCTCGGATCGAGGGAGAATAAATCCTGAGCGCGGATCTCCAGGCGGTCGGCTACGCCGGCTTGCTGGTTGTACAGCTGCCCCTTTTCCGCCTGCACGGGGCTGAGGGTGACGCCCAGGCCTTTAGCGTTCGGGAACCGGGCGGCCAGGTAGCGGCTACTCCCCCCTACCCCGCAGCCGGCGTCAAGAAAGTCGGTTACGCGGAGAGGAGCCTGCCCCCATTCCAGGAGGGCCTCGATCATGTCGAGCTGCGCCTGCCGGTGTTCTACCTCTCGCTCGCCCCGGGGGCCGTAGTAACCGTGGTGCATCTGCTCCCCCCAGGTAGCGAGCCAGATCGGCGTACTTGCGTCGTAGAAGTCGCGGATACGTTGGTTCAGGGACATGGTCGCTATTTGCTGCGCAGGGCGCGGTAGAGTAGATAGCTACCGACGGCCGCTCCAATACCGACGAGTACGGCTTTCTGCTCCCGGTTAAGGGGCTCCGGAGCTGCTTCGATACCCCTGAGCGGCGCGGTCACGGAGGCTAACAACGCTACCGGGATGAAGATGAAACCGGCCGCGGAACCCGCCAGTACCCGACCGGCCAGTAGCAAGCCACGGCCGAGGCTGAAACCGTCACCCTCCGCATCGACGAGGCTTCGCTCCGGGGCAACCGGGCGGTAGGTGGAGGGCGACGGGCCGGCGGCCGGCTTCTGGCCGATGATGGCAATGCCGTAGCGTTCGTTCTTCTGCCAGGAGGGGGCCACGTAGGTGTAGTGGACGTTGGCGAAGCCCGCTTCCCGGTAATATCTTTGGTAAGCTTCCTCCTTGGGGAAGAGCATCCACGTATTGGCGGCGAATTTACTGATGATGTTGACCGGTTCGAGTGGCCCGATGAGCAGCGCCCAGCCGCCCGGTTTGATGACTCGGTAAGATTCGTTGACGCCGACTTGCGGGTCGGGCCAGTACTCGATCGAGCCGGCCGAGACGTAACGGTCGAAAGTATCGTCCGGGAAAGGGATGTTTTCGGCGTCGCCCTCGCGAAACGTACAGGCCTGCAGTTCGTGCTTACGGCGGGCGTGTCGCATTTGGTGCGGGCTTTGGTCAACGCAGGTTACGTTTTTGGCCGGTACGCGCCGGACGATGCCCTCCGTAGTGAAGCCCGTCCCGGAGCCGACGTCGATGACCCGTAGGGCCTTTGGGTTACTCCATTCGCCGAGGTCGAGTGATTTATCGCGCATCCGCTCCGTCCAGAAAAGGGGGTTGACGAGTTTGTCGTAGAAGATGGATAGGTAGCGATAAAACCAGTAGGCTTCCTGTTTATGCTGCATTAAGCGCATGAATGGAGGGATTTGGGGGTAAAATAGCGAAAGCTCCCCGGAGACCCAGGAAGCTTTCGCGTTAATGCCGACTGGCGGCGATTGTTTATGGTACCGCTTTATTCGGGCATATTATCCGGGTTCAACAAGTCGTAGAACTGGTTGAGCTTGGGCAGCAGGATGATGCGGGTGCGGCGGTTGGTGGCTTTACCTTCGGCGGTGTCGTTGCTGGCTAGCGCGTTGTACTGCCCGCGGCCGGCGGCGATGAGGCGATTGGGGTCGATGCCGTACTTATCCTGCAGCGCCTTGACGACGGCGGTGGAGCGGAGGACGGATAGATCCCAGTTGTCCTTTATACAGGCGCTATTGATGGGGTCGTTATCCGTGTAGCCTTCTACCATCAACTCCAGGTTGGGGCGGCTTTGGGCAATGGTGGCGATTTTTTGCAGTACTTCCCCGGCGCGGTCGGTGATCTGTGAGGAGCCCGACTGGTAGAGCATTTTATCGGAAAGGTTGATGTAGACGACGGTCTTGTCGACTTTGATGTCCACGTCCTGGTCTTCGATGCCGTCGCGAAGGACTTGCTTGAGGTTGACGGCGAGTGCCAGGTTGATCGAGTCGGCCTTCGACTTGGCTGCCTGTAGGAGGCGGATGTACTTGTCTTTGGTTTCCAGTTGTGAAAGCGTCTTACCGATGTTGGTGTTGGCGCCCTGGCTGAGGACGGTGAGGTCACCCACGGCCTGGAGTTGCTGATCGCGTTGCTTCTTCAGGTCGACGATTTGCTCTTCTTGGAAGCGGACTTTCGTCTCGGTAGTCTGCATTTCGCCCTTGAGGGAGGCTTCGCGGCGCTCGCAGTCGGCCAGGCGTTCGGCGTAGCGGTTGAGCTCGAGGTCGCGGTTAGAGATTTCCTCGTCTTTGGCGTCGAGGTTAGCCTGGAGGGCATCGTATTTTTTCTTGCCTACGCAGGAGGTGAGTGCAAAGAGGGCTATGAACCCGAAGATTAGTAAGTTACGCATGGTAATTCGTGATTAAGTGTTGGTGGCCTGCAAACCGGACCCGCAGTCAATTCCCAGAAACGGGAAGAGGTAAGGGCATGTTCGCCAACCACGATAGTGAGGTTTTTACTGGTTTTCTAAGTTGTCGATACTAGCGGGCAAGGTACTTAAAACCGAACATTGCGCCGTCGAATGTTTTACCTTTGTGGTTCATTAAGATCACTACATGGGATGGTTTAAGCGGCTTACGAGCGGCATTCAGACTGCTACGCGCAACAAGAAAGATACCCCGCAGGGGCTGTGGTACAAATGCCCGCGCTGTTCGGAGACGGTAACAACGAAGGACTTGCGAGAAAATTTCTTCAAGTGCCCGAACTGCCAGTACCACGAGCGGATCGGATCGGAGGAATACTTCGAGATCATCTTTGGCGAGGCCTACGAGGAACTGCATAAAGAGCTGCAGGCGGTAGATATGCTTAAGTTCGAGGACTTGAAGACCTATCAATCGCGCCTCGAAAGCGCGCGCAAGACGACTGGTTTGGCGGACGCCATCCGAGTCGCACGGGGTGAGGTCGGCAAGCATACGCTGATCGTGGCCTGCATGGATTTTAGCTTCATCGGCGGCTCCATGGGTAGCGTGGTCGGGGAGAAGATCGCGATGGCGATCGATGAGGCGCGCAAAACCCGCACGCCGCTGCTCATCATCTCCAAGACCGGCGGTGCGCGAATGATGGAGGCGGCCTTCAGCCTGATGCAAATGGCCAAAACGAGCGCTAAGCTGAGTCAACTTGCGCGGGCCGGCGTGCCTTACTTTAGTCTGATGACCGACCCGACCACCGGGGGCGTCACGGCCAGTTACGCCATGCTGGGGGACATCAACTTCGCAGAGCCGGAAGCGCTGATCGCCTTCGCCGGCCCTCGCGTCGTCAAGGAGACCATAAAGAAAGAGCTTCCCCCCGGTTTCCAAACTTCCGAATTTCTGCTCGAGCACGGTTTTCTCGATTTTATCGTCGACCGAGCCGACCTGCAGGTTCGCATTACAGACTTACTCGGCCTCTTCGAGAGTGCGAGACAACAACCCGCTTAGCCTACACCCGAAATACCATGAAAACCTTTCTGCTAGGCGTATGCTTATGCCTATTCACCGGCCCTCTGAGGGGCCAAAACACCCCCAATCCAATGGACTCCGTATCCTATGCACTAGGCATAGTGCTATCAGACAACCTTAAGCGGCAGGGCTTCGAAGAACTCGACGCCGATCAATTCGCCAAAGGGTTCGAGGTAGGACTTGCCGGCAATGCCACCATGAACACGCAAGAAGCCAACGCCCTGATCCAAACCTACCTGGAAGAAAAGAAAGCCGGCGAAGGCAAGCGCTTCCTGGAGGAGAACGCCAAACGCTCCGAAGTATCCGTCACCGACTCCGGCCTACAGTACGAAGTACTCAAGGAAGGCACCGGTGCCAGCCCCGTGGCCACCGAAACCGTCGAGGTACACTACCACGGTACGCTCATCGACGGCACCGTCTTTGATAGCTCCGTCGAGCGCGGGCAGACGATCGAATTCCCCCTGAACCGCGTCATCCCCGGTTGGACGGAAGGCGTACAGTTGATGAAGGAAGGCGCGAAGTACCGCTTCTTCATTCCCTACGACCTGGCCTACGGTGCTCAGGGCTCACCCCCTAAAATTCCTCCCTACTCCGCGCTGATCTTCGACGTTGAGTTGTTCTCGGTGAAGTAACTGACTTTAATTAGGTTGGACCTCACCAACAGAAAAGCCCGCCGCCCATGAATGGGGCGGCGGGCTTTCTAATTTTTAGTGCACTCGGCTAGGCGGTCGTCGCAACGGCCGGTGCGTCGGCGGGGCTGTCAAGCCAGGTATCGAGAACACCATCCAGCAATCCACCGTAATAGGCAAACGCGACGAGCAGGGAAAGCGTGATCAGTGCGGTGAGGAATTTCGCGTTTCGTCGGTGGCGACGGGCATTCTTTTCGGCCAGGTAGGTCATGATGGGTACGTTGAGTGATAAACGCTGTGTATGTAAAGTAATAATTCAACTAGTTAATGCAAAATAAACCCACATCATTACCCCAAATCAAAAAATTTTTATTAAAAGCCCTAAAGAAAAGCTCAATATGCTGAATGAAAACGCCTATTTATCGATACGGGAGGAAGCTGAATCGGCCGGTGCGACACTCGTAGCCGTTACCAAACAGCGGCCCATATCGGTTATCCAAAGTCTGTACGATCTCGGCCAGCGCGATTTCGGTGAGAACCGGGTCACCGAACTGACACAGAAGCAGGCTGATTTGCCGGACGATATTCGCTGGCACTTCATCGGGCACCTACAAAGAAATAAGGTCAAATACATCGCACCCTTCATCCACCTGATTCACAGCGGTGACTCCCCCCGGCTACTGAGAGCAATCAACGCGGAGGCCGTCAAGGTAGCGCGAACCATTCCGGTCCTTTTACAGTACCGTATCGCTAACGAGGAAAGTAAGTACGGCCTCGACCCGGAGGCGCCAACCGCAATTTTTGAGGGTTTGGGCCTGCGTGACGTAGCCAACATCAGGATCGACGGCGTGATGGGTATGGCGACCTATACCGACGACGAGGAGCAGGTAAGTAACGAGTTCGGAAGGCTGGCCGCCATTTTTTCGGCAACTCAAACAGCGAGAGTTCGCCGACCAACCGACATTCCGCGAGATCAGCATGGGTATGTCGGGAGACTATAAGATCGCACTACGGCAGGCGAGTACGTTACTACGCGTCGGTAGTCTGCTCTACCACTGAAACGCCGGCTTCGCGCATTTCCCGGATTGCTTTATTAATGTCACCCTCCCGGAGGTTTACGCCACGGCAAGCGTCCAGCAGCAGCGTTGTTCGAAAGCCTTCCAGGATGGCGTCCAGGGCGGTGAACTTCACGCAATAATCGGTGGCTACGCCGCAGACATGCACCTCCCTGATACCGCGCTCCCTCAACCACGCCGCTAAGCCGGTACTTCTTTTGTGGCCGTTGTCGTAGAACCCGCTGTAACTATCGATGAGCGGGTCGGTGCCTTTCTGAAAGACTTTGGTAACCTTATCGTTAGCGAGATCCGCCACGAACTCCGCCCCCCACGTTTCTTGCACGCAGTGGATCGGCCATAACACTTGCTGTAGCCCCTCTAACTCAATCGTTTGCCCGGGTTTGCGCCACGGGTGATTAGCCGCAAAACTGCCGTGGTTAGCCGGGTGCCAGTCCTGAGTCGCGACTACCGTCTCGTACGCTTCGGCGTAGGCGTTCGCCAGTGGGATTACTTGATCGGCGTTACTTACCGGTAACATACCGGTAGGCATAAAATCTACTTGTAAGTCCACCCAGATCAGGGCCGTGCTCTTCGGATGCATGTACTTAGTTTAACAAATAAACTAACTAACTCAAGTTTAGTTTCCGGCGAATTAAAATAGATCGTCGACTGCACTCCAGACAGCGTCACTCACTGCTATAATAGGTTCGCTCGCATCGACGGTGACGATGTGTTCGTTTTGGCCAAAGTACTCGAAAGCGGCTTGGAAGCTTTCCCTAACGTGTCGCAGCTTTTCCAACGACTCGTAGATTTCGCGCTCCCCCCCACGGGCCTGGATTCGCGCTACGCTCACTTCGGGTGGCAGATCGAGAAAAATCGTCAGGTCGGCCGGAAGCGTACGCTTCGCCATGGTATTCAGCGAAGCGATCCAGGCCGGATCGGCGAATTCGGATTGGTAAGCTAAGCTAGAGAAATAGTAGCGACTGGAAACGACGTTATAGCCAGCGGCGAGCTTAGCCAGGATGCCGTCTTCCGCGTGAAAGAGGTGTTCGATACGATCCGCCGCGAACAGGGCCGCGACCGTACGCATATCGGCGCTCACTTCTCCACTCAGCACGGAGCGCAGGAAGCGACCGGTCGGGAGTTCCGTAGGTTCGGCGGTCAGGTAGCATGCCTGCCCCATGCCTTGCAGTCGGTCGCGAAGCAGTTCGATTTGGGTGGTCTTACCGCTTCCATCCAGTCCTTCGACCACTATGAATAAAGGCCTACTCATCGGTGCCCGGGGTTTGAAATTTATTGCGCCCACTCCGGTCCACTACCGTAGAGCTGGCCTGTTGCGTGCCTTGCAGCACCAGGTCCATGATATTCACGTGGGGTGGCTGCTCCACCATGAAGCGTATTGCAGCGGCTACGTCGGCGGACCGAAGCGGTTGAAAATCCTCGTAGATCTTTGCCCGCTTCACGTCTCCGTCAAAACGCACTACGGCGAACTCGGTTTCTTCGACGTGGGCGGGGCAGATCTGCCCAACGCGGATCCCGTGCTTAACCAGATCGAGGCGCATCGCGTAGGTCAATGCATCGACGGCGTGTTTGGTAGCGCAATAGACGTTACCGTTGGAGTAGACCTCCTTGCCGGCGGTGCTGCAAACATTTATGATCGTGCCCCTACCCCTTTGGACCATCCAAGGAGTGACCTCCCGCGTGAGCGTCAGGAGCCCTTTCAAATTGACGTCGATCATTTCGTCCCAGTGCGCGTAGTCTCCTTCGTGAATGGGGTCGAAGCCTTTTGCCTTACCGGCGTTGTTGATCAGTACGTCAATAGCTTTCCATTCGTCCGGCAGATTCACGAGCGCTTTTCGCAGTGCTTGTCGTTGACGTACGTCGGCGCTTATGGTTACGACCTCGCTACCGTATTGCTCGGCGAAGTTTTGCCGTAATTCTTCGAGTCGTTCCGTTCTCCGCCCCAGTAGGATCAGGCGGTAGCCTTCCTTGGCCAGCAGCTCGGCCGTCGCCCGTCCGATGCCGGAGGTGGCCCCGCTGATGAATACGATTTTTGCGTCGTTATCGAACGTACTTACTTCGGTCGTTTCCTCCACGTGGGTACTTTGTAACGATGGCCTAGCCGTTTCCGATTTGGTGGCCAGGCGCGTAGGTTGCCTTTCTTCCCGCTCCGCACTTTGCCGGGATGCAGGGTCTGGAAGGTCCTTACTTTCTAAGCCGAAGGCGGCGAGGTTCGTATCCGTGCCGTAGCCCGGATTGAACAGGACGGCGTTCTGGAAGTGGGATCGAGCTTCGCTTACCTTCCCCCGGCTGAAGTGCAGGGTGGCGAGTGCGTAGTGGGCGGCGGCGTGCTCGGGGTTCACGCTGATGGCCCGCTTTAGCCACTTGATGGCTTTCTTTTCGTTACCCGACTGCTGGAAGAGTAGCATGGCTAGCCGGTAGCGGGCATCGGCGTTCGGCGGCTCCTCGCCGGAGGCTAACTTTAAGTAATTCAGTGCTTCTTCCCCACGCTCGGGGAAGTGCTCGCTGATGAGCGTACCGAGGCGGTAGTTCAGTTCGGGGTACAGGGGGTCGACGTCCTTAAGTTGCAGCCAATCCAGGTTAGCGGCGTTGTAGTCACCGATCAACAAGGATAGCTCTCCGCTGAGAAATAAGGCCCCGGCGTGGTCGTGAAATTCCTCCAGCAACTTATCCAGCTCGAGCAGGGCGACCTGGGGTGCCTCGGAGTCCATAGCCAGCATCAGGGCGTAGTTGTACGCTACGTCGGGGTAGTCCGGCAGGCGCTCTTTGCCGGTGGCCAGGAGTTCAAGGCCGGCTTCCGCGTCGTCGTCTTCGTACAGCTCCCATGCCTGCGCGACCCAGACCTGGGCTTGGGTTTCGGCGTCCACGTCATAATTGACCGGCTGCTCTTCGGTGGGTGGTACCGCCTCGAGCTCGGCCGGATGGACTCTCAGCCCGCCGCCCCCCCGCTTAACCGTGGTCGGTACTTGGGGCAAATTGGTCAGCCCGGGTAGCTCCTGGAAATCGGCTACGTTGGCGGCCAGGAAGCGTTCGAAAGCCGCATGGTCGTTCAGCTCGACAAAGAGGGGTTCGTAATCATTCGCTACGAGGGAATCGGTGGTCGGGAACGTTTCCTCGCCGAGTTCATCCATAATCTCCACGATACCGTGTACGACCTCGCGCACCCGCTCGACGTGGCTTACGGCGTCGGCGGCGGCTTCCCCGTGGGCGGCCAGAGCCTCTTCGAGTGCCGCAAGCCGGTTGGTCCAGTAGGCCGCGAAGCTTTCCAGAACAGCTGGTTCGGATAAGTCGGGGAAGGTATGAATCACCTCCTGCGTCGCTTCATCGTACGCACCCACGCTCAGGCCTACGGGGAGTACCTGACTTCGCTCCAACAATAGGTGACGACTACCGTATAGGCAATTCTCGTTGCGCAGAAAATTATTACTGATCAGCGGGACGATCAGACCCTCGTACGTATCCAACAGACTGGCCAGCACCGACCGGCCACCACCGGTCTTTATGGCATAGTGCTGGATCGAAACGTACTGATTCAAATCGTCGGTTATCTGCCGGGCGGCAGCCTCATCCTCGATGGAATACGCTAAGGCAAAAGTAGTCATACCGCAAGGTAGCAGTTCCGGCTAAGAGCCGTTCGGGGATGTAAACTTCGGCTTCAAAATGGCAGTCGATCCACGTCGACGTTACCCCCCGTCAGAATGATACCGATACGCTTGCCCGTAAAATAACTCGGGTAGCGCAGCACGGCCGCCAGCGGCACGGCGCAACTGGGCTCGATGATAATTTTCATTCGTTCCCACACCATGCGCATGGCTTCCACGATCTCCGACTCGCTCACCGTAAGTATGCGCGGTACGTAGCGGTGGATGACCGAAAAGGTCCTTTCTCCGAGGTTGGTACGCAGGCCGTCGGCTACCGTTCGGTTGTCTTCGTTATGTTCGATCTTACCCGAAACGAGCGCGCGGGCGGCGTCGTCGACGTTCTCCGGCTCCGCACCCCACACCTCGGCTTCCAGGCTGAAATAGCGGGAGGCGAGCGCCGTTCCCGCAAGCAAGCCGCCGCCGCCCACCGGCGTCAGGATAAGCTGCAAAGCTTCCTGCGTATCACGTATCAATTCCAAGGCGGCCGTAGCCTGCCCGGCGATCACGCCGTCATCGTCGAAGGGGTGAATGAAAGCCGCACCGGTCCGCTCCACTACTCCATCGAGCGCCGACTGCCGTTCCCGCGGGGTGTTATTGCAGAAGGACACTTCCGCGCCGTAAGCCCGTACGGCACTGACTTTCACCTTAGGAGCGTCGTGGGGCATGATGATATAGGCAGGTACGCCAAGTATCTGAGCGGCCTTGGCAACGGCCTGAGCGTGATTACCCGAACTGTGGGTGGCTAGTCCTTTACAGCGTTCTTCTACGGTAAACCTTAGGGCGGCGGAGGCTGCCCCCCGCATTTTGAATGCGCCGATCTTTTGGAAGTTCTCGCACTTGAAGTGGATCTCGCAGCCGGCCAACCGATCGATGCTTTCGCAGGTGAGTACGGGCGTCCGGTGAATGAAGGGCTGAATAGCTTCGTGGGTCAGTAGGATGTCGGCCTGGTTCGGGCTTGCCGTGAGCGGTTGCAATTCGATCATTACTACTGGGTTTATCGGCGTACGAATGCGTGGTGCGCAAGCCAGCGGGAGACACCCCGCAACCAGTCGTGCACCGGTGCTTCCATATGCTGGGCCGAGGCAAACCCGTGCCCGCCGGTCGGGTAGATGTGCAGGGAAGCTTCCACCCCTTCGCGCAACAACGCCTGGTAGTACCGGATCGAGTTCTCCGGGGGCACACCCGTGTCGTCGGATGCGTGTATGAGCAAGGTCGGTGGTACGTTAGGGTGCACCTGCCCGGCCAAATCGAAGTAAGCCCTTCGGGGGTGGTTCACGAAGTCTTCGCCGAGCAAGGATACCGCACTTCCGCTGTGGCCCGCTTCGGTCCCGTCCATGATTATTACCGGGTACACGAGGATGCTCAGATTTGGGCGTGCCGAGGTGTCCGATGCCGGCGAATCACCGTAGTGTACCGCCCCGCTGGCTGCGAGGTGACCACCGGCGCTAAAGCCCATCAGCGCAATCTTGTCGGGTGCATAGCCATACGCATCGCTGCTATCCCGGACGAGTGCTATGGCTGCTCTCACGTCGTCCAGGGCGGCCGTTTCCTTGCAGGGGGGGTCGAGATGCCGCGGCAACCGGTAGCGCAGCACGAACACGTGCATACCCTGCTGAACGAAAGAGCGTGCTATATCCTCGCCCTCCCATTCCCAGGCCTGCACGGCGTAACCACCACCCGGTGCGATCACCAGGGCGGATCCGGTAGCCATCGCGGGTATCGGAGCGTAGTGGTAGAGGGCCGGTTGATTCACCCCCTCGACCATCAGACCGATCCCGTCGTCGTCTCTGATAACGTCCTCCGCGGTGGCGTCTACCCCGCAGGGGGCGTTATCGGGATAGAGTAGTAACCGCTCCTGCCCCCGACCGGTGAGGGGTAAGGTCAGGCAGGTGCATACGATTAGCCAAATTCGGTACGTCATACCGGTAAGTTACGCTCCGCGAGCTTATTGAATTTTCTGTAGCAGACCGTTCACGTCTTCCAATATAAAGGCGCCATCGTAGCCGATGGATCGCGCGCGTGACTGTACCGCCCGCGCATCTTCGATGCTCGAAAGGTCACCGATCAGGAAGAGCGTCAAATTCCCCCGGCTACTGGTCTCCAGCGTACCCAGGCCGGTCGCTTTGGTGCGGTCGAAGTTCTCCGGCTTTGAAAATGCACCGAGCTGAACTTTTGTACCGGCCTTGCTGACCGGCAGCGGGCGTAGCGGTGGCTACCGACGGAGCGGCGGCGGCAGCTCCGGTATCCTCAACTACGAAAGCACCGTCGTAGCCAGCTGCTTTAGCTCGCTGTGCAACGGCTTCCGCCTCGGCCCGGGTGGCGTATACCCCCACACGTACTTTGTAGGCAGCGCCGCTCGGCACGTCGTACACCCTCCCCATGTCGCTTACATTCGTATATCGGCCCAGATCGGGGCGCTTAGCCAGACTGGCTAGTTGAACACTATAACCGGCGGAAGTAGTCGGTTGCGCGGTGGTCGTAGGCGTACTTGGTGCGGGCGTACTCGGTGTACGAGTAGACGTAGGCGACGGGTTAGCGGCCGGCGTCGAAGTCACCGGCGGCGCGGTCGTGGTTACGTTCTCGGCGGGCAATAGGGTCAATACGCCCAGGATGTTTTGGTCGCTGCCATCGCCGTTAAGGATGGGAAACTTTACGGTTTCGAAGTTAGCCGCCGTCACCACCAGATCGTAAGCGGTGTTGGGGTCCAGGGCGAGGATGTAGTCGCCATCGACGCTGGTCAGTACGTTTGCCGAAGCACCCGTCGAGCGCTGAAGCACGCGCACGTTAGCCATGGGTACCGGATAGCCGGTCTGCGCGTTTACAATTCTACCGCGGTAAGTACCGGGGGGCGTCGGGCCGCCACCGACCGGGCGGGTGGTATCCGGCCCGTCCGCAGCGGTCTGCCCCATCGCTCCCGAGTCGGTTTGTGCGACTCCACCCGTTTGCCGCAAGGATACCCGAACGGTATTATCGCTGCGAACCGGAAGGGTATTGACCGCCATTCGCACCGGCTCGTAGCCGGGTCGACTGATGACTATCTCACAGTTTAATCCATCGAGGCTTTCGAAGACGTATCGGCCGTTCTGGTCGGTGGCGTATACCTGCCCGCCGCAGGAAGTCAGGTCGACCGCCGTGTTGGCCAGGTAGCTACCGTCGGTAGCGGACTGCACGATCAGTACTTTTTCATTGGACTTTCGGGTGACCCGGTAGACGTCTTCCATTCCGCTGCCACCTATGCGGTTCGATACGACGTACCCCGTCTGCCCGATCGGGTCGTAGATGAATCCAATATCGTCCCGGCTAGAGTTGACTCCGGTACCCATATGGAACAGGGTCGTCGCCCTCCCCCCGTTCATTTCGGCGCGGAAAACGTCATAGGTGCCTAAACCCTGGTGCCAGTTGGAGCTGAAAAAAAGGCTCGTCCCATCAAAGAACGGCGTTATTTCGTGCCCGACCGAATTGACGGTGGTGCCTAGATTTTCGGGGACGGCGTCCCAGGTCTGCCCCTCGCGATTCACGCGGTAGATGTCGTAACCGCCGAAGCCTTCGGAGCGGTCACTACAGAAAAAGATCGAGTTACCGTCGCTGGAAAAGGTACCGTAGCCGGTATTAAAGTCAGTACCGTTGAAGGGTAGTGGCCGGGGGTTGAGCCAGGTACCCTGGTCGTTTACGTCCGCAATGAGTAAGCTCAACGTCATGCCCGTTTCGGGGACCATCCGCGTACCGGCCGTGAAGTTGTTGCGGGTGAAGATCACCTGGCGGCCGTCGGGCGTATAGCTGACCGGCCCGACGTTACCCGAAGGGTCGGTGTAGCCCGTTGTGAGTGGTGCGGCGGGCTGGTAACTATCCCCCGGGCTGATGGTGGCTACGTAGGGGGCGTTCTTTGCCTGCCCGTCAAAGGCTGGCCCGGCGGCGGTACGCGCGGAATTAAACACTATTTGACCTGCGGAAGGAAGCGTAGGGCCGAAATCGCTGACGGGGGAGTTTACCAGTATCGATTCGGCTACGAAGCTACTGCCTGCTTCGGATTGCCCCTTAGCGAAATCGCAACTTTGGGCGTAATGGTTACCTACCTCGGCGTCATAATCTCTGGCGTAGAGCATGAACCACTGTTTTGCTTCGTCGTACTGGCCGGTAGCCTTTAGTACATCGGCGTGCTGGAGGACGGTTTGCGGATCGACCTTCTTGTCGCGTACCGCTTGCTGGTAATATTTGTGGGCGGTCTGCATCTGATTGAGCATGCGGTAGGAATCCGCAATTCGGCTGACGCTTTCGAGGTCGTCCGGCCGTCGCTCGAGTGCCGCCAGGTAGTGCTCGATGGCGAGGTTGTACGCTTTGAGCTCGTATTCTTTGTTGGCGGCATTGCGGTTGCGGCGGAACTGGGCCACAAGGGGCGTCGAGGCTACTACCAGGCATAGGAGCAGCAGGACGGAAAAGGAACGCTTCATAAATGTGTGGTTGGTATAAGTAGTGGAAAACGAATGCGAAGGCTAATGCGGAAAGTAAAGGTATTGGATAGGCGCTAGATTTTACGCGCTATTACCGATTACGGTTCACTACACCTATAAGTCGACGATCGTAACGCCATCGCCACCCATCTCACGCGGCGGGTGGCTGATGGAAAACTGCTGGTTGTATTCGTTCAGTTTTTGGCGGACGGCGCGGCGCAACGTCCCGGAGCCCTTGCCGTGGACGATACGTAGTTGATCGGCGTTGGCCATAAGGGCGTTGTCAACGAATGCTTCGGTGGTTGACAACACTTCTTCGTACCGCATACCCCTTACGTCGAGCTTGTTGCTGAAGTCGGAAGCCTGGCTGAGGTTGCTACTCACGCTCTTTTCCTTCCGAACGCTAAGTTGCTCCCCCGCGGGCTCCAGGTCGCGAACTTTGACCTGTAACCGCAGACCACCTACCAGTACGGTCGCCGTCTTTTTCTCAATGGTATCTACTTGCCCCGTGGCCCCGCCGGTACGGAGGCGCACGTAATCCCCTTCGCGGATGGGCTTCTCCGTTTTAGCGGTGGGTGCGTAGTAGATGTCCTCACGTAAGCTTTTTACTTCCTCGCCAACCGCTTCGCGCTGACTACGCAGCTCCTTAGCTTTTGCCTTGGCCTCTTCGATCTTCTTACTCTCCCTGAGTTCACGGATGAGATTTTCCATCTCTTTGTTGTACTTCGCCTTCTCCGCGAGAGCTTGCTCCTTGGCCTCCAGTTTGAGGCGTTTACGGCGCACTTCCATATTGCGGTGCAGCTCTTCGTAAGTGCGCGTCAGGGCATCCAGCGTCTTCTGTTTTTGTTCCAGCCCGGCGAGTAACTCTTCGCTTTCCGCTTTTTCACGCTGAAGGTCCACGAGCAGTTGGTCGACGGCCCGGTCATTCTTCCCGGCGCGTTTACGCGCGTAGTTGAGCACGCGGCGGGGTAAACCCGACTTCTGGGCAATTTCGAAAGCGTAGCTGGAGCCGGGGCGGCCGACCTTGAGCTCGTAGGTAGGGTCGAGCGTTTCGGTATCGAAATGCATCCCGCCATTCAGGATGCCTTTGGACTTGTACGCAAAGATCTTGAGGTTGGAGTAGTGGGTCGTAATGACGCCGAAGATCTTTCGATAATTCAATCCGTCCAGGATGCCTTCGGCGATTGCCCCGCCGGAGGTAGGGTCGGTGCCGGAGCCAAACTCGTCGATCAGCACCAAGGTGGCTTCGTCGGCCTCCGCCAAAAAGTCTTTCGCATTTTTCAGGCGGGAAGAGTAGGTAGACAGATCGTCCTCGATGCTCTGTTGGTCGCCGATATCCGCGAAGATCTTCTCGAATAAGCCCATCTCGGATTCGGCGTCGACCGGGACGAGCATGCCGCACTGTACCATAATTTGTAGCAGGCCGACCGACTTCATGGCGATCGACTTCCCCCCGGCATTGGGCCCGGAGAGCATCAGGATGCGGTTTTTACCGTTGAGCTGCAGATCGAAGGGAACGGTCTTGCGGGCGAACTGCTTGTTCTTGCGGTAGAGCAAGGGGTGCCGCCCTTCCTTGATGCCTATACGGGCCTCCGCTTTCACCTTCGGGCGTTGCGCCTTCAGTTCGCGGGCGAGCTTTGCTTTGGCCTGCACCACGTCCAGATAGCCGATCAGCTCCTGGTAGCTTTGGATGTGGTCTACGTAGGGGCGCAAGGCGGCGGAGAGCTCGCGTAGCAGCCGGTTGATCTCCCGTTTTTCCTCCTGTTGATAGTCGAAGATATCGTTGTTGATCCCGATTACTTCGTCCGGTTCGATGTAGGCCGTTTTACCGGTGGCGGACTCGTCGTGGATGATGCCGCGGATCTTGCGTTTGTGTTCGGAAGGGACGGTAAGCACGCGCCGCCCGTTACGCAGGCTTTCCATCGTATCGCTCAGGTAGCCGGCCCGCTTGTACTTCTCGATGACCTGGCGAAACACCTTCTCGACCTCCCGGCGCTTGGAGCCTATCAGCCGCCGGATGCGGGCGAGCTCATCGGAAGCATCGGAGCGAATATTGCCATCGGCGTCGATGACGCGCTCGATGGAACTACTCAGCTCATGTTCATATTCTACCTCCCGGATCAAGCCGTATAGCGTGGGGTAGGTCTGGCGCTGCGCGCTGGGCTCGAAGTATTTAAAGATCCCCTTGGCCTGTAGCAAGAGTACGTTGAGCTTTGCCAGCCCACTCTCGCTGAGTACGTAACCTTCCACGCGCAGCATCTTCAACTCTTCCTCAATATCGTCGTAGGCCCCGATGCCGAACATGTTTCGTTCTTCCGTCCCCTGGTAGAACTCCGCCACTTCATCCAGCCACCGGTTGACTTCGCGAAACTTCGTGCTCGGGCTAAGGTTGCGGACGATGGCGCGGCCGATCTCCCCGTGGCAACTGTTTTCTATCAGGTCCAGGATCTTATCGAATTCCAGTTTCTCATAGGTATCGCGCGGTACTAAAATCATGGTGTCTATCCTTAAAAGAATAACCTGGTAACGGTTCGTGCTATCTAACCGCCCCGCGCTTTATTTGGTTCCCGTGCTTCGATCGCGCTTACTGCAATACCGCCATCCAGTCGGTACCGATCAGCGCGTTCTTCTCCGGCACCGAGCCGGCGTGCATCGCCTCGGCGATCTTGGCTACGTCGGCATCCCGTTTGACTCCGAGAACCGCTTGCAGGTGATCGCCCTTCAGGTAGAAGGCGATGAAGGGACCCTCGCCCGGCTGGCCGTCGAAGAGAATTTCATCGTAGTCGGTTGCGTGGCCGGCGTAGCGCAGGTTCGTCCCCTGTTGGTTGCTCCAAAAGTAGGGCAGCATGGTGTAGGCTTCCGGGCGGCCCGCCATATTTCTGCCCGCTACCCTACCCTGCTGGGCGGCGACCTTCCAGTGCTCGATCCGGAGGCTGCCTTCGCGGTCGGGGTACTCGGCGATGTCGCCGGCAGCGTAGGCACCGCCCGCATTCGCCGTGAGGTGGTTGTCGACTTTGATGCCGCCATCATCCTGAGCGGCCAGGCCCTCCAGGTACGAAGTAGCCGGTTGTACGCCGATGCCTACCACGACTACACTGGCTTTCAGGCGTTCGCCGGTTTCCAGTAGTACCGTCTTAACGCTACCGTTACCTTCGAAGCTCGCGGCTTTGGTACCCAGTTTGAAGGTTACCCCTTTCTCTTCGTGGAGGCGTTGGACGTACTTTCCCACCCGCTCCCCGAAAGTTTTTGCAAACAGTACTTCCTCCGGGCTGACCACGGTGATCTTCCCGCCCTGCTTACCGAGGCTCATCGCGGCTTCCAGACCGATAAAGGAGCCGCCCAGTATGACTACTTCGGTCCCTTTCTTGACCTGCTCGCGGATTCTGCGGCCATCACGGGCGTCGCGGATCGTGAAGATTCCACCGAGTCTCGACCCGGGTATGTCGAGCCTGCGGGGTTTTCCACCGGTAGCGAGCAGTACTTTATCGTAGCTTATCAGGCGGTCACCGGCAGCAATTTGCTTATCCCGTAGTCGCACGGTATCGACCACCGTCTTTTCCAATAAGGTCACGTTCTGCTCCGCGTAGAAGTTTTCGCCGCGCAGCGGCAGATCGGCTACGTCTTTATCCCCCGATAGCAGTGCTTTACTGACGTGCGTGCGGTCGTAGGGCGGTAGGTCCTCACTCGTGATCAGTGCTATACTCCCATCCCGGTCGTGCTCGCGGATGCCGTATACGGCGTTTGCCGCGGCGACCCCCCCACCGATTATGGCGTATTTGAAGCTTGACGTGTTTGCGGTGGTGTCCGCGGACTGGCCTTCGTCCAGTTCAGCACTTTGTCGGGATGCAAGGTTCAGGGCTGGCGTAGGTTCGGCGGCCAGGCAAATCTGACCGTCCTCAATCGCGGTAGCGAAAGTTGCAATTCCATCAAGACCGGGTGCCTCCAATTGCGCACCGGTGCGTACGTCAAAGCAGGCGTGGTGGAAGGGGCAGCGGAGGCGATGACCACACAGGGCCGCATTCTCGAGCGGCAGCGCGAAATGGCTACACTTCGATTCCACGGCATAAATGGTTCCTTCGACGTTGGTGAGCAGGACTTTGTAGTCGCCGTGGTCAAGCTGGTGGGTATGGCCTGCGGGGAGGTTGCTTAGGGGTAGAACGGGCGTCATTCTATGAGTGGATTTTTGATGAGTGGATGAATCCGTGTCGGTTCGGCTGGGGCTTAGGGCCGCAGCTAGAGTAATGCTAAGTACCGGGCTTGGTTCGCGGATGGTTGTTTAAATGACGTCGATGAGCACATCACTATTATGACGCATCTCACCGAAGGGCTCGAGGGCGTACCCATGGGTAGCACAAAGGGTTTCGAAATCTGCGGTGCGATCGGGGTCAACGGCGCAGAGAAGCCCCCCGCTGGTCTGTGGGTCAGCGAACAATAGTTCATGCTTCGGCGTGCCGGTGCGAACGTCCTTACCGTAGCTATCCAGATTACGGCTCGTACCGCCCGGGACGCAGCCAAGGTCCAGGTAGTAATCAAGCACGGCAGCATCGATCAGCGGCACTTTGGCGGCCTCGACACGGGCGTAGGTACTGCTGGCGCGGCACATCTCCCCTAGGTGACCGAACAGACCGAAGCCGGTTACGTCGGTTATGGCGTGGACGTACTCGCACGCCCCCAGGTGTTGACCGAGGCTGTTCAGCCTGGTCATCTGTTGGGCGGCGAGGTGGCCATGCTCGGGGGTGAGTTTTTTCTGTTTCTGGGCGGTAGAGAGGATGCCGACGCCGATCGGTTTACTGAGGTACAGTTTGTCGCCAGCCTTGGCGCCGCTGTTCTTTTTGAGGAAGCGCGTCCGGACGCGGCCGGTTACCGCCATGCCAAAGATGGGTTCGGGGGAGTCGATGCTGTGGCCGCCGGCGAGGGGAATGCCGGCTTCGATGCATATCTGGCGCCCCCCTTCCAGTACCTCGCCGGCTACCCGGGCGGGGAGGGAATTCACCGGCCAACCTAAAATCGCGATGGCCATCAGCGGAGTGCCGCCCATAGCGTATACGTCACTGATCGCGTTCGCAGCGGCTATTTTGCCGAAGGTGTGCGGGTCGTCCACGATCGGCATAAAAAAAATCGGTGGTGGAGATGATCGCCGTGCCATCTCCTAAATCGAAGGCTGCCGCATCGTCCCTTTCTTGGTTACCGACGAGGAGGGCCGGAAAATCGGGCCCCTGCCCGCCTACGCGGAGTATTTCATCCAGTACGGAAGGGGAAAGCTTGCACCCGCAGCCTGCGCCGTGCGAGTATTCGGTTAGTTTGATGGCCATTGGTTGTGGGGTAGGCCCGCAATATACCCGTAAAGCCGCCATGGAAAGGTACTTTTGCCGCCTATGCAGCGTATCGCAATTATTGGCACGGGTAACTTAGCCTGGCATATGGCTCCCGCCCTAGACCGAATCGGGCATACGGTTGCCGTAGTCAGCCGCACCGATAAGGACGAAAGCTGGCCGGTGCCCCTTACTCGACTACGAACGTTTGGTTGACTTTCGGCCCACCGTGCTCATCCTCGCCGTCCCCGATGCTAAGATCACTTCCGTCTCCGCCAAGCTGGCCCGGATATTCCCGGAAGGCGTGCCGTTGCTGCACACCAGCGGGGCCACCTCACTTAAAAAGATCGACGACAGGTTCAAACACCGGGGCGTGCTGTGGCCGATCCGCAGTCTGATCAAGGGCACACCGACCAGTAGTTGGGAAGATCTGCCTCTAGTCTATCAAGCCAACACACCGATCATGATCGAGCTCGTCCGCAACCTGGCGGAGGCCCTGAGCTGGAAGACCTACGAGATGAATAGTCAGGACCGCGCTCAGCTTCACCTGGCGGCGGTTTATAGCAACAACTTCGTGTCGTGGCTTTACCAGATCAGCTACGAACTGTGCGAGGAAAAGGGCATTCCCTTCAGCGTGCTCCTACCGATCATCCGCGATACCGCCGAACGCCAAACTGGCCTGGAACCCCGCTGGTCGCAAACCGGCGCCGCCGCCCGCCACGATAAACCGACGATGGGAGAAGCACCTGAAGCTTCTGCGCGGCCACCCGGAGTTCGCAAGGCTTTATCGGTTGGTGAGTCATCTGATTCAGGAGGGGGTGGGTGGCTGAGGGGTGCGAACAAACTAGCCTGCGGGGGCGATTGAATTCGCATGCGCGTATTATGGATCATACTAATTTGCACCAGCGTGCTGGACGCACAGGAGGAGGAACTGTGGGTGGGTTCGAGTTTCGAGCACGAGGTCACGCCCTACTGGGGGTACGACATCGTAACGGAGTACCGGTACGCATTAGGCGCCGCGGCGCAAGGGGAGTATCTGCTCACGTTCGGCGTAAACAGGTACGTGGCCGACAATCTCTCGGTGACGGTGGCGGGTCGGTACGAGATCCCGCGCGGAGGTACGCAGGAGTTCAGGCTATTGAGTGACCTCGACTATAGCCGCCGGTTGGTCGGCCCCTTCAGTTTCGATACCCGAATACGCCTACAGACCGATCGACCGA
>OY764694.1:0-4263 GCA_963668285.1 uncultured Lewinella sp. | reverse complement strand
CCTTCTTCATAACTAAGCAGCTCGGTATTGGGAGTAAGCAGTGGAAAGCCGGCCCAGGTAATAGTCTCGACCGCGGCTACCTTCCTGCTGTCTAAGCGTGCGGGGCGTAACCTCGACTGTAACTGTACGCCGCCGTCGTAAGGGGCGTTGGTCACGTAAAAGAAATGCTGGGCACCCGCCGTAATCGCGTAGATAGTATTGGACGCGATGGGTACGCCTACCGAGCTATTCGGGTTGAACATCATGTCGGCGCCACCACTCGGGGCCCGGGGGCTATCCGGTTCATCAGTCAGCGGCCGACCGTCGTAGAGGCTGTTTTCGCCGAAGAAGACGGCGAGCCGCTGGCCGGTTTCAACGTCCACGGCGTAGCCCGGGAACCAGCCCATGCCCCGTTCCAGGTCTTCATCGATGTCTTCGTCGACCGCGGGTAGCCCCTCATCGTTCGCAGCCCGGCTAACGCTGCGTGCGTCGCGCGTATCGAACATCCCCGGCAGGTCGTTGGTGATGTTCTCATTATTAATCAGGGTACCATTGAAGTGGTAGTTGGCCGTCTCAACGATCGGGCAACGCGACCACAGGGATTTGTCCTTGGTAAAAACGATGTCTACGTTATTGAGGTTTTCTAACGGGACGGTGACACCCCTGGGGCCGGACCCCGTACGGGTAGTCCAGACGGGGGAGATAAACGGACCGCCCGTCGTAACTGGGCGCGGGTCCATTAGCCCGTACGGATATACGCCAGGAAGCAAGTTCGCTATACTGCTGACGGGGATCCAGCTCACTGAAGCGTTCGTCGTCAACATTATTTACGTAATTGAACAGCGAATTATTTACCGCTACGTTGGTGGTCATCGGATTGGTTCCATCCGGTATGAAGCTGAGCCAGCGGACGCCTTCGGGGTCGTCATATACCAGCGACGCGCCGATTGCGCCGTTGGAACCCATAACGTCCTCTCCCGGTCCGTCGGGGTTGGTGATGTTAACGGAAATCCCGTACTCAGCCACTAGCTGTTCGTTGATTTCGCTGATCGGGCGGTCACTGACAATTACGTCCTCCCCGCAGTCATCCAGGCATCGGAGCATCCATCCGGCGGTAGCGTCGAGCTCGTCGCCGTCCATACTTTCATCGAAAAATTTGATCTCGTAGTCACCGTCGCGAACCCGCAAAGGATTAGAGATGAATACTTCGATCGGCCCGGCACCCAGTTGGTACCGTACCTCTCCGTCAAAGGATTCGCCACTAGCGATGGCGTCTTCGATCTCCGCTACGGTCTGCTCGGTAAGATCGCGAGGAAGCTACTGGCATTCCCCACGCCGGCGAGGCGGGCAATGGGTACGCCATCTCCATACTCGGCCAGTAGTTCTTCCTCGAGGATCGGACGGGGCACGACCTGATAGAATGGTAGCCCAGTCAGCTGATCGCCAATGTTGCGGCTGGATGCTTTATACTGCCGTGGCTGACCGGGGTTATCCGGGTTCAGCGGGTCGTACTCTTTGTAGTTGTTGTACCCATAGGCGACAACCGTGAAGTAGTAGCGCCGGTGGTTGATGAGCTGGGTATTTCCACTCGAAGCAAAGGCATCCTCGGTGATGCTCAGGCTGTGGCGCAGGCCCCGGTCGTTGCCGCTTACCCTGAGCTGCGGGGCCAGGAGAGGCTCGAGTCTGGGGTTGTCGTCTTCGCTGATTTCCGTCCAGTCGAACACGTTGGTGATCCCGTTGACCTGGTCGAACTGGGCTACTTCTCGGACGCGGTCGATGTCGCCAATGTCCGCAAGCGTTACGCCCGGGCCGGAGAACTGAAAGACGCGGTAACCCTCAAAGCGGTAAAGACTGTCCTCTCCGGTCGGTACACCGAGGCCCGGTTCGGAGTAAGCCTCCTCAAAGTTATTGCTGCTCGGCGGGTTGCTGAATAGCATCACGACCTCCCGATCGAGTTCCAGAATATCGACGTCCGGGGCATCGGGGCCGTCACAAATGTCGAAGCAGCTGTCGAAAAGATCCTGAGCCAGGTCGTCGGCCTGTTGTAGGCGTCGGAGCGACGGGTCGGGATAAGACTGGTCACCCACCCACACCACGCCGATGATCAACTCATTGACCGCGCCCGGCGTCAGCGTAAACGGGCCGGAAGCTTGCAGCGTACGTCGGTCACCCGCGGGCAGATCCTGCGAGGACATCGAGAAGCCGTCCGGATCGTCCGGTGCGTCGGGGAAGATATAGCGGGTCGGCGTACAGGGAATCTCGTCGAAGCCATCACCCGACTGACAGAGGGGTGAGCCATCCAGCCAGCGGCCGGTCAGGTAGTTGTAGTACTCCTGGGCGGTATTCGGGTCGGTCGTGGCGGGCGGCGGGTCGAACGTACCGTTGTTGATGTAGATGAAGGAGCTCATACCCAGCTCTATTTCGATCAACCCCGAGTCGGTTTCAATGGGCGAGCGGGGGCCACGGAAATAATCTACGCCGAGGATGGGTACCTCGTCACAGTAAGTTGCCGTGCCGCCCTCACAGACGCATCCGTTAGTTCCGTCCAGCTCATCCTGGTTGTAGACGTAGGCCAGGGAGCGGGTGGTGTCGCAGCCTACGTAGTCGTCCGTATTGCACCCAAGGTCGGGGTCCACCCACATGGCGAAGTAGGTTTCGTTAATGTCCTCCTGCGCCCGGTTGATCAGTTTGTAGCGCTGAAAGGTCATGTTATTGATGTCATCCGAAGTCGTGTAGGCAAAAGCCTGAACCTGGATCTCCATGCGAATCAGATTAGTCGTATTCGATTCGCGGTGGATGTTGCCCGCATCGTTGTAGATCCAGAAGCTCATCTCTTCCGGAAACTGAGGGGCGTCGTTACAGCCGCGGATCTCGATGATCGGGTAATCTCCGAGCGTCGGATCGTAGACGCCGTCGAGGTCCTCGTCCCAAAATCCCGCGAACCCCTGGCTGGTCACCGGCAGATCGAAACCATTCACCTGGAAGAAGTAGGGGTTCCCGGTAGACGGCCAGCCCAGGATGGCCTCGGGGATGTCACCGACGGCAAGCGGTTGCCCTTCGCTTTGAATAAAGGCGGCGCGCACCTGTCGGATATCCTCTCCGGAGACCGTAAAGATGCGATCCCAGGCGGCACAGGTGTCGCGGGAGGTAGTTCCGTCGTCGGTAAGCGGGCCGGGGTAATAATCGAAATTGCCCTGTGAGCGGCCGTACTGCTGCGCGGCCGTTTTGAGCCCGCCGCCAGGGTCCAGACCACCCAGCCAGACGGCCCCGGCGTAGATTGAACTGACTTCCTCCACGCCGGGGGGCGTTTTGGGAACTACGTAACGGCCGCCCGTCCCGTCCCACCAGACGTCGCCGCCGTTGGTCAGCCGGGCGCGGACGTTGTTGATGTCCATATCGACCCGCGCGGTGGCGTTATCGCAATTATTCCTGAATTGAATACGGTCCTGCTGCGTGCGCGGCGGGCGGGCGGGGCCGGTATCGGGGCCTTTGTTGCCCAGAGCTTCGCCCGTAAATAAAAGGCCCGTAGCTGCCAGAAGCAAACTCCATAGAGGACCGAATCGCGTAACACTGAATGTCATAAGCACGTGCGTTGGGCGGGTTTAGAGGCTGAAAACGGCGCCAACGAACATGCGGCGAGGTAGGGTAAAAAAGTCGGGGTTCAATAACCGCCACTGGTAGGAAGCCAGGAAGCTATCGAGCGGCCGCGTACCGTCGGATAAACTGCGCAGTTGATCTTGCCCGAGGGCGGACTGTAAAAAGCCCGGGTCCTCGGGCGAGCCGGTAGCGGTGTAAACGTCGAGCACGTTCCGCCGATCGAGCAGGTTGCTGATCCGGAAGTACACATTGACGTAGCCGCCGGAATTCAAGGTGAAGTCCTTGCTTATCTGTGCGTTCACCGTAAAGGTGGCGGGTTGGCGTGCGCCGTTGAGCGCCCCTTCGATGCCGGAACCACCGAGTATGCTCGGCACCTGGGTGGCGGTATACGGGCGGCCGCTCACGGCCGAAGCCTGAATGTTACCACCGAGGTTGCGCAACAGCACCGGTCTGCTCTTATCGTTCGGGGTACGATAGTCCAGCACCAGGTTGACCCGGTGGCGCTCGTCGTTGGCGAGTGGGAAAAGAGAGCGGACGTTCCCCCGGTTACCCAAACCGCGCTGACTGGTTGCGTTGGAGCCCGTGCCGTCCGCGAACTGTAGGGTATAGTTAGCATTGACGGTAAAGTTGGAGACCCGGCGCAGGTCATACGTGATACTGAAGCCTTTCACCGTACCGAAATCCTGG
>OY764693.1:0-2612 GCA_963668285.1 uncultured Lewinella sp. | reverse complement strand
GATGAGCATATTCTTGGTGTTTTAGTCGATTCCAAGATAAGTGCTTTTTACCCGCTGCCATTTTGATAAACGCCATCCTTATGTCTAGTACACCGCCAGAAAAAGCAGTGATTAAAGGTGGTAATTGGAAAGGGAAAATTTGGAATACTACTCGTTATGATTACTTGTTAAGGTATGGCTATAGAATCAGAAGGTTGGTATTACAAATTGGTCCATTGTGATACTAAAAATTCGCCGAACAATTAAGAGTCGAAGGCAGTCCGACCGTAGGAGGACCTGACGTCGACCCGCCGTTGAACTAACCCGTGTTCCCCACTAAATCCAGGGTCCTGGAACCCTCCGAACCAGCTTTGTGGTGACTACCGAATTGTGAAAGCGAATTTTCGGCGCATTCTCTATGGGGTTTCAATCGAACAAGACCTTGAAAGCCAATAAATACTGGATATCTGACAAATTTTGTGCATCATCCTTGCGTCAGCTTGTGAAAAATTTTCGCCTAAAATCCGTTGATTCCAGGGCAGTAAACGACCTGGGCAGTAGTTTACCGTTTAGGCAAGATCGGAAATATTTGCTTAAGGCTAAGGTTGGCGCGAAGCGGCTTAGTTCAACGATACGCCAAGGACAAGGAATAAGTCTGAAAATTATAAAGTATTATTATTATGCGACCCAACATTATGCTAGCGGCCATGCCGGCTGTGCCGCCACGTCGCCAGCATAAGCGTTGGGCGCAAGGGATTGAATAGGTGCTTCGAGAAACGAATTTTCCGTTGAAAGTCGCAGCGCATATCTCGTCATCACTGCAAATGCGTGCGCATCTGCAGTGATCGTTCGAGCTAGCGCAACTTCAGGTAGTTGCATTAATCTTTGAGTTGCGCGCAACAAAACAAATCGATAAATAGATGACAAAATTGAAAGATGATTTAGAAGCAATAAATGACCGACTTTTCGGCCAGTTTATTTCACGATTTAGTTTGGGAGATACTTGGGACTTATTTATAGGAGAATATTGTCTGTCAGCTCACACCGTTGAATTTCAAGAAGAAAATGAAATTACAGGATTGCTAGAAAAGCATTATAGGAAATTCAAATACAGCGTTGATCAAGATGATATTTCAAAATCGACTATAATGGCAGCGAATTTAAGGAAGGAAATCACGAATATTGACTTGGGCGAATCTAAAAATATTATAATAAGTTTTGAGAATGGTTCGACTATGAATGTTTTGACGAACACTAAAGTTGTCGACTGGCAATGGTGTATTAATAAATCAGGCAAGAGCCCTTACGTCGATTTTGACATATCATGTTTTACAGCAGGGGAAATTAAACAGAACTAAATGAAACAACAATTATACACGCAATCACCAATTAAGTGGATTTGATTAGCCCACCGCAAGGTGCAGCAATTGATTACTTAATTATGTGACGAAATTTAGCCAACCACCATTACATTTGATACAACGTCAATTTTTCTAACGCATCTTTTTGAAAACCCAACTATAGATTTTCTAGTAAGATATATCAAATTATTTATACCTTTCGCTATATTTCTAGTACTATGACTATTATAGTGTTCTCATTAGCTTATGAAATTATTCATTTGGGACTTATATCAAACCAACAAATGACCCATTTGCTGAATGTGGCATTAAGAATATGATACTTAGCAGCATATTTCGCGAGAATAGATTCATAGTGAATTACTCTATAATTATTATATAAGACAGTGAGAGTTACGCGGCCAATACCGTGGTAGGATTAAGGTCAGTGAGAACCTCTTGCAGTAGCTCCAGTGTTACTCGTAACAAACGACGTAAGTGCTATGATTATAAGTTTCGATATTGATAACACATTAATTCCTTACTCGAATGAATTCGAGGTTGAGAACAAGTCAATCTGCGCGAAGTTAATTGGAGCGGAATCCATTCGATTGGGAACTATTGATTTATTCAACGAACTCGAAGGTAGGGGGCACGAAGTTTGGATATACACAACTTCGTTTAGAAGTCCGTTAAATCTGAGAAGGACGTTTAAAGCTCATGGTCTGAACCCCACAACTATAATAAATGAGAAGATCAACAAGCAGAAATTAAAAAAGCACAATTGTTCTGCGTCAAAAAATCCTAAATTATTTGGAATTGATATTCATATTGATGATTCTAGGGGAGTGGAGATTGAAGGGTTCCAGTATGGATTTGCTACCATTATAATTGGAATAAGCGATGACAATTGGGTCAGCGTTGTATCTGATGGTGTTCGGAAAATCGAATTACAGAAATTATAATTGGTCGGCTAGATAAGAAATTTTTAAATTCGTCATCCAGTAAAATTATCATTTTCGATTGGTGACGCCAATGATATGCGGCCCAACATTATGCTAGCGGCCATGCCGGCTTTGCCGCCACGTCGCCAGCATAAGCGTTGTGCGCAAGGTGGAAGATAGGTGCTTCGAGAGATAAATTTCCCGTTCAAAGTCGCAGCGCATATCTCGTCATCACTGCAAATGCTGAAGCATCTGCAGTGATCGATCGAGCTAGCGCAACGGCGCGTAATGTGAATAGCATAACCAGCAGGTACGAGCAGCAAACTTGAGTTTTGACCTGTTCCGCCTT
>OY764692.1:52500-124652 GCA_963668285.1 uncultured Lewinella sp. | reverse complement strand
CAGGGGAAGGGGAAGTAGGCTCCGATCTACGCTTAATTAACGCGGGGGGAAAAGAATGGTCGAGCCGGCGTGTATATTTGCCACCCCACTCAACGCACACGAACCACTATGGATAAAAGGACCCTCACCATCATCGCCGCCGTGCTCGGTCTGCTTTTTTTGGGAAGCCTGATCTGGGGCATCACGCGCAACAGCGCTGCCTCGACCCTCGCCGAGGAGAAGAAAGTCATGATGGGTGAGGTGGATCAATTAGGGTTGCTGCGCGACCGCCTCAAGGTGCAAGTCGACAGCATCGGCCAGGCCTACGAAGCCGCCGCCGCGGATAACCTGGAGCTGCAGGGGGAACTGAATAAGGCGCAGGAAACCGCCCAGGCCGCGCTCTACTCCATGCGTCAGGCGCAACGCAAAAGCAAGAACGACACCGACGTCGCCTACCAGATGCGTTTACAGATTGAAGACTTGATCAACACCCGCACCATCCTGGAAACCAACCTGGCTAAGATGGAAACGGAGAACAAAACCCTCCGCAAAGAGAACGTTACCCTCCGCCAGGATCTCAGCCAGAGCAAAACCCGCACCTACGAAGCGGAGAAAACGGCGGAAAGCCTGGAATCCATGAACCGCAGCATGGAATCGGAAATCAAGAAGCTTTCGCTCGGCGCCTTCAAAGCGAGCGCCATGCAGGTGGAGTTACTTAAAGGCAGCCGCGGTACCACCGTCACGGCCAACGCCAGCCGCGCCCGCCGCCTGGCGGTAAGCTTCGACCTCACCGACGTGCCCGAAGAATACCTCGGCGTACGGCCCATCTACCTCGTACTTACCGATCAGGCGGGGACCCCCGTCCGCTCCGAAAACCCCGTACAGGCAAAGGCCATCGTTAACGGTGCCGCAATGGACATCATCGCCCTCGAAGGCCGCGACGTAAACATCGAGCGCAACCAACGCCTCAGCTTCACCCACGAACTCGACGACAAGCTCGATGCAGGGGTGTACCGCGCCCAAATCTTTACCGATGTAGGCTTTCTTGGCGCGACTAATATTAAATTGCGCTAACACCCGCGCGCAGTCGCCAACAGCACAACTCTAAACAGCTATCACTCGATGCGGACATCAGCGACCCGGAGTGCGCCCGCTCTCCCTGCTCCTTTTATGGCAAAGAAATACTTTACGGACAAGACATACACCAAGGCCAAACACGTAGTCAGCGGCCAGTACGAAGGGTGCCAATTCGAGGACATCACCTTCCAAAAATCCGCCCTCAACGGTTGCGTGTTCCTGAACTGTACCTTCTCGGGCTGTAACCTCGGTAACGCCAAACTAAAGGAAACGAGCTTTCAGGGCGTTACTTTCAAGAACTGCCAATTGATCGGCGCACAGTTCGACAACACGCAGGAGTTCAACTTCGGCGTGCGTTTTCGCGACTGCAATATGGAGCTGGTGAGCTTCACCGACCGTAAGCTCAAAGGCACGGCATTCAAGCGCTGCAAGCTCATCGAGGCGGACTTTCGGGGAAGCAACCTGCAGGATGCCGTTTTTACGGAGTGCAACCTCGATCAGGCCGTGTTCGAGCGCACCGACCTGCGCCGGGCCGATTTCAGCTCCTCGTTCAGCTACCACATCTCCCCCGAAGATAACCGCCTGCGGGGCGCCCGCTTCAGCCGCGAAGGGTTGGAGGGGCTACTGCAGGATTACGGCATCGAAGTGCAGTAAACTCGTTCCGGTAACGGCCGATAAGCCGGCGGGGGGGGCTACTTGACCAACTCGCGCATATCCGAGAGGATGTTAATGGCCTCCTGGATGTAGACGTCCTTACCGACGATCTTTTTGAATTCGTCGTTGCGGGCCGTCTTGGATTCGTCCTGTAGGATCGGCTCAAGGTCCACTTCCAGGTTCAGGACGCCGGGGTTCACCTCGTCGTCGAACAGGTCGTCGTACATCTCGGCCTCGGTCTTATTGGCTACGGTGAGCTCCTTGTACTCGTCCAGCGTAAGGGGGTAGGTGTTCCGATCGCTCTGGCGCTTGACCCGCTTGGCGTTGTCCTCAATGCGCTGCCAGGTCTCGCCGGCGTCGATGCGCGCCAGGGAGCGCGCCTTCAGCTCATCCATGAAGTCGATGGTGTAAACGTTCTGCTCGTACTCGGCCGGGTCGATACTGGTCCACTCCAACGGGGAGGTCTGCTGGCGTTCGCCGGTTTCGATCAGGGAGCGGCTGTCGGGGAGGACGACGTCGGGGGTGACGCCGCGCAGCTGGGTAGAGCCACCGTTGATGCGGTAGAATTTCTGCATCGTCAGCTTTACCGACCCCAGTGGCTTTACCTCACTGTTGCCAGGGATGGTGCGGTCGAGGTCGATGAAGCGCTGTACGGTACCCTTACCGAACGTGCTGGTACTGCCGACGATCACGGCACGGTTGTAATCCTGCAACGCCGCGGCCAATATCTCACTGGCGGAGGCGGAGTACTGATTGACCATGACGACCAGCGGGCCATCCCACACCACGCCGTCATCCTTATCGCGCAGGATATCTTTTTTACCACCCCGGCCGGCAACCTGAACGACCGGGCCTTCGGGGATGAAAAAACCGGTCATATCCACCACGTCGCGCAGTGACCCGCCGCCGTTGTTCCGGAGGTCGAGGATGATGCCGCCCACGTGCTGTTCTTTGAGCTTTTCCAGCTCGGCCTTGATGTCTTTGGCGGAGAAGCGACCGTCCTCATTCTGGAAGTCGGCGTAAAAGCTGGGTAGATTGATGTAACCGATCTTTTCTTCGTCGGTAGCCCCCGGTACGATCAACGAGCGCGCGAAGGAGTCGTCGATCACCACCACGTCGCGGACGATGCTGATGTCTTCGACGGTACCATCGGGCTTACGCACTTTTAGGATCACGGTAGTGCCCTTCTTGCCCCGGATGTAGGTGACGACGTCCTCGACGGCCATGTCCTTGATGTCGACGATGCTGTCCTGACCGCCCTGACGGACGCTGAGGATGAGGTCGTCAACCTCCAGTTCCTTACCCTTCCAGGCCGGGCCGCCGACGACCAGGGTAGTGACCTTGGTGTAGCTGTCCTTGGTTTGTAGGGTGGCGCCGATGCCTTCCAGGCGGCCGCTGAAGCGGATGTCGAAAGATTCCTTATCGCGCGGGCGGTAGTAGCTCGTATGCGGGTCGAACATGCTGGTGAGCGCATTCAGGTATTGGCTGCGGCGTACGCTGAGTTTTCCCTTACGCATCCGTTCCGTCCATTTCTCGTAGCGATCCAGCGTGCTCTTGCGGATGTCTACTTCCATTTCGGCGACGGTTGGTTTTACGTCGAGGGTATCGTTCTTTTCGTTCTCTTCCTGCTTGTTGACGAGTTGGCTGAGGACGTCCCGCTTGAGGTAGTCGTGCCAGTAGGCGCGCAGGTCGGCGTCGCCGGCCGTCCAGGTAGCATCGTCTTCGCTGCGCATCTCGATGTCGCCGCCGGTGGTCAGGTCGAAGGGTTCTGCCAGGATTTCGGTGTAGTAGCCCTCCGTTTTGTCTACCGCCAGTTGCATGCGTTGCTGGACGGAGTCGAAAAAGGCGTAAGTGCCTGCATTAATCTGGTCGTCGATCAGCTGGCGTTGCGGCGTGAGGGCATCGATGTCTTCCTGGGTAAAGAAGAGGCGGTTACCGTCCACGTCATTAAGGTAATAACTGAAGGCCCGCTCGCTGAAGCCGTCGTCGATCTTCAGGGGTTTGTAGTGGAGGCGCTCCAGGTTGCGCATCATCGCCTGGATGATGACGGATTCTTTATCGCCGGGGGGGTAGCCCTCCGGGGTGTAGGCGGCAAAGAAGGCTCCGCTGATCAAAAGCAGCAGCGCGAAAAGGAGGGTGCCACGAATTTTCATAGAAAGATGCTTGGTCCGTATTTGGGGGGGGATGCCCATTGGGGAAGAGTCACTCAGAACAATAGCGTGCGTAGAAAAGAACTACGCGCGTAACGCCCGGCGCAACTGGATTATGCGATTAGGGGTGGGCAGTAGGTAAATTTAAGGGAATCGCCGCCCGGCCCCAAACGTTATTTGTCATAGTTGTGCTTGCTTAGAACTAGACCGGAAGCTAAATCCCCAACAAGCTCTTACACCTATTAATGATTCCGCGGCTAAGTGGGTTGAGCATTAAGAGCAGCTTAACGGCCCATTCGGCTAAATTTTCGGCTTAAGCCCCTTCGAAAGTTACCTTTGGCCTACTCATGCCCCGCAAGCTGTTTATCGTCGCTTTGTTACTGCTCCCCGCAGCCCTGTTGATCAATCTGGGGCTGATGGTTTTCATCGACGACGAGGGCATCCGCTCACTGGTAACGCAGGAGATGCTGTGGACCGGCAACTACCTCGCCCCGACGCTGCACGGCGATGCCTACCTGAACAAACCACCGCTTTTCAACTGGTTGCTGGCCGTTAGCTTCGTACTGCACGGGGAAGCGAGTGAGTGGGCGGCGCGGTTACCTACGGTGATCAGTCTGCTCGGGTTCGCGGCGACCGCCTACTACTTCAGCCGGCGGCATTTCAGTGACTATTACGCCGGCGTGCACGCACTGATGGTAATTACCTGCGGCCGGATGCTTTTCTGGGATAGCATGTTGGCTTTGATCGACGTGACCTTTAGCTGGGTGGTGTACACGCAGATCATGCTGCTCTATGCCTACGGGCGGCGCGGCGAGTGGTGGAAGGCCTTCGGGTGGAGCTACGCCCTGACGGCGGTCGGTTTCATGCTCAAGGGCTTGCCGGCGATCATCTTTCAGGGCGTGACGATCTTTGCGTTGCTGACCTGGGTGCGTGGGTGGAAGCAGTTCGTCCGGCTGCCGCATTTACTCACCGGTGCCCTCAGCGTCGCCATGCTCGGGGTGTATTACTGGCTCTACAGCGCCTACGTACCGCTCGGGATGGTTTTCCAACGCCTGTTCGTCGAGAGTGGGAAGCGGACGGCGGCGGCGCACGGTTGGTGGGAGAACGTCGGCCACTTCGTCGCCTTCCCGTTCGAGATGTCCTACCACTTTCTGCCCTGGACGGTGCTGAGCGTATGCTTTTTCGGGGTCGGCCGGTGGAAGGCCCTGAAAGCCAATGATTTTGCCGCCTTCTGTTTGGTGGCTTTCCTGGCCAATTTGCCGGTGTACTGGGTATCGCCCAACGTCTACCCGCGCTACTTATTGATGCTGTTTCCACTACTTTTTGCTGCTCATTTGCAGTCCTATTCCCTGCACCTGCGTGCTCGCACAAAAATTTATCATGGGCTGCGCTACTTGTTTTTGGGGGCTGCGCTGATGGCTACGATCGTCATCCCGTTCATTCCCTTGGTGCCGGAGACGGCGGTCGTGTCCTTTCCGTGGGTAAAGAGTATTTTTTTTTGCGGGTCCGCAGGTGCGGTGTTTTGGATGATGTGGAGCGAGCATCGGGGCCTACTCCTCAAGCTCTGCGTGTTCCTGCTTTTACTCCGGGTCATATTTAATTGCTTTATCCTACCCCCCCGCGCTGCGGGCGACGTACGCGGCATCGCGCTGCGGGAAACGGCCGTAAGCAGTATGGGCAGCTTACGGGAAAGCCAGGTCGCCGTGTACGGATATAGCCTGATGGAGCCGGCTACCAGCTTCTACCTCAGCCGCGCCCGCGGGGGGGTCATCCGCCGCCAGTTCGAGCGTTTCGACGGGGAGACCTTATATATCGTATCGCCCTGGCAGTACCCGCGGGCCGGCCCGGTAGCCGCGGATAGCGTTTATCTGCGCCATCAGCACCGTTACTACCCGATCGGAAGGCTGCCCACGCCACCGCGGGCACGCGTCGAAGACCCGGAAGAATTACTCGACGGCATGGGCACCGGGCTTTGGTAGAGGCGCCCTAACAATATCCGTACCTTTGTGCCATGTTGCTGTCCGTCATCGTCACCGTCTACAACGAACGGGAAAACATCCGCCCGCTCATCGACCGTATCAATGCATCCCTGGCGGGCCTGGAGTACGAAATGGTGTACGTCGATGACGGTAGCACCGACGGGACCGTGGCGGAACTGAAGGCGATCGAAGACCCCCGCCTCGTCGTCGTCGAGTTCCGCAAAAACTACGGGCAGAGCCTGGCCCTGATGGCCGGTATCGACGTGGCCCGCGGCAAGTACATCGCTACCATGGACGGCGATCTGCAGAACGACCCGGCCGATCTACCCGACATGCTCAAACTCGTGAGCGGTGAGGAGTGGGACCTGGTCGTCGGCGAACGCGTGAACCGGCAGGACGGGGCGTTACTGCGCAAAGTCCCTTCCCGCATCGCGAACTGGATCATCCGCAACCTGAGCGGGGTACACCTACGGGATTATGGCTGCGCCCTGAAAGTCTTCCGCGCCGAGATCGCCAAGGACATGGGCATATACGGGGAGTTACACCGCTTCATTTCCGTACTCGCCAGCCTGGAAGGGGCTCGGATCACGCAGATCCCGGTCCGGCACCACGCCCGGCGGTTCGGGCAAAGTAAATACGGCCTGGGCCGCACGTTCAAAGTGGTGAGCGATCTGCTGTTGATGCTGTTCTTCAAGAAGTACCTGCAAAAGCCGATGCATTTGTTTGCGCAGTCCGGCCTGCTGTTGCTGACGCTCGGGGTGCTCATCAACCTTTATCTGCTCGGCTTGAAGATCATGGGGCAGGACGTCTGGGGGCGGCCACTGTTGATCCTGGGGGCTATCTTGTTCCTGGGGGGGATCCAACTCATTACGGTCGGAATTATCGTCGAAGTGCTCATGCGCACTTACTACGAGAGCCAGGATAAGCGCCCGTACCGCATACGTGGCGTTTTGCGTGGCGGCCGATCGGTAGAGGTGGCCACCGCCCGTGAGCGCCCCGAGCGACGTAAAGTACCCGTAGCTCAGTCTCCCTAAAGTAGGTCTGCTTACCACCAGTAGCCGGAAGCGCTGCATCCTAAAACCACTTCCCTCAGCCAGCCGTTGCCCCATTGTATGCCCCGTTCGTTTCTGACCCTGTTGCTTTCTCTTACCTTTCTGGCTTTGGCCCCGGCGCAGAACTCGCGCCTCGACGGTTTGTGGGAGGGCACCATGGTCGTTGGCGGCCTCAACGGCACGGAGCGGTTACCGATGCAGCTCTACATCACCACGCAGGGGCGAAAAGTGAAGGGCCGCAGCTACGTTTCCCTCCCGGACGGCAGCACGTTGCGCATGGACCTGAAGGGGGAGCACCACTTCGACAATTCCATCTCCCTGTACGAAGTAGCTTTTGCCGGTGACCCCTTGAACGAGATCATCCCCGAATTCAACCGGCAATATCAGATCATTCTGACCGACGACATCTGGGACCCGGTGCTTAAAGGATTTTGGCAGGAGGTAACCGAGGTAACGTTCAAGAAGCACCGGCGGCTGGGGCGGATGACCTTGGCGCGGCGGAAGGTGGATGGGGCTTAGGTAGCGGATTACTTCCTCATATCCGAGTAGAGCAAACCGGCGTTATAGGCTTTGAGTACGTGGCGAACGGTGCCGGTCAGGTTACGGGGGAGTTCCTTGAGGGACCACCATTCTACGTTTTCGAACTTGTGTTGTTCTTTGCTGCGGGGGCGGCCGGAGTAGTGGTAGGCACGGAAATAAAGCACGATGCGGTGGCCTTTGGAGGAGCGTTTGTGGAGTACGTGGACGAGCTCCAGGTCTTCTTCGCTGAGTTTGATGCCGGCTTCTTCCCAGCTTTCGCGGATGAGGGTTTGGACGGCGAATTCTTTGCGTTCGATGGTGCCGCCTACGAGGCTGTAGTTGCCGCCGTTAGGCTTCGTTTGTTTGAGGAGGAGCAGTTTTCCGTGGTCGTGGAGGAAAAGGCGGGCTTTGAGGGATACGGAAAATTTTTTTGCCATTGTCGGGGCTGCCGGTGGCCTGAGGGCCAAGCGGTCGGTTTTGGTTACTTTTGCCGGGGTGAGACCGGGAGGATCGGCCGAATATAAGCCATGCTTCTGGTATGTACCGGAGATTTAGCTTCACCGAACTGATACTAAATCCGTGACGTTTTGAGCTTGCCTTTCGTCACAACGAGCAATTAGAATACCCCATATGCGCTACGACAGTGTGTTGCAAACTATCGGTAGAACGCCCCTCGTGGCACTGGACCGAATCTGTGGTGACCGCATCCCCGCCAAAGTGTACGGAAAAGTTGAGAGCTTCAACCCCGGGCAATCCGCCAAGGACCGCGCGGCGATGTACATGATCGAGCAGGCCGAGAAGAAAGGGCGCATCCAGGCCGGCGCGACGATCATCGAGGCGACGAGTGGCAACACCGGCTTCTCCATTGCCATGATCGCCGCGGTAAAGGGCTACAAATGTATCCTGACACTGACGGATAAGGCCGGCCCCGAAAAGCAGGCGCTGCTGAAAGCACTGGGTGCCAAGATCGTACTCTGCCCGCAGGATGCCGCCCCGGAAGACCCGGAGAGCTACTACTCGCGCGCCGACGAGCTTGCCGCTACCATCCCGAACAGCATTTACTTGCGGCAGAACTGGAACCTGGATAACTCCGGCGCCCACTACCATTCTACCGGGCCGGAGATCTGGGACGATACCGAAGAGAAAATTACCCACTTCGTATGTTGCGCCGGCACGGGGGGCACCCTCTCCGGTACCGCCCGCTACCTGAAGGAAAAGAACCCGGCGGTATCGGTAGTCGGCGTGGACGCCTACGGCTCCGTACTCAAAAAATATTGGCAGACGGGCGTGTTCGACCCGAACGAGATCTTCAGCTGGAAGGTGGAAGGGCTCGGTAAGACGATCATCCCCGACAACGTAGCCTTCGACCTCATCGATGAATTCATCAAGGTCGGCGATCGGGCGGCGGCCCTACGCGTTAGGGAACTCGCACAGCGCGAGGGCCTGCTGTTAGGCTATAGCAGTGGCGCCGCCCTAGAGGCGGTGTTCGCCATGCGCAAGCAGCTTACTTCCGATGACGTGGTGGTAGTGCTCTTTCCCGACCACGGCAGCCGCTACCTCGGCAAGATTTACAACGAGGATTGGATGAAAGAGCAGGGCTACCTCAAGCCTTCGGGCGAGCCTGCCTCCTACAGCGTCAAGCACTTACAGCGGATGTACCGCGTCTATAAACGCATGTACGGGCGTAAGCTGAAACAGCGCCTAAACCTCGTTTAAAGGTTATACCCGAACTTTGCCCCGATCCAACACCCGTTTTCGCCCGGTTCGGGCGGCACTTTTCGTAATCGCTATGGCATCTTCCCAGAAATTCAAGAGCAACGGCGAGGCTCCGCCCATGTTTGAGAACAAGCTTCTCAACCGCCTTACCCAAACGCACATTGCTACGCCCATCGTCATATTCTTCGTCTACGCCGCCGCCCTGCTGTGGCACACCGCCGTAGCCACGGAGGTAAGCGTGCTGGCGGTCGTAGGACTTTTCTTTCTGGGTACGCTGGGCTTCACCTTCACCGAGTACGTCGTACACCGCTGGGTATACCACCCGCCCCACGGTGCGTCCGAAGGCTACAAGGAGATGACCTACAACATGCACGGCTTCCACCACGATTACCCTAAGGATAAGAAGCGGCTCGCGATGCCCCCCATCCTCGCCATCGTCATCTCTACGGTGTTGCTGTTACTGTTTCGGGCCGTTCTGGGGGATTACGGTTACGCCTACCTGGCGGGTTTCGTAGTGGGGTACGCCATGTACCTGGTCGTTCACTACACCGTACACATGTACCCCCCGCCCAAGAACTTTTTGAAGGCCCTGTGGGTGAACCACGCCGTCCACCACTACAGTAAGGACGAAGTACTGTTTGGCGTATCGCAACCGCTTTGGGATTACGTATTCGGTACCATGCCCAAATCGGACCGCGACCGGAAGCGCGCCGTTGAAATCGTTCGTTAGGTGGCCGCACAATACGTTGAGGACGTACACGACGTAGCACGCTCCATACCGGCGGGCCGGGTGACCACCTACGGCGCAATCGCCAGCTTTCTTACGCTGGGTAGTGCGCGTATGGTCGGCTGGGCAATGAACCAGTGCATGCCCGGGGATGAAGTACCCGCACACCGCGTTCTAAACCGGAAAGGAGAGTTGAGTGGCCGTAACGCCTTTCCGACTCCGACGACCATGCAGGAACGCCTCGAAGCAGAGGGCGTAAAGGTGGTTGACGACCGCGTAGAACAGTTCCCCACTCTTTTCTGGGACCCCACCGAGTTGCTGAAATGATCCGGTTGCTGTTGGAGACGGCCACCGACGTCTGCTCGGTAGCGCTGGCCCGGGGGGAGGTGGTGGTGGCCGAGCGGACGGCCGAGGAGGCTTTCAAGCACTCCTCCCACCTCACGCCGTTCATTCGGGAGGTGCTCGATCGGGCGGGTGTTTCCCCCCGGCAACTACAGGAAGTCGTGTTGAGTGACGGCCCCGGCAGTTATACCTCTTTGCGTGTCGGTGCCGCTACGGCTAAGGGATTGTGCGTTGCCCTACCCGGCCTGCAACTCAGGGTCGTGGGGTCGTTGACGGCGCTCGCTACGGCCGTAGAAACGGAGCGGCCGGTGCTTGCGGTACTGAACAGCCGCAAGGGGCAGGTATTCGGTCAGTTGTTTCCAGGGGGCGATCGTCAGGGGGGAGCTAGCGAGCTCAGGGGGCCGCACAATATCTTGCTGAGGACGGATGATTGGTGGGCACCCTATTTACGGGCAGTTGGCGGGGGGCGCGTCAGTTTGGTGGGGCCGGGGGTAGCGCGAGTGCTGGAGCACCTTCCCGGAGATCAACGGTTATTTACGGATGCCGCCCCGAAACATTGCTCCGCTTCCCTTTTGCTTGCACCTGCGGCCTCGCCCGAAAATTCAAGAATAGTAGACGTGGCCGTGTACGAGCCGTATTACCTGAACCCGCCTTTCGTGACGAAGTCGAAGAAAAAACCCCTTGGCTGATGCGGTACGCCCTTGAACTGGCCTACAATGGCACGCGCTACGCCGGCTGGCAACGGCAACCCAACGCGCCGACCGTGGAGGAAGCGGTCGACACCGCCCTGAGTACGATCCTGGCCGAGCCGATCAAAATCGTGGGTTGCGGGCGGACGGATACGGGGGTGCACGCCAGTGATTACGTCGCCCATTTTGACTTTGGGGGGCGCATCCCCCCCGTCTTCGAGCGTCGGTACAACCGCTTCGTCGCCGACGACATCGTGCTGCGGGGGTTGTACCGAGTGACCGCCGATTTTCACGCACGCTTCCACGCTACGGGCAGAAGTTACACTTATCGACTCACTACGGTAAAAGATCCTTTTCGGTTGAATACGGTGACGAGCCTGCCGCAGTTCGCCGGCGCCGATCAGGAGAAAATGCGGCGGGTAGCGGAGCTGCTACTGGTTTACGGTGCCTTCGCGCCCTTCTGCAAAACGAAATCGGATGCCTATACCATGAACTGCGACATACGGCGTTCGGAGTGGAACTTTTCGGGGCCGGAGTGGACGTTCGAGATCGAAGCGGATCGTTTTCTGCGCGGAATGGTCCGGCTAATCGTCGGAATGTGCCTGCGGGTGGGGGTGGGAAAACTGACGGTGGAGGACGTGCGCGCCGCCCTCGATGAGCAGGCGCCACTGCCGAAGGCGTGGAGCGCGCCGCCCCACGGGTTGTACCTTAGTTCCGTAAACTATAGTGAACGTATGCATTGGAACCGGGTTGAATAGCTGGAATCCTTGTACCTTTATATGACGCATGTGGCTGTTATCAGCAGATTTTACCGCATGGCGTAGTGTTTTTCGACTGACCCTATATTCACACACCCTACCAACCCACATATTGTGCTGTCTTACCACGTAATTTTCGTGCTCAGTCTCTTGATGCCTCTCTCATTTGTCTTATCAATCACACCATCCGCCATAAGAATCGGCAAGCTCAAGGGGCTTGTTGCAAAGGTCAGCGACCGAAGCAGCCACGCCGAAGCCACGCCCTGCGTTGGCGGGATACCGATCATGATCGGTATCCTCTTCTGTACGCTGATCATGATGCCGTTGGACATGTGGGGGACGGTGCAGTATATACTGGCCGCCCTGATCATCGTTTTCATCACCGGTTTACGGGATGACATCGAGGAAATAAGCCCCATTTTCAAAATCAGCGGGCAGTTGATCGCCATTGCCATACTCGTCACGAAAGGGGGGGTACGGTTGGAAAGCCTTTACGGGCTGTTCGGGCAGGCCTGGTCGTTCCCGTACGCCGTGAGCGTGGTGCTTTCCGCCTTTACGCTGCTGGTGATCATCAATTCCTTCAACCTGATCGACGGCATCAACGGCCTTGCCGGTACGATCGGTACGATCATCTGTTGCACCTTCGGGGTGTGGTTCTTTTTAGTGGGCGAGATCCCTTTCGGTATCCTTTCGATGGTCACCGCCGGGTCTTTGTTGGCCTTTTTGCGCTTCAATACCAAACCCGCCAAGACGTTCATGGGGGATTCCGGGGCGCTCGTGGTCGGCCTGGTACTCGGGGTGCTCGCGATCAAGTTCATCGACTACGCCAGCACGATGGAGGTACCGGTCGAGTATGCCTTCTCCAGCCCGGTGGCCGTGTGCATGGGCATCCTGGTCATCCCGCTTTTCGATACTATTCGCGTCTTCGTAACGCGGATCGTGCGTGGGGGGAGCCCCTTTCAGCCCGACCGCCGCCACATTCACCATTTGCTTATCGACTCCGGTTTCGAGCACCTGGAGGCTACGACGCTGTTGGGCTTGGCTAATTTGCTGATCATCTCTCTGATGTTTTTCCTGGATGGCTTGCTGGTTGCCCACGGTATGATCGGCCTGACCTTGGGGATTGCTTTGCTGCTGACTTTCATTCTGCACCGTAACGTTCAGCTCATCAAAGCCCGCCAGCAACAGCAGTTATCTTTCGACCAAAAGGCGTAGATGAGTTGGTTGCTGGTTTTCGTGGGCGGCGGTGTCGGTAGTCTTTGCCGGTACGGGCTCTCCCTACTCTTCCCGCCAGGCGAAGCGGGCCACGGGCTTATACCCTGGGCGACCTTCTTAGCAAACGGACTCGCCTGCCTGATCCTCGGTGCGGGAATAGCTTTAGCCACGCGAAACGCCATGCCAAAGGAAATGGCTTTGCTGCTACTGACCGGCTTTTGTGGCGGCTTTTCCACTTTTTCAACGTTTACCGCCGAGCTGTTCGCGCTCTACCAAGCTGGTGCCTACGGTACGGTGATCGGGTATTTGACGCTGAAGATGGTTACCGGCCTGCTGGCACTCTGGGTGGGCTTCAGCTTACTCAAGTAATCGCCTGGGTTCCCGCTCGCCCGGGTGGTACAGGCCCATTGAGATGAGTATGGCCAGATTGAGTAGGTACTGTGCGCCCACCTTATCCGTTTCCATCTGGTCGTTAATCAAATTGAACGCATCGACTACGACCAGAGCAAGCAGAGCGGCCATAATGGCCTGCCGCGCTACCGGGTCGCGCTGACGGTGGTACATCCGCGCACCGATCACTAGGGCTCCAAAGACATAGAGTAGAAAAATGAAAAGGCCGGGAAAGCCCTGTTCTACCAGGGTCATTAGGTAGTAACTATGGATGCCGGACTGGTCTTCGTTGTCGCTCACGTACGTTCGAAAGCTGTTGACGGTGAAGCCCTTGTAGTGGCTCAGGAAGTTGCCCGGGCCCCAGCCCGTCCAGGGGCGGTAAGGGATCATTTGCCCGGCGGCTACCCAACGGTACAGCCGCTCCATGGTCGAGATGTCCTCAAACTTATAGGTAGCGGAGATGAGGTTGCCGAACTCGTCGTGGCTGATGGTCGTATCGAAGTTAGGCGCGTAATCCAGATACCGATTGCCCCGGACGAAGTAGGTGACGGCGGCAAGTGCCAGCAGTACCGCGGCAAACAGCGCCGGCTTCAGTAGTTTCCATTTAACCAGGTAGTAAACGGCGGCCGCAAGAAAGAGCGCAACGAAGGCGGCCCGGGTATAGGTAAAGAAGACCGCCGCGAACCAGATCGGCAGGATTACCCAATCGAACCAGGCGGTACTACGGCCCGAATGCTTCCGCCACCACCGCAGGAAGATCAGCCAGGGCGTAAAAACGGAGAGGCAGGCCGCATAGCTCACGTGCTCTGGCATGAAAGGGTACATCGTGCCGTACTGATCCGCAAAACTGAAGCCGGCCAGACCGTGGCGTACCAGTGTTTGTAGCGCGACGAAGAGCAGGGCCCAGAAAATACACTTGATGGCTAAGCCGACCTGACCCAGCCGGCGTAGTAACAGCAGCGGCATAAGAAAATAAGCGCCCACGTACCACAGCTTGGCGGCGGAAAATTTGAGGCTTACCACCACGCCATCACTAAATACCGTAGCGAGCAGGATCCACCCTACGTGAAGGTAGAGAAGCACGGCCAGCGGGTGAAAAAAACGCCGTGCCTCGTACTGCCGCCAGTGGATCAGCAGGTGTAGGAGTAAGACGCCCGTCAGCCCGATGGCCAGGGGCTCGGTTGGCAGATCCGTTTTAAAACCGCCGGGCAGGGCAATGTCCGTGCTCAACGGAATGGTCAGCAGCAGGAGATAAAAGAGGGGGCGGAAGTCCATAAACACCTGGGCTACCACCCAGGTCAGGAATGGAAGGAGCGCCAGGTAGTACCGTTCGGTAAGTACGCCCAGGCCGGCGCTAAGGAGTGCTATGGTAACGAACACGCCGTACAGCCGCCGGGTCGGGGCGGGGGGCGTAGTAACCGTCGTGTCGGAGCTTGGCAGCACGGGTGGGGATCTACTTACTGAAAATGGCCGACCAGTCGTACTTGCGCCCGCTATCGATGAGTAATGCACTACCTACCGCCAACAGAAAGCTGAAGGCGGCGCCGAGTAGTACGATCAAGCTACGGATGGGCTTGGCCTTAACTACGGGCACCCGGGCTTCTTCGACCACCTCCAGGGCGCGCTGGTCGGCATTGAGTAAGGATTCGAATTGCTTCAGCCGTAAGCGGTCGTTGGATACCGCGGTGTTTACGCGCTCCCGATCCTCTTCCAGGTTGTTGATGGGGCCGACGCTCGTATTTAGCTGAACGAGCTGACTATCGAGCACCGTGCGGCTTTGCTTCAGGGCGGCTAGCTGAATCTCGAGCTTGGCTATGCTATCCCGGGCGCCCCGCCCTCCCCGCCGGCGGTAGCCATTCAGGCGCGCCTCGGTCGTCACCAAACTACCGTCCAGCGAACTGGAGAGGGTGGCAAGGGCTTCCCCCTGCGCTTCGGTACTGTAGATGCCCGAAGTCGAGCGGAGGTCGCGCAACTCGTTATTCAGATCGTTCAGGGCGGATTCGCGGCCGGCGATCTCCTGCCGCAAGCTTTCGACGGTGCGAGTCTGGCCGCCGCGCATGATGCCGACGCTGATGCGGTTGACGGTTTTACGGGCTTCACGGGCCATGGCGGCGGCACGCTCGGGGTCTTTGTCGAGCACGCTGAGCTCGATCACGTCGCGCGGGCTTTTGCCGACCTCGTAGTTGTCGAGGAACTCGCGCTGTACGTAGAGCGGTGCTTTCGTGTTGGTGGTATCGATGTCGTAAACCTCGTAGAGCTCGAAGGTGCGCACCATGTGATCCACGAGTTGATCGCTTTCGGCGATCGCCAGGAGCCGCTCGATATCGTCCCCGTTACCGTATATGTCGATCTGCTCGTTCGTCGTACCGAAGATGGCTTCGACGGAATTGCTACGGGGGCTGGTGGCCAGGAAGCGCGTCTGACTCTGGTAGTACACGGGGAGTACGAGGCTGATGACGAGCGCCAGTAGCGTACCCGCCGCCGTGGTGGCGAGGATAGGCTTTCGCCACAGCCATAGGGTGCGCAACACACCCAAGAGGTGGGGCGGGGGGGGAGTAGTGCTGTTGGTAGATACCATAATAGGGGTTCGCAGAAAGGTGCGCAAAGGTACGCCGGCGCTTATCGCTCTCGGTTGACGATGCCACCCGGCTGAGCAATTGACTCCCCCAAATCGCCCGCCGTGGTCTACGAATCAAAGAGTTGTACCTTTTACGACACCTGGCATGGGCTCGTGGACGGGAATCCGGCGCCCGCGAACGTTGTATCGCCGGTAATCCTAAACTGTAAAATTTTATGCTCAATCTCCTGCTGCCTTTCGTACTATTAGTCATCGGTGAGCCCATAGCGCCCCCCGTACCGGCTACGTTGGATCGACCCGTTGTTCTCGAGCTTTTCACCAGCCAGGGTTGTAGCAGTTGCCCGCCGGCAGACCGCGTTCTGGCCGAGCTTTCGGAGGAAGAAGACGTCATCGCCCTCTCCTACCACGTAGACTACTGGAACTATCTGGGTTGGGAAGATCCCTTCAGCAGCCCCTACTACAGCGCCCGCCAACGCGACTATACGGAAAGATTGCAATCGCGTACCTACACGCCCCAGCTAGTGATTAACGGCCGGGAGGAACTCGTAGGCAGTCGGCGGAGCGAAGTCCGCGCCAAGGTGACGGCGGCCAGGGCCCGGCAGGCGGCGTATGCCCCGACCATTACCGTAAGCCCCGTAGCGGACAATCGGCTGAAAATCGGCTACCAACTGAACGGTGACCCTGCCGGCCTGCGCGTAAGCGCCGTCCTTACCCAGAATACCGCCGCATCCGCCGTACGCCGCGGAGAGAACCGGGGAAAGGACCTACACCACGTCAACGTGGTACGCGATCTGGTCCACAGTAAAGCCGCCGCTTCCGGGGAGCTGATCGTGACCATCCCGGAGGGGTTAGAAATTGGTGACACCCGAGTAGTGCTGCTCGTCCAACAGCCAAAGTCGCAAGCCATTGTCGGTGCGGTACGTTCGACCCTTTCGGCTCGGTAGTGTTTCTTTGCGGCGCGGGCTGGCGCAAGTGACGGCCCAAACCGAGACCATGGCGATCTATCTCGCAAGCGATTTTCATTTAGGCGTCGACGCCCGGGTCAGTAGCCGGCAGCGGGAGGCGCAGATCGTTGCCTGGCTGGATCACTGCTGGCGGGCGGATGCCGAGGCCTTTTACCTCGTTGGCGACTTATTCGAATTCTGGTTTGAATGGAAGCGGGTGGTGCCCAAGGGGTACGTACGTTTCCTCGGTAAGCTGGCCGAAATTACCGATGCGGGCGTTCCCGTCCACGTCTTTACGGGTAACCACGACCTATGGATGATCGATTACCTCGAGCGGGAGATCGGGGCGGTGATGCATTTCAAGGGGTACCGCACCACGCTTGCCGGCCATGAGGTATTGATGGCGCACGGCGATGGCTTAGGCCCGGAGGATAAGAACTATAAGCGGATGAAAAAGGTGTTTACGGCCGGATGGGCCAAGTGGCTCTACGCGCGCCTGCACCCCAACTTCGCCATGTGGTTAGCCTACTACTTCAGCGGCGCGAGCAGGGAGAGCCAACCGAGCGAGGAAGCGTTCCTGGGCGCGGGCGACGAGTGGCTCGTCCGGTACGCCGAACGGAAACTTTTGCAGGACCCCGCCCTCGACCTTTGCATCTTCGGCCATCGCCATCTACCCATCGACTATACGCTGTCGAACGGCCACGCCCGCTACATCAACCTAGGGGAGTGGCTGCACTACAATTCCTACTGCCGGATCGATGAGTACGGGGCGGAGCTCCTAAATTGGGAATAATTCCACTAAGTATAAAATTTGGATGATAAAGCAACAGAATAGCATTAATTCTGTTAGATTCAAGCATGCCCTCCTAGAATTCGGCACCGTAACCCATCGGCGAATTTGGGATGTTCGACGACTTATACAATCGCAACCCCGTCATTACCAAGGGCTTAGCGAAAAACGTATTTTTGTCCACCGATTGGTGTTTTCCGGCAGGTAACCGCCAGGCGGGCCGTTCGGCCTACACACCCATCCGTGCGGAGTGCTAAATGTTGCACTCGATCCACACCCGTCACTCGTTTTGACGGACAAAATGTTCAAAATTGACCCCGACAAATCCTGATCCAGTCATTTCGACTCAGCAGGAGGCGGCAGACGATGCTAGCCGCGCCCTGAATGACTACTATACGGCACAGTTGAGCCGGCACCTGAGTACGGTCATTCGGAGGGACGTTTTAACCGGGCGCGCCAAATTCGGCGTCAGTGATGACGGAAAGGAACTTTATCAGCTAGCGATGGCGCGGGCCATCCGGGCCGGTGACTGGCGCGCTGACTACTACCGCGGCCACACGCTGCTACTAGCATTGGGCGTGGCAAAGGTCGAAGACATCCTGGCGCAGTTGTACGCGGACGCGGAGAACGACCCCTTCAGCCGGGGCCGCCAAATGGTCGGCCACCACGCTACCCCTACCGTGGATGCCGAAGGCAACTGGTTGTCGCATCTGGAATCCTTCAACGTCAGCAGCGCCACCTCCCCCACGGCGGGCCAGATGGCGCGCGGTATCGGCCTGGCCTTCGCCTCGAAGATGTATCGGCGGGGGGAGAATCTGCCGAAAGGATTCAGTGACGACGGCAACGAAGTATCCTGGGCGGACATCGGCGATGCCTCTACCTCCGAAGGCGTCTTCTGGGAAACGCTCAACGCCGCCGGCGTACTGCAAGTACCCCTGGTCGTGACCGTCGTGGACGATGGCTTCGGCATATCCGTCCCCGTAGAAAAGCAGACGACGAAGGCCAGCATCAGCAAAGCGGCGGCGGGCTTCCAGACAACGGAGCAGGAAAAGGGCGTTGAGGTCATGGCCGTCAAAGGCTGGTCTTACCCGCGTTTGCTCAAGGCCTACCGACGCGCCGCCGAATTGGCCCGCGAGCACCACCGGCCGGTACTGCTGCACGTCGAGGAACTTACTCAACCGAATGGCCACAGTACCAGCGGCAGCCACGAGCGCTATAAGAGTAAACAGCGCCTGCAGTGGGAGAAGGAATACGACTGTATCGCTCAATTCCGCCACTGGCTGATTGCCACCAACACCAGCACTGCCGAGGAGCTCGCCAGCATCGATAAGCGCGCCAAAAAGGCGGTCATGGATGCCCGCCGCCGCGCCTGGGATCGTTATACCGAACGGTTGAATAAGCAGCGCGATAGCTTGCTTCGGCTACTGCCGACCGACCGATTCCAGGGTACGGCGTATGACGCTTTCCGCAAGCGGGTCACCAAGGAAGACATCCCCGTCTCTTCCGTACTGATCGATGCGGCCAGGCGGCTGCGGCTGGCCGTAGGCAAGGAGGCACTACCGCCGCCGTTCTCCGCCTGGCTTAAGGAAGCCGACCGTAAGCTACGCACCGACCTGGGCGACAACCTGCTGAGCCAAACCGCCAATAGCCCCCTGCGCGTGGGCGGTACGCCGGCCATTTACGGAGAAGCACCGAAAAGGCTCCCCGCCTACAAACTGCTACAGCACTACTTCTCGGCAAAGTTCAAGGAAGTGCCCGAGCTCTACGCTTTCGGGGAGGACGTCGGTAAGATCGGCGACGTCAACCAGGGCTTCGCGGGCCTGCAACGTGAGTTCGGCGAGCACCGCATCTTCGACACCGGCATCCGGGAGTGGACGATCGTGGGTCAGGCCATGGGCATGGCGATGCGCGGCCTGCGCCCCATTGCCGAGATTCAGTACCTCGACTACATCTACTACGCCTTACCGATCCTGACGGACGACGTGGCGACGCTGCGCTGGCGAACGGCCGGCGGGCAGGCGGCCCCCCTCATCATCCGCACGCGGGGCCACCGCCTGGAAGGCATCTGGCACAGCGGAAGCTGCCTGGCGGCGATCGCCAACAGCCTCCGGGGCATGCACCTCTGCGTACCGAGAAATGCCGTGCAGGCTGCCGGGCTGTACAATACCCTGCTCGCCGGTGACGACCCGGCCATCGTCATCGAAGTCCTCAATGGCTACCGCCTCCACGAGGCCGAGCCGGAAAATCTGGCGGAGTTTCGCGTCCCCCTGGGCGTTCCGGAATGCTTGCGCACGGGCCGCGACGCCACGATCGTTACCTACGGAGCTTGCGTACGCATATGCCTGGCCGCCGCGGAGATGCTGGCGGAGCGGGGGGTTGAGGTGGAAGTCCTCGATATTCAGACGCTTCTACCCTTCGATATGGAGCACCGCATCGTAGGCCACCTAAGTAAGACCAACCGCTTGCTCATCGTCGATGAGGACGCCCCCGGCGCTACTTCCGCTTACATCCACCACCAGATCGCGGAGGTGCAGGGCGGTTTTTACCACCTGGATGCCCCCGTTCGTACCCTCACCGCCACCGCCCACCGCCCCGCTTACGGCGACGATGGCAATTACGTGAGCAAGCCGCAGATAATGGACGTGGTCGAGGCAGCTCTGGCATTGGTGAGCGAATAGACTGCTTTTATGCTTCGCAGGAGCGCTCCGCTAATTCTTGCGAGGACGCAGGTGCAAGTATCGGAAGTCAAGAGCGGGGTCGAACCACTGCAAAAAATAAGGTTCAGCGTTTGCCATAAATAAGCAACCGGTAGTATATTTGCGGCCGCTTAAGGGAGGTACTCCCCCCTCCCCGCCGCTGGTTTATAGACCTATGGTGTAATTGGCAACACAACAGATTTTGGTTCTGTCGTTCAAGGTTCGAGTCCTTGTAGGTCTACCCAATCGATGAGCCCTGGTTTCCTTCTTCGGAGGCCAGGGTTTTTCTTTTGTCCGGCGGGCGGCACATTCGCGGGGCGGGGCGTTCAATACGTCCGTAAACAAACGGACCGTGGGTTCCGGTCAAATTGCCTCTAGGCTATTTTTCTATCTTTGGCGGGTCGCTAGCGTTCTTTACGGTCCCCCCCCTGTTTCTAATTTCCAACGCTAGACGATCCCACACCACTGCCCTCCCTTAACCGGTAGGCATGGGTAGCCGAATGCTTGGATGCGATTAATAACTCCCAACTGTAAAACCAACGTTAAATGAAGCAACTCTCAATCTTTATTTGCCTTTTCGTGGCAAGCTTTGGGCTCACCGCCCAGGCTATTGTATACGTCGATGCAGATGCGGGCGGCACCGGTGACGGAGCTACTTGGGCAAACGCCTACCCCGACTTGAACGATGCGATCAACGCTGCCCCGACTGGTGCGTCTTTATGGCTAGCGGAGGGAACCTACACTACGCCGGACAGTACCTCCTTCGTCATTTTCGGTAAAGACCTTACCATTTTAGGGGGCTTTGCCGGTAACGAGGAGAGTGCCGATGCAGCGGACCCGGAAGCGAACGCAACCATCCTGAGTGGTGACGTGGCGGGGAATGACCCCATGACTTACGATAGCACTGCTTACTCGGACAACAACCGCATCCTAACCATCATCGATACCTCTTCGACCAACGTAAGTTCCATAACGGTTACGCTGGACGGCCTAACGTTTACGCACGGTGCGATTGCGGCGGCCTCCGATGTGAATGCGGACACCATACCGGAGTTTACCCCCCGGCGGTCCGGTGGCGCTATACTGACTACGGCCAGGGTCGTCGCCTCCCGCCTAAACTTTACGGCCAACCGCGCGCCTTACGGCTCGGCGGTGTCGCTCTTCAACGCAACGGCGGCAGGTTCTACGTTCGACGACATCACCACTGCCAGGAACTTCGTGGATCAAGATGCCATCCTTTACTTCCGTGCTACCGCTAACATTGCCATCACTAACTCTACCTTCGAAGGTATGGGGCGGAACGTCGGTATGGGAGACGGCCTAATTCAGTTCCTCGGTGTATTCAACTCCTCGGTCAGGTCCTCTACCTTCACCAACCTACGCGTAGACGCTGGCGGGGGTGCGGCGATCGAGGCAGCCGTGTGTGACGACATCCTGGTCGAGGATTGTACGTTTGCAGGGGTACAGGCCCGGTTCGGAACCGTCTTCTTTGGTAGTGGCGGTCTGCTAGGCACACCGTCGGATGAGAACGATCACATTATCAGGAACAGCACGTTCACGGATTGCGAGGTGGTAGCCGGAGGCCGTGGAAGCGCGATGAACACTTGGGATGCCAGTGCACTGTTAGACAGCGTAACCATTGATGGATCTACCAACTTCGTAGGGATCGGCGGGGCACTCTACCTCCAGGCCGCTTCGGGGGGTAACAGAACTTTCCGTACGGATATTCGAAACTCGGAATTCTCGAACTGCTCCGATCTCGCGGTGGGGGGGACGGTTTTGGCACTCAGCTTCGACTCTACCTTTCAGGCGCTTAATATTAGCGGTACGACTTTTAGGGACAACACTTCCGGTATTCTTACCGATGACCCCGCTCAGTACACGAGTGGGTCGGGAGGTGCCATCTTCATGTTACAAACTGCTGACCTATTCGGTGACGTACTGACCATCGACGACTCGGAATTCACCGGTAATACCGCTACGAGAGGTGGTGCCATTAATTATCAATCGAACGGGCCATTGAATATATCGAATAGCCTCTTTGAAGAAAATCGCGGCATAGGAGTTGGCGCAACCGCGTCGGATGCGGAACTTGAAGGCACGGGTGGGGCGCTGGCTGTGTCCTCAACTGGTGATATTAACATAAGCAATACTGAATTCATCGCCAACACGGCGGGTGGACGTGGAGTACAGACCACACGCGGCGGTGCCATTTCCTTTAACGGCTTCCTCCGTATGGACGACCCCGATAAGCTCGATCGATCCACTTTATACCTCGATGGGGTACGCTTCCAGGGCAATCGTGCCCGCCTTGGCGGTGCGATCTACACCCAGTTGGAATACGGTATCGACGTAAAGAACAGCGTGTTCGAAGAGAATGGCAGCGAGGAGGATGACGGCGTGCTCAACGTGCCCTCAACGAACATCGGTGGCGCTATTGCCGGGCTTCACCTGGGAACTACGTCCTTCATCACTATCGACAGCTCCAGCTTTATCGCTAACCAGACCAGGCAGTTTGATAACTTCTTTGCGGGAGGCGGCGCGATCACCAATATAGGTTTAGGACTGCAGCCCGGTGAGGAATTCGAGTTACGTACCTCCCGGCTTACGGTGTCTAATTCGTTATTCCAGGATAACACGGCCGGCGCTGGCGTCACGGGTGCCGTGGGTGGCGCGATCACCCTCTCCGGTGGTCACTCGGTAACGATCGAAGGCACGGACTTCCTGGTTAACAGCGCCGTCGGCGGAGGTGGTGCTATCGCTACCTTTAACAACGCGGTGCTCGATACTACGGGGGCGACACCTCAGCTGCGCTTCCCCCCGTTCACCGGTTCGATCTCCGAATCGACCTTCATATCGAATACTACTGACTCACAGGGCGGTGCGATCAGTACGCAACAATCCGTATTCGACCTGACGAACAATGTATTCGTGGAGAACCAGGTAAACAGTGAGGGTGCAAGCGGTGGAGCCATCATCTATAATGGCAACAGCCCCATCTTTACCGCGGATGACAGCGACCCACCGGTGTTCACCTTCTTTAACGCCGGTGAGCTTCAGTTGGAAGCGGACATCGTACACAACACCTTTATCGACAATACGGCTCCCATAACGGATGAAGCCGTAGGTGACGCCATAGCCGTGTTCCAACCGGGGGAGACCATCTCCAACGATACGAATACCCTGACGGTGAACTTGCTCAATAACGTCTTTCTCGATCAGGCCCCGACTGATGACGACCGCCAGACCCAATTCGTCGGTGCGGAACCTTTGATTGCCACGCAGTTGCCGACGGAAATACAACCCATCGGCGAAGGCTTGATCATCAATTCATTAGGTGGCAACTTCTTCAACGCCGAGAATACCGGAGAGCTAATGCTGACCGATGACGACGTGCTCAACCTGGACGTCAACGATCGTAACTTCAGCACCTACTTTATCGACCCGTTCGGTAACGATGACGATGAGTTTGACTTCGACCTGCAAACCGGCCCCGACCTCGGTGGCTCTAACCCCCTCATCGACGGGGGCGTTCGCAACGCACTCGTACCCGAGCGTGACCTGTTCGGTAACTTCCGTGGCGAGACGCCGGATATCGGTGCGATCGAGGCGAACTTCGATGCTACCGGTGTAGCGGACCCGATCGAAGAGAGTGGCCTGGATATGCAGTTCTTCCCCAACCCTACCGTAGACGCGGTAACGGTGCGGAACAATGAAGCCGGCATCAACAAATTCTACGTGATCCTTAGCGACGTGACCGGCAGAGTACTGAAGGCGCACGTCTTTACCGACGTCAATAATCGCATCGACCTGAGTACCGCTCCGGCCGGTATCTACAACCTGCAGCTCCTCGTGAACGGCAAGTTGTACGCTAAGCAGATCGTCAAGCAGTAACCGCCGAGTATCGCGCTTTAGCCCCGTTCATCCCTTGCTTTCTCTTTCAGGAAGCCCTACTTGCCCTCCGCCCGGTCAACACCGACGGGGGGCAAGTTCATTTTACGACGGCTAACACCTTCGAATCCTTGCACCTGCGGCCTCGCAAGCAATGGCATACCCGGCCGTGAAAGAAAATTACGGCTATCTTTGTGCCATGATCGAATCGGTACCCCACCAAGCGGGCCCTCTTCTTCGAAGGATAAGGACCTAATTCGCTTCCCGCCCCCGCGCCAGGAAGCGCCCCGCCCGATCGACCGGTAGGCAGCGGGCAGCGTCGATAACCTTCCTCTTCTGATCATCCGCGGCTACGCGTCGCTCTCCTCCCCCCCCAAGTTTATGGACATTCAAATACATGTGGCGCAGCCCGAGCATGCCGTATTTGCGCCGGTAATCTGCCACCTGATCGAAGAATCCGCCAAGGCCCGCGGTACCGGCATCGCGAAGCGGGAGCCGGCCTACATCGAAGAAAAGATCAATTCCGGCAAGGCCATCATCGCGCTGGTGAACGGAGACATCGGCGGCTTCAGCTACATCGAAACCTGGGGCCACGCGGAGTACGTCGCTAATTCAGGCCTCATCGTCAACCCCCAGTACCGGCGCCTCGGGCTTGCGCGGCGGATCAAGGCGGCCGTCTTCAAGCTCAGCCGCAATAAATACCCGCAAGCAAAGATCTTCGGCATCACGACCAGCCTGCCGGTCATGAAGATCAACAGCGACCTGGGGTACCGCCCGGTAACCTTTTCCGAGCTCACGCAAGATGACGCTTTCTGGGCCGGCTGTCAGACGTGCCCCAACTACGATATCCTCAGCAGAAACGAAAGGCACATGTGCCTCTGCACCGCCATGATGGCCCCCAGCGCGGAAGACGTGCAACGCAAAAAACTCGAAAAGCTGGATCGGAAGCGTAAGAAACTCGAGCGTAAACTCAGCAAGTAAAGCCCTTAAACACTATGAAGAAGATCGTACTCGCCTACTCGGGCGGACTGGATACGAGCTATTGCATCAAGTACCTGACCGCCGAAAAAGGCTACGAAGTACACGCGCTGACCGTCGATACCGGAGGCTTCGATGATGAGGAAATCAAGGAAATGGAAGCCCGCGCCAAACAGCTGGGCGCGGTGAGCTACCGCAGGGTCGACGTAACGGAAAACTACTACCGAGAGTGCTTGCGCTACCTGGTATACGGCAACTGCCTCCGCTACCAGACTTACCCGATGAGCGTAAGCGCCGAGCGGATGTTCCAGGCGATGAGTGTCGCCCGCTACGCCGTGGAAATCGATGCGGACGGCGTCGCCCACGGCTCTACGGGGGCCGGAAACGACCAGGTACGCTTCGACCTCGCTTTCGAACTGAGCGGTAAGGAACTGGAGATCATCACCCCGATCCGGGATGAGCAACTGAGCCGCCAGCAAGAAGTGGACTACCTGGCGAAGCACGGCCTCGACTGGCCGGAAAAGAAGGGCACCTACAGCATCAACGCCGGCTTGTGGGGAACCTCCGTCGGTGGCGCGGAAACGCTAACCAGCCACCAACCGTTACCGGAAGACGCCTGGCCGGTACCCGTGACGGCTACGGACGCCCGGGGCGTCGATCTACACTTTGAAGCAGGAGAGTTCGTCGGCTTCGACGACCGGAAGTTCACCAGCAAAGTGGAGGCCATCAAAGCACTGGAAGCACTAGCCGCCCCCTTCGGCGTGGGCCGGGACATTCACGTCGGGGATACCATCATCGGCATCAAGGGGAGGGTAGGCTTCCAGGCCGCCGCCGCCCTGCTGATCATCAAAAGCCACCACCTGCTCGAAAAGCACACGCTGGCGAAATGGCAACTGTTCTGGAAGGAGCAACTCTCGAATTGGTACGGCATGATGCTGCACGAAGGCCAATTCCTGGACCCGGTGATGCGCGACGTGGAGGCCTTTTTGGAAAGCAGCCAGTCGACCGTGAACGGTACCGTTCACCTCACCCTGCACCCCCACCGCTACCAACTCAATGGCGTAAGCTCCCCGAACGATCTACTCGGGGCGGGCTTCGGCGCTTACGGGGAAATGAACCGCGGCTGGACGGGGGAGGACGTGCGTGGGTTCACCAAAATTCTCAGCGTCCCCGGGCGCATTCGCAACGCCGTTAACAAATAAATTATGTCCTTGCCAAGCGTAGGAATCATTGGCGGTGGCGGCTATACCGCAGGCGAACTGCTGCGAATTCTCGTTCACCACCCCGGGGTAGAGATCGCCTTTGTCCAAAGCCAGAGCCAAGCCGGTAAGCCGCTTTACCACACCCATACGGACCTGCTGGGTGAAACCGACCTGACCTTCAGCGCGGAGGCCGGCGAAGCGGACGTCCTGTTCTTGTGCATGGGCCACGGCCGCTCCGCGACCTGGATGGACGAGCACCGGCCGCCGGCCGACACCGTGGTCGTCGACCTGAGCACCGATTACCGCCTGGCCGATGACTGGGTCTACGGTCTGCCGGAAGTCAACCGGGAGGCGATAAAATCTACCAAACGAGTAGCCAACCCCGGCTGCTTTGCGACGGCCATTCAGCTGGGTCTACTGCCATTGGTACGGGCCGGTTTGGCGAACGGAGAAGTCCACATCAACGGCATGACGGGCAGTACGGGTGCCGGCCAGCAAGCCCGCCCCACCACTCACTTCAGCTGGCGCAATGGTAACGTCTCCGTCTACAAAGCCTTTGCCCACCAGCACCTCAACGAGATCGGCCGCATGGTCACCACCCTCGGCCGGCCCACGACGGAGGGGCTGAACTTCCTGCCCCTCCGCGGCCCCTTCGCCCGCGGTATTTTCGTGACCACCTACGTACAAACCGACGCGAGCGCCGAAGACCTCAGGGAAGTATTCCATGACTTCTACCGGGGTGCTACCTTCACCCACCTAAGCGATCGCAACCCGGATCTCAAGCAGGTGGTCAATACCAACAAAGGCGTTGTTTTCGTCGAGAAACACGGCAATAAGGCACTCGCCATTTCGATGATCGATAACCTCCTGAAGGGCGCTTCCGGTCAGGCGGTACAGAATATGAACCTCGCTTTAGGCCTGCCGGAAGGTTTGGGGCTCGGGTTGAAAGCCGGCGTTTTCTAGCGGGGAGGACGGGCTGCGCCGTTTTAGCGGGTAGGACGGCTTCGCCTTTAGGACGGGCTACGCCCTTTAGTCTATTCATCCACTCATTCCGACACCGACTCATTCCAATACCCATGAACCTCTTCCAAGTCTATTCTCTCTACGATTTCGAACCGGTCACCGGCCACGGTGCTTACGTGGCGGATGCGCACGGTAAGGAAGTGCTGGACTTCTACGGTGGCCACGCGGTCATGTCGATCGGGCACGCGCACCCGCACTACGTGGCTAAAGTGCAGGAGCAAGTCGCCAAGCTGGGCTTTTACAGCAATAGCGTCAAGAACCCGTTACAACTGGAGTTGGCCGAGAAGTTGGGGCGGCTTTCGGGTTTGGATGACTATGAGCTCTTCCTGGTCAGCAGCGGAGCGGAGGCTACCGAGAATGCGCTTAAACTAGCCAGCTTCCACACCCAGCGCAACCGCATCCTGGCTTTTCACGGGGCCTTTCACGGGCGAACCTCGGCGGCGGTCAACGTGACCGACAACGAGAAGATCAAGGCCCCGATCAACAAAAACTTCCCCGTCACCTTCCTGCCGCTGAACGATCTGGAAGCCGCGGAAGAGGAGTTGGCGAAGGGCGACGTAGCGGCGATCATCATCGAAGGGGTGCAGGGCGTACACGGTATTTACGTTCCGGAGCCCGCCTTCCTGGAGGCCCTGCCGGAGCTTTGCCACCGACACGGTGCCGTACTGATCCTGGACGAGGTGCAATCCGGCTACGGGCGAACGGGGAAGTTCTTTGCTTTCCAACATTCCGCCGTCGAGCCCGACATCATCGCCATGGCCAAAGGCATGGGTAACGGCTTTCCGATCGGCGGCGTACTGATCCACCCCGATTTCGAAGCCAAACCGGGCATGCTGGGAACGACCTTCGGCGGCAGTCACCTGGCCTGTGCGGCGGGCATCGCCGTTCTCGACGTCATCGAGCAAGAAAACCTGATCGAGAACGCCGCCAACATGGGTAACTACCTGATGGACGAGATGCGTGAGGCCGAGCTTTTCACCGACATCCGCGGCTACGGACTCATGATCGGTCTGCAACGCGAAGAACCCATCGCCCCCCTCCGCAAACGCCTGCTCTTCGAGCATGACGTGTTCACCGGCTCTTCCAAAGACCCCCACACCATCCGCTTACTCCCACCGCTTAATGTGACTAAGGCGCAATGTGACCGATTGATCGCCGCGTTCAAAGAAGCACTCGTTTAGCGAGTAAGGCGAGCCTCACCTTCAGTCCGCTACCCGCCACCAACTTCTATGCAAAACTTCCTTTCCGCCACCGACGCGACCGACATCAACGCGCTGATCGAAAAAGCGAAGTCCTTTAAAAAGGAACCTTTTAGCAGCACGCGTGGTCGACAAAAGATGGTCATCAACCTATTCTTCAACTCCTCCCTGCGCACGCGGATGAGCACCGAGAAGGCGGCCCGCCAACTCGGCGCCGACGTCATTACCTACGACGCTTCCGGAGGGTGGGGCATCGAGTTCGAAGACGGTACCGTAATGAACGGGCAAACGGCGGAGCACGTGCGGGAGGCCGCCGGCGTGCTGAGCCAGTATTGCGACGTGCTTTGCGTACGGTCCTTCCCTTCGCTGACGGATCGGGAGGCAGACTACGAGGACCGCATCATGAACAGTTTCGTGCGGTACGCTACCGTGCCGGTGGTCAGCCTGGAATCCGCTACCCGCCACCCCTTGCAGAGCCTGACGGACTGCCTCACCATCAGTGAGCACCGGCGGTCGACGGCCCGGCCAAAAGTCGTACTGACCTGGGCACCCCACCCGCGCCGCCTGCCACAGTGCGTTTCCAATAGCTTCGCGGAGTGGATGACGGCCTGGGGGGAGGTAGACCTCACGATTACTTGCCCACCCGGGTTCGACCTCTCACCGGAGTTCACCGGAGGTGCCCGGACGACCTACGATCAGGCGGCAGCCTTCGAGGGGGCGGATTTTATCTACGCGAAGAACTGGTCCGCCTACCAAGATTACGGCGCTACCACCGACTGGCACGACGACTGGATCGTCAACGAGCAAAAGATGGCCGGCACTAACGACGCTTACTTCATGCACTGCCTACCGGTACGCCGGAACGTCGTCGTCACCGATGGCGTTATCGATGGCCCTACCTCCCTGGTATTGCAGCAGGCCAACAACCGTACCTGGGCGGCCCAGGCGGTACTGGACGCCCTGCTATAAAGAATTACCTTTGCCCGTATGACCGATTACCTCGAATTAGCCCGCTCCGTCGGGGATATCGCCCGGGAGGCCGGTGCCGCCATCCTACAGATCTATGAAACGGAGGATTTCGGGGTAGAGACGAAGGCCGACGATAGCCCGCTGACCCGCGCCGATAAGGCCGCTAACCAAGTCATCGAAGCCGGCTTACGATCACTCGACTTTCAGGCCCCCATCATCTCCGAAGAGGGGGAGCAACTGGACTACGCCGCCCGCAGGCAGATGACCCGCTTCTGGCTCGTAGACCCGCTGGACGGCACCAAGGAATTCATCAAGCGCAACGGCGACTTTACCGTCAACATCGCCCTCATCGAGAACGGCCGGCCCAACCTCGGCGTCGTCTTCACCCCGGTCACCGGCGAACTCGTCTACTCGGCAAAAGACCGGGGGGCATTCTCGGTAACGGAAAAAGGCAAGGGCCCCGAGCAGCTTTCCGCCGCGGCTTTTACGCTGCAGGACGAAGGCCTGATGGTCGTCGCCAGCCGCAGCCACCTCAATCAGGAGACGCAAGACTTCATCAATAAGCTACGCCAGCCGGAGCTGGTACAGCGGGGCAGCTCTCTCAAGATCCTCGAACTCGCCCGCGGCACCGCCCACGTCTACCCACGGCTAGCCCCGACGATGGAGTGGGATACCGCCGCCGCCCACGCCATCCTGCTGGAAGCGAAGGGTAAAATCGTCGACGATAGCACCGGGCAGGAACTGCGCTACAATAAAGAAGTCCTCCGCAACCCTCATTTCGTAGCCTACGGAGAAGTGCGCGAAGAACTTTTAGCCTGCTAACCAATACGCCTTGTCCTTACCCCAAACGGTCATCATCGGTGCCGGCGCGGCCGGCCTTGTCGCCGCCTTCGAACTCGAGCGGGCGGGCCACGCCCCCATCCTGCTCGAAGCGAACGACTGCGTAGGGGGGCGTTTGCGGACGGACGTAGTCAATGGCTTTCGCCTCGACCGTGGCTTCCAGATTATCCTCTCCGACTACCCCGAGGTCAAACGTTATCTGGATCTGGATGCACTGAACGTACGTAGCTACCGCCCGGGTGGCCACGTCCATACCCGCCAGCAACATTTCCGCTTCGCCGATCCGCTCCGGGAGCCCGCCCAGATAATCAGGTCGGCGCTGTCGCCGGTCGGGACGCTCTCCGACAAGATCAAGCTGGCCCGCCTCGGCCTTCAGTTGCGGGGCACGTCGGTGGAAGACTGCTTCAAACCCAGGTACAACCACCTGCCCACCATCGACTACCTATGGTCGTTGGGCTTCAGCGAACAGATCGTAGAGCGTTTTTTCCGCCCGTTCTTCGGCGGCATCTACCTGGAGCAGCGGTTGGCTACCCCGGCATCGATGTTCCGCTTCATCTTCAAGATGTTCGGAAGCGGCAAAGCCGTCCTGCCGGCGGAAGGCATCGAAGCCGTCGCCCGTCAACTCGCCGGTAAGCTGGCCTCGACCGACATCCGCCTGAATGCCCCCGTAGAGCGGGTGGAGGGCGACATGGTAAGACTATCGGACGGGACGGACGTCGCCGCCCCCGGCGGCATCATCGTCGCCTGCGACCCCGCCACCGTCTTACCGCAGTTAGCGGGTGAGCCGCCAGCGTGGAAGTCTACCTGCAACCTCTACTTCTACAGCTCCCGCCGGCTAAAGGAGAACCGACTCATCAATCTGGTCAGCGACCCCACCAGCCTGATCAATACCTTCACGGTGCTGGACGAGGTGGCACCGACCTATAAGATGGAAGGGCAGGGCGGCTCCCTCATCTCCGTTACCCTAAGAAACGAGCTGGAGCGCGATGCACAGATCGGTCAGGCGGAGCAGGACCTCCTCCGCCATTCCCGCCTACCCAACGACAGCCTGACCTTCCTCAGGCACTACCCCGTAAGCCGGGCCTTGCCGAAGCTCAGCCCGGTCGCCTTCAGCTACGACCCCACCCACAGCCGGGTAGTCAACCGGACGTTCCTGGCCGGAGATCACCAACTTAACGGTTCGCTGGATGCCGCCATGCGCAGTGGCCGCCTGGCCGTCGAAGGCCTGCTACGTACCTAAGCCGCCCCATGTTTCGCGATCGCTTCCACCTCCCCCCCGATAAGATCTACCTCTGTGGTAACAGCCTCGGGCCACAACCTAAAGCAGCGGCGGCGCAGGTGGCCATCGAGATGCAATCGTGGCGAGAACGAGCCGTGGAAGGTTGGTGGGGCGGGCCGGAAGGCGGTTGGCTCGGGTACGCCGATCGTACGCAGGCCGGTCTGGCCAGCATCGTCGGGGCCGAGCCGGAAGAAGTCACCGTAGCGAACGCCCTGACCGTTAATCTGCACCTCTTACTCGTCAGTTTCTTCCGCCCCCGGGGCCGCCGCCGCAAGATCGTTATGGAAGCCGGGGCCTTTCCGAGCGACCAGCACGCCGTGATCAGCCAGCTTAAATTTCACGGCCTCGACCCGCGCGAATGCCTGATCGAAGTCGCCCCGCGTGAGGGCGAATGGCTCATTCGGGCGGAAGACATCACGGAAGCAATTCACCGTGCGGGGGACGAGCTGGCGCTGGTGCTCTGGAGCGGCGTCCATTACTACACCGGGCAATTCTTCGCCCTCGAAAAGATCGCTCAGGCGGGCAGGGAAGTAGGTGCCAAAGTCGGGTTCGACCTGGCGCACGCAGTCGGAAACGTACCGCTGCGGCTACACGACTGGGGGGCGGATTTTGCCGTCTGGTGTTCCTACAAATACCTCAACGGCGGCCCCGGCGCTCCGGGCGGCCTGTTCGTGCACGACCGCCACGCAGAAGATGAATCGCTACCACGGTTCGCGGGTTGGTGGGGCCACCGCAGGGAGGATCGCTTCCAGATGCGGCGTGAGTTCAAGCCCGAACGGGGCGCGGCCGGCTGGGAGGTATCCACGGTTCCGGTCCTGGGCCTGGCGCCCTTACTCGCGTCTCTTTCTCTTTTCGAGGACGCAGGTGCAATGATTGGAATTAAAGAGCAAAGTTCGCACCTCACCACCAAGCTCTACGGGTTACTGGAAGAAATTCCGGGGCTCGAAATACTAACGGGAAAACGAAATGACGAACGGGGGGCTCAACTCTCCGCCTACCTCCCCGGCCACCGGCCCGAACTGGAACGGCAGCTTTCCGGCAACGGCCTCATCATCGACTACCGAGAAGATAACCTCCGGGGAAGCGCCGGGGGGGTACTGCGCTTAGCCCCCGCCCCCCTCTACACCACCGAGGAGGAAGTAGCGCGGGCCGCCCACATCATTGAACGGACGCTTGCCGTAGGCAGTTAAGCACCTATGCGCAACCCGTTCTTCAACCCACTGCTTTGGGGGAGTTTACTACTGCTAGTCGCCTGTGGCAGCTACCCGAAAGCACCGCGATCAGCCGACTTCCCCACCCCCCCGCCACCGGAATACGGCTCTCCCGCCAACTGGGCCGCCCTGCCGAACCGCTCGGATAACGCCGATCGTACCCCGGGCGGCGGGCTGCAAGACCGGCAGGCCACCGCGGAGGCCGACGTCTTCTACGTCCACCCCACCGTCTACCGCAAAACGACGGACCAGAGCACAGGCTGGAACGCTACCCTGTACGACCCACGGGTAAACGAAGCGGTAGACGATGCGGCTATACTTAACCAAGCCAGCATCTTCAATGCCGCCGGCCGGGTGTACGCCCCCCGCTACCGGCAGGCTAACATCCGCGTTTACTACCCGGATGGTGCCGCCGCCCGCGAACGCGCGCTCGATGTAGCCTACTCGGATGTCCTGGCCGCCTTCGATTTCTACTTAGAACACTACAACGAGGGCCGCCCGATCGTCATCGCTAGCCACAGCCAGGGTACGACGCACACCAAACGCTTACTGGCCGACCGCTTCGACGGCAAACCACTCGGAGGTAAACTGGTCGCCGCCTACCTCGTAGGGATGCCGGTATCCCAAGATGCTTACCGGACCATCCCCGTCTGCGAGTCCGCCACCCAAACCGGCTGTTTCGTGAGCTGGCGTACTTACCGGGATGACTTCAAGCCCAAGGCCGGCTACCGCGATACGGTAACTAATATCGCCGTCGTGAACCCACTCAGCTGGACGACCGCGCCGGGCGTAGTAAGCGCCGAGAACAGCAAGGGTGGGGTACTGATGAACTACGATAAAGGCCCCAGGGCGAACCTACTCTCCGCCGAGATACGGGGCGCCGGCCTGTTTACCAGCAAGCCCCGCTTCTTCGGCGACGTACTTTTCCGGGCGAAGAACTACCACATCGGTGACTTCAACCTGTTCTGGGTCGACGTGCGGGAGAACGCCGTAGCGCGCGTCGATGCCTTCTTGCGGGAGTAGTGGATGCACTAGAACGGATACCCGTCATTCTGCTCGTACCCCCCCTGCGTCCGGTCGATCTGGTCTTGGGGGATGGGGCGTAGAACGTGAAAGTCCATAATGTTGGGTGCCGCCTGCTCGTTGTGGGCCCGGACGCGTTCGACCAGGGTCATCGTGCGGGTCAGGTCGTACCACCGGTGGCCTTCGCCGACGAGCTCGCGGGCGCGTTCGTCGAGCAGGAAATCCAGATCGACATCGGAAGCGGGAACGTCCATGATCTGCCCGAAGTCATTTTCGTTTTCCGGATCTTTGACGGCACCGCGGCGGCGGATCACGTTGATGTCTTCGGTAGCACCATCGGTGTCGCCTTGTCGCAATCTTGCTTCGGCCCTGATAAGGTAAGCGTCCGCCAGGCGCATCAGGAGGAAGTCACGCTGCCCCTGCACGTGTTGGCGGTTAGGGCGGGTAGGATCCAGATGTTTGCTGAGAACGGGATAGTCGCGCTCCGTGTATTCGTCGGAAGTAACGACCAGGTAACGGGTATCCGCCTGCCGCTCCTGTGGCCATTCGGCTTCGATTTGGGGGCCGGGGATGAACAGCGCGGTATCCCCCACGGTGAATTTCGGGGTGCCCGCCGTGCCTAATCCACGCGCGGCCTCCTCTTCCGTCCAGGTGGGGATGCTTTCGGCAACGTTGGAGAGGAAGGTGGATTTAAAGGACTTATCGTAGCGTGCATCGATCTCACGATCCCAGAGGGTCAGGAGGTAAGGCGTAGGGCGAAAACGCTTCCAGGGGCGGCCGTTCTCTATATCCCGCGTTAGCCCGGGGAGGCGGTCGTACTCCATGATAAAATAGAGGTGGCCTCGGTTGCCGTTGCCATCCAAACCTTCGTCGACCTGGGTTTTAGAATTCTGAATGGCCCAGACGACCTCGCTGTTTTCCTCATTATTGATGTCCCACAGGTCGGCGAAATCGGCGAGTAGTTCAAAGCCGTAGTCTTCGATCACGTTAGTCATCAGCGTTTCGGCGCGGGCGGCATCCCCGTCCACGGCGAAGCCGGTATAGCTACGGCGCAGTAAAACTTTGGCGAGTAGGAACTGAGCGGCTGGCTTGGTGGCCCGCCCGTAATCGTCCTGTTCGTCGGGCAGGTCGGTGATTGCTGCTTCCAGATCCGGGATGATGGCGTCGGTATAGATCTGCGCCGCCGGTGTCCTGTTAGCGGTAATCTCGATGCCCTGGGTTTCTTCCAGGCTGAGGTGAATATCCCCGTACTGCCGCGTGAGATTGAAGTAGTACAGCGCACGTAAGAAGCGGGCCTCGGCGACGCGTAGGGCCCGGGCGTCCTCATCCAGTCCTTCGATACCCGCAGCCCTTTCGATGACTGCGTTCGCCTGGTTGATGCCCCGGTAAAAGTCACGCCAGGCATCCCGGATGAAGCCGTCGGTACCGTTCAGGCGGCCGTCGTAGGTGTTGACGCCCTTGAAGCCACCGTCCGAGCCATTGGTGTAGGTATCCGTACCGAAAACGGTAAGCGTGAAGCCACGCTCGACTCCGTAGAAGGATTTGAGGAAAGAGTAGGTCGCTTTGGTCGCGTCTTCGAACCCCTGTACGGTAGGGTAGTAGGATGCGGAGGAAACGTTGGATACCAATTCTTCTTCCAGGTAGTCGTCGCAGGAGAAGAGTAGTAATGTAGTAGTGAGCAACACGCCACCTAGGCAGCGCAAGAAATGATTTTTCATCGTGCTATGGATTTTAAAAGGTTGCGCGAACGCCACCCAGGATGATTCTGGAACTGGGGATGACGCCGTTGATCTCCGGATCGAACGTATCGTACTTGCTGCTGAACCAAAGGTTTTGGCCGGATACGTACACCCGCAGCTTACTCATGTTCAGCCGGTCGGTGATCGCCTCCGGAAGGTTATAGCCTAGCTGGACGTTACGAAGCTTTATGAACCCGCCGTCGAAGTACGTCAGCGTACTACCATCGCGGGGTCTTTCTTGATTTTGGTTGGGCCGGGGGTTGGCGTTGGTTGGGTTGTTGACCGTCCAGTAGTCTACGTCCAGGTTATTGTAGCGGGCGAAGAGGGTGTTGTAGCTGGCGTGGAAATTGCTTGAGATCGTCTGCCCCCGGCGGAAAAAGAAGAAGAAGGAGAAGTCGAGCCCACCGTACCGAAAGGTATTGGTGATGCCACCGAAGTAATCCGGGATGTCGGAGCCTATGATGGTGCGATCGTCCGGCGTGATCACGCCATCACCGTTGATGTCCGCAAGGCGAATTTCTCCGGGGACTTTGTTTTCCCGGGATGCCGCCAAGTCCTCTTCCCCCAACTGGTAGATGCCTTCTTTTTGGTAGTCGTAGAATACTCCGAGTGGCTGGCCGATAAACCAGGTGTTGCCAACGTCATCGGTAGGGTTACCGTCCTCATCCCGCAGGGCCAAGGAAACGATCTCCTCATCGTACGTCGAGATGTTAAATTGAACGTCCCAGCTCAGCTTGTTTTGCCCCCCACGCAGGATCGTCGCCCCGAGGTTAAAGTCGACCCCGGTCGTTCGGGTAGAGCCGATGTTCTGAAAAACGCTCGAGTAACCGGACGTCAGCGGTAAATTTCGACTCAACAGTACGTCGTCCGTATTGGTAGCGTACCAGTCCAGCGAGCCGTTGAACCGGCCGTTGAGCAAATCGAAATCGAAGCCTACGTTGACGTTGGTAGACTTCTCCCAGGTGAGGTTAGGGTTGGGAATATCCCGCAGGGCGAACCCGAAGGCGGGGGACTCATTCCAGCCGTACACCGTACGTTCCAGGGCGCCCTGCGTTTGGTAGGGGTTGATGGCCGCGTTACCGACCTGACCGTAGCCGGCCCGTATCTTAAGGTCGTTGATCCAACTGACGTCAGCCAGGAAGGGCTCGGCGCCGATACGCCAACCAACCGAAAAGCCGGGGAAATAATTCCACTTCTTTCCGTCGGCCAGTACGCTTGCCCCGTCTGCTCTCAGGCTCGCCTGTAGTAAGTACTTCCCGGCGATGCTGTAGTTAACCCGGCCCAGGAAAGATGCGATCTTCCTTTCTATGAGGTCACTCGTCAGATTGCCCTTCACCTCCGCCGTGCCGATGTTGTAAAACAGTTGCTCCTCGTAGGGAAGGTTCTGTACCTCGCTCTTGTGGCGTTCAAAACGGAAGCTCTGAATGGATTGCACGAGGGTGACGCCGAGGTTGTTGTCGGTGCCGAGGTCCTTATTGTAGTTAAGGATGTTTTCCAAAGTGTAGCCGAAGTCTTCCGTATTCTCGACCTCGGCGTCGGCCGGCCCACCCCGGTTGTCGTTGGTGAGACTACCGCGGAACTCCCCCCGGCGTCTCAGGCGCAGGTCGGGCCCGAAGTTGGAGGTGAAACTGAGGTCGTCCGTAAGCTGTGCCTTTAGGTAGATAGGTGCGAAAAGGCGGGTCACCTTTCGCTCGTCGAGGTAAGCATTTGGCGCTAACTCCGCGAGTGGGTTCGTACGAATGCCGTCGTTAGTGGGCTGAAAGCGGATGCTGCCGTCCTCATTGTAGGGTACGCCGAGGGGGTTGACGGTTAGGGCCTCGACTACCGTTGCGTCCGAGCCCCAGTTTTGGGTAGACCGCGATGCGGTGAAGCTAATACCCGCCTGAAAGATGTTGCCGAGCTGCTGATCGAGGTTAATGCGCGCCGTAAATCGGTTGAAGTCCTGGTTGGAGATGATGCCCTGCTCGTCGAAGTAGCCCAATGACATATTGAACTGGGTATTCTCACTGCCGCCCCGCACGCCGAGCTGGTGGTTCGTCTGCCAACCGTTATTCAGCACGAGGTCGAGGAAGTCGGTGGAGCGGCCTTCCGCCAGGCTTTCCAGCTCCGTGGGGTCTAGAAATACTACGTCGTCCGCCGGTACCGCACCGTTATAGCCGGCCCGCTGACTTTCGCGCCTCATAGCGGCGAAGGTGGGCCCGTCCATCATTTCGACCGTGCTGGTTGCGCTCGTACCGCCGAAGTAGCCATCGTAGGTAACGATGGTACGGCCGGTAGTTCCGCGCTTCGTAGTTACCAGTATGACGCCGTTCGCGCCCCGGCTACCGTAAATGGCCGTCGCCGCGGCGTCCTTGAGTACCTCCATGCTTTCGATATCCTGTGGGTTGATGTCGGCAATGGCGTCCGTACCGGAAGTTTGGGGGATGCCGTCGATGACGAAGAGCGGGTCGTTGGAGGCGGAAAGGGAGCGGCGGCCGCGGACGAGGATGTTAGGGTTCTGCCCCGGGCGGCCCCCGGCGGCTACGATGTCTACGCCACTGACCCTGCCCTGAATAGCCTGGGCGCCACTCGAGGTAGCGATCTCACGGATCTCTTCTTCACCGACGCTGCTGATGGAGGCGGTTACGTCGCGTTTCTTCTGCACGCCGTAGCCGACCACCACCACCTCGTCCAGGGTTTCCCCTTCGGCCAGGGTGATGTCAATCGTGCTCTGGTTGCCAACCACTATTTCCTGGGCCTGATAACCGGTGTAGGTGACGAGTAGAATCGGGTTTTGCCCACTTACGTTGATGCTGTAGGTGCCGTCAATATCGGTGACCGTACCGCTACTGGTGCCCTTGAGTAAAATGGTGGCACCGATGAGTGGGTCGCCGCCCGTATCCGACACCGTACCGCTTACCGCGGATTGCGCGAATAACGTGAGGGGTAAGGACGCGACGAAGAGGGCAAGCGGCAACCGCCTGCTAAAAAAGTGGAGGAGAGACATGAATTCGCTAGGTTTCTTTTAGAGAGGTGGAGGCGGGATTTCGGCCTCAGAAGTGTTGACCGGCACCGGCGGGCGGATAATTCCACAGCTTGCCATGCCCGTGAAATATACAGACTATTATTTTAACGTTATCGGACCTTGCACAACATTCCACTGCCTTGCACCTGCGTACTCGCAAAAAATTTGATATATGAATATGCCCAAATGTTAAATAGCGAAAATAGCCCGTAAATGCGGTCAAAACTTTAAGAAATAATATCCGGAGGGTGCAAAAGGCTATAAATAGGTGTTAAAGCTACTGTAAGCACATACTAAATATTTACCGTACTCAGTTATAGCGCTTTAGAAATCGAGTTTCCACCAAAAAAAAGAATATGTACGTACATTTGTAGTCAACAACTCAGTGGATAGCATTCAGTTGCACACAGCGCACACGGATACCGAGTTTGCACCTCATCGTTACCGTGTCGCTGCTTGATTGCTGCCACCGCCTACGGGCGTCTTTTAACTGGAAATCTTTATAAACCAACATAGTGAAAGTTATCGTCTCACCCGCAAGGGGTAGCAGGAACGCGTCCGTGTTCCCCATACTAGCCCTTTGCCTCCTCTCACTTTCCTTTTTCACCACTGCCCCCCTTCTAGCTTCTTCCGCCGCCGATGAAATCACCCTACCCATTGAGGTGATGGGTGAGGCCGGGGCGATCAACTCCGCCAGATTCACGCTTTCCAACACCAGCGGGATCGACCGGATCTACCTCAAGGTGCACCGGCCCGCTTACCGGGATGTATCCACCACCAGCCGGAAAGCTAAGGCCAGCTACCGCATGAATAAGACGGGCAAGTGGATCGACATCACCAACGAAACGGCGGACGTGTTCCCCCACGAAAAGGAGTACGGCGGCATCGCCGGCAGCTATCATACCATCAGAATGTACCTGCCCGTCTCCGACCTACGGGTCGGTGGCAACCGGATCTACTTTCGCTTCAACGGCACCGATGGCATCACTACCGGCTACCGCGTGCTGGAATTTAACCTGATGCGGGGGAACAGAAAGGTACTGAGCTCCGGCTCCTTTACCAATGAAGACCCCAGAAAGTGGAAGCCTTTCTACCCCCGCCAGGCCGACATCCGCGCCGGAAAGCGCCTGTGGGACGAAGGCAAACTACGCGAGTCCCCCCTCAACTCCCGCATCCTACCCGTAAGCTGCGGCGACTGCCACGCGCAGGACGGGCGAGACCTGAAGTATTTCAACTACAGCGATCTATCAATCGTCGAAAGAAGTCGTTTTCACGGGCTTTCGACCACCCACGGTCGGCAGATAGCCAGCTACATTCGTAGCCTCGACGCCCCATCCCCCGCAATGGCGCGGCCCTGGAACCCGCCCTACCAGCCGGGCCCGGGTATCGACGACCTGCCGGTCGAGGAATGGGCCGCCGGCGCGGGCCTGGATTGGGTACTCGAGCAACCGGACGAGGAAGCCGAATATCAGTTGAGTTCTATGTCCGCCAGCGCCCTGGCCGGGGTAGTCAACATCGATAAGAAACTCAACGTACGCGAAACCCCCGTCGCCATACAGCTCCCGGATTGGAACGCCTGGCTACCCCACGACCACCCCGGCGACCTGATGCCGAACGAGTTCTACAAAAACGCGCGCTTCCGACTGATCGACCTGGCGGTCAACCCAACTTCCTACCAGGAGCTCTACGAAGAGACCAAAAAGAGAGCCGCGCGGGTACCGCAGGTGATCACCGGCCGCGAAGGTGCCGCGAACTACCTGGAGCAGTTCGCCATCCACAGCTCGCACATACACACGGGCAACTCCTACGCTGCGGCGAGTACTTCGAACCGTGAGCGAAAGCTGATGGCACTAACCAGCTGGTCGGCCGTAAAGCAGTGGGAGATTATGCATACCTATGACCTGGAGGACAAAGCCTCCAAAGTATACGGCTCCGGTGCCGAGAAGCGGAGCTGGCTATCCAACCGCCGCAACGTATTCGAGCTGGCCCCCCACCGCTCCGGTAGCGGCGGCCGCTTTCAGTTCCAGAACCTACTGGAAGGCAAGTATTTCTCTACCGCCTGGTACCACTTACAACTCGTCATCAACTCGGGCAACAAAGGCGGTAGAACGCTTGCCCCCAACGACTGGAATTATTTGCCGGACCACATCAGCGGGCTGAACAGGGCCGGTGGGCCGCGCCACCCGTGGCGATACGTGTTCTCCGTGGCAAAAATGCTACAGCACTATAACGACGGTGAAAAGGTGGTCGATAGCGGGATCGGGTTTCGGCAAATTCACCCGGCGCGGCACCTCTCTAACGTCGGCACGCTTTTCGCTGACGTGGAGCCGCAGACGGTCGCACTGATAAAGGGGCAGCTACTCGCCGCCACAATGGACCTTATCGAATCCCACGAAATTTCGGAATGGCCGCGTACGAACAGGCCCACGAAGAACAACGACCTGCGGCCATCCAGCTATAAGCCGAAGAACCTCGGTACGGCACTCAACATCATCCAGCAGCGGCTACACGACCACTATTTTGAGGATGTGTGGATCTCCATGATCCCCATTTTTCAGGATCAGGGCGTCGACTGTAAAATCCTGGAGCGCGCCGTCGCCTGGGGTAAGAAAATGTGGCCGAAGGGTGACTGGGACGCAGCCATCGACGATAACCGCTGCGGGGGCGGGGCCGTCAGAACGGGAACAGGCAAGGGGCTCCGTGGCCGCTACTTTCACGGCGTGCAACTCGAAAAGTTCGTGACCGAACGCATCGACCCTAAGATCGACTTCAACTGGGGCACGTCGAGCCCGGCACCGGGTGTAAGAAAGAACCTCTTCTCCGTAGAATGGGAAGGTTACATCCAGCCACTCTACACGGGGACTTACACCTTCGAGACCCATACGGACGACGGCGTACGCCTCTGGATCGATAAAAAGCTACTCGTTAACGAATGGAAGTTTCAGGCGCCGACCACGCACTCCGCGCAGATCAACCTGGTAGCGGGGGTGAAGTACCCCATCAAGATGCGATACCTCGAGCACATCGGGGGGGCAAAGGCGGTGCTGCTGTGGACTAGTAAGTTCCAGCCGCGCGAGCGCGTCCCCCAATCACAGCTCTACCCCTTACCGCTAAGCAAATCCGTAGCGGGCAAATCCGTCAAGTCACTGTCTTCCGAGGGGCTGTCGTTGTCGGAAGGCCCGGTGCAGGCTACGCCGAACCCCACCTCCGGCTTGGTGCGCATTACGGGTGCCGAGCCCGGCGATGAGTTCTCGGTGTATGATCCCTTCGGCAGGCTGATTCAGTCCGGTCAGCTAGGTGCGAGTGCTAATAATATTGACTTTTCTTCTTATTCACCGGCTATCTACACCGTTCGCATCGGCGATCGGGTCATCAGGGTAGTTCGGCAGTAAATACTTTCAACAACACATCGTTTAAAAAGCCCCGCCGGATCCTGTATGGTCTGGTGGGGCTCTTTTTTCCGGGGAGGGCCGTGCATCAAAAATCCAGCCCCATGGAGAGGTGTAGCTTACCGTCTCCGCGAATACCAGTCTCCGTCCCCCAGCCATAATCCGCCCGGATGAAGTAACCGAAGATGGACGTCCGCGCACCTACCCCGTATCCGTAGATGATCGGATCGCGGAAGCGGCGGACGAGTACCCGCACGGGGCCCTGCTCGATCGTAGATAGGTTGACCGGGTTGTCTTCGTCGAAGGGGTCGCTGCCCGACCAGGCCGTGCCGATGTCGAAGAAGGGGACGATCTGAAAGTCACGAATGAATTTCGAGCGAATGTTGCGGGAGAGGTACGTGAAGACGGGGATGCGTAATTCCGCATTACCCAGCGCGTAGGTGCCACCGTTACGGATGTTAATATCGAACCCGCGTAAGGGGTTGGCCAGGTCCTGGAACACGAAATTACCGGAGGATGGCGTCGGTATGGTCTGGTTAAAGTTTTGCGTAATGGGCTGATCCGTCCCCCCCAGATAGTACAGCACGCGTTGCGAGCCGAAATTCGTAGCACCCGCTAGCCTTAGCGCCAGGATCGTGCGTTTATCCAATCGCTGGTAGTGGCGGATGTCCGCCCCCACTATACCCAGGAAGCCCGGTTCCAGCGCCGTATCCTCGCCCCCGCTACTGAAGCTGATGTCGAAGCCTTTATAGGCATCGGCGTACACCTTGTAGCGCGTCCCCATACGCAGGTTCGTCGCTAGGTTGAGCGTATTATCAAAGACGTACTCCAGTCGCAGCCCCACGCGCGCCTGGTTTTCGGGGCGGACCTGCAGGGCGTTCAGCTCAGTGGGCAGTACCTGCACCCGATCGCGGCGTAGCGTACTCGTTAGCCGCAGCGAACGAAAGACATCCAACGGGTAGCGGACGCCGTACTGCGCCAGCAACGTATTCTCCTCGACGAGGCGATCGCTATTGGGGACGAGGGCGTTAAACGTACCTTCTACGTTGCGGCGGTTGCGGCGGTAGACGGAAATGATCCGATCGAGGCGCCTCTTCCGGTTTTCGTAGGTAGCGAAGTACTCCGTGCCGTTGAAGCGGAAAGGGATGCGTACGCCACCGGTTATGGAGTAGTCCTCGAACAGGTCGATCGTATTCCCCTTAAAGAGGATCCCGACGGGTTGCTGCGTATAACCGTCCGGGTTGGCCGCAAAGGTGTTTAGGCCGGAGAATAGCGGTTCGTTATCCGCTTCGGTCTTGAAGTAATTGACGCGAAAGGTCAGCCGCGCCGGCGTGATGCGGCCACGGACGAACTTATAGGTCTTATTCAGCTCCGGGGTCGGCCGTTCCCCGCGGAACATGCGGCGTTTGACCTTGCGCGGCAGCTTATCCGGGTTGAGGGTCACCACCGTCAGGTTAGGTCGCGTACCGGTGGAGTCGGCACCCGCCGGCCGGGGTTGGTTGTCTTGAGTAGCGGGCGTCTGTAGGAGTATGTTATCCTCCTCGGGCCGGGGGGGCTTCACGAAGTCTTCGAAGCGGGTTTGGAAGAGGTAGTCCTCCTCGGGCGCCACGCGCGGGCTGGGGTTAGGTTGGTTGGGGGGCAGCGTTGCGTCGCCGGGTTTGAGCGCGGGGCCGGGCCGGTTGAAGGTCGGTACCAACTGCCCGATCGCTTCGTAACTGCTACGGCGAAAGGCCGTGGGCTTCGGGAAGGCGGTACTGAGGGTATCGAAGGCGAAGGTGCGGATCAATACCCCTTCGTCCGCGGGTAGCAACTCGACGCCCCGCCCCGTTTTTCCGGCGGCGTCCTGCTGGCTGATGCTTGCGTTCAGGTTGGTCACCGGGCTCGTGATTCCCCGCTCTTTCATTATCGGGAAGACGACGGTGCTGTCGACTAGGGCGGTATCCAACCGCTCCAGCGTGCTGTCGGCGTGGAGCACGATCTCGGTTCCGTCCTTCAGGTAGATCGTTCGTTCGAAGTGGTCCACGTATTCTTCGAGGTACCCCCGGTGCCGGTTGTTGATGCCGCTCTCATCGCTCAGGTAGCTGAAGTAAGTAGTGTCTATCGGGGTAGGTTGGGTCTCGTTAGCCAGCGGCGTGTCGGTGATCCTGACCAGCTCCCCCGGCTTGTTCTCCAGGTCGTAATAAAACAGATCGAAGTTGGTGATGGGTAGGGTAGTGTCCAGTTTGGCCGGCGTCAGCGTCGTCGTGGGGCGGTTACTGGTGAAGAGTATCCCGCGCCTCCCACGTACGTTTACCGGGGCCACGTCTAAATCGTCCCAGAAGTCATTCGTAATGCGCTGGGAGGTGCGGGTGGCGGGGAAGTAGGTGTAGACGTCCGAATGACCGAAAGCGAGGGCGGAAAGCACGAACGTCCCGGGGTCGAGGTAGGCCATGCTGAAGACGCGGTCGAGCGTTACGTCCAAGTCCTTTGTGACGTCCTTACCCGTATTGAGGTCGTACTGCATCAGGCGGGGGCGGTCCCTGAACTCGTACAGAATGGCCAGTTCCTGGTTGGTGGGGGAGAAGTCGAGCAGGGGGTAGTTGTAATCGGTGGCCTGCAGCAGGTTGCGCTGGCCGCCCTTGAAGATCATTTCCCGTTCGCCGGTTTGCACGTCCTGGAGGTAGATCTTGTACCGCCCGATCTCGTTCTGCACGAAGGCGATCTTACTGCCGTCGGGGCTGATCGCTACATCCGTCATCGGCAGGCGGCGCTTGTTTTTGACGGTTAGCTCCTGGGTTTGGGCGGCCGCCCGGCTTTCCAGGTCGGCGCTGTACCGGATCTTGTAGAACTCGCGCCAGTTGTAGAGGATGTTTTCGTAGTTGCCGCCGAGGATGTACAGAAAGCCGTTCTCCACCGAGCGGTAGGTGCGCGTCAGGTAAAGCAGGTTGGAAACGGTCGCCTTACCGTAGTTCTCCGCAACGAAATACCAGAAGCTATGCCCGGCGAGCGCGGGGAAGTCAGCCGCCAGGTCTTCGAAGTCCTCGTACTCCTCATCGCGAAGCAGCTGACGAAGCTGGTCGTCGTTAACGGTATTCCAGTCCTCGCCCAGGTAGCCGACCAAGCCGGATTTGAACCAGGGGGGTAGGTTGAGTAGTACCGCGTTCTGTACCACCTCCTGTACGTTACTGCCGTAGAGCATATGCTCCAGATACACACTGGCCATCGCCTCGCGGATCTGGCGGCGCAGGTCGGTGTGGTCGCCGTTGAAATACACAAAGGCCTTGTTACCCAAAAATTTCGTTCTCGTCTGGCTGATGTAACTCGTGCTGCGGCCCAGGCCCTGGTTGGAGGGGAGCGTGAATACCTCCTCGCTGCCGATGTTACTCTGCTTGAGGTCGGTGACGTCGCGATACACGATCAGCTGAATCTTCTGATTCATCCTGTGCTCCAGCATCTTTTGCACGTAACCGAAGTCGTATTCCGCAATCTGCGTGACCGCCTGCCCGAGGTTACGACCCTCCCCGTACCAATACACCAGGAAGTTATCCGACTCGTACTTCTCCCAACTGTCGAAATCGGTGTGGTACTGTACGCGGTTCTTCCCGAACTCCACCTGCGCCGTTTGCCCGAACGCGTTCCAGCCCAGCACGGCTAAGAAGAGAGTAGTGAATAGGCGCATTAATACCGTTTTGATGAGAAAGCCATAGGGCAGGTAAAGACAATTAACGATGATACGCAAAGAAGGTTATACCGTGTAGGGGGCCGGCGGCCAAATTTTGGGCAGTTTGTAGCACGCACTACGCAGGTATTGCCGTTGCGTAGTAGATGATGCGAATTATTGGTGGTTTCCCTGACAATAATTCCTACCTTGTGGGCCACACCATCAAGCCCCCGCTTTTCATGGCAACGATTATAAGCTTACTGAACCACAAAGGAGGCGTAGGAAAAACCACATCAACGATCAATATCGGCGCGGCCCTCGTAGAATCGGGCCACCGCGTACTGCTCGTCGACCTGGATCCGCAAGCCAATCTGTCCCTCTCCTTGGGCATCCCCCGCCAGCCGGTCACTATCTACGAATCGATGATGGGCGAGAGCGATCTCTCCCCCTTCGAAGTTCGGGAGAAATTACACGTAGTCACCTCCAGCCTCGATCTGTCGAGCGCCGAAATGGAACTCGTTAACGAGGCCGGCCGGGAGTTCATCCTGCGCGAACTCTTCGCCGGGGTAGACGAAGACTACGACTTCATCATCATCGACTGCCCCCCGAGCCTCGGCCTGCTCACGCTAAACGCGCTGACCTCGAGCTCGCAGGTGATCATCCCGCTACAGACGCAGTTCCTCGCCCTACAGGGGCTGGCCAAGATCAAACAGGTCATCCAAAAGGTGAAGCTTCGCCTTAATAAGGAACTACACATCAGTGGCGTATTGGCTACGATGTACGACGGGCGCAAAGTCCTGAACCGCGACGTGATCGAAACGATCCAGAAGTACTTCGGCCCGCTACTCTTCGAAACGTATATCCGGGATAACGTCTCCCTCGCCGAAGCGCCCGCTGCCCGCCAGGATATCTTCCAGTACAGCAAACGTTCCAACGGAGCGCAGGACTACCTCGCCGTAAGTAAAGAGATCGTCGAGCGTACCAACAACCCTATTCACTCTCGGCCCCGCGCCCGCAAGCCAGTCACGACCACCGAGTAACACCAGACCCCCATGGCCAAGAAACGCTTTACCGACGATCTATTCGGGCTTTTCGAGGACCCGCAACCCGTCTTCTCCGAGGAGGCACCCGCTACCGCGTCGGCCGACAACGAAGAAACGGTTGAGGTAGAAGTACCCGTCCGCACCGACCGCGCCCGCAAAAAACTCTCCAGCAAGAAGTTTACCGCCGACCTCGACGCCTTCCTGACGCAGGATATGGACCGCGCGAAAGACGCCGCAGCCAAAACGGACTCGAAAAAAGCCGCCCCCGCCGCACCCCGTAGGCGCCGCCGTACCGGGCTCGACCTACTCATCCGCGCCACCATCGGTAAAGACGAGCAGGACGCACTCAACAAGCCCGTCAAAAAAGACACTAAGCGAGTCACGCTGGTCATCAAAAAGGACCATATCCTTACCCTCAAAGAGCAGGCGAAAGATCGCAAGATGTACCTCAAGGACGTCGTACAGGAAATGGTCTCCGCCTACCTGGCGGATCAGAATTAGCGCCCTTCGAGCGCGGCCAGTAGTTCGGTGGCCTGCTCCTCTGACGGATGGTCTCGTACGCGGGTGATCTCTGAGAGTATTGCCCTGCCCTCGGCGATCTTATCCTGGCCGATCAGTGAAAGTGCCAGGTAGTATTCGCTCTCCTCCCTGAATCCGAAATCTACCGTGCTTAGATCGCGATAGATCGGCTCGGCTTCGGCAAAGCGCTCTAATGCCAATAAAGACTGCCCGAGGTAAAAGGACCGGCTCGAATCTTCCGGTAAAACCTCGAACTGAGCCGCTGCGGCCAGGTAGTTGCCGTCCTCGTACGCCCGGTAAGCTTCCGCCTCGGTGGAGGCATTGTCGGCACCCCGCTCAAAGCCGACGGCAATTTGATCTTCCGGCTGAAAGTGAGCCATCGCCAATTGAGCGGGGCTTAGGTTAGTAGGCCTCAGCAGGAGCCAGGCGGCGGAAATCAGCAGTAGTAAGGTAGCCGCAATGGCCAGCCAGGTGCGATTGCCGCGCTTCTTTTGGGGTAGCTGTACGACTTTGGCGGTCTTCTCTCCGGCATCCCTCCCCGTATCGGTGTGGAGAGTTGAAAGGCCCGCCTCCAGTTGCCGTAGGCGTTGCTTGAGGGCGGCGTCTTCGTGTACTTCTATTGCCGCCATGGCCAGTTCCGTCTCTTCCAGCTGCCGGCGCAAACCGGCGCTTTCGGCGAGCTCGCGCTCGAAGGCCCGTCGTTCTTTCGGGGCGTCTTGCCCGAAAAGGTAACGGTCAATTCGGTCTTGCTTGGTTTCGTCTGTGCTCATCGTACCGGAGTTAAACGGTTGGGGTTAACAGTTTCTTGAGTTTATCCAGGCAGCGCATCTTTTTTATGCGCACCGCGCCGGGGGAGCTGAATCCCATAGCATCCTGAATGCTCTCAATCGGGTAACGATGATAATAGAATAAGATCAGTACCTGCCTGCAGGTATCCCCCAATAATGGAAGCGCTCGGGCGAGCATCTGCTTGCGGTGGTCGTCCTCGAACCGGTTGAGCAAGCTCAAATCCTGCTCGCCGGTCGGGTCGTTACCCAGGCCGATCCCCTCGTCGGGGTCGGTAGGCATCTCCCGGTGCCGGTGCTGATTGCGCCGGTACACGAGCCGCTTGCCAATGCCGAAAAGGTAAGTCCGCAGTGCGCACGTAAGCTCCGTCATCCGCCCGCTCGTCACGTTCTTGTAGAACGCGATCACGGCATCCTGAAAGCAATCCGCCGCGTCTTCTTCGGTGGCGTACAGCTTCCTGGTGGCGTACGTAATGAACGCGGCCCGGTGCGCGACGTAAAGCTCATCGAGCAACTCGTGCCGCCCCGCCTTGATGGCAGCAAACAGCTCCGCGTCATTCTTCGGCTTGTCCAAAATCTTCACGTCAGGTGGCAGAGGGTTAGTCGTCCAAATGTACAAACTAGTTCCTCCTCCGCGCGCTTGTCCGTCTATCATCACCATCGTAATTGATACTCTATGGGCTGAGGCATCGGTGCGTTACACGTAGCTACCTTTAATTGTGGCCTATTTTGCGTGATTGATTATTGCGAGTACGCAGGTGCACAGATTTGACCCAGGGTCACCGACCCTGGGAAAGTAAAGAGCAAGGTAAAACCCTCCCCCCAAGCAGGCGTACCTTCGCCCCCATAATTACAACCAACCATGAACGACACCCGCCAGGAGAAAGACAGCATCGGAATCATCGACGTCCCCATCCACCGCTACTGGGGCGCCCAAACCCAACGCAGCCTGACTAATTTTGAGATCGGCGGGCAAACGATGCCCCTGGAGATCATCCGCGCCTTCGCCATCCTGAAAAAAGCCGCCGCCCGTACTAATACCGAGCTCGGCGTTCTGCCCCGGGAAAAAGCGGACCTGATCGGCCGGGTAGCCGACGAGATCCTGGAAGGAGAACTCGACGGTGAGTTCCCCCTCGTCGTCTGGCAAACCGGCTCCGGTACCCAATCCAACATGAATGTCAACGAAGTGATCGCCGGCCGGGGCCACGTCCTTACCGGCGGCGAGCTCACCGAAAAAGACAAAGCCCTTCACCCCAACGACGACGTCAATAAGAGCCAATCCAGTAACGATACCTTCCCCACCGCCATGCACATCGCGGCCTACAAGATGCTGGTAGAGAACACCATACCGGGCATCGAACAACTCCGCGACACCCTACGCCGTAAGGCCGAAGCTATGAAGGACGTCGTCAAGATCGGCCGCACCCACTTCATGGACGCTACCCCCTTGACCCTGGGCCAGGAATTCAGCGGCTACGTTTCCCAACTCGACCACGCCCTGCGCGCCATCAACAACAGCCTCGACCACCTTGCCGAGCTCGCCCTGGGGGGCACCGCCGTAGGCACCGGGCTGAACACCCCCAAAGGATACGCCGTAAACGTTGCCCAACAAATCGCCAAGATCACTAGCTTACCCTTCCGCAGCGCCGAAAATAAATTCGAAGCCCTTGCCGCCCACGATGCAATCGTAGAAGCCCACGGTGCCCTGAAAACCGCCGCCGTTAGCCTCATGAAGATCGGTAACGACGTACGGATGCTCTCCAGCGGCCCCCGCTCCGGTATCGGTGAGATCGTCATCCCCGCCAACGAACCCGGCAGTTCCATCATGCCCGGTAAAGTGAACCCCACCCAAAGCGAAGCCCTCACGATGGCCATGGCTCAGGTTATGGGCAACGACGTAGCCATCAATATCGGCGGATGTACCGGCCACTTCGAGCTGAACGTCTTCAAGCCGATGATGATCTTCAACTTCCTCTTCAGCGCTCGCCTCATCGGCGATGCTTGCCGCAGCTTCGAAAAAAACTGCGCCGCCGGCATCCAACCCAACCACAAGAAAATCACCGAGCACCTCAACAACAGCCTCATGCTCGTAACCGCCCTTAACACCAAGATCGGCTACGATAAAGCCAGCGAAATAGCGAAAAAAGCCTATAAGGAAGACACCACCCTGAAGGCAGCCGCCACCTCCCTCGGCTACCTGACCGCCGAAGAGTTTGACGAGTGGGTTCGGCCGGAACGGATGATATAGGTTTTGGGCGGCTGCTCTTTAGTCTGGGAGAAGTAAGTATAACCTAATAGATTGATATTCTAATAGACTCCTAGTCTAACTATCCCCCCGCAAGACCCGGTACCGCTTCCTCGCTTCCACCGCCAGGATGCTGTTGCTGTAGTCGATGAATAAGGTCTCGTAAAGTTCCTGGGCTTTAGTCTTGTCGTCCAGTTGATTTTCGTAGAGGTTGCCGAGTGCCCATAAGCTGTTGTCAAGCCGAATGCTCTCCGGGTAGTTGTCTACGATATCCTGGTAGGCACCGGCGGCATCCTGGTACTGGCGGAGCTTGAGGTAGATGCGGCCTTTCAGGTATACGATGTCGTCTTCCAGATCGTGGCCCGGGAAGTTTTTCTTTAGCTCATCCAGCTTGGCGAAGGCATCATCGAAGCGGTTTTGGAATACGAGCAGTTCGGCATCCGCGTAGGTTTGTAGCGCGAGGGCGCTGGTGTCCAGGCCCAGATTGTCCATAATGAAGACGGATAGGTCGAGGGCATCGTTAGCGATCAGGCGGGAGGTGGAGGCTTTCAGGACGTCGAACTGAGATTGCGCCCACTCGAAATCCCCCCGAAAGTAACTGAGGCGGGCGTTGCGAAAGCGCGCCTCGTGGCCCAACAGGTCTTCCTTAAACTTCTTATCTACTTGTGAGTAGAGCAGCGTGGACTCCCACACTTCGTCCGTCATGAGGTAGTAATCGGCCAGCGCGAGTTTTGCGTTTGCCTGTATGGGCCCGGCCACGCCGGGTGCTTCGATTACCCCCTGGAGTATGTCGATGGCTTTATCCAGGTCATTGAGGTAGAGCGCCTCTAGCTCGGCGAGCTGGATGGCGATACGTGCGGATGCGGGGTTTACACCAAATTCATTCAGGAATTCCTCGTAGGCGGATTCTAAAATGCGCAGGTCGTCCTTGGTGTAATCGTAACCATCCGTTATGGCGCGCCGGCGGGTGATGAGGCCCTCCCGCTTGGCCTCCAGATAGATGCCGGAGGAATTGCTCTTGTTTTCCGTCAGGTAGTCGTAGGCGGATATGGCCGTCTCGTAATCCTTGGCGTTCGCGGCCATCTTACCTATTCGCAGGACGCGTTCTCCGTTTTCCTCCAGGCGGCGATCGAGCGCGCGGGCCTGGCGAAGTGCGGCTTTGTAATCCTTGCGCTGAATGAATACCCACGCCAGCATTTCCGGGTAAGTGCCGTCGTTCTCGTCAGCCTCCTGGATCAGGGCGTAGAGTTGCTTTTGTGCCTCCAGCAAGCCTTCTTCGTTGAGGTAACGCTGAAAGTAAGTCTGTATTTGCCGCATCCGTTTCGGCTGCTCGGCGACTACCTCGAGGTATTTGGTGACCATGTTGGGGATGTCACCCTTACGCCGGTACAGATCGCCCAGGTTGTTGCTGAACGAATGTTTCCTCTTCAAAAGCTTGGCCCCCTTTTCGTACGCCTGGATGGCGTAGTCGTACTTCGTCTGCCCGATGAAAGCGTTGCCGAGTTGGGTGATGCGGTACTGATCCGCCGGCAGGTTCTCGATGGCCAGCTCGTACTGCTTTTTGGCTCCCTTCTCGTCGAACTGCTGATCGAGTAACTGCCCGTATTTGACGTAAAGCGCTACTTCTTGCGGGTATCTCTTTAGTTGCTTTTTCAAGGCCGTCTCCGCCTCTTTGTAGCGTTCTAACTTGATGAGGCTGGTCGCGTACCGGTCGAAATAATAACTATTCTGCGGCTTCTCCTTCGCTAACTGGAGGAACAACTCGGCGGATTTCTCGTACTCCCCGTCGTTGTAGTATTGCTGCGCCAGCTTGTTATTCTGCGCGGAAAGAGTTGCCGTACAGAGAAGGACGAAGACGAGAAGCCAGTGACGCATTTGGATCGGGGTGAAAGTGAGGGAGAGACCGTATTAAAGATGGTGCTGATAGCGACGAAGTGCTGATAAAGCTAACGCTTTTCGAAAGGATATAGGTGTACGCCCAACGGCAAAGGCCGGTAGTTCCGCGGAACTACCGGCCTTTGCGATAAATGTAATCGGCTGTTGCCGAATTACTCGAGCTTGAACTTCACGGGGAGGTTAAACTGTACGCGCACGGCGCGACCGCCCTGCTTACCCGGGTCCCATTTGATGCCTTTGTCATTCATGAGCTCCACTACGCGAAGGGCTTCCTCACCCGTTTTCGCGCCGGGGTTACGAACGACTTTTGCGTCCTGAATGGTACCGTCCTTCTCGACTACGAAGGAGACGACCGCCATTCCTTCGACACCGTTCTCCCGCGCAATGGCCGGGTACTTGATGTTGCCGTAGATGAACTCGAGCATTTTCTTATCCGCGCAGGCCTTCTTTTCGGCGTAGCTACCCAGGTCCTCACAACCGGGGAAGAGGGGCATCTGCTCCACAACCTTAAAGATCTCTTCTTCTTTCGGAGCGGGTGGTGGTGGCGGGGGTGGGGGAGGAGGTGGCGGGCCGGGGTCTTCTACGACTTCTTCCTTAACTTCTTCCATCACGGTTTCCTCGTCGACGGACATATCCTCGAAGGGAGGGGGTTCTTCTTCAAGCAGTTCCTCTTCGGGTACTTCTTCGATGACGGGCGGCGGGGGTGGTGGCGGCGGGGGTGGTGGCTCGGCGGTACGCGGGGGCTCCATTTCGATCTCCTCGTCGAGCTCTAGGGCGCCGGCGGGGATGATGACTTGTTTGGAGTACTGCGTCCAGCCAAAGGCCAGAAGGGAAAGACCAACCGCGAGCGCGAGGCCGAAGTTGAAGAAGGTAGAGCTGAGTCCGAATACGTCCAATGCTTCATACTTCGTCCTTCCGGCGATGTATGAACCTTGAGTTTCTTCGCGATAATCCCCCTGTAGTGCTTTTTCCGAACGCTTGGTATAGACGGACCGCATCAGGAAGATGAGCCCGATAAGCGCCGCGAAGATGGCGATCAGGGAAATAGCCAGGGTACCTCCGGTAAGTTCAGGAAACATGACTAGTAGTTTAAAAAAGTTATTCTTAAGTGGTCTTTCTGGAAGGAAAGACTTGTGTGTAAAGTTTGTTAGCGAGCCAGAAAAACAGGCCGCCGAGTAATGCGCCAAGCAAATTGGCGACCATATCGACGTAATCTGCCTCCCGGCCTACGCCCATCGCGCCCTGTAGCAGCTCCATCAGCGCGCCGAAAGCGGCGGCGAGAAGAACGGCGTAGAGCAACCCCCGGCCACCGAAGCGCGGAACCAGCTCGAAAGACAATAATAGCGTAAATAAGGCATAAGCGCCAAAGTGAGCTATTTTATCGGGCGAGAACAGATCGCTCCAGTTAGGTATTGCCGGCAGTTTTTCGGTCGGTAGCAGGCTAACCGCGCTGAGTGCGACTGCGTAGAGTACGATAACCAGCCGTTGCCAGCGTCTCTTGCGAGTGGAAGATGCGCGTTCGCTTTCCATTGGCGGGCGGTCGTTCGAATCGGTGAGCAAAAGTTACGAAATAAGTTCGGCATACTGCTCCGGGCTAAGTAAGCCCTCCCGATCGGAAGCATCGCTTAGCTCGACTTTCACGATCCAGCCTTTTTCGTAGGGGTCTTCGTTGACTAAAGTCGGGTTGTCGCCCTCGCTCTCATCCAGCTCACTGTTGAATTCGGTGACCTTACCGGCTAGTGGCAGGAACAGGTCGCTGGTTGTTTTCACGGCCTCGACCGTTCCGAATACCGCGCCTTTCTCCAGTTCCTCACCGACGGTGTCTACCTCTACGTAGACCAATTCGTCTAGTGCTTCTTGCGCAAAATCGGTGATGCCGATCGTAGCGGTGTTGCCCTCTATGAGGACCCACTCGTGCTCTTCCGTGTAAAGGAGGTTTTGTGGAATATTCATCTGTTGGTGTATTGGTCTGTTGGTGTCATTGGTCCGGCAGACCAATGGCTTTTTACTTCGCCTGTGCTTTTACCCAATCGGAGGTAACTGACTTGGGGCGCTCGAGTGGCATGCCGAGGGCGCGGCTCCAGATACCGGCGGCTAATACGCCTAGCCCGCGGCTAACGCCGAATAGGACGGTATAGTAGCTGTATTCGCTAAAACCGTAATGTACCAATAAGGCACCGGAGTGCGCGTCGACGTTGGGCCAGGGGTTCTTGACTTTGCCCAGGGCCTGGAGCATGGGGGGGACTACGTCGAAAATCTTCCATACGGTAGAGATCAGATCGCTATCCTTAATATACTGCTCGGCGAAGCGGCGTTGGGCTACGAAGCGGGGGTCGGGCTCGCGCAAGACGGCGTGGCCGTAGCCGGGGATGACCTTTCCGGCATCCAGGGTCTGCTGCACGTATTCCTTGATCTGATCCTCGGAGGGCGTCTTCGTACCCAGGCTTTCGATCATCTCGAAGATCCATTTGATCACTTCCTGGTTGGCCAGGCCGTGCAGGGGGCCGGCCAGTGCGTTCATGCCGGCGGCGAAGGATCGGTAGGGGTCACTCAGGGTACTTCCGACCAAATGGACGGTGTGGGCGGAGGCGTTACCCCCCTCGTGGTCGGCGTGAATGGTCAGGTAGAGACGCATCAGGCTGCGGAAGTCCTCGTCGTCGGACCCCAGCATATGGGCGTAGTTCGCGCTGTAGTCGAGGCTGGGGTCGGGCTCGATGTGGTCACCGCCCTTAAAGGCCCGGCGGTAGATGTAAGCGGCAATGCGCGGTAGCCGGGCGATGAGGTTCATACTATCCTCATAGACGGCATCCCAGTACTCGGTCTTCGAGATGCCCTCGGCGTAGCGTTGGGCGAATACGCTATCGGGTTGTAGCGCCATGATGCCGATCACGAACTGCGTCATCGGGTGCGTATCGGCCGGCATGCTATCCAGTACCGCAAGGGCGGCTGCCGGCACGTCGGCGCGGCGGTGCCATTCGGCGGTAAGCTCGTTCACCTCCTCTTCGGTAGGTACCTCACCGGTTAGCATCAGCCAAAACAGCCCTTCCGGCTTAGGCTCGCCCTGGGGGCCGGAGGGGAGTAGCTTTTTGATTTCGGGGATGGAGTGGCCACGGAAACGGATGCCTTCGTTGGCATCCAGCTCGCTGGTTTCCCACTGCATCATTTTTACGCCGCGGGCACCGCCCATTACTTGTTTAAGGGTGACCTGCGCTACCTGCTTATCGCCGTGTTCCTTATTGATGGCTCGCATCTCTTTAAAAAGTGAGCGGGCTTTAGTGGCGAATTTTTCTTTAAGGGCTTTCATTGGCGAGGGCGACAATTTTTCGATTTGGTTAACGCAAATAATCCGTGAAGGATGCGGGGCGCTACTGGGGTGAACGTCGTACCTACCTTCCGGTTCGGCATCGTTCATGGCCCAGGGAGGGCGGTAGCGGCAAATAACGCGATTTATCGGCAGGAAAGAAAGTTTCCACACCCTACGCCACGGTTTACCTTGCTCTTTATCTTCCGCAGGTATTGCACCTGCGTACTCGCCAATATAAATATAGCCGCACGCCTACTCCATTTCCATGCCACGGAGGCGGCGCTTCGTACCTACCGACTCGATCTTTTCCAGCAGTGCTTCGGCCTCGGCGATCTCCCAAATCTTGTGGGCGCTCAGGGCGAAGGAAACGGATAGCAGGATGAACATGACGCTGAAAAAGAGGAGGTAGGTGAAGGCTTGAAACACCACGTTCAGGTTATCGATCGCGGCCGGGTCGGTGTACACCACCCAATCGAGAAAGGAGAACAGCATGTGGCCGGCGACCGTATCGATGAGCCACATCGAGGGAATGATCAATACGTAGATCAGTAGCATATTTCCCACCGCCGTCAGGAAATTCGTGCCGACGTACTTTACCGTCCGGCCTACTTTGGCCATGCCCGTGTACCCGACGTAAGCCAGAATGAACAGGAACGGAAACGCCAGAAGGGAAGCGAGGGCAACGAGCAGCGGGCCGAAAGCCAGCAGGGTAGCGACGGCGATCGCTACCAAGGCCAGGTAGGCCTCACTCCGCCAGTTGGCGGGAAGTACGTCCAGATCCGTCGACCGCCAGAAGATGACGAACGCAACTTTCCATACCCCGTAGAAGTACGCCGCGACGAGTAATAAATACGTCCACCCCCGGTCGCGCGAGAAGGTAGTGAATAGCTCGTAGTAATTCTGCAGATCGCCTACCAGCAACCGGCCGTCGAAGAAATACCGTGCGAACGACGCCCCGCCGAAGAAGCCGAACGACAGTAAAGTGAAAGCACCCGCCAGCAAGCCCGCGCCCATGAAGAGCAAACCCGCCGAGCGGCGCAGGATGGAAAAGGTGGTTTCCAGATTCTCCCCCGGGCCCCTTAGCTGCCTGCGATCGACTACCGCGTCCTTGGCTCGGGCTATCCCTGGGAGGGAGTAGGAAGCAGCCACCGGCCGACGCGCCACCGCCCGCGGATAGGCTACGAAATACCAGTAAACGAACCCGAAACAGAGCAGGATGAACGCGAGCCGAATGCCGTCCGGCAGCTCCGTATGCCGGGTGAGGTAGCTCTCCAGAAAGCCCGCAATGATGAATAGCGGCACGGTACCCAAAAATATTTTCAGGCCGGCACGGGCGGATCGCTTGAAGGACGCTAAGCGGGAAAGCGTGCCCGGAAACAACAAACCCATCCCCATCGTCAGGCCCGCCCCGCCGGCGATCACGATGCTGCTGATCTCCAAGGCCCCGTGAATCCAGATGGTCAAAAAGCTCTCCTGAAAGATCCCCTGATCGTAGAAGAAGTACTGGAATACGCCTAACATGATACCGTTGCGAAGCAACTGCACTACGCTGCCGATCGCGAACAGCGCGCCGGATACGAAGGTCAGCAACGCCACGTAGATGTTGTTGACCGTGATGGCCAGCGTCATATTGAAAGGGGACATCTCCTTGTACACGGCCATCGGGTCTCCCGACTCGATGTTGTCCCGTGTCATAGCCATATAGCCTTCCCCCATGATGGTGGCGGCAAAATCGTTGTCGATCCGGTAGCTAATCACCCCGATCAACATGGCCAGAAGAAACAGAAGCAGGGAAACCAGCAGCGGGCGGCGGTTGGCGTGTACTACGCGCGGCAACTCATCCGTCCAAAACGATACGAATCGCCCGGCTTCTCCTTTTCGCCCCCTGCTGATCTGCAGAAACGTTTGTTGCGCTAAATGATTGAGGTAGACCCGTACGGACCGGTTGGGGTAGAACGTCCGTGAATACGACAGGTCGTCGGTAGTGTGGATGTACAGCTCGCGCAACAACTCCGGGTCCTGCTCGCTCGCTTCGAGGGCTCGCTCGTAGCGCTGCCATTTCTCCTGATTGTTGGCGATGAAATCCGTTTCGCGCATTGAGGGTTTTAGCCTTTCGGTTGGAGCATCAACATACTAAAATACCAGCGGACCGACGGACTACTAGATCGTTCCGTTGCCTTCTCGATAAACGACTGCCGTTACGATTTGCCCGACCGCCTGTAGCGTATTGCGGTCGATCTTATCCAGGTCGTCATCGTCCGTATGCCAGTGGGCTACGAAGCCGGTTTCGGTATCCGAACGGAAGTTGATGATGTCGATCATCGGGATGCGGGCGATGGTGTTCACGAAGTAGTGGTCGTCGGTGACTCCCTTACCCACCTTTTTGGGAAAGTAAGGGGCGAACGTAGGAATGCTGCCCGCTAAATCCCATACTTTTTTGACAACGTCCGGGGCGGCCTGCTGGCTGACCCTTTCGATTGCGAATCGAGCGTCCTTTCCGCCCACCATATCGAGCAGGATGCCGAAACGGGGTTTCATGGGGGGGAGGTTTCGGCTGTAGTGTTGCGCCCCGAGCCCCCAGCTCTCCGTATTGTTGTTGCTGGGCTCACCGTAATCTTCCGCATCGAAGAGTACGATGTCCACGCCGATGTTCGGAGGTAGTTGGTTTAACTGCCGCGCTATCTCCAGCAGGACGCCGACGCCGCTGGCGCCGTCGTCGGCTCCGTTCACGATGGCGTTCGGGTCGTTTTCCAGCGGGCTATCCGCGAGGTGGCGCGTATCCCAATGGGCGGCGAGGAGGATGCGGTCCTGCATCCCTGGGTTGTAGCGCGCGATGATGTTCGTACCGTTCAGTTCGGTACCATCGTAGGCCGTGGCCGTAAAGGTTTGTTCATTGACGGAGGCGCCGAAAGCTTTCAGTTTCCCGACCAGCCACCGCTTCGTTTTACCATGGGCCTCCGAATTGACGACGCGCGGCCCGAACCCGACCTGGCTGGCCACGTAAGCGTAGGCGCTATCCGAGTTGAAGGGGGGGACGGGCACCGGTGGTAAGTCCGAACTCTGCAAACTGGGGGCGGCGGCCGGTGTAGCGGTATCCGGGCCGCAAGCCAGCAGGAGGGTAGCGAGCGCAAATAAAGGAAGGAGGCGATGCGGGCTGGAAAAGGGCAATCAGGCGAATATTGGGTCAGCGGTAAAGGTAGGGCAACTTCAGCGGCTTCCTTCGCTGTCGGTGACGAGTTCGGCGTCCGTCAGTACGTACATCAGGCGATTGATGTCATCGTCGTTCAGCGTTAGTTTGCCGCGCAGGCGAACTTTATCCGTGGTGTACTTTACCGGCTCGCTGCTGGTAACTTCCATTACGGTTTCGGGGCCGGCCCCGCCGCAGAAGAAACACATGTTGTAGGGGTAGGCGCTGAAGACGAATTCCGTGTGGCTTTTATACCCTTCGACGGGGACGATGTAGCCGCTCACCTCCACCGTTTTACCTTCCAGCCCCTGGACGTCTTCGCTGAAGACCGGTACGTCGACTTTGAAGCCTAGCAGGTCGTCGTATTTCTTTTCGTAGGAGATCTTGGAAAGCGTTTTCCAAAGGTTCGCATCCTGGGCCGTGGCGGGGGCCGGGAGTAAGAACGCGAGCAAGCAGACGTAAAGCAGGGGTTTCATAGCAGCCGGTTAACGGTTCAAAGATACAGAACGCAATACCCCCCCGCGGCGGATGTGAAGGGAACGCTAAAGTTCGTCGGGTGCTACTTTGCCGCCTTTGAGCTCCTTGCGGTCGGTAAACTGTACGATCATCATCCGGCAGGGTTTGCCGTCGAGGACGCCGGATTTGTGGCCCTTCTCGTCCTTCGTGCCCTGGTCGGCTCCGAAGGAGAGGTCTCCCTCCCGCATCTCGACGCGTTGGCCGTCCATCGTCTCTACCCACCAGCCGCCGGTGAGGGGGATGATCCACTGCGGCTCGGGGTTCTCGTGCCAGTCGCCGTCGAAATCAGCCGGCAACTCGCTGAAAATAATTTGCGTGGCACCCTTCATCAGCTTGTTGTTCCACTGCTCGCCGGAGCCGCCGCCCATGCTTTCCAGCTCGAAATCGGTGAGCTCGCGTTGTTTTTGGTGGCTGATGCCGGCTTCGTCGGTATAAACGTGCCAGTAGGGGATGGAGGGTTTGTTTTTGGCCACGATGGGGGGGAGGTTTTCTTCTCGAACCCGGTATGCCCCGTCGGGTTTGCGGAGGGGCGGTGTTATATCGATTGCCGCTTGCGGCGAAACGAATAGACGACGGCGGCGACCAATAATAGACCGAAGCCAATCAGCGCCCATACGCGCCACTTTTGGCCTACCGGCGCCGGAAGTAACTTCCCCGTGTTACCGTAAAGGGTAAAGCCGGCCCAGTAGTAGGGGTGGGCAAAGTTCCTGCTTTCCTTGACGCCCCGCTGTGCCCGCATCAGGGCGACGTCACGGGTAAAGCCATGGCTTAATGATTGGTAGAACCCCTCCATTACTTCCTGCGTAGCCTCGTCATCTACCTGCCACAGGGTAGTCAGCGTCGAGCGGGCGCCCGCGCTGGCAAAAGCGCTTGCCAGGCTGAACGTATGCTCGCCGGGCAGGTAACGCCCCAGCGATGTTTCGCAGGCGGATAGGACGGCCAGCTCGGCTTGCAGGTCCATGGCGGAGAGGTCGTTGTAGTACAGCATCTCTTCCAGCTCCAGGCTATCGCCTACCTGCGTGAAGGCTACGAAGCTCAGCTCCGGGTCGGCGGCATTCACCATACCGTGGGTGCTGAGGTGGACGATGCGGGCTCGCCCCGCCGCCGCAAAGAAGTTCTCTCGGTTGGCCTCCACGCCTTTGTACAATTCGTGGTTAGGAAAGACCCGGGCTATACCCTCTACTTCCGCCTCGTTGTAACGAAGCGCGCTCAGGCCGGGCAGGGCGCGCTCCCCCTTGCGGCTACCCTGCGCCAGTGGCGATTCGGTGGTATTGGAAAAACTAGGCGCGAAGGCCAGTAAGTCCATCTCGTAGTCGGTCGTGCCGCGCTGGCTGAGCTCCTTAAGGATTCGCGCGGAGTAGGCGTAGACGATTGCCCGCTCGCCCTGGAAGTAGGGGAGGGTAGCGTAGTCGACGGCACCTTCGACCTTTTCGGTGATCAGGCCCGAAAAGGGTAGTACCGAAAGCGGCCCGTCGGGGATGATGATAATGTTTTGGTCGACCACCGAGGCCGCTCCGAGTAATTGGCGGTAAAGCGCGTAACCATCGTTCACGAATGCTTGGTCAAGATCGGCTTGCTCGCTATCCGTCAGCATACTTTTGCGCCGGTAGGCACTGCGCCGAAGGGCATCCTGCCAGCTTTCGATCCGTTCGCCCAAGCGCGCCACTTCGGGGATGGGGAAGTACTGTATACCACTACTGTCGGGGTCGATCAAGAAGAGGTAGCCGTTGTTGTCTCCCAGGTGGTAGGTCAGTAGTACCTTCTTCTGTTCTTTTAGTAATGCGACTACTTCTTTACCCATCGGCTCTTCCACGTCGGTTAGGGAGGCCTTGCGGCGTTGGTGTAGCAGACGATCCAGTTGCAGGTTTGCGGCTTCCAAAGCGGGCTCGTACCGCTCGTCGCCGGCGGCCAGCCGTTGGAGTTGGGCGATGCGGGCCCGCAGGGTGATCTCTCGTTCGCCGCGTTGCCGGCGGTCTTGCTGCAGGGCGCGTAGCAGACTGTACGCTTTAGCCCGTTCCGTAAGGCTGAAGGCATCCCAGAGGTAGGTGTCATCCCCTACCGCTTCGGCGTGGTTGACCAATAGATCGACGGCCTCGTCGTAGTACTGACGTAGCTCGATGCTGAGGAAGGAGTAGCTGCTTTCGAGGTCCAGGTCTCCGCGCAGGCGATCCTGGATGGTGAACAGCAATTCGTAGTCGGAGAATGCTTCGAGGGCCCGGTCCGAGCGGCCGAGGAGCTTCGCCCGGTTTCCGAGTAAAATGGTGGCTTCTTCCATGGCCTCTTTGCTCAGACTATCCGGATGCGGCCGCGGGTAGCTGCCCGGAGTAACCGGGTGAAAGGCGGCAAGCCCGGCATTGAAAGCCGCGAGCGCATCGAAATTGTCTTCAGCGAGCAGGGCGAGATTGCCACGGGTACCGTGGATCATCGGAAGCCAGGCGGGCCGGGAGTCCTTGAGCAGCTCCAGCGCATAGTCGGCTTGCAGGCGTGCCTCGCCGATTCGGTTCAATTTACCGTAAGAGCGGGCCATATTGATGTGGAGCAAGCCGACGTCTAAGGCTTCGGCTTCGGGCAAACCTTCCGCAAGAGAGAGAGCTTGTTTGGCTACGGCGATCTGATCTTCGTGGCGATCGAGCTTTGCGTATACGACTGAAACCAGATTCAAGTTCGTCAGGATCTCTTCGTAGTACCCATCCTCCTGCGAAAGTTCCAGTGCGCGCCGGGCAAACGGGAGGGCATCCTCGGCCCGGCCGAATGATTCGTAGGTGTGGGCTACGATGTAGTTCGCCTGCTGCTCGTCGTAGCTGGATAAACTGACTCTCCTGAGCAGGTCCCGTACACCGGCCGCGGAGCTGATCGCCAGTTGGTAGTCACGCTGAGTGTGCGCGAGCTGGGATAGATCCATAAGGCTGCGCAACCAGTTAACCGTATCCGTAGGGTTGGCCGTAGCGTAGGTAGAGAGCGCTTCGCGTAGCACCTTGCCCGCTTCCTCGTAGCCCCCCGAATTGATCAGAGCCGCACCCAGGTTCCGCCGGCTGCGGGCGGCATCCAAACTGCCGGGAGGCAGTACTGCGTCGCGAACGGATATTGCTTCGCGGTAGGCCTCGGCGGCGGCAGGGTGGTTGCCCTCCTTGTAAAAAGTCAAGCCGATCTTATGGCGTGCAAGGCCGGTCAGGGAGTCCGTCTCACTAAGCACTTCCAAGTAGGCATCTCTGGCTTTTTCGTAGGCTTCCTCCTTATAGAAGCTGTTCCCCCGGTCCATAGCCGCCTCCCGCTCACCCTGCGAAAGTAGGATGGTAGGTAATACCAGCAGTGTGATGACAAGTAAGTGGTGAAACACGGAGGGGGGGGGGCAAGTGGAATCGCTAAGGTAGCAAGGCATCCGTTGATAGTTCTTGGGAATGTCGACCGGGGCCAACACAAAGTTTCTCATCTTTGGGCCCCTACAAAAATCATATCCCCAAGAGTTAATGCAAGACGTTCAGCAAATCATCGAAAGCGCGTGGGAAGAGCGCGCCCTTTTAAAGGAATCCAGCACCCGGGAAGCCATCGATTACGTCATCGAAGAGCTCGATAAAGGCCGTTTGCGCGTAGCTGAGCCGACGGGAGAGGGGGAGTGGCAAGCCAACGAATGGATCAAAAAGGCCGTCGTACTTTATTTTCCCATCCGCCAGATGGAGACCATCGAAGTAGGCCCCTTTGAATTCCACGATAAGATGGCGCTGAAGAAGGACTATGCCGGCCAGGGCGTCCGGGTCGTCCCGCACGCGGTTGCCCGGTACGGAGCCTACCTCGAGAAAGGGGTGATCATGATGCCAAGCTACGTCAACATCGGTGCCTGGGTCGGCTCCGGTACCATGGTGGATACCTGGGCAACCGTAGGTAGCTGCGGCCAGATCGGGCGTAACGTCCACCTCAGCGGCGGCGTAGGGATCGGTGGCGTGTTGGAGCCCCTCCAGGCTACCCCGACGATCATCGAAGACGACTGCTTCATCGGCTCCCGCTCTATCGTCGTTGAAGGGGTACGAGTGGGTAAGGAAGCCGTCCTCGGCGCTAACGTCGTCCTGACCAAGTCGACCCGCATCATTGACGTAACGGGGGAAGAGCCGGTCACGCACCGCGGTTACGTGCCGCCACGCTCCGTCGTCATCCCCGGTAGCTACGCTAAGTCCTTCCCCGCGGGAGACTACCAGGTCAGCTGCGCGCTGATTATCGGCCAGCGTAAAGCCAGCACCGATAAGAAGACCAGCCTCAACCAAGCCCTCCGTGACCACGACGTGGCCGTCTAGCCCTCCTGTTCACTCCTCCACTCACCCCCCCCCGATCCACTCATCCCGTAGCCCATCCAACTCCGCGAACTAAAGCTCACCCAGTTCAAGAACTACGCGACCCAGTCGCTGGCGTTAAGCCCCGGGCTCAACTGCTTCGTCGGGCCGAACGGTGCGGGGAAGACAAATCTGCTAGAGGCGATCTACTTCCTCTGTATGGGGAAGAGCTTCACGGGCAACCCGGATGCCTACGCCATTCGGCACGGAGATGACGTAAGCCGGCTGGAAGGCAAATTCGCCGACCCCTCTACGGAAGCGCGCGACCGCATCGTCGTTAAACTGCAGAAACGTAAGCGCAAGATTATCGAGCGTAACGGCACGGCCTACGAGCGAATCTCGGAGCACGTCGGGCGCTACCCCGTCGTTGTCGTTGCCCCCGACGACGGCAATTTGGTGCTGGAGGGCAGCGAACTACGCCGCAGACTGCTGGATAACAGCCTCTCGCAGTCCGACCAGGTTTATTTGAGTAACCTAATCGCTTATAACCGCCTACTCGGCAACCGAAACGCGCTGCTCAAGGAGTTGGAAGGCCGGCCAGATACAACTGGCCTGCTGGAGGTATACGACACCCAGTTGGCCGCCCCGGCTGCTTACATACATCGACAACGTAAGCAGTTCGTAAAACCCTTCACCGACACGTTAACGGAGGCGTACAGCGTTATCTCCGGTAACCAAGAGTCCGTCGACGTGGTCTACCGTAGCCACTTACACGAAGCGAAGTGGGCGGAGGTTGCCGCGGAGAGAAGGGAGAAAGATGCTAGGCTACAGCGCACCACGGGCGGTATCCATAAAGACGATCTGGTTTTCACCCAAAACGGCCATCCGCTACGTCGTGTAGCCAGCCAGGGGCAACTCAAGTCGTTCGTGCTCGCCCTTCGGTTAGCGCAGTACCGCCTGCTAGAGCACACTACTAACCGTCTGCCGATTTTGCTGCTCGACGACATCTTTGACAAACTCGACCGTAAGCGGGTAGAACAACTACTGGGTTTGGTGCTGAGCTCCGGCTTTGGCCAGGTGATCCTGTCGGATACCAACCCAGACCGCGTGGGGGCGTTAATTAAAGGTAGCCAAGCCGCCTGGCGCTGCTTCCTGGTGCAAAACGGCACGGCTACGGCTACGACCGATGCGATATGAAAAAGAAGGACCGGAGCGAAGAGGTACTTACCCTGAAGGATGCCTTCCTACTGCACCTCCGCAAAACCAAGGAGAACGAAGCCGGCTACTTTCTGGCGCGTACCCGTATGCTGTGGGAAGATCTGCTCGGTAAGCAGGCGGCCGCACAGACGCGTAAGTTGATGATCCGTAATAAGCGGTTGTACGTGTATGCCACGAATGCACCGTTTCGCGCTAACCTGATCAGTATGCGGGATGGGCTCCGGCGTAAACTCAATAAGGAGTTCGGGGAAGAATTTTTGGAAGAAATCATCGTAAAGTGAGGTGTCCAATCTGATGTGGCGACCTACTCCCCAAAAAACAACCACTCCACCGCCTTAGGAAACTCCTCCCCCCACCGCGCTTCATTGTGCTGCCCTTCGGGGTCGACCTCCACACGAAATTTCACCTGATCGCTCCCCGTCTGCTTGAGTAACTCGCTTTTGAACCGCTGCATATTCGCTACCATGGTCTTACTCTCCGCCTCCCCGCCGTAGAGGTAGATCTTCCCCCGAAACTGGCTGGTCAGCTTCATTAGGTGGAACGGGATGCGCGGGGTAACCCAGAGACTGGGGCTGAACACCATCAGGCGGTCATAAATACGCGGGTGCAAGATTCCGGCGTAGATGCTGATCAACCCGCCGAGGGAGCTACCGCCGATGCCCGTATGCGTTGGGCCGGGTAGCGTACGGAAATGCTCGTCGACGTACGGCTTCAGTACCTGGGCGAGAAAGTCAACGTACTTGCGCCCGTCACCACTGCCGAGGCGCGTACGGAAAGAAGGCGTGAACTCGCTTGCCCGTTGTTCGGCGGCGTGGTCGATGGCAATGACGATGAGGTCGCCCATCCCACGCTCCGCCATACTCGCTAACCGTTTGTCTACTCCCCAGCTGCCGTAAGGTGCTTTGTCATCAAATAGGTTCTGTCCATCCTGCAAATAAAGGACGGGGTAGTGCTTCTGCGAAGAGTAGTAGTCGTGCGGTAACAAGGCCGCTACCCGCCGGGTACGAATCAGAGAGGGGATTTCGAACTGCTCATCGATCACCTCGATGATCGGTAAGAAGCGGTTCTCGTAGGTAAGCCCGGCATTCGCCCATTTTTCCACGCGATCCGGCACGCTCCAGTCTTCGCTTACGAAGCGGGTGTGGTTGTACGTTCGCTCACCCTGCCGCCCGAGCTCGACGGCCTCCCAACCCCCACGGGTATACTTGTACTCGACGCGCTCCGGCTCCTGGGGTAGATCGAGCTCTATCTTATACAAATCGTCCTCCTCGGCCGGCTGTAGCCGGTAGCCGGTATGCGCCGCCGTCCAGTCGTTGAAGGTGCCGGCAACGTAGATGGGGCGGGTATCCTCCGAAGCTGACTTAAGGTATAGGGTCTTTTGGGGCATATTCTGTTGAAGGCAGCGAAAAGCAAACTTTAAGCTGCAAATATAGGCGCGCCTGGGCTGGCAGTAACTAGTCTAAATCGCCCACCGCCTGAACGGACCATTCGAGCCGCGCCTGCAGAGAGACAGAGGTAAACTCCCCGGCAAACATCACCAGTTCGACCTGCATGCGATCCTCTAGGAACAACTCCCGAAAGTTTCGCAAGCCAGGGTTTAACGGCACCGACAGTTGCCGCCGCCGGAACAGATCACTCACGCTGAACAACAGGTCAAAACGATCGCAGCCGCCAGCCTGCCCCACCGGGCAGGCCCGCAACTCTATCCGTTCGAATTGCCCGAAATCATCCCCCGTCAGCGACGTTACGCGGGCACGAAGTCCACCTACCAGATCGACGTCGTTAGCGTCCAGCCCCGCATCCGCAATCGCCTCGGTGAAGCCCGTGGCAAGGTTGGGTTGCGCGACTACGAACGATGAGAACGGAGCCTGGCCGGCAGGAATGTCGAACTCAATCACCGGGTAAGTAACCTCGAACAACCGAACCCCCTCGGCGTCACCACGACAGCCCAGGGCAAGGAGTAAAATTAGCGTTAGCGAAAAGATGTATCTGATCATAACCGGGGTAGAAACATTAGAACCACTTTGGTAGTCACGGAATTGTATGACCTAGCTCGGTCTTAACTAACTTCGCGCCGCAAAACTCCCCCGACCCCATGGCGCTAAAGTACTCCCGAATCATGCTTAAACTGAGCGGCGAAACCCTGATGGGCGACCAACAGTACGGCATCGACCCCAACATGCTCAAGTACTACACGACCCAAATAAAAGAACTGGTCGACATCGGTGTAGAAGTCGCCGTCGTCATCGGCGGGGGCAACATCTTCCGGGGCCTTTCGGCGGGGGAGTCCGGTATCGAACGCACCCAAGGCGATTATATGGGTATGCTCGCCACCGTTATCAACGGCATGGCACTCCAAAGCACGATGGAAACCCACGGCGTCTATACCCGCCTGATCTCCGCCATCAAAATGGAGCAGATCGCCGAGCCCTACATTCGCCGACGGGCCATGCGCCACTTGGAAAAAGGACGTGTCGTGATCTTCAGCGCCGGAACGGGTAACCCCTATTTCACTACCGACAGCGCCGCCGCACTAAGGGCGAATGAGATCATGGCCGATGTCGTCCTCAAAGGTACCCGCGTCGACGGCATCTATTCCGCCGACCCGGAGCTAGACCCGGACGCGGTGAAGTACGATAAAATCACCTTCCGGGAAGCCCTCACCAAAGGCCTGCGCGTCATGGACCAGGCCGCCTTCGCCCTCTGCGAGGAGAATAACCTCCCCATCATCGTCTTCGACATCAACGAACCGTCTAACCTACGACGCATCGTATTCGGTGAGAACGTGGGGACTTTAGTAACGAATTAGCAAATTTCAAACCCACGGTCAAGACAGGAGGACGCACTAACGCGAGAAAATACTTGCACTGACAACATTTGCCGTGCTATCTTTATTCTAGCAAATAGTAAAGACGCCCGCTTATGACCGCCCCGTTCAACCCTGCTCAAGACTACGACGCTTATTCTCCTACCGACTACGCCGTCTGGCAAACGTTGACCGAGCAACAACTCACTTCCTTACGCGATCACGCCTGTAAGGAATACATCGAATGCGTCGGCGCCCTACACCCCGTCATTGCTCCGGAGCATCCACCGAGGTTTACCGAGCTCAATAAACAACTTAAAGCAGCCCACGGCTGGTCCATCAAGGTGGTTCCTGGCTTCCTGCCAGTCGATGAGTTTTTTGCGCTGCTGGCTGACAAACGCTTTTGCTCCAGTACCTGGCTCAGGAGTGAGGATCAACTCGATTACCTCGAAGAGCCTGATATGTTCCACGACATCTTCGGTCACATCCCTCTGTACTTGAACGCTGACTACGCCAACTTCGCCCAAAAGCTCGGTGCGCTCGGCGTCAGGGTAAAAGATGACGAGGAGAAAGTTACCCAGCTGCAACGTTTATACTGGTTCACCGTCGAGTTCGGCGTCATCCGCCAGCAAGGAGAGCTCAAGGTATATGGCGCCGGTATCTGCAGTAGCCAAAGCGAAACCCTGCACGTCTTCAACGACCCGAAAGTGGAGATAATCCCCTTCGACCTGAACGCCGTCCTCGCGCAGGAATTCGTCATTACGGAGGTTCAGAACAAATACTTCGCCATCAACGACTTCGCCGAGCTTTGGGAGGTGGTCGACGAGTTGAGCCAGCGTTGGAGCTAAACTAAAGGCCTACATTTGCCGGCTATGAAATTTCTGATCGTAGGCCTTGGCAACCCCGGTGCCGAATACACCGATACACGCCACAATATTGGCTTCAAAGTTGTCGAGTCACTGGCCGAAGACTGGGAGAGCGTCAGCTACGGTAAGCTGGCCCGGGTGCGCCACCGCGGAAAGCAAGTGCTCCTCCTAAAGCCGGATACCTTCATGAACCTGAGCGGCAAAGCCGTCCGCTACTGGTTGCAGAAGGAGAACATTCCCAAAGAAAACCTACTGGTTGTCGTTGATGATCTGCACCTCGATTTCGGCACCTTACGCCTCCGCGGGAAGGGGTCCGATGCCGGCCACAACGGGCTGAAATCCATCGATCAACTCAATGAAGGCAACAATTACGCGCGCCTACGCTGCGGCATCGGCCGTGATTTTCACCCCGGCCAGCAGGTTAACTACGTCCTCGGTGAGTGGCCGGAGGAACAGCGGCAGGAGTTGCCTGATTTTCTAAAGCAAGCCGGTAAGGCGGCCTTAAGCTTCTGTGCGCACGGTTTACAGAACACTATGAGCGCGTTCAACAATAAGTAGTCCTCCTTACGGTATCGGATGATTAGGCAGTGTTCCATCCACTTCCGTTCGCTATTTTGAAAACAGCTTTGGGATATTTCGGTTACAGTCCAGAATAACCGAACCAGTTGAAAACCCAAATCACCATCGTCGGCGCCGGCTTCTCCGGCCTTTCTACGGCATGTTACCTGGCCCGCGAAGGCTACCCGGTGCGTATCCTCGAAAAGAACGCCGGCCTGGGCGGTCGGGCCCGTACTTTTTCCGCCGCCGGCTACCGATTCGACATGGGCCCCAGTTGGTACTGGATGCCGGAGGTCTTCGATGGCTTCTTTCGGGAGTTCGGCTCTTCCGCCGCCGAACACTACGACCTCGTCCGCCTCGATCCGAGCTACGAGATTTATTTTGGCCCGGGTGACTCCATGGAAGTCCCCGCCTCCACCGAAGAACTGTTCGCGCTCTTCGAACGCCTGGAACCGGGTAGCTCCAAAAACCTACGCAAGTTCCTCGACGAGGCGGAATACAAGTACCGCGTCGGCTTGGGTGAATTCGTGCAAAAACCGGGTCACAGCATCCTTGACTTCGCCGACTGGCGCGTCGTGAAGGCCGCGCTAAAATTGCAGATGCTCACCGACATGTCGAGCTACGTACGCGGGCTATTTAAGCACCCCCAACTTCGTGAGCTCCTGGAGTTTCCCGTTCTCTTCCTGGGGGCGACGCCCTCCGATACCCCGGCGCTGTACAGCCTGATGAACTACGCCGACCTCGAGCTCGGGACCTGGTACCCGATGGGCGGTATGCACAAGATCATCGAGGGCATGGCGGCTACCGCGCGTGGGCTAGGTGTTGAGATAATCAGCAAGGCACCGGTTTCCGCCGTCCGTACCGAAAGTGGCGCCGTTCAGTCCGTCGCAACTGCCGATGGCAAGGTGTACCAGACCGATATCCTGATCAATTCCGCCGATTATCACCACTTCGAGCAGTCGGTCCTCAGCCCGGCCGATCGCGTCTACGGCGAAAAGTATTGGGCCGGCCGGGTCATGGCACCCTCCAGTCTCCTCTTTTACGTTGGCGTGGACAGAAAGATCCCCGGCCTCCACCACCACACGCTTTTCTTCGACGCCGACTTCAACCGCCACGCCCACGAGATCTACACCGAACCGGCCTGGCCCGAGGATCCGTTGTTCTACGTTTGCGCCCCTTCGGTCACCGATCCTTCCGTAGCTCCCGAAGGTTGCGAAAACCTCTTTTTCCTGCTGCCGCTGGCCGCCGAGATCGATGATACGCCGGAGCAACGCGAGAAATACTGGTCCGTCATGTGCGATCGCTTTGCGGAGCGAACCGGGGTAGACATTCGCCCCCACCTTACCTACCGCCGGGCTTACGCGCACAAAGAGTTCAAGGAGGATTACAATGCCTACCGCGGAAACGCGTACGGACTGGCAAATACCCTTACGCAGACGGCCTTCCTAAAGCCCAAACTGCGCAGCGGCAAACTCAGTAACCTCTGGTATACCGGCCAACTTACCACCCCCGGCCCCGGCATGCCTCCGAGCATCATCTCCGGCGAGGTAGCCGCCCGTGATGTTCACCGCCACCTGACCGGCGCTTCCGACTTTAGTACCCAACCCCAGCCCAAAATCGTGCATGCTTAGCCTATATCAAGAAACTTGCCGGGAGTGCGCCTCCCTGATCACGCGCCGCTACAGCACCAGCTTTAGCCTGGGCATCCGTGCATTCGATAAGCCCCTGCGAGCACCCATTTACGGCATCTACGGTTTCGTTCGCTTCGCCGATGAGATCGTCGATACCTTTCACGGCCAGGATAAGCCCCGCCTGCTCGAGCAGTTCCGGCGCGACACCTATCAGGCGATCGAAGATGGCATCAGCCTCAACCCCGTCCTTCAGGCTTTTCAGGAGGTGGCCAATCGCTATGGCATAGGGCGGGGCTTGATCGATCCTTTTCTGGACAGCATGGCCATGGACCTGGAGTTCAGCCGCTACCACGACGACCTTTACCATACCTATATATACGGTAGCGCCGAAGTAGTGGGTCTGATGTGCCTCAAAGTCTTCGTAGACGGCGACCAAGAGGAGTACGAGCGGCTCAAAGAACCCGCCCGCGCCCTCGGTGCCGCCTTCCAAAAAATCAATTTCCTCCGCGATATCAAAGCGGACTATGAGGAGCGCGGCCGCGTGTACTTCCCCGGCGTGGACTACAATGCGTTCACCAACGACGTAAAAAAAGACATCGAGGCGGACATCAAGCGCGACTTCGATTTCGCCTACACGGGCATCAAACAGTTACCCGCCTCTTCCCGCCTGGGCGTTTACGTTGCGTACGTCTACTACACGAAGCTCTTCCAAAAGATCAAGAACAGCCCAGCCCGCCAGGTAGCCGACGAGCGCATCCGCGTGCCCGATACCCGTAAAGTGTATTTGCTTGCCAGCAGCGCGGTAAAGCACCGTTTTAACCTATTATAGAAATTATTTTTGGCGAGTCCGCAGGTGCATGGTAAGGGGAAGTTAAGAGCAAGGCAACCGCCCCTCAATGCACTGGAACGTTGGCTGATCGGCTTCCTCCTGTTCGCCTACGCTAGTGGTGCCCTGGCCCATACCCTACCCGCCATCCTCCCCGTCACCCGCTGGATCACCGATGGCTTGTTGTTCTTCCTCAACGGTTTGGTATTAACAGCCATCTATCTGCGTAACCGGGGTGCCATGCTGTTTTGGTGGTTGTTAGTTGCCTACGTGTTCACCTTCACGGTCGAAGCATTGGGTGTAGCCACCGGCGCCATCTTCGGCGAATACGCTTACGGGCCGACGATGTGGGTGCAGTGGCTGGGCGTCCCCCTCGTCATCGCGCTCAATTGGTGCATGCTCACCTTGGCCGCGAACGACGTGACGGATAGGCTCGCCGGCCTACTCGCTATAAGAAAGGAAGGATTGATGTACGCCGTTCTGGCCGCGCTCCTCTCCGCCATCCTCCTTGCCCTATACGACATAGCCATCGAGCCGGTCGCTATCGCGCTAGATTACTGGCAGTGGGGTAGGGGGGAGATACCATTGCAGAACTACCTGGCGTGGGGGGTGGTGGCATTTATGATTTCCCTCCCCTTGCGCCTTTTGCGGATTCGGTACCAGAGTCGCGTACTTGCGGTGTATTTCTTCGCTCAGTTGACCTTCTTCCTGATCCTCCTGCTCACCATAAGCTGAGCTGCCGGTAGCAACCGATACCAGTGTTGTACGTTACGCCCTTATGCCTCAGCACTACGACATCGCCGTTCTCGGTGGTGGCCTCGCCGGCCTCAGCTTCCTCTATCACCTCG